>JAUQQO010000007.1 GCA_030549795.1 Pseudomonadota bacterium | reverse complement strand
GGTAACTACAAGCAGCCGCAGCTGCGGCTCCGCTGGCCACAGATGCGGCAGGACGAGCCGAATCAACCGTGCAGCTGCTTTGCGTTGCGAAGGCCCGGGCCTATGCGATGCAGGCTGTTCCATCTCGGATCCGATCATCGATGCTCTGTTTCGAACATAAGCGGATCCTTGCTATCCGGCCATTTTCGCGCGCGCATGGCGCCGGCTTGTCGAAGGCACACACAATCCCTAATCGAGAAGAGAACCTAAAGGGGCGCGGATAGGTGGGGGAAGACGGTGAGCGAGGCTTCGCGCGAGCTCAATGGCGAACTGTTCGACTACGTCATCGTTGGTGCCGGTACGGCGGGATGCGTGCTCGCCAACCGTCTTTCGGCCGATCCGGAGGTGCGCGTGCTCCTGCTCGAGGCAGGGGGCAAGGACGACTGGATCTGGTTTCACATCCCAGTCGGATATCTCTTCGCCCAGGGTAATCCACGGGCGGACTGGTGTCTTAAAACGGAGCCGGAGCCCGGTCTCAACGGACGCGCCATCAACTATCCGCGCGGGAAGGTGATCGGCGGCTGCTCTGCGATCAACGGTATGATCTACATGCGCGGTCAAGCAGCCGACTACGATCATTGGCGACAGCTCGGCAATCCCGGCTGGTCGTGGGAGGAGGTCCTTCCCTATTTCAAACGCTCCGAAGACCATGTCGACGGTGAGAGCGAGTTCCACGGCGCCGGCGGTGAATGGCGCGTCGAACGTCAACGGCTTTCCTGGGAGATCTTGGATGCCTTTCGCGCCGCCGCAGCCGAAGTCGGCATACCGCCGCGCGACGATTTCAACACGGGCGACAATGAGGGTTGCGGCTATTTCCAGGTCAACCAGCGCCGTGGCGTGCGGGTGAGTGCTGCCAAGGCTTTCCTGCGACCTGTTCTGCATCGCCGGAACCTCGAGCTTCGGACCCGCGCGCTCGCGCTGCGCCTCCTTCTCGAAGGCCGCCGCGTGGTCGGCCTCGAGTACCGGTGGGAGGGGGCTCTACGTCGGGTTCGGGCGCGTCGCGAAGTGATCCTCGCCGCCGGTGCCATCGCCTCGCCCCATCTGTTGCAGGTTTCGGGCATCGGACCCGGTGCACTCCTGAACAAGTACGGGATCGAGGTCCGCCACGAACTGCCGGGGGTGGGCGAAAATCTGCAGGATCATCTGCAGATCCGCACCGTCTACAAAGTCTACGGGGTGCCCACGCTCAACGAGCGGGCGCACAGCCTCTTCTGGAAGCTGTGGATGGGGCTCGAATATGTGCTGTTTCGCCGCGGGCCGTTGACCATGGCCCCCTCCCAGCTCGGCGCCTTCGCCAAATCCGACCCGGCCTACGCCACCGCGAACCTCGAGTACCACGTTCAGCCGCTCTCGCTCGACCGCTTTGGTGAGCCGCTGCATCGCTTCCCGGCGATCACCGCCTCGGTGTGCAATCTGCGGCCCACCAGCCGTGGCTTCGTTCGCCTTGTTAGCCCCGATCCCACCGTCCCGCCGGCGATTCAGCCGCGCTATCTGTCGACTGAAGAAGACCGTCGGGTGGCCGTCCAAGCCATCCGGCTGACGCGCCGGATCATGGCCGCCCGCGCGATGGCGCGCTACCGGCCCGAGGAATACCGACCCGGTGCGGACGTTCAACGCGACGAGGACCTCGTGCGCGCGGCGGGCGACATCGCGACCACCATCTTTCATCCCGTTGGCACCTGCAAGATGGGGCCAGAGAGCGATCCCATGGCGGTGGTCGATCCGCGCTTGCGGGTCCATGGACTTGCGGGTGTGCGCGTGGTCGACGCCTCGATCATGCCGACGATCACCTCCGGGAACACCAATGCGCCCGTGATCATGATCGCCGAGAAAGCGGCTGAGATGATCCGCGAGGATGCGCGGCTGGGGTCTTCGCGGCCGGCGATTGCCGTGGCGAGCTGAGCAACGCGGCGCGCGTGCTCCGCGCCACGTCGCGGTTTAAGGAGATGGGAGCGTGGACATGCTGTGGTTCCTGGTCGGTCTCGTCGCCGGTGTGGTCGGCGCCGGGCTCGTCCTACAGCGGCTGTGCGATCGGCGAGTGAGCGAAACCGAAGAGCGGGTGGCGGCCGAGCTCGCCCGCGCTCGCGCCGAGGCGCGCGATGCCGATCAGGCGCACGCCGAAACCAAGCAGCAGCTGTTGGCACTCCAGCTCCGCTTCCAGAGCCTTGAGGCCGAACTGGAACGCACTCAGAAGGAAGCGACCGCGGCGCGCCATCGTTTGGCGAGCCAGGAAGACCTCGAGCGCGCTCTAAGGGAAGCGCAGGCGACCATCGCCCGGCTCGAGGGCGAACTCTCTGCGCTGCGGGCAGGTTCATCTGCGCGCGCGGCGAGCGAATCGCCGGCGCAGCCACCGCCATCACCGGCACGATCGGCCGAGCCGGCTATGCGCGCCGAGCTGCGGGCGCTCGAGGCCAAGCTCGCGATGTTACCAGCCGGCTCTTCAGCGGCGGCGCTGCTCAAACAAAGACGCGCTGAGCTTGTGGCCAAGCTCGCTGAGCTGCCGCAACCGGTCGAGCCGCACTTGCCCGTCGAGCGGGAAGAGCACCCGCCGGCGCCGCGATCCGAACCGCTACCCACCGCCATCGCACCCGGCCCCGCAGCTCAGGGCGACGCGCCGCCACCGCGTGACGACCTCAAGTTGATCAAGGGCATCGGTCCCGTGCTCGAGCGGCGCTTGAACGAGCTCGGAATCCGCACACTTGCCGATCTCGCGGCGCTCAGTCCGGAGCGGGTCAAAGAGATCGACGCGGCGATCGATTTTCCCGGCCGCGTCGAACGCGAGCGCTGGATCGAACAGGCCAAGGAATTGCTGGCGCGCCGAAGCGAATAAGCGCGCCGACCCAGAGCCCCGCTTTATTCCTGTTCCGGCAGCGGGCGAGCCAAGAGCGCCTCGATCGCCGCATCGATCGAACTCGTACCGGCGATCACTCTGCGCACGGCATCCGTGATCGGGAGCTCGAGACCGAGGCGGGCAGCGAGCGTACAGGCGGCTTCGGCTGTGAAGGCTCCTTCGGCGAGCGCGCGCCCGGCACTCAAGAGGTCGCGCGGCGAGCCACCCTGTCCCAAGGCGTAGCCGAGGGACGTGTTGCGGGACGTCAGGCTCGTGGCGGTGAGCACGAGATCGCCGAGACCCGAGAGCCCCATAAGCGTGGTGCGGCGGGCACCCAACGCTTCGGCGAGCCGCGCGAGCTCGGCAAGGCCGCGGGTGATCACAGCTGCGCGCGCATTCTCGCCGAGTCCCTTGCCCATGACGATGCCGGCGGCGATCGCGACCACGTTCTTCATGGCACCGCCGAGCTCGACACCGAGGAGATCGTCGGTCGGATAGGGGCGGAAAGTCGGACCAGCGAGCAGGCTCGCCACCGCCTGCGCCCGAGAGAGATCGGAAAAGGCGACGCTCACAGCGGTCGGCAGGCCGCGCGCCACCTCGGTTGCGAAGGAGGGGCCGGAGAGAACACCAACTTCGGTGCTCGGGCGCAGCGCGCGAACGACTTCGCTGGGACGGAAGCCGGTGCCGAGCTCCAGCCCCTTGCAGCACAGCAAAAGCGGCGGCGTCGGTGCGGGAAGGGCGGCGACGACGCTGCGCAGGGCCTGGGTGGGCACCGCCAGCAAGAGAAGCTCGACCGCGCGCAGCGCGCTTGGCTCGTTGCTCGCCGCGATGCCCTCGGGCAGCCGGATACCCGGCAGATAGCGGGGGTTCTCGCGCGATCGAGAGATCTCAGCGGCAAGCCGCCGATCGCGGGCCACGAGATGCACGCGATGGCCGATGCGCGCCGCGTGCGCGGCAAGCGCCGTCCCCCAGGCACCGGCTCCGATGATGCCTATGTGCGGCACCGGACGGCGTTCCGCTTAGCCGCTCGGCGCCGGGAGCTGGACTGCGACCGTAGCGCCCCCGAACAGGCAGATCTGCTCGATGCGGCACCAGGCGTATTCGACCGCAACCGCGGCCTCGCCGCTCGCCCCATCGCGTACGGGCACCGAGAGTTCGACCGGGCCGTCAAAGTAGCGCTGCTCGCGATCGACGATCTCCAATCGCTCGACCGCCGCCCACGGACCCGAAGGACCGGGAAGCGCGATCGCTTGGATCCCCGGGTCCGCGACGAGCCTGGCCTCTCCAACCGGTGTCAGCCGTACGACGAGCGCGCGCGCTCCCTTCTGCTCTTGGATCGCACCCTCCACGCGCACATACGCTTCTGTGCGCGCCGGTGGAAGGGACACGCCGCGCAACAGACTTTCCAAAGACTGAGCAATGGCCGCGCGCGCGAGCGCAAGCGTCAACAGCGCGAGGGTGAGGATGCGGATCATGTGATGCGCTGTCCGGTCTTGGCCCAATCGGCGAGGAATCCCTCGAGGCCTTTGTCAGTCAACGGATGGCGCAAGAGCTGGCGGAGCACCGCAGGCGGCATGGTGGCGACATGCGCGCCCAGACGCGCCGCCTCGACCACGTGCCTGGGATGGCGCACCGAAGCGACCAGGACTTCGGTGCGGAAGCTCGGATAGTTACGGTAGATCGTGAGGATGTCGGCGATCAGTTGCATGCCGTCGTGGCCGACGTCGTCGAGCCGGCCAACGAAGGGAGAGACGAAGCTCGCGCCCGCTTTCGCAGCTAAAATCGCTTGAGCTGGGGAGAAGCAGAGCGTGATGTTGACCTTTGCCCCACGATCGGAAAGCGCGCGGCAGGCTTGAAGACCCTCGCGGGTGAGCGGCAGCTTGATGCACACATTGGGGGCCACTTCGAGCAGCCGGGCTGCTTCGCGCAGCATGCCCTGAAGGTCGGTAGCGGTGACTTCGGCGCTCACCGGCCCCGGCACGAGGCGGCAGATCTCTTCCAGGAGTGCGAGAAAAGGCTTGCCCGTGCGGGCGACGAGGGACGGATTCGTGGTGACACCGTCGACGAGGCCGGTGCTCGCGAGCTCGGCGATCTCGGCCAGGTCGGCGCTGTCCAAGAAAAACTTCATGGGCGATCCCGATATCGGGGGCCGGTCGAGCGCCGACCGGCCCGCGCGTCAGTTCATGTAGAAGCGACGCGGCTCGTAGCGTCCGTTCTCGAGCTTGCCGAACAGCTCCGCGACCTTGGGATGCTCGACCGGCTCGCCCGAAAGATCCGGGACGAGATTCTGCTCGGAGACGTAAGCGACGTAATAAGCGTCGGCGTTCTCGGCGAGCAGATGGTAGAAAGGCTGATCCTTGCGCGGTCGGACTTCCTCAGGGATCGCGTTGTACCACTCCTCGGTATTGGCGAACTCCGGATCGACATCGAAGATCACGCCGCGGAACGGGAACAAACGATGGCGGACGACCTGGCCGATCCGAAACTTGGCTGTGCGCACACGGATCCTGTCGTTCATGGTCAACGACCTCGCAACCCACCACGGTTCGGCGCGGCAGGCATCGACCGCGCCGCCCGTTTCGCTCGCTATGTGGCGCCGCGCGGCGCCGGATTCCAGGGTCGTCGCCGCACCTCTTCAGCCGTCGCGGAGATTCTGGATCAAGCTCGAGGTGTCCCAGCGGCCACCGCCCTTCATCTGCACGAGCCGATAGAATTGATCGACGAGTGCGGTGACCGGAAGCGGTGCACCGTTGCGCCGCGCCTCCTCCATCGCGATGCGCAGGTCCTTCCGCATCCAATCCACCGCGAAACCGAAGTCGAACTTGCCTTCGACCATGGTCTTCCAGCGATTTTCCATCTGCCAGGACTGAGCAGCACCCTTAGAAATCGTGGCTAAGACCTTATCCGTGTCCAGACCAGCTTTGATGGCGAAGTTGATCGCTTCCGCAAGAGCCTGAACCAGACCGGCGATGCAGATCTGATTGACCATCTTCGTGAGTTGCCCCGCACCCGGCCCGCCGATCAAGGTGATCTGCCGACCATAGGCGCGCATCACCGGCTCGGCGCGCGCAAACGCCTCTTCCTCACCGCCGCACATGATGGTGAGCACGCCATTGATTGCGCCGGCTTGGCCCCCTGAGACCGGCGCATCGAGGAAGTGCTTACCCTGCGCCTTGCAGGCCGCGAACAGCTCGCGCGCGAGATCGGCAGAGGCCGTGGTGTGGTCCACGAGAATAGCGCCCGGCGCCATGCCGGCGAGGATGCCATCGGCGCCGTAGACGACGGCGCGCACGTCCGGATCGTCGCCCACCATGCAGAACACGATCTCGGCTCCTTCTGCCGCTTCGCGCGGCGTGCGGGCAAAGGAGCCGCCGTACTGCGCGACCCACGCCTCCGCTTTGGCGGGCGTACGGTTGAAGACCTTCACCTCGTGCCCGTGCCGGACGAGGTGGCCAGCCATCGGAAAGCCCATGACTCCCAAGCCGACGAACGCGGTTCGCGCCATGCTTCCCTCCCCTTTTTGCCGGGCGCGCAGGCTAGAGGTGCTCTCTCAGTACCGCAAGCGGCGGGCCGAGAAGGGACTTCCCAACTCTTCTCACGAGCAACAGCCGGCGATCCGACCAACGGCGCAAGGAAACGGCGGGAAAGAGCACTCGGCCCACCCCGCTTCGGCGCGCGGGTTCGCGAGCTCGCTGGGCAGTGCCAAGGCTCGGGCCGCAGCATCCGGTTCGGGCAACCGGTCGCAAGGGTCTCGTCCCAGCGTTCGCCTCCCATGCGATCACAACTGTTTTGGGCGTGGTTGCAGCGCCGAGCGGGGCAGTGGATCGAAGGCGAGGCGGAGTACGACCCCGCCCTCGATGCGCGCTCTTACGCGGCCGGGGGTGGCGGCCGGGCGTCGTGCGCGTTAGGTGAGCAGAAGCGAAGCCGAAGGGAGAGCTGGATGAGCGTCGAGGTGCGCCCGCGCCGTGTGTATCTCGCCGATTACCGTCCGCCAGCGTTTCTTACCGAGCGGATCGAGCTGACCTTTGCCCTCGACCCAAAAGAGACGATTGTGACTGCTCGCCAATGGTTGCGGCGTAACCCCAAAGCCAACCCTGACGATCGCGAGCTCGTTCTTTTCGGTGACGAACTCGAATTGCTGCACCTCGGAGTCGACGGCCGCGCGCTCGGCCCGGACGACTATTCGACCGACGGCGAGACGATGCGCATCGCGAACCTTCCCGAGACGTGCGCGCTCGACGTGGTCACGCGCATCCACCCGGAGGCGAACACCAAGCTCATGGGCCTTTATCTCTCGAGCGGTATTTTGTGCACGCAATGCGAAGCGGAGGGCTTCCGGCGCATCACCTGGTACCAGGACCGCCCCGACGTGATGGCGCGCTTTCGGGTGCGGCTCGAGGCGGATCGCGCCCGGTTCCCGGTGCTGCTCTCCAACGGCAATCTGCTGATGCAGGGAGAGCTCGCGGGCGGCCGGCATTTCGCGCTGTGGGAGGATCCCTTCCCCAAGCCGTCTTATCTCTTCGCTCTCGTGGCGGGTGATCTCGCTTGTCTTGAAGATCACTTCGTCACCAAATCCGGTCGGCGCGTCGCGCTGCGGATTTGGGCGGACCGTGCTCATATCGATCAATGTCACCACGCCATGGCATCGCTCAAAAAAGCGATGAAATGGGACGAAGAGGTCTACGGGCTCGAATACGACCTCGATCTGTTTCAGATTGTCGTCGTTTCGGATTTCAATTTCGGGGCCATGGAGAACAAGGGCCTCAACATTTTCAACGCGTCGGCCGCACTCGCAAATCCCGAATTGGCAACCGATGCGGATTTCCAGAACGTCGAGCGGATCATCGCTCATGAATATTTCCACAATTGGACGGGCAATCGGATCACCTGCCGCGACTGGTTCCAGCTCACGCTGAAAGAGGGCCTCACGGTCTTTCGCGACCAACAGTTCGCTGCCGATATGCACTCGGCCGCGGTCAAGCGGATTCAAGACGTCGTGCACTTGCGCGAAGTCCAGTTCGCAGAAGATGCCGGACCGCTCGCGCACCCCATCCGGCCCGATTCGTACGCCGAGATCAACAATTTCTACACCGCTACCGTTTACAACAAGGGCGCGGAAGTGATCCGCATGCTCTATAATACGGTCGGGCCCGAGCGGTGGCGCAAGGGCATGGACACCTACATCGCTCGGCACGATGGCCAAGCGGTCACCTGCGAGGACTTCGTCGCTGCGATTGGGGACGGGGCGGGCGAGGACCTCTCGCGCTTTCTCATCTGGTACCGTCAGGCGGGAACGCCGATCGTGCGGGTCGAACGGCGCTGGGATCCCGCGCGTGGGAGCCTAACGCTCGAGCTTTCGCAAGAGGTGCCGCCCACACCCGGCCAGCCGACCAAAGAGCCGATGCCGATCCCCATCCGGCTGGGCCTCGTCGGCAAAACGAGCGGCCACCCGCTGCCGGTTCGCCTTGAGGGCGAGAACGAGCCCGGTGTGCACGAGCGCGTGCTCGAGCTCGCAACAGCAAGCGCGTGTTGGACCTTCGTCGGGCTCGAGGAAGAGCCGGCGCCGTCGCTGTTGCGCGGCTTCTCGGCGCCGGTGCGGCTCGAGATGCCGCTTACGCATGAAGAACTCGCCCTGCTTTCCGCGCGCGATCCCGATCCGTTTGCGCGCTGGGACGCAGCGCAAACGCTCGCCTCGCGCTTGATGCTCGCGGCGATGGCGGCCTTTCCCGCGGAGCAGGCAAAAGAGCCGGACGCGCTTCTCGTTGCGGCGTGGCGCGCGACCGTTGCGGACGAATCGCTCGATCCGGCGTTTCGCGCCCGCTTCGCACAGCTCCCCGGCCGCTCCTATCTCGCTCAACAGATGGGGGAGATCCACATCGACCCGCTGTTTTCGATTGCGCGGAGTTGGCGCGAGGGGATGGGGCGCGCGCTGAAGTCGCTTTGGAGCGAGCTCTTCGAGCGGCACCGCGCCTTGGATCCGGCGTGTGTGGACGCCCTGACCGTCGGCCGCCGCGCCCTCAAGAATACCGCGCTCGGCTATCTCTTGGCTGCTTTCGATCGCGAGAGCGAGGCTCGTGCGCTCGAGCAGTACCGCACGGCCGGTAACATGACCGACCGCATGGCGGCTTTGCGCGCGCTCGCCGACAGCCCGTCATCCGAGCGCGATGCGGTGCTCGCCGATTTCTACGCTCGCTACCGCGAGGAAGCGCTCGTCGTCGACAAATGGTTCGCTCTGCAGGCGACGATCGAAGACGAGCAGGCGGTCGAGCGGGTGGCGCGACTTCTGGACCATCCGGCCTTCACGCTCACCAATCCCAACCGGGTGCGCGCGCTTTTGGGGACGTTCGCGTCGGGCAACCTGCCCGGCTTCCACCGCGCCGACGGTGCCGGCTACCGGTTGGTCATGGACCAAGTGATCGCTCTCGATCGCATCAACCCGCAGGTGGCGGCACGGCTTGTAAGCGCGTTCGGACGCTGGCGACGCTTTGAACCGGCGCGTCGCGAACTCATGCGCAGCGAACTCGAGCGGCTCGCCGCGACCCCAGGGCTCTCGCGCGACTGCGCGGACATCGTAAGCCGCGCTCTTGAGGCCTGAGCCTGTCGCAGCGCGACGAAACGCGACCGAGCGGCGTGCGGGCAGGGATCGTTTTGCGACAGAGCCGTGCTCCCATCCGCCCCGCGCGAGAACGCACGGGAGACGGAGGATGCGCACGCGAGCACTCGGATTGGCGGCTGCTCTCCTCGCGGCCTTCGCTCACGAGCCGGGGGCGACCGGGCTCATGACCTGCAACTCCGGGCCGGAGCAGAACTGGCGTCCGGAAAGCGAGCTCAAGCAACGGCTCGAGGCCAAGGGCTGGCAGGTCCGGCGGATCAAAGTCGATGGAGGATGCTACGAAGTCTACGCCATCGACGACCAAGGCCGGCGGGTGGAGGCCTACTTCCATCCCGAGAGCCTCGAGCATCTGCGGAGTTTCACGCGATGATCGGGGCCGCAGGCGACGGTGCCGACGCGCCGACCGCAGGCGTGCGGGTCAAGGTATGGGATCCGTTCGTCCGCCTCGGCCACTGGGCGCTCGTGGCGAGCACGCTCACCGCTTGGCTCACGCACGAAGGGCCTCCTGCGCTCCACGATCGGGCCGGCTATCTCGCCCTCGGCATCGTGGTCTTGCGGGTGCTGTGGGGATTCATCGGCCCCCCGCACAGCCGCTTTAAAGATTTCGTACGCGGGGTGGAGGAGACGACTCGATATGCGCGCGCATGGTTGCGCGGCGATGCGCCCCATTATCTCGGCCACAACCCTTTGGGCGGTTGGATGATCCTCGCCCTGCTAGCGACGATTGCCACCACCTCGGTTACGGGATGGCTCCTTACGACGGATTGGTTCTGGGGGTCGGCCATCGTTGAATCCCTGCACGCCTTTTCGGCTCGCTTTCTTCTCTTCCTCATCGTGTTCCACGTGGGCGGTGTTCTCCTCACCTCTTGGCGCGGCGGGGAGAATCTCGTCGCCGCCATGATCCACGGCAAAAAGCGCGTTCGTTGAGGCACCGATGCTACGGCTGGACGATCGGCCGGTCGCGGCCTATCGGATGCTTTCCGGGTGCGCTGCGGAGGTGGAGCGATGAAGGAGATCGGCCATTTCATTCGGGGCAAGGCGATACCGGGTGCGGGGGATCGCTTCGGACCCGTCTTTGATCCCGCTACCGGCGAACAGACCGGGCGGGTCGCCTTCGCTACCCCCGCCGAGGTCGATGCCGCCGTGCAGGCGGCCAAAGCGGCGCAGCCGGCGTGGGCCGAACAGACCGTGCTGCGCCGCATGCGCGTCATGTTCAAGCTCAAGGAGGTAATTGAGCGCAATGCGGAGCGGCTCGCGCGGGCGATCACCGCCGAGCACGGCAAAACGCTCGAGGACGCGCGCGGTGAAGTCCAGCGCGGTCTCGAGGTGGTCGAGTTCGCTTGCGGCCTGCCGCAACTCTTGAAGGGTGAGATCAGTCAGCAGGTCGGAACCGGCATCGATATCTTTTCAGTTCGTCAGCCCCTCGGGGTGTGCGTAGGGATCACGCCGTTCAATTTCCCGGTCATGATCCCCTTGTGGATGGCACCGCTTGCGATCGCCTGCGGTAACGGCTTCGTTTTGAAGCCGTCTGAGAAAGACCCGAGCGCGCCCATGATCCTCATGGAACTTTTCCTCGAAGCGGGCGTGCCCGAAGGCCTCGTCAACCTCGTCAATGGCGGCAAGGAGACAGTCGACGCGCTCTTGGCGCATCCCGATGTGGCGGCGATCTCGTTCGTCGGCTCGACCGCCACCGCGGAGTACATCTATCGTACCGGAACGTCCTACGGCAAACGCGTGCAAGCGCTCGGCGGTGCCAAGAACCACATGGTCATCATGCCCGATGCCGATCTCGACATGGCGGTCGATGCCTTGGTCGGGGCGGCCTACGGATCAGCGGGCGAGCGCTGCATGGCGATTTCGGTCGCCGTTCCGGTCGGCGAGAAGGTCGCCGACGCGCTCATCGAGCGCCTGGCACCGCGCGTACGCCAGCTCAAGATCGGGCCGGGCACCGAACCGGGGGTGGAGATGGGCCCGCTTGTGACCCGTGAGCATCTCGAGCGGGTGCGCTCCTACGTCGACCTCGGGGTGCGCGAAGGCGCCGAGCTCGTCGTCGACGGGCGCGACTTCACGATGCAGGGCTACGAGAACGGGTTCTTTATCGGCGGTTGTCTCTTCGACCGCGTGACGCCGAATATGCGGATCTATAAAGAGGAGATTTTCGGCCCGGTGTTGAGCACGGTGCGGGTGAAATCCTTCGACGAGGCGGTGGCGATGATCAACGCCCACGAATATGGCAACGGGGTAGCGATCTTCACCCGCGATGGTGATGCCGCGCGCGCGTTCACCAATGCCGTCAACATCGGCATGGTCGGGATCAACGTTCCAATCCCCGTCCCTGTCGCCTTCCACAGTTTCGGCGGCTGGAAGCGGTCGCTGTTCGGCGATCACCATACCCACGGGCTCGAGGGCATCCGCTTCTACACCAAGCTCAAGGCGGTGACCGTGCGTTGGCCGACCGGCATCCGTGCCGGCGCTGAGTTCACCATGCCGTTGTTGCGGTGAACCGAATGCCTGCCGGCGGCGGGTCGGGCTCGCCTATTGTCGCTTATGTGGTGCATGTGCTCGGCGATGGGCGAGCCCGCCACCGACGCCGGCAGCTCGAACGTCTCGGCTGCCGGGTGCTCCTTGCCGGCTTCAGCCGCCGCGAAACCCCACTTCCCGACGAGGCCGACATTCTGTGCCTGGGCCGCACCGCGGATCAGGCCTTCGGCCGACGTCTGATCGCGATGCTGATCGGCGCGGTGCGGCTGTGGCGGGCGCGGGATTTCCTGGCGGCTTCGCATGTCGTGATCGCCCGCAATCTTGAGCAAGCGCTGGTTGTGCTCGTTGCTGGCTGGCTCGCCCGCAGCCGACCACCGCTCGTCTATGAGGTCCTGGATTTACATCCGCTGCAGACCGGCTCGGGTCTGTTCTCGCGGATCGTGCGCGCGCTCGAGCAGTTCGTCTTGCGACGATGCGCTTTGCTTGTGGTGAGCTCGCCCTTCTACGTCGAGAAATTCTATGCCACACGAATGGGCTATCGCGGTCCTTGGTTTCTGCTCGAAAACAAATTGCCGCAGGACGATGTGGAAATCGCGCGCCGAGGCCTAAGTGCGGCACACGTCGAGCGCAGACCCGCTCCGCCTTGGAAGATCGCATGGCTCGGCTACTTGCGGTGTGCGCGCAGTCTCGAGATCATAACTGCTCTTGCGGCTCGCCGCCCCGATCTCGTCTCCGTGATCATCCGGGGCATCCCACAAGGCGTCGTCGCCGCGGAGCTCGAAGCGCGCATCCGCGATCTGCCCAATGTCTCCTTCGGTGGCCCCTACCGGCACCCGGACGAGCTCGGCGTGATCTTGGCGGGTGCCGATCTCGTCTGGATCGTACACTATCAGTGGGAAGAGAACGCGCGCTTATCGTGGTTCAACCGCATGTACGACGCGCTCTGCTTCCACCGCCCGATGCTGGTGCGGGAGGGCACGGCGCTCGGTTCGTTCGTCTTAGAGCACGGAGCGGGCTGGACGCTCGCCGAGCCGGTTGCCGAGAACCTCGAACGGCTGCTCGAGTCCTTAAGTGAGGAGCGTTGGCAGGCGACCGTCCGCCACATCGCCCGGCTCCCGCGCCGGGTCTATGTCGACGTCGACGACCACGCCCGCTTGCTCGCCCAGCTGTTTCCCGATCGTTTCGCGACGGCAACCCCACCCCGGCGCGCAATCGCGGATGCGCGCAGCTCTTAGAGTTCGCCCTCCGGGTGCCGCAGCAGCGCAACGTGGTAGCGCGCCACCGCAAAGGTGGGATGGATCGCCAAGGCGGCCTCGAAGGCGCGTTGGGCGGCCTCGCGCGCACCCAAGCGCAAGAGCGCGAGCCCGAGCGTACTGAGTGCTCCAAAATGGCGCGGTTCAAGAGCGAGCGTTCGCTCGAGGTCAGCGACCGCAGCCAGGTGCTCGCCCAAAATCCACAATAAGGTGGCGCGGCGGTTCCATCCTTCGGCGAAATGGGGGAATCGAGAAGTGAGCGCATCGAATGCGGTCTTGGCCGTCGCGTAGTCGCGATTGGCCATCGCCACGCTTCCGCGCTCAAGGAGCGCTTGCGCTTCGGGATCATCCACCGCGCTCCAAATCGTCAGGATCTGGGCTTCGAGGTGGCGCGCTTCGACGGCATCGGCCACGGCCAGGCGCGAAAACAGAGGTTCAAGGCGCGGATCGCGCTGATCGGCCGCGGCGAGCCGAGCGGCGAGCAAAAGAGCGAGGGCGAAGGCGGAACTGATCCTCATGCCGATGGCGGACGTGGAACCGCCACGCCGATCAGACAGTCGCGCGTGACAAGCGCCGCCAGCCGCTCTTCGTCCCAACCCTCGGTGCCCTCAGGACGCATGGGCAGGACCATAAAGCGCAGCTCGGCCGTGCTGTCGTGCACGATCACGCGCACATCCTCGGGCAGGACGAGGCCGAATTCGGCGAGCACGGCGCGCGGTTCGCGCACCACCCGCGAACGATAGGCACGCGCTTTGTACCAATCAGGCGGCGGACCCAACAACAAACGCGGATAACAAGAACAAAGCGTACAGACGACGACGTGATGCTCGCCAGGACGGCATTCGATGGCTCGGATGGGAATACCACCGGCGTCGATGCCGAGTTCAGCAGCGGCGGCATTGACGTCGGCGAGCAAACGCGCCTTGAAGGCAGGGTCGACCCAGGCGCGGGCGACCAGACGCGCGCCGAGCGCCGGATTCTTAGAATCGATCTCCTCGAGGGTGCGCCTGAGCTCGTCGGGTGTGACGATGCCCTTGGCGAGGAGAAGGTCGGCGACTGCGTCGGTAAGCGCCATATGCCAGGTGTAGGGGCCGTCCTCGAGATCGGGTTGGAAGGGATGGCGGTGTCCCGCACCCGGCTCGTGATCGTGGTCGTGTTCGCGGTGGGCGCTCACGGCTCCTCCTCCACAGGCTCGAGCCAATTCTCGAAGATGCCGACGATGAGACTGTCGTGGGTGGGGCCCTGGTAATCGGGCCAGAGCTCGCGCTGAGCGAAGACGACGCGCCAGACCGGGATCGGCGGAAGCCCCGGGCGTCCGTAAGCCCGCTCCTGCGGATCAGGTTCGACGTCGAGGAGATCGACGATACGGCCGCATTTGCCGCGGGTGTAAAACGGAGTTCGGCAATGGCCGGGCGGATAGAGGGCCTTTACCCGGACCAGCTGGCCTGGTTGAAAACGCGTGCTCATGATCGTGACTGCCCGGGTGTACAGGCTGCCACGGCGGCGCGTCGCGCGCGCGCGGCTTCGATGGCCTCGCCGAGTTCCTGTACGGTTAGAACACCCTTCTCCACGAGGATATTAGCGATCGAGGCGATCCACCGCTCGAAATACGACAATTGGTCATAAGCTCCGGGTCCGAGATCTTCGATCCCGCACCGAAGCTCATCAAGGGTCATGATCTGTTTGGCCATGAGCAGGCGCAAGATCGCATCGACCTTCTTTTCCCAGGGGGCGAGCTCATGTTCGCTGCGATCGATCGGCCCCGCCTCGAGCCCGCCCATGTCGTGGTGACGTCGCACGGCCTGTTCGCTCCTTTCTGCCGCACCCGAGGCTGCAGCGAAGGCGCTGCGGGCGCAAGAGCAACTGGGGGGCCTGCCTCTCTCGATCCAAAACAAGAACGGGTAAAAAGATCGCTAAAAAAAGCAGAAATAGCTTCCATGATTTCTCTCGATCATCTATCCAAACGCGCCGACCGTCGATCGCGACCAGCGATCGTTGTCAAGGGGAAAAAGGCATGCTGCTGCGTCGTATTCTCTTAGGCGCCTGCGCGGCATCGACGCTTTGGTGGACGAACGTTGAAGCCCAGCAGGTGGTCAACGTCTACAACGCCCGCCACTATGGCAGCGACCAACAACTCTGGGACGGCTTTAAGGCCGCCACCGGCATCGAGGTCCGGGTGGTTTCGGGCGACCACGACCCTTTGCTGCAGCGCCTGGCGAGCGAAGGGCAGCGATCGCCGGCTGATCTGTTCATCACTGTCGATGCCGGGCGTTTGCACGTGGCGGTGGAAAAGGGGCTCTTTCAGCCGATCGGTTCCGAACTCGTCCACCGCACCATTCCTGCGCATCTACGCGATCCGGGAGACCGGTGGGTCGGGCTTTCCGTGCGCGCCCGCGTTCTCATTTACAACAAAGAGCGAGTGAAGCCGGAGGAGCTTTCGACCTACGAAGACCTCGCCGATCCGAAGTGGAGGGGCAGGATTCTCACCCGGTCCAGCACCAACATCTATAATCTCGGCCTGTTGGGCTCGCTGATCGAAGCCAACGGATACGACAAGACGCTCGCCTGGTGCCGCGGGTTCGTGGCCAATCTCGCCCGTCCGCCGCAGGGCGGCGATACCGATCAGATCCGAGCCGTGGCGGCGGGAGTCGGCGATGTCGCGATCTCCAATAGCTACTATCTGGGTCGTCTCGTCGGATCCGACAAACCCGAAGACCGTGCGGTGGCAGAAAAAGTGGGGATTTTCTTCCCGAACCAGAACGACCGCGGCACGCATGTCAACGTGAGTGGAGTAGGGCTCCTCGCACATGCGCCCAATCGCGCCAACGCCGTCAAATTGATCGAGTATTTGATATCGCCCGAGGCGCAACGCTATCTTGCCGATGTCAACTACGAATATCCGGCAAATCCGCAAGTCCCGCCGGGCAAAGTCGTCGCGAGCTGGGGTAGCTTCAAACAGGATACCATGAACGCCGCGGTCTACGCGCGCCGTAGCCGCGAAGCGCTCATGCTCGCGGATCAGTGCGGCTGGAAGTAAGGGCTTCGGCCGCCGCACGGCCGATGTTCGGCCGGCGGCGGTCGAGCATGCGGCAGAGCAAGATGACCGGGGCCAATCCCGCGGCGACGATCACGAGCGACGGCAAGCCAGCGGCGTAAAGGCGTTCCGTGCTCGCAAGATGGTAGGCTTCGATCGCAAGCGTATCGAAATCGAACGGCCGTAAGATGAGGGTGGCCGGCAGCTCCTTCATCGTTTCGACAAAGACGAGGAGGAGGGCGGTGAGCAGGTTGGGGCGCAAGAGTGGAAGGTGAATTCGGCCAAGGATCCGGCTGGGGCGGCTGCCGAGGACTCGAGCGACATCGACAAGTGCCGGAGACACTTTGGCCATGCCAGCATCGAGGGGATTATGCGCGATCGCATAGAAACGAACGAGATAGCCGTAGAGGACAGCGGTAAGCGAGCCGGTGAGCAACCAGGGCAGACCCTGGTCGGTAACGATTCGGGCCAATCCATCGAGGCTCCGGTCGAGCCAGCCCAAGAAGAGAAGGAGCCCGACCCCAACCACTGCACCCGGTACCGCATAGCCGAGGGTGGCGAGGCGAACCAGCCGCGCCGCCAGCCCCGCACGGTCGCGGCTGACGATGTGCACGCCCAAAAGCGCCGTCCCGACGACCAGCACACTGGCCCAGAAAGCGAGCTGCACCGTGTTCACGGTAAGCTCGAAGAGCCGCGCCGCGGATAGCTCATGCTGCTCGCCCAGGGCCATAAAGATCAACCCGATCGCCGGCAGCAAGAAACCGGCACCGACGGGCAGAGCGCAGGCAAGCGCCGCCAGCCAACCCTTGATACCCGTCAAGGGTTCACGCCGCTTGCGGAAGACGTGCACGGTTGCGGTAGCGTAGCGCACGCGACGGCGCGCGCGGCGCTCGAGCGCCAGCACCAAGGCAACCGCTCCGACTAAGAGCAGCGCAAGCTGGGCTGCGACGACCGGACTGTTGAGCGCGTACCAGGCGCGATAAATGGCTGTCGTTAACGTGCGTACTTCGAAATGTTTGACCGCTCCGAAATCGGCCAACGTCTCCATGACAACAAATGCAAGCCCAGCGGCAATAGCCGGCCGCGCCAGCGGTAAACCGACGCGACGAAAGGCTTCCGCCGAACTGCATCCCAAGGTACGACTAACCTCGAGCGCGCACTGCGATTGTTCGAGGAACGCAGCGCGCGCCAAAAGATAGACGTAGGGGTAGAGCGCGAGCGTGAGCACGAAAATGGCGCCGCCGAGCGAGCGCATTTCCGGCAACCACAGCTGCGTCGGCTCGCGACCCAGAAGGGAGGCGAGGGTGGTCGGAATCGGCCCAGTGACCTGCAACAGATCGGTCCAAGCGTAGGCCAGGACGTAGGTCGGCATGGCCAACGGCAGGACGAGAGCCCAGTTCAGAACCCGACGCCCAGGGAAACGGTAAAGGGTCACGAGCCAGGCGGTGCCGGCGCCGATCACGAGCGTGCCGAGAGCGGTACCAGCGGCGAGCAGTACCGTGTCGCGCACATGGTCCCATAGGACCGTGCGCACGAAGTGGCCCCAGAGCCCCTCATCGGGCTGGCCCACATAGGCGAAGAGCACGAAGACGGGTGCAGCGATCGCCGAGGCCAAGACAATCGCCGCCAAAAGGCGCAGAACGCCCTCCCGCAGCCCCAAAGGCGCCGTGTCTCGCAAACGGTCGATGCGGGCGATCGTGTGCTCAGAGATCGCCATGGTCGCAGGTCACGGTCCCTTGGCGCTCGCGTTGCTCTCGTGCTGGCCGAGGTGGCTTCTAGTGCGTGCGGCTGCCCCAACCAAGGGCGCTGCGACGCCGGAAGGCCGCGCGAGCTCACTTTTTGTTTTGAACAGTTCAACGTTGCGCGAGAGGACGCGCAGGTGCAGCCCGTTGCCTCGCAACTGTTACGGAACTAGGCTATCGCGCAGGGGCGAACCTCGAAGGGCGGGCCTTTCGGGCGGATGGCCTCAAAGGCGTTTGTAGCCGAGCAACAGCGAGGGCGTCACGTTCCGTGCAGAGCGGAGCGGAAGCGATGGACTCGCCCATGCTCCCGCTGAGCGGTTTTCCGGCTCTTGTCCTCAACGCTGACTACCAACCGCTCTCCTATTTCCCGCTCTCGGTGTGGAGCTGGCAGGAAACGATCAAAGCGATCTTTCTCGGGCGCGTAGACGTCGTCTCCCATTACGACCGGACCATCCGCTCCGCCCGCTGCGAATTCCGTCTGCCTTCGGTCGTCGCTCTCAAGCAATATGTGCCGCAAAACCGACGACCACCCTTCACACGGTTCAATGTGTTCCTCCGGGATCGCTTCACCTGCCAATATTGTTTAGGTCAATTTCCCGCGCACGAGCTCACGTTCGACCATGTGGTGCCGCGCTCGCGCGGCGGACGCACCCATTGGCTCAACATCGTTACTGCTTGCACTCAATGTAATCTCACAAAAGGCGATCGTCTTCCCGAAGAATGCGGGATGTACCCGGCCACTCGACCATATGCGCCGACTATGGCTCAACTGCAGCGCAATGGCCGACTCTTCCCGCCCAATTATTTGCATGAGAGCTGGCGGGATTATCTCTATTGGGACGTCGAGCTCGAACCCTAAATGGGCTCGATCGCGTCCGACGCACAGCCTCACTCGCGGTAAATGCGTTCGCGGCGCTCGTGGCGCTCCTGCGCTTCGATGCTCAAAGTAGCGATCGGTCGGGCTTCCAAGCGTTTAATGCCGATAGGCTCGTTGGTTTCCTCGCAATAGCCGTAGGTGCCGTCCTCGATCCGCTTGAGCGCTGCATCGATCTTGGCGAGCAGCTTGCGCTCGCGGTCGCGCGTACGGAGTTCAAATGCCCGCTGCATTTCGATCGAGGCCCAGTCAGTCTGGTCCGGCACGCGGCTTTCTTCTTCCTGGAGATGTTTTAAGGTCGAGCCCGAACCTGCCAGGATTTCTTCCCGCCATTTCAAGAGCTTGCGCTTGAAATAAGCGAGTTGTCGCGGATTCATGTAGGGCTCGTCTTCGGACGGGCGATAGTCGTCGGGAAGGATATCCATCCCACCTCCTGCCGAGAACCGGTCGCTAAGCCTCGCGCCTCCCCCTCATCAGCACGCGCCGGCTCCTTAGCGCAAGCGACCCGCGGCCGGCAACCGAGAACCGTTCGGCGGGCTCGAAAACGATGAGTGTACACACCACGTGCTCACGGCCGGCAATCGTCGTGTGGACTCGTCTCGGCGTGGACGCAACCGGATGCGCACTCCGGTCGGCGCGGGATTCGCACCCGTTCCAGACGAGCTCCAAGAGCGTCGTAGAGCAACAGCGTGCCACTTAGCGAAAGCGAAGAATCGCCTGATAGAAGTTCTTTGACGACTTCGACCGCCTGCAAGCACCCGACCACCCCGGCGGCGGGCCCCAACACGCCCGCCTGAGCACAAGAGGGGAGCGCATCGCGATCGGGAAGCTGCGGAAAGAGGCAGCGCATGCAGGGGTGTGGCGGTCCCAAAAAGGCTTTAAAGGTGGTCAGCTGTCCGTCGGTGCCCTGGACGCTCGCCGAAACGAGCGGCTTGCCTTCCGCCAGACACGCATCGTGCACAAGACGCCGGGTCTCGGGGTCGTCGGTGCCATCGGCGACGAGATCCCAGCCCCGCACCAAGCTTCGCGCGTTGCTTCGGTCGAGCCGTAGTCCGAGCGCGAGAACGCGCACCGACGGATTGAGGGCGATGACACGACGGGCCGCGGCAACCACCTTGGGTACTCCGGCATCGGCATCGTCGAACACCACCTGGCGTTGCAGATTGGTGGGATCGACGCGGTCGCAATCGACCACGCCCAAGGTGCCGACGCCGGCTGCGGCGAGATAGAGCAGGAGCGGCGAGCCCAAGCCGCCGGCGCCGATGACGAGCACGCGCGCCGCCAACAGCCGCCTTTGTCCTTCACCGCCGACCTCGGGCAAGACGATGTGGCGGGCGTAGCGGCGGATCTCCTCTTCGCTCAGTTCGCGCACGGCCGATCGAACCTCTCCGTTTCAACGCTTCGTTAACCACAGGGTGGCTAGGGTTGGAAGCGTGCAGGCCGGAGAGGGGCAATGGAGCGGGAACCGATCGCGGTAGCGCTGCGCTGGACACCTGAAGAGGGGGGTGTTCCCCGAATCACCGCCAAGGGGCGGGGCGCGCTCGCCGAGCGCATTCTTTCGCTCGCGCGCGCGCACGGGGTCCCCGTGCGTGAGGATCGCGCGCTCGCCCAACTCCTCGCCCGCTTCGAGCTCGGCGCACCCATTCCGAGCGCCGCGTTCGCGGCCGTGGCCGAAATCCTGGTCCATCTCTACCGGCTCGATGCGGAGTTGGCGGCGCGCCGAGCGGGGAGGCCGGCGTCGTGACACGCGACGGCGGCTCGGTACGCGGGCGCCTCATCCTGGACCTGTTGCGGGCGCGCTGGCGCGCCGATGGCACACTCGACCCCGATCGCCTCGCCCAAGCGCTCGCCGAGATCCGCACGCAACTAGCGCAGGCGGAACCGCTCGATGAAGAGGCGTATCTCGCGGTGGCCGACGAGTTCGAGGCCCTCGCCCAAGAACTCGCGCGCGCATGTGCGCAGGTGCGGGAGGAGCTCCAAGCGCTCGAGCGGGTGCGCAAAGCCCGCCTCGGCTTCCGCGCCCATTCACGCTGAGATGCCGCGAGGGAGGAGAACGGCTGAATGCTCCCGGAGATGATGATGTTCCTGCGGACCGCAGGCGCCCTCGCGGCGGTGTTAGGAGCGATGCTCATCTTAGCGTGGGTCACCCGCCGGCTGGGCCTGCCTGGCCGTTTGGGCGGGAGCGACGCGGGGCGGCTTCGGGTCCTCGAAACGCGATGGCTCGATCCGCGAACGCGCCTTGTGCTCCTGCGCTATGGCGAGGTCGAGCACCTTCTGTTGATAAGCCCCGCCGGGGCCCATCTGCTCGACCGCTCGCTAACGGCGGGCTCGCGCCCCGGACCCGCGCAGGGTGGCCTCTGATGCTCGCTCGGGCTCGTTTTCACCACCACGCGCCGCGTCCGCGCGCCTTGCGGGCGGCTGCGCGGGCGAACAGCCGCGCACTTCGGTTGATCGGTATGCTCGGGCTCTGCCTGCTCTTTAGCGCGCTCTCCCCGATCCGGCCGGCGCTCGCGCAATCGTTGCAGATCGATTGGGGCGGTTTCGGGTCCTTCACGGGCCAGGTGGTCAAGCTCGTTCTGCTCGTCACCGTCTTGAGCTTGGCACCCTCGATCCTCGTGATGGTGACCTCGTTCGTGCGTATCGTGATCGTGCTGTCTTTGTTGCGGACGGCGATCGGCTTGCAGCAATCGCCTCCCAATCCGGTTCTCGTCGCTCTAGCTCTGTTTCTTACCCTCTTCGTGATGATGCCGACCTTCGAGACCGCCTGGCGCGAGGGAGTGGTGCCGCTGATCGAGGAGGAAATCGAAGAGGAAGTAGCGCTCGAGCGCGTGGCCCGCCCCTTTCATGAATTCATGCGCCGTCAGGTACGTGAGAAGGACGTCGCCTTGTTCCTCGACATCGCCGGGCTCGAACCACCTGAAAAAGCCGAACAACTGCCCTGGCGCGTGCTCGCTCCCGCTTTCATGATCAGCGAACTGCGGCGTGCATTCGAGATCGGCTTCATCGTCTTCATCCCATTTCTCATCATCGACATGGTCATAGCCTGTCTCTTGATGGCGATGGGTATGATGATGCTTCCTCCTGTAATGATATCACTCCCCTTCAAATTGATTTTCTTCGTTCTGGTCGACGGCTGGTACCTCTTGGTCGGAAGCCTCGTCGAGAGCTTCGCCCGCAGCTGAACGAAGCGGTGTCAGCTCTGCGAAACCATGCGATGCGTCCACCACCTTGCTTGCAGTCGCAACTGGTTCAACGAATCGACGACGCACGGCAGCACGCGCATGAAGCCCCGAGATCGGGTTGGAGGATCGGATGGAGCGCACGCGGGAGGAGCAGGAAAGGGTTGAGGCGGCGATCGCGGCCTTGCGCTCAAGATTCGCGGGCAAGCTCTCGACCAATCGGACGGTGCGGGAACAGCACGGCCGTGGCGAGGCGTTTCGGCCCTGTTTGCCCCCGGATGCGGTTCTGTTCGTCGAAGATACTTCCGAGGTCGCGCTCGCGCTCGAGATCTGCAGCGCCCATCGGTTGCCCGTGGTGCCGTTCGGAGTTGGAACCTCTCTTGAAGGCCACGTGGCAGCCCCGCTGGGCGGGCTTACCATCAACCTCTCGCGAATGAACCGGATCCTCGAGACCAACGCTGAGGATCATGACGTGCTCGTTGAAGCCGGCGTGACGCGCAAGCAGCTCAACGCGCATCTGCGCGATCTCGGACTATTCTTCCCGATCGACCCCGGTGCAGATGCCACGCTCGGTGGCATGGCCGCCACCCGGGCCTCGGGAACCAACGCCGTGCGCTATGGGACGATGCGCGAGGCGGTCATGGGCCTTACGGTGGTGTTGGCCGACGGCCGTGTCATCCACACCGGAGGGCGGGCGCGCAAGTCGGCTGCTGGCTACGATCTCACCCGGCTCTTCGTCGGTTCCGAGGGAACGCTTGGGGTCATCACCGAGCTCAGGTTGCGCGTGCATCCACTGCCTGAGGCGATCTCGGCCGCGGTGTGCACCTTTCCAAGCGTCGAAGCGGCGGTGCGAACGGTGATCGAAACCATCCAACAGGCCATCCCCGTCGCCCGGATCGAGCTCCTCGACGAAGTGCAGATGGAAGCCTGCATCCGGTTCTCGAAGCTCGAAGGCTTTACACCGGCGCCGACGTTGTTCCTCGAATTCCACGGCAGTGAGCGCGCAGTCGCCGAGCAAGCGGAAATGGTGGGAGCGATCGCCCGCGAACAGGGCGGCTCGGCCTTTCGCTGGGCGTTGCGGCCGGAAGAGCGTAACCGGCTCTGGCAGGCTCGCCACGATGCCTATTATGCGGCGCTCGCACTCAAACCCGGGGCGCAAGGGTGGGCGACCGATGTGTGCGTTCCGATCTCGCGGCTTGCCGACTGCATCGAGGAGACGCGACGGGATCTTAGGGAAGCGCGGGTTACTGCGCCCATCGTCGGGCACGTCGGAGACGGGAATTTCCATCTGTTGTTGTTGGTCGATCCCAACGACGAGGACGAAATCGCCCGTGCCAAGCTGGTCAACGAGCGCCTGGTGCGGCGTGCGCTGGCCATGGGAGGTACCTGTACCGGCGAACACGGCATTGGTATGGCCAAGATCGAGAGCCTCGCGGCGGAACACGGTAGGGCTGTAGATGTGATGGCGGCGATCAAGAAGGCGCTCGATCCCCTTGGGATCATGAATCCGAGGAAGATCTTCGGCTATACCGTCGCCGCATGAGATCGGCCGCGACTTCGAAGACGAGCGCATGGCGGGCCGCCAGTGCGGCAAGATCGCGATCATAGCCGCCGCCGAGGACCGTGGCGACGGGGATACCGGCCGCAAGGCAGGTCTCGAGCACGACACGGTCACGTTCGGCAATTCCGCGATCGCTTAAATTCAGTCGCCCCAAGCGATCGCGAATGTGCGGATCGACGCCAGCGTTGTAGAAGACGAGTTGCGGTCGCACGCCGCACAGCAGGTGTGGCAGCAGATTTTGCAGTATCGCAAGATAGCTGCGGTCTTCGGTACCGGGATCAAGAGAAATATCCAAATCACTTTGTTGCTTGCGGGCCGGATAGTTGCAGCGACAATGCATCGAGAAGGTGAAGACTTGTGGCTCATTGGCCAAGATCGCTGCCGTCCCGTCTCCTTGATGGACGTCGAGGTCAACGACGAGAATGCGCTGCACCCGTCCTTCGGCCAAAAGGGCTAAGCTCGCGACGGCAACGTCGTTGAACAGGCAAAACCCTGCCCCTGCCTCGCGACCGGCGTGGTGGCTGCCTCCCGCGGTGTTGCAGGCGATTCCATAGTCGAGAGCGAGGCGCGCAGCTTTGAGCGTACCCCCCGCCGATGCGAGCGCACGCTGCACGAGCGTTGGTGTGATCGGCAGTCCAACGCGGCGCTGCGATGCCGGATCGACGGTTCCCTCGAGCAGCGCCCGGACCCAGCACGAGGCGTGGGCTAGCTCGAGCAGTTCGGGTGAAACCGGCTCGGGCAGGAAGAGATTCCGCTCTGCGAGCAAGCCACGCGCACGCAGAAGTGCAGCAAGAGCCGCAAATTTCCCCATCGGGAAGTGATGGGGCGCAGGCAGCGCGATGCTATAGACCGGGTGGTGGACGATCGGAACATCCATAGCATCGATCGATGTGCTCGCCTGAAGGCCTTAGAGCAAGGGCAAGCTCCTCTCGATCGAGACTCGCATCGATCCAGGGGGCGCGCTACGCAGGACAATGCCATCCCCATTAGCTTTTGGAGGGCCAACGGGAATGGGGCCCGAGCGGCCTCTCGCCGCCGCATCTCTCCTTTTGGCGGCGGAGAAGCCTGCGCGGATGGGAGGGGCAGAGCAGGGATGGAGCGCGCGGGTGAACACCCTCTCGAGCTTCAGGCTTAGAACATGAAAAGAAAAGGGCGGGCCAAAGCCCGCCCCGAGATGCGGAGGAATGCAAAACTTACTGTCCACCTCCGAGACTGTGCACGTAGACGGTGAGCATCTTGATCGTCTCGTCGCTCAGCCGCCCTTGCCATGGAGGCATGACTCCGTGCCGCGGCCGCCAGATCTGCGCCTCGATCTGCTCGGGTTTTCCACCATACAGCCATATAGCGTCGTTTAACCGCGGCGCACCCACAGCTGTCATGCCCTCGCCGTCCTCGCCGTGGCAAGAGGCGCAATGCTCGGCGTAAAGAGGGCGACCACGCTCGACCGCAGCCGGATCCGTAGCGCGACCGCTCCAGTGCAGCACGAACTGAGCGAGATCGCGGATCTGAGCGCGGTCGAGGATCCCGTCGGCGCCGAAGGCGGGCATAAGTGACGAGCGGGCTTCGGGGTCATCGGCGTTGCGGATGCCATGGCGAATCGTATATTCGATGTCCTCCATCGTCCCGCCCCAAATCCACTCGTCGTCGACGAGAGCCGGGAAGAAGCCTTGACCAGCGCCGCCGGCGCCGTGGCAAGGAGCGCAATTCGTCGCGAACGCCGCTTGCCCTCCCACCATCGCAAAGCGCAGGAGCTCGGGGTCGGCGGCGATTTCGCTCGGCGTTTTTGCGGCGATACGCTCGAGCCAGACAGCTTGGCGAGCGCGCGCCTCGGCCAGGCGTTCCTCGACCTCGAGACGCTGATTGGAGCCGAGAATTCCCTTCGTGTAACCAGTCAGGCTCGGCCAAGAGGGATAGAGGATCCACCAAAGGATAGAGAAAGCTATGGTGGCGTAGAAGAGGAACAGCCACCATTTCGGGAGCGGAGTGTCGAGCTCCTTGATGCCGTCCCACTCATGTCCCGTGGTCAGGGTCCCGGAGAGCTCGTCTTTCTCGATCTTAACGGGCATTGGGGCGATCCTCGTCCTCGAAGGGGATCCGCGCGTGGCGTTCCAGTCGCTGCTTGCGCGAGGGCCAGAAGGTCCAGGCGACGATCGCCAGGAACAGGACCACGAGCCAGACCACCCACAGCTGTCTCAGGATGTTCAAGAGCTCGTTCACGAACCGTCTCTCACTGGAGCAAGTCTTCTTTGCGCACGTTCGTGAAATCGACCATCCGCCCTAGGATCTGCAAATAGGCGATGAGGGCGTCCATCTCGGTGAGTTTGTCCGGCTGCCCGTCAAAGTCGCCGACTGCTGCTTTCGGATACCGGGCCAGAACTCCTTCGTGCCCTTCGGAACTGGCCTGCGCATAGAGATCAGCGCGGGCCTGCTCGATCATCTCGTCGGTATAAGGAACGCCCAAAGCTCTGAGAGTACGGAGGTGATCGGCGACATCCTCGAAGCGAAGTTCGCGCTGGAGCAGGAAGGGATAGCCGGGCATCACGCTCTCGGGCACGACGCTGCGCGGGTTGACCATGTGCGCCACGTGCCATTCGTTCGAATATTTGCCACCGACGCGGGCGAGGTCGGGGCCCGTACGTTTCGAGCCCCATTGAAACGGATGGTCGTACATGCTCTCCGCGGCGAGGCTATAGTGGCCGTAGCGCTCGACCTCGTCGCGGAAGGGGCGAATCATCTGGCTGTGACAGACGTAACACCCCTCCCGAATGTAGATGTTGCGACCGGCGAGCTCGAGCGGGCTGTAAGGGCGTACGCCTTGCACCCGCTCGATCGTGCTCTCGATCGTGAACAACGGTGCGATCTGCACGATGCCACCGATCGATACAGTGATGAGGATCAGCAGCAACAGGAGCAGACCGCGGGTTTCGACTTGCTCATGATGACGGATGAGCACGGCGCCGCCCTCCCCTTTCACTCGGCCGGCGCGAGGCGAGCCGGAGCGGCCACGGGCACGGCCTCTTCAACGCGGACATCACCGCGCGCCGTTCGGTAGAGGTTGTAGACCATGATCAGCGCCCCGAGCGTGAACAACACGCCGCCGAAGGCACGGATTACGTAGAAGGGATGCATCGCCTCGACCGTCTCGATGAACGAATACTGCAAGAAGCCGAGGCTGTCGTAGGACCGCCACATGAGGCCCTGCATGATCCCCGACACCCACATCGCCGTGATGTAAAGGACGATCCCAAGCGTGGCGATCCAGAAGTGCCACTCGACGAGACGCAAGGAGTAAAGACGCTGAACTTTGAACAGGCGCGGGAAGAGATAGTACATCGCACCGAAGGTCACGAAGGCGACCCACCCGAGCGCTCCCGAGTGGACGTGTCCGACCGTCCAGTCCGTGTAATGCGAGAGCGCGTTCACCTGGCGGATCGACATGAGCGGGCCTTCAAACGTGCTCATGCCGTAGAACGCTACCGACACGACCAGAAAGCGTAGAACAGGATCGGTTCTGAGCTTGTCCCAGGCGCCGGAAAGGGTCATCAAACCGTTGATCATGCCGCCCCAGGAGGGCATCCACAGCATCACCGAGAAGGTCATGCCGAGCACCTGGGCCCAGTCGGGCAGCGCGGTGAAATGCAGGTGATGCGGGCCAGCCCAGATGTAAAGGAAGATCAAGGCCCAGAAATGAATGATCGAGAGCCGGTAGGAGTACACGGGCCGCTCGGCCTGTTTTGGTACGAAGTAGTACATGATGCCGAGGAAGCCGGCGGTCAGGAAGAAGCCGACGGCATTGTGTCCATACCACCACTGCGTGAGCGCGTCCTGCACCCCAGCGAAGAGCGAGTAAGATTTGGCACCGAGGAGCGATACCGGCAGGGCCAGATTGTTGACGATGTGGAGCATCGCTATGGTGACGATGAATGCGAGATAAAACCAGTTGGCCACGTAAATATGGGGCTCCTTTCGCCGCAAGATCGTGCCGAAAAAGATGATGAAATATACCACCCAGACGATCGTCAACCAGAGATCGGCGAACCATTCGGGTTCGGCGTACTCCCGGCTCTGGGTGATTCCCATCACATAGCCGAGCGCCGCGAGCACGATGAACAATTGATAGCCCCAGAACAGAAAGGTCGCGAGCAGAGGTCCGCCGAAGAGCGGGGCTCGGCACGTCCGCTGCACGACATAAAGCGAGGTGGCGAGCAAAGCGTTGCCGCCGAAGGCGAAGATGACCGCGGAGGTGTGAAGGGGGCGTAGCCGCCCGAACGTCGTCCACTCGAGATCGAAATTGAGAGACGGGAAGGCGAGTTGGAAGGCGATGAACGTGCCGACGACGAAACCCACCACACCCCAAAAGATGGTTGCGATCGCGAACCAGCGAACCACGTCTTCGTTGTAGGCGGTCGCAGCCGGTTCGCTTCTGGCAGAGATTGCTGTGGCGATGGCCATGCGCGATATCCCGACGTTTTGGCGCGCCGAGCCGGCGCGCGGCCGGCCGGACGCCTTTGGTCTCTTGCCGAAGAAGGCTAGGCACGCCTTGATCTGTATCAAAATCCCCTGCGACCATTCGCGCTAAGAGCGGGGCGGCGAGGGGCCGCGCCGGCAATGGCGACGACGGCGCCGGGCAGGAAAGGAGAGGGCGAGATGGCCGAAACGACCTCGGTGGGCGCAAGCACAGCAGCGGCGATCCGCATTCGACGGATCGAGCTCGACCAGCCCTGGCAGTGGCTCACGAAAGGCTGGCAGGACTTCCGGGCGAACCCTGCACTTGGTTTGTTTTACGGCCTGCTCGCGGCGGTGACCGGCTACCTGATACTCTTTGGCCTATGGTGGGCCGGTATGCTGTATCTCATTTTGCCGCTGTTGGGGGGCTTTTTGATCGTCGGTCCAATACTCACCGTGGGCTTGTACGAGGCGGCGCGACGTCGGGAACGAGGCCAAGGGACTACCTTCTTCGAAGCTCTCGCCGCCTTCCAGCGCAACCCGACCCAGATCGCCCTCATGGGGGTGGCGCTGCTCTTGTTGATGTTCGCCTGGGTACGTCTAGCGGCGATGCTCTTTATGCTTTACTTCGGCGGCAATCCGCCATCGTTCGCCAACCTCTTCGCGGAAACCTTCCTCGAGCCGGATGCGCTCCCGTTCCTCGTTATCGGTACAGCGGTAGGTGGAATCCTCGCCTTTTTAGCCTATTCGATGAGCGTGATTTCGATCCCACTCCTCCTCGACCGTCCCGAGGCCAACGTCATCGAAGCGATCATCAAGAGTTTCGAGGCGGTCCAGTTTAACTTTTTCCCGCTCCTGTTGTGGGCTGCGTTGATCGTCATCTTCATCATTGCGGGGCTCGTCACCTTCTTCTTGGGCCTCGTGGTGGTGCTGCCGCTGTTAGGATTTGCTTCGTGGCACGCCTACTGTGATCTCGTCGAGCGTGAGGGACGCTAACTCGTAGCTGATCAGTGCTGGAGCCGGAGAAGGCATCATGGCTCATGCGATCTACGGAGCGGTAATGGGGATCCTGGCGATCCTTGGGCTCATGCTCGCTTCCGCAGCTAAGGACCAAGCGTTGCACATTGCAGGCTTCCTTTTGTTTTTGTTTGGTGTAGTGAATATCTTCGCGCTCATCCGAAAGCTCACCGAACCCGGTCGAAAGACAGGCTAGGGAGGTTGGGGAAAGGCTCGCTCAACGGCCCTCTTTATGGCGAACCGCGTCACGGTGCCGTGACGCGGCGCCGCTGCGCAGAAGCGAGAGGGGGAGCAAGACGGCACCCCATTCGGCGGGTGAGGAGCCAGATCCTTGCCGACTCCGTGGGCGCGGCGCGGCACCTGTGGTGCAGGCGGGCCCACCGCGCGTTCTCCATCGCTCGGCAAAAAAGCGGGCGACTATGGCCGCATCGTGCGGAAGTCGTGCCAAAGAAGGAGAAGGAGTTTTGCGCTCTTGGCCATTCGCCGCGCTGTGCGTGCGAAGGAGGGCAGCGGCCGCGTTACCCTGCTCAACGGACCCACAGCCGTCGCCCTCGAGAGGCGCTTTCGGCTGAGGTCTCGACGCCCAACTGTCAGCGGGCGGTGAGGACTGCGCGGCATTCTGGTGGCAGGTCGCGCAGCGTGAGAGGAGGAGGCGGCGCGCTCGGCGGCTGCGGCCGCCAAGGCTCGTCGGAGAGCCACCAGGTGAGCTCGGCTCCGCAACCGTCTCCCTCGGGAGGGGGTTCTTGGTCTTGACAAAGCGGCTCGTCCTCGGGGCAGCGCAGCCGAATATGGAAATGGCTGTCGTGTCCCCACCAGGGACGCACTTTGCGCAGCCAGGCGCGGTCGGCGCCCGCCGCGGCGCACAGAGCCTGTTTGATCCCCGGATGAACGAAGATCCGCGCCACCTCGGGATAGCTGGCGGCGCGGCGGATCAATGCGACATGCGACGGCCCGAACCGCTCCGGGTCGACGGTTCGCGTGCCCGCCCGCAGCACCGAGCGCGCAGCGATCGTCTCGCGTTCCTCTTCGCTCAAAAGACGCGGCGGCATCGGCTCGAGCCAGATATCGGCGTCGAGGCCGGTCTGATGCGAGCTGTGGCCGCTTAGCATCGGGCCACCCCTGGGCTGGGCGAGGTCGCCTACAAGCAGGCCCGGCCAACCGTCGGCGCGCGCCTCGCGCGCTAGGCGTTCGATCACCGAAACGAGGCGCGGATGAGCGTAGACTCGTTGCCGCGAGGGCCGCATGACTTGCCAGTTTGGGGTATCGAGCGGGAGCTGAACGGCTCCCGCAAGACAGCCGCGGGCGTGCGAGCCGATGGCGCGCACAGTGGCCGCAAGCGGCGGCGAAGGTGCCGCGAGCCGACCGAAGAGCTCTTTGGCCGCAACCATGTCTTCGGCAGCCCGCACAGGGCCGAGGGGGATCCAAGCGAACGCCGCAAGCAGCGCAATTATGGCCCGGCCCCAGGCAAAAGCTCCGGCGTGTGTCCCAACAGACGATAGTAGAAAAGACCGAACCATTCGTAGATCGCCTCGTCCAGTTCGTAGAGTCGCCGGGATACGTGAAGCTCATCAAACAAGGGGCGGGGACCTCCGGTACGGAAATCGACAGGGAAGGGGACGACGGGAAAGCCCACGGCGCGAAAGCACCCCACCGATCGCGGCATATGCTTGGCGGAAGTGACGAGGAGCCAGACCTCGCCCGGCCGAGGCCGAGCGAGCGCGAAGGCGTTGCGCGCGTTCTCGATCGTGTTGCGGGCCTCGCGATCGAGCACGAGCCGTTCGAAGGGAAGGCCGTGACGGCTCCAGAGATCCGCGATCACATCCGCTTCGGTAGCCGACCCTCGATCAGCTGCGGGACCGCCGGTGAAGATGACGCGTGCCTGCGGATAGCGGCGGGCGAGTTCGAGTAGGGCGAAAAAGCGATCGCCGGCATCGTCGAAATCCGGCCGGCCGTTGACAGCGAAGAGATGGGGTTCGGTGCCGCCGCCTAAGACCACGAAACCGTCCACCCGCTCGGGCATCGGCGAAGGAATGGGAAAGCGTCGCTCGAGCGGCGATGTGAGCCACAGACCGACGGGCACAAGCGTGACCAGGACCATCGCTCCGAGCGCGGTCGCAAGGAGCCAAAGACCCCACCGTCGACCCCGCAGCGAAACCACGAAACCGAGCACAGCGAGCAACAGGAGCAGGTTGCTCGGCCGCAGGACGATAAAGGCGATCTTGCCGAATAACCAACTCACCCTGTCTTGCTCACCCTATCGTCGGTCTTGGCCGCGCTCGTGAAGGTCGGCATGCTCTGCTGCGCGTTCGAACGGCGGAGGAGGAACGGATGGCGCCACCTGCCACCCTGACGCTCGAAGAGCTCGCGCGCGAGGCGCGCGAGGGGAACATCGACACCGTGGTCTGCGCTTTTACCGACATGCAGGGGCGCCTGGTCGGCAAGCGCGTCACTGCGCGCCATTTCCTCGAGGTCGCGCACGCAGAGTGGCACGCCTGCGACTATCTCCTTACCGTTGATATGGACATGGAACCCGTGCCCGGGTTCAAAGCCGCTTCTTGGGAGAGAGGGTACGGCGACTTCGTCGTCAAGCCGGATCTCGCAACGTTGCGGCGCGCGCCTTGGCTTCCCGGCACCGCGCTCGTTCTCGGCGACGTCGTCGACCACCACGGTCACGATTTGCCGCACAGCCCGCGCGCCATCCTCAAGCGTCAGCTCGCTCGCCTCAAAGAGCACGGCTTTTTGGCGAAAGCGGCTTCGGAGCTCGAGTTCTACGTGTTCGACGACGACTATCGCTCAGCCCGCGATCAGCGTTACCAGGATCTGCGCACCGCCGGTTGGTACATCGAAGACTACCACATCTTCGAAACCACCAAGCGCGAGCCGTTGATGCGCACGCTCAGAAACGCGCTCGAGGCGGCAGGTATTCCTATTCAAGAGAGTAAGGGCGAATGGGGACCGGGTCAGGAAGAGCTGAATGTCCTCTACGCCGAGGCCTTGGAAATGGCCGACCGCCACGTCATCCTCAAAACGGCGGTCAAAGAGGTCGCCTTCCAGCAGGGCCGTTGCGTGACCTTCATGGCCAAATGGCGTGCCGATCTCGCTGGTTCGTCCTGCCATATACACCTCTCTCTTTGGAGTCCGGATCATCGTCCGCTGTTCGCTGACGACCGCGATCCGGAGGGAGTCTCGACTCTATTCCGCCAGGCGCTCGCCGGCATGCTCGCCACGGCTGCGGAGGCGACGCTATTCCTCGCCCCCAACATCAACAGCTACAAGCGGTTCCAAGCTGGGTCATTTGCGCCCACGCGGATCGTGTGGAGCCGCGACAATCGCACCGCCGGTTTCCGTGCGCTCGGGCACGGTCCGTCGACGCGTATCGAGTGCCGCATACCCGGCGCGGACGTAAATCCCTATCTCGCCTATGCGGCTCTATTGGCCGGCGCCCTCTACGGGATCGAACATAATCTCGAAGCCCCGCCTGCTTACGTGGGCGACGCCTACAAGGATCCCAATATTCCAAGTGTACCGCGCACGCTCGCCGAGGCGATCGCGCGTCTTGAACGTTCGGAAGTGCTGCGCGCTGCCTTCGGCGACGAGGTCATCGAACATTATTTACACGCTGCGCGCTGGGAACTCTCCTGCTTCGAGCGCGCGGTTACCGACTGGGAGCTCATACGCTATTTCGAGCGCGGGTGAGCGGGAATGGCCACGGCACCGGCGCGCGACAGCCGGACCGGCCGCATCCGGCGGCTCGCCCGCGAGGCACCCGAGGCCGCTGTGCGCGAGGTCGGAGCGCTGGTGCGCGATCGCTTCGGCCTCGAGGCGAGCGACATCCGCTTCATCCTCGACTCTTACGCTCTGAACTCGCTCTCCGGTACGTTTTGTGCGCTAGGGCGCGAGTGGTTCTTCAAGTTCCACCAAGAGGAGGGCGAAGAGAAAGGTCCTGGAGAATACTACCGCGCAGGGCTTTTGGCCGAGGTTGGTTTACCGGTCGATCTACCCGCATTCGCTGTGACCGATGCCGGTGAACAGTTCCCCGTCTATCCGCGTAGGCGTTGGCTACGCTTTGCCGATCTCTTGCGTCGGCTCGACTTCGCGTGGAATCCGACTGAAGCCAAGCAGGCTCTCGCGCTCGAGGCACAGCTGTGCGACACGCTCCTTGCTGTCTATCGGCGCACACTGCACCCAATAACGAGCGAGCAATCAGCCGCCGAGCCGATCCATCGGCTCTTCTATGCGCGGCTGACCGATGTCCGGGCCGATGGAGGGCGGCGTTATCCGGGCGGACGGCTGATTTCCTTCTATCGGGGTCGAGAATGCGCGTTGCCGGGTGCCACGCTTGCCTTCGAGGATCTGGCCCAGCGGCGCTGGCGCATCGCCGGCCGCATGCATGAGCACAGCATCATCGAGCTGTTCGACCGGGCAGCCGATCGACTGGCACCCCATCGGCTCGCTGAGGCCGGCGGCGTCACCGCGCACGGCGATGCCCACGCGGCCAATCTTTGGATCGACCCCGAACGCGGGCTCGTGCTCTTCGACCCGGCCTTTGCGGGTCAACACGTGCCCACTCTTTTGGCCGAGATTAAGCCCACCTTCCACAATGTACTCGCGCACCCGCTTTGGCTTTACGAGCCGGGCGAGGCGGCCACGCACTTCTATGCCGAAGTCCAGCTGGCTCCTGGTACCATCGAATTCACGAGCAATTGGCAACCGAGCGCGATCCGTCGTGCGCTCCTGCGGGTCAAAGCCGAGCGGCTGTGGCGGCCTCTTTTGAAGCTGCTCGCCGAGCGCGGCCTCTTACCAGACGACTGGCGGGAAGTGATCCGCCTCGCGCTCTTCCTGTGCCCGATGCTCGTCATGAATCTTCGAAGTGGTCCCAACCGGCCGCCCATCGCCTCGGCCATTGGCCTCGCTGTCGCAGTTGCCGCGGGTAGCCCGGCGGAGGACGGCTCGGATGCAGTCTCTCGCTTTCTCGATGCGATCGACCCGAGCTCGGACGGCCGGGCAGCTCATGATCTGTGGCCCGTGGAGGTGCCATGAGCGCGCTTTCCCTTTTCGATCTTTCCGGTCGCATCGCGCTCGTTACGGGAGCCAGCCGCGGCATCGGCGCCCGGCTCGCTCGTGGCCTCGCGGAAGCTGGTGCCGATGTGGCGGTCACCGCGCGAAACGTGGCGGCACTATCCGAAACCGTGCGCGCGATCGAAGCTTTGGGAAGGCGTGCACTGGCGATCGCTCACGACGCAGCCGAGGTCGAGGCCGCTGCGGCTGTAGTCGAGCGCATCGAGGCCGCGCTTGGGCCGCTCGACATCTTGGTGGTCAATGCCGGGATCGAAGAGGTCCGGCCCTCGGTCGCGGTCGACCGGGCGCTGTGGGAGAAGATCCAAGGGGTCAATCTCGAGGGAGCTTTCTTCGCCATGCAGGCTGCCGCGCGTCGGTGGCTCGCGTGCGGGCGGCGCGGCGCCATCGTGGCGATCGCATCCTTGACTTCGTTCGTCGGTGTGCCGACGGCAGCACCCTATACCGCCTCGAAAAGCGGCCTTTTGGGGCTCGTGCGCGCCCTCTCCACCGAATGGTCGCCGCACGGGATCCGGGTGAATGCGATCGCTCCAGGCTATTTCCGTACCGCCCTAACCGAGCCGTTTTTCGAGGACTCTGCTTGGCAAGCGCGCATGTTGGCTAAAATTCCGATGGGACGCTTTGGAATGCTCGACGATCTCGTTGGTGCGTGCATTTTTCTTGCAAGTGACGCGGCCGCTTATGTCACGGGACAATGTCTTGCGGTGGACGGGGGATATCTCGCAGCGATCTGAGGGAAGAAGACGTGGCATCCACCGTCGTAGCCGCGCGGGGGCGCGCGGGGGAGACATCGGCTCCCGCCGTCGAAGCGCAAGGTCTGGCTCGGCGCTATGGGACGGTTTGGGCGGTTCACGACGCCTCCTTTCGGCTCGAGCGCGGTCAGTTCCTCACCATCCTCGGCCCTTCCGGATCCGGAAAGTCGACGCTTTTGAAGCTGATCGCCGGGTTCGAGCGCCCGGATCGAGGTCAGCTGCGCTTATTTGGCGCCAACATGGACGGTGTGCCGGCCCACCGGCGCCCGATCGGGATGGTCTTCCAGCGCCTAGCCCTGTTCCCGCACATGACAGCTGCGGGCAATATCGCGTTCCCACTTGAGATGCGGCGCTTCGATCCGCGCGAGATCCCAGCGCGGGTAGCGCGCTTTTTAAAACTCGTGCGCCTTGAGGGACTGGGCGATCGCCGACCGCACGAACTCTCGGGCGGTCAGCAACAACGCGTGGCGATTGCGCGCGCGCTCGTGTTCGAACCCGAACTTCTGCTGCTCGATGAGCCGCTCGCCTCGCTGGACGTTCGGCTCAAAGAAGAGATGCAGCTCGAGTTCCGCCGCATCCAGCGCGAGCTGGGCGTCACCACCATCAACGTCACCCACGATCAGCGCGAGGCACTCGTACTCTCCGATCGGGTGATCGTGATGGCTCGCGGACGGATCCTCCAGGAGGGGGATCCCGAGACCGTCTGGCGTAACCCGGCACATCCCTTCGTTGCCCGTTTTTTGGGCGTGGGCACAATGCTGCGCGGGCAAGCGGAGCCCGGACCGGCGATCCGCATCGGTGATCGGCTGCTGCCCGGTCGGGCACCGAACCCGCTGACCGCGCCGCGACCCGGCCAGCCGGCGGTTGCGGCCTTGCGCGCCGAGCGTGTCCGGATCGGCACGACCGGAGCCCTCACCGAAAATGGCACGCGCCTTGCGGCGCGCGTCGCCGACGTCGTGTTCGAGGGTGAGCGGGTGCTCTACGAGCTCGTGGTCCCGGAGCTGGGGGAGGCGCAGTTGCGGGCGGTCGATCTCGACCCGGGTAGTCACGCCCGCCATCGGCCGGGAGCCGAGATCACCGTAAGCTGGAGCCCCGACGACCTGCTTCTCTTCGATGCGAGCCTCGACCCAGGGAGCGACTCATGAACGAGATGAGACACCACACCTCGCGTCGTAAACTTCTCGGTACGGGTGCGGCCCTTGCGGCCGGCGTTGCCATGCCGGCTGTTCTGCGCGCCCAGGAACCTCCCAAGCCGGCCGAGCTCATCGTCCGCGCCTGGGGCGGGGTCTGGGTCGAAAGCCTCAAAAAGGGCGTCTCCGATCCCTTCACGGCAAAGACCGGCATCCGCATCCGCCACGATCTCACCGAGGACAATGAGATCAAGCCGCGCATTTGGGCTGCGGTCGCGCAAGGGCGGACCCCGCCTATCCACGTCAACTGGGATACAACGGCCAACGCCACGTCGTCGGCGCTTCGGGGCGTGTGCGAGGACCTCTCGGATCTACCCAACCTCGCAAAAGTGATGCCCCTTGCGAAGCCGATCGGATTTACCGGTGTGCCGATCGTCAATCTCTATTCCTATGTGTACGTGCTCGCCTATCGTCCGGAAGCTTTCCCCGGTGGAGCACCGGATAGTTGGATGGTCTTGTTAGAGCCGCGCTTTAAGGGGCGGATCGCCCTCTACAACGACGGGATCGGATTCCATCCCGTTGCGCAGGTGCTCGGCGGCGGCAAGATCTCGGACATCCCGCACAATATGGAGCCCTGTTGGGCCTTCATCCGCAAGCTCAAAGAACAGAAGCCGCTTCTGGGTGAAGATCCCGACTTCACCAACTGGTTTCAAAAAGGTGAGATCGACGTCGCCTGTACCATCTCGTCCAATGCCCGCGAAGCCAAGCTCAAGGGCGTCAACGTGGCCTGGACAGTGCCGAAAGAAGGCGCGAAGGTCGACACCGATGGCATGTGGATTCCCAAAGGCCTGCCAGCCAATGAGCTCTATTGGGCCAAGCGCTACATCGACTTCGCGCTCTCGACCGAAGCCCAGCAAGTCTGGCTCGACGGTCTTGGTCTGCCGGGCGTGGCTCCGGGTCTTAAACCGCCCGCCGATCTTGTCGGCGATCCGTCCTATCCGATGAGCGAAAAAGATTTCGAGCGGCTGATCCTGATCCCGCCGCGAATCCAGGCCGAGCACACTCCCGAGTGGTTCGCGCGTTTTAAGGAGATCATGCAGAGCTGAGGTGGACTTTGGCGCCCTTTTCGGGCCGGTCCGATCGTAGGACCGGCCCTGCGCTGGCTTCCTACCGCTTCTCTTGGCGGGTCTTCGATGTCCTCGAGGCCCTAGCGGCGCAATGGCCTGCCCGCGCCATGGGGCTGGTCAAATGGTTCTTGCTCCTGCCGGCCCTGCTCATCGTAGGCCTTCTCATCTTCGGCCTCGTGGTTATGGCCGATGCCAGCTTCAGGGTCATGGACTTCCGCACCTATCAGCTCTCCGAGCATTATTCGACCGCCAACTACGTGCGGCTTTGGGGCTGGGGCGCCTTCTGGGCCACTCTGTGGCGCAGCCTCGGAGCGGCTCTGCTCGTCACCCTCATCTGCCTCGTGCTCGCTTTTCCCTATGCTTGGGCTCTTACCCGTACGCCGAATCGGCGGTTGCGGCGCGTGCTGCTCGTCGGCTTGTTTCTTCCGTTCTTCGTCGGTCAGGTCGTGCGCGCCTATGGTTGGCTCGTGATCCTGGGCTATGAAGGCATCGTGAACAAGGCCCTCGCGGTTTTTGGTCTCGGGCCTTACCGCCTGCTCTTTTCCTACCCGGCAGTTCTCTTTGGGCTCGTGCAGTACATGTTGCCCTTTGCTGTCCTGATGCTCATGCCGGCACTCGCGGCCATCCCCGAAGAGATCGAACGGGCTGCGGCGAGCTGTGGCGCCTCGCCGCTGCGGGCGGTTCTCCGCGTCATTCTGCCGATGGCCCGGCCCGGGTTGATCGCCGCAGCGCTCGTGGTCGCCACCTTAACACTCACCGACTTCGCGATGCCGGCAATTCTTGGTGGCGGCACCAACGATTTTCTCGCGAACCTGGTCCACGACCAGTTCTTTAGGACATCCAACGCCGGCCTCGGCTCGGCGATCGCGCTCGTCCTCACCTTCTTGGGCACCACCATCGCCGGGCTGCTCTTGACTCGCGCCGGAACACAAGCCTTCGGCCTACGGGGGACGTCTTGAAGAGGCTCAGCGCGTACACGACAGTTGCGGTGGCGCTGCTCGTCCTGCTCGCCGCTCCCTCGCTCGTCGTCGCCGGCGCTTCCTTGACCGCAGGCGAGATCGTCCGCTTTCCACCCGACGGGCTAAGCTTACGCTGGTACAGCCGGATCCTCGACGCCAGCGAGCTGCGCGACGCGTTGTTGCGCTCGCTCGAAGTGGCGTTCGTCTGCACCGCGCTTGCGGTCCCCAGCGGCACGCTCGCTGCGATTGCGCTCGCGCGTTTTCGCTTCCGTGCGGCACTTGCCATCCAGCTCTACCTTCTGCTGCCGTTTACGGTTCCGCTCATCGGCTCGGGTATCGGGCTCATGCTGCTGTTTGGCGAGCTCGGGTTGCTCGGCCGGGTTTGGCCTGTGGGCGTGGCCTGCTGCGTGATCAACCTCCCTTTCATGATCTGGGCCGTAGCGGCTTCGGTGAACGCCCTCGACCCCGAGCTCGAGCGCGCGGCTGCGAGTTGCGGTGCGGGGCCCGTTCAGACTTTCGTCCTCGTCACGCTCCCGGCCGTCGCACCGGGCATCGTGGCGGGTGCGCTCATCATGTTCGTCCTCGCCCTCAACGAGTTCCTCGTGAGCCTTCTCCTCGTCGACGCGCGGACGGTGACGCTGCCGGTGCAGATGTACACCCAGATCCGCGGTGTGATCACCCCGGATCTCGCTGCTGTCTCGACCGTTTACGTTCTGGTAGCGGCGGCGGCCGTGCTCGTGCTCGACCGGCTCGTAGGGCTCGACCTCTTCTTGCGCGCGCGCTGAAAGGATTAACGATGGCTACCTTCTCTCCCCGCTTTCTCGAGCTCGAACGTCTCTCAGCGGACGACCGCGCGGCTCTTCTGCGTCGTGCGGATCAAGACATCGAGCCGATTCTCGAGCGCGTGCGGCCGATCGTCGAGGCGGTACGCCGCGAAGGCGACGCGGCGCTGTTCCGATTCGCGCGCGAGCTCGACGGGGTGAAGGGCGAGCTGCAGTCGCTCGTGGCGAGCGAGGCGGAGATCGCCCAGGCTTACGAACAACTCAGCGATGGGTTGATCGAGGCGATCCGCTTCGCGATCGCCCACATTCGCGCCTTCCACGAGCGGCAAAAACCCGAGCCCATGTGGCTGCACGAGATCTGCCCCGGTGCTTTTGCCGGTGACCGCTGGACGCCCATTCCCTCTGTCGCGCTCTACGTGCCGCGCGGCAAGGGAGCGTTTCCCTCGGTCACCATGATGACCTCGGTGCCGGCCGTGGTGGCCGGTGTTCCCGAGATCACAATTCTCACGCCGCCCACCCTTGAGGGTGGAATCGACGCCGCGACTTTGGTCGCTGCGAACGAGGCCGGGGTGAAGCGGATCGTCAAAGCCGGAGGCGCCCAGGCGGTGGCGGCAGCCGCCTATGGTACCGAGAGCGTGCCCAAAGCCACGAAGATCGTCGGTCCCGGTAGTCCCTGGGTGGTGGCCGCCAAGCGGCTTGTCGCCCATCTGATCGACACCGGGCCACCGGCGGGACCCTCCGAGTCGATTGTCTTCGCCGACGCGACCGCCGATCCCGAATTGGCCGCTTCCGATCTCCTCATCGAGGCCGAGCACGGGCCCGACAGCTCGGCCTATCTCGTCACACCCTCGCGTACCGTGGCTGAAGGGGCGAGGAGCGCGCTGGTTCGCCGCTGGGCGGATTTGCCCGAGCCGCGCCGCGGCTTCGTCAAGACCGTGCTCGAGGGCCCACGTGGCGGTATCCTCCTCGCTCCTTCGCTCGAGGCGGCCTACGCCTTCATCAACGCTTATGCGCCCGAGCATCTCGAGGTGCTCTCGAGTGATCCTTGGGCCCATCTCGGTCATCTTTGGGATGCCGCCGAGATCCTTTTGGGGGCATGGACCCCGATCACGCTCGGCAATTTCGTGCTCGGTCCCAACTGTGTGCTGCCCACCGGCGGTTGGGCCAAGAGCTTCGGGCCGCTGTCGGTACTCGACTTCATGAAGCGCAGTTCGATCGGTTTCGTCACAGCCGAGGCCTTTTCGACCCTTGCCCGTCCAGCCATGCTCTTAGCCGAGTACGAAGGGTTTCCGGCGCACGCCGCCGCCCTTCGCGCGCGCCAAGGCTCGGGCGGCTGAGCCCGGGGCGAGCAGGGCAGGGGCGACCTCGAGGGCCGAGTCGAAACGCCCAATCGTCCTCACCAAAGAGGGCTCGCGTCGCCTCTTGGAAGACAGAGGGAGGCTGCGCGCGCTGTGCGCAGTCGCTCAAAGGTTGCGACGAACGCGAGCGGAGTGCGAGAAGGCTCACGACCTGGCCTGAACGGAGGTTCGGAAGGAAAAGACGAGCCACCCGTGCGAAGCTCACGCGGCCCTGTGTGGGCATCCCCTCGTACACAAGGCGCGTGCGGGAAGGGGGAGGGGAGCAAGGTCGCGAGCCGCGCGGGCCGACATGTTTCGACTCGTGCGCGCATCCTCACCACAAGTGGCCGCAACGCCCGCTCCGTTCACAAGTGCTCATGCGGATCCTGCTCATCGTTGAGCAATGACAGGACTTTGCGGGAGAAAGCGCGCTCGCTTGGTGGCAATTTGCTACATGCTCCCATCAACAGCTAACGCTCGTGTATTGCTAAAAGGAAGACCTGTGTGGTGATGGCCCGTTGCACATGAGAACCGATGGTCGTTGCATTCTTCGGCTGTGATCGATGTCCCGCAGCCGATTGCTCGAGGGGCAACCGTCCCAATCCTCTTTCGAAAACTGTATTCGGCCTCAGAGAGAAGAGATAGTTAGGTCACGGCAACCGGTTGCGCGCACGAGGGCGGACCAACCATAGCTTACCGGCTACGGGCGGCGATCCTCGCCGAGCGTGGTGAGCCGCTCGTTTCGGGCCACAGCATCGCGACTTTTGGCGTTTGGGGAGGATGCGATGGGCGGAAGGATTGAGAAACACGAAGTTCCGGTGAGCGGAATACGCCGCTGGCTCGAGCCAGGTCCCGTTGTGCTCGTGTCTTCGCGCTGGCAGGGCCGCGCCAACGTCATGACTTTGGGCTGGCATACGGTGATGGAGTTCACGCCCTCGCTTGTCGGCTGCGTGATCGCCGCTTCCAATCACAGCTTTTCGATGATCCGCGAGAGCGGGCAATGCGTGATCAACCTGCCGACCGTGGAGCTGCTCGATGCCGTCGTAGGCGTCGGCAACACGAGCGGGGCGGAGATCGACAAATTCCAAGGCTTCGGTCTGACGGCCGAACCCTCACTCGAAGTCGCAGCCCCCGCGATCGCCGAATGCCACGCTCATTTCGAGTGCCGGCTCTACGACGACGCGCTCGTCGACCGGTACAATTTTTTCGTTTTCGAGGTCGTTCGCGCCCGGGTCGCGACCGCGCCGGAGCATCCGCGGACGGTGCACTATCTGGGCGAGGGGCGGTTCATGGTGGCGGGTGAGATCCTCGACCGCAGTTCGCTCTTCCGCCCCGACATGCTCTGAGGCGTTTCCGCGCAAGGCCTCGGATCCGCAGCACAGCGCCGGAGAAAGCAACTGGGCGGGCGGAAAACGATGGTCGGCCCTTCAAGGAATGGGTGAAGCGAATGGTCGAGTGGTGGCCCTGTTTTGCGCTCCTGCTCGCGCGCCGATCGATCGTCTTTCTATCGTCGGTTCGGATGTGTCGGGTTTTTTGGCTTTCTTGATTTGGAGTTTGTTTTGCACCGCGCGCGCAGCCGGCGCCTTGGACGAGGTGTC
>JAUQQO010000045.1 GCA_030549795.1 Pseudomonadota bacterium | reverse complement strand
CGGTAGATCGGGCCGCCCCACGGGCTCGAGCCGATGCTCGTCGCGGAGGGCGATCTCGGCCGCGAGGGCCTCGACCGGTCGGAGCGTCCAGCGGACCACCCGGCGGGCGAGAAGGACCACGGCCGGCAGGAGGGCGAGGAGCGGGGCGAGAAGGAGGAAGCTCGCCCACAGGGCGGCGTCGCGACGGTGGGCGAGCGGCTCGGCGACCTGCAGGAACAGGGTCTCGGAGATCGCGGGCTCGGTGTAGATCCGAAGGCCCCCGCTTTCCGCGAAGCCACGCAAGAGCGGGGCCGCGAAGGGCTCTTCCGGCGCCTCGTGCGAGCGCAAGAGCACCCGACCCGCGGCATCGCGCAGCTGATAGACGACCCGCTCGCCGTGCTCGGCTACCCGGGCAGCGCGGCGGACCCGCAGGGCGCGTCCTTCCTCCCCCGGTTCGGGAGCGGTCTCGAGCGTAACGAGGGTATCGAGCGCGAGCGGCAGAAGCCGCTGGGCGGTCTCCATAAGCGCTCCATCCAGCGCTTCGGCGAGCTCGCGCCAAATCACCCAAGCGCCGGCCAGGGCAGCGGCGAGCCAGGCGAGGGTGACCGCAAGGGTCAGCGTGAGGGTGAGCCTGCGGGCGAGGCTGGGCGAACCGGTCATCGCCGTGCGAGCCGATAGCCGAGGCCCCGCACCGTCTCGATGATGTGGGCGCTGAGCTTCTTACGCAGCCGGCTTACTGCCACTTCGATCGCATTGCTCGCGATTTCCTCTCCCATGGGATAAAGGAGCTCCTCGAGCCGCTCCTTGGCGACGATCGCACCGGGCCGCAGCGCCAATGCTTCGAGCAACGCCCATTCACGCGCCGAGAGCGGCACGGGCACCCCGTCCCGGATCACGATCCGGCGGGCCCGGTCGATGAGGAGCGGGCCGATCTCGAGCAAAGGATTAGGATCGCCCGCATAGCGCCGGGCCACGGCAGCGACCCGAGCTGCGAGCTCGCCGAGATCGAAGGGCTTGACGAGATAGTCATCAGCGCCGGCCTCGAGGCCAGCGATCCGCTCGCTCACCCGATCGCGGGCGGTGAGCACGAGAACCGGCGTGGCATCGCCACGCGCCCGCAGTCGCTTCAGGAAGGCGAGACCGTCGCCGTCCGGCAGGCCGAGATCGAGCAGGACGAGATCATAGGGCACGGCGCGCAGCGCCACCTCGGCCTCGGCCAGCCGAGTCTGCCAATCGACGGCATGGGCGAGGCCCGCGAGATGGTCGCGGACCGCCTCGCCGAGTGCCGGATCGTCCTCGATCAACAAGATGCGCATGGCTCTAAGCGCCCAATCAGAAATTATGATCGGGCAGCGAGCTTACCGGAGCCTGACACGATGCAGCCACCGCCGTCAGCTCCGTGTCAGCCGGCGCGACGATGTTCCGGCCGTCCGCAAGCCAAGGAGGAACGGACGATGCGACGGAAGACGGTGATGGCGGTGGCGACGCTCGCGGTGCTGGGCATCGGGCTCGCCCTCTCGGGCCCGGTCCGGGCGAGCGAGGACGAATGCCGGGTGCCGATGGCCGAGTGGCGGCCGCGGGAGGAACTCCAGACCAAGCTGCAGGCCGAGGGCTGGCAGCGGATCGACCAAGTCAAAGTCGACGACGGCTGCTACGAGGTCAAGGGCTTTGATCGCGAAGGCTTCCGGGTCGAGGCCAAGTACGATCCCAAGACCTTCGAACTCGTGAAGCTCGAGCGCAAGCGCGAGCGGATCCGCGAGCGGGAGCGGGTCCGCGACCCGGCGCAGGGCCCGATCGGTCCGGGCACGCAGGCGGGGCCGGGCGCAGGGCCGGCCGCGGGCGGAGGTGCCGATGGCGGCCGCGGCAACTGACACGGCCGGCGAGGTCCGGGTGTGGGATCCGCTCGTGCGGGTCCTGCACTGGAGCCTCGTGGTCGCGGTAGCGCTCGCCTGGGTGACCGCTGAGGAGCTCGAGAAAGCGCACGAGCTGATCGGCTATCTGGTCCTCGCGATCGTGGCGCTCCGGCTGGTCTGGGGCTTCGTCGGCAGTCGCCATGCACGGTTCGCCGACTTCGTGCGGCCACCACGCGAGGTCGTCGCCTACGCCAGGGGGATGCTGGACGGTACCGCGCCCCGTTATCTCGGCCACAACCCGATCGGCGGTTGGATGATCCTGGCGCTGTTCGCCGCACTCCTCGTCACCGCCGGCTCGGGCTGGCTCGTGCAAGCGGTGGGGGGACGGCTCGGCCACCTCTTCGAGGAGGTGCACGAGGGCCTCGCCAACGGGCTCCTCCTGCTCATCGGCCTGCACGTTCTGGGCGTGCTCGCCGAGAGCTGGCGCGAAGGGGAGAACCTCGTGCGGGCGATGATCACGGGTCGCAAGCGCGTGGCATTGCACGAGTAAGATTCGCTCAAGGTTGAGGGTCTAGAGGGTGCGTCGGGTCGTGAAGGCCCTTTCGGAGGAGAGGTGCTATGCGCAGGATTCTTCTCGCGAGTGTCGCCGCGGTGGCGCTCACGATCGGGAGCTCGGCTCTGCGGGCCAGCCCGTACGACGACCAGCCGGGTCCCGACTGGCGGCCGGCGAGCGAGCTGCAGAGCCAACTCACGAGCCAGGGCTGGCAGGTCGATCGCATCAAGGCCGATGACGGTCAGTGGGAAGTCTACGGGCGAGATCCGAGCGGCAACTACGTCGAAGCCAAGTACAATCCCTATACGTTCCAGCAGACCAAGCTCGAGTACAAGAGCGGTCCCAAGCCGGGTAGCACCTCCGGTTCGGATTGGCGGCCGGCGAGTGAGCTGCAGAGCCAACTCACGAGCCAGGGCTGGCAGGTCGATCGCATCAAGGCCGATGACGGTCAGTGGGAAGTCTACGGGCGAGATCCGAACGGGCGCTATGTCGAAGCCAAATATGATCCCTATACACTTCAGCAAACGAACCTCAAGGTAAAGTCTGGTAATCTCCAGTCACCCGGATCGTCAGGGCAAAAGAGTGGCGACCGCAGCAAGGGTAAGGACCGCAACAAAAGCAAGGAGCGCAAAAGCAGCTGATCGGATAGAGTAAGCTAGTTGCGCAGCGTGTAAAGATCGTTGCCTTTGTCATCAATGACTAAAAATGCTGGGAAGTCGTGCACCGTGATCCGGTGCACGGCTTCCATGCCAAATTCCGGAAAATCGATCACTTCGACGGCGCGGATGCGCTCTTTGGCGGTGACTGCAGCTGCGCCGCCGATCGCAGCCAAGTAAAAGCCGCCGTGCTTTTTGCAGCTCTCGACCACGAGCGGGGACCGGTTGCCCTTGGCGACGGTGACGAGTGCCGCCCCCTCGGCCTGGAACTCCGGCATGTAGGGGTCCATGCGGGCGGCAGTGGTGGGTCCGAAGGAGCCCGTGGGCCAGCCCTCAGGCGCGCGCGCCGGCCCCGCGTGATAGATGGGATGGTCGCGGAGGTAGGCCGGCAAGGGCGCGCCCGCCGCCCGGCGCTTCGCGACAGCGGCGAAGACCTGGTCGCGCGCCACGATCATGGTGCCGGAGAGCAGGACGGGGGTGCCGACCGGCAGGCGTGCGAGGTCGGCCCGGATCGCCGCCATCGGCCGGTCGAGATCGATGGGCACGGCTTGCTCGAGCGCGACCGCGCGATCGGGCAAAAAGCGCGCGGGATCACGCTCGAGTTGCTCAAGGAAAACCCCATCTGCGCTCACAAGCGCCTCGATCTGTCGATCAGCCGAGCAGGAAACGCCCAGACCCACGGGCAGCGAACCGGCATGGCGCGGCAGGCGGATCACCCGCACGTCATGGCAGAGATATTTGCCCAAGAGCTGCGCGCCGAGGCCCATGCGGCGGGTGCGCGCGAGCACCGCGCGTTCGAGCTCGAGGTCGCGAAACGGCCGGCCCGCCGGGTCGCCGGAAGTGGGCAGATCATCGAGCGCGCGCGCCGAGGCGAGCTTGACCGTTTCCAAGCACTGCTCGGCCGAAAGCCCTCCGATCACGATCGCGAGGTGGTAGGGCGGGCAGGCGGCCGTGCCGAGGGTGCGGATTTTCTCGTCCAAAAAAGCGAGCAGCCGCTCAGGCTCCAACAGTCGCTTGGTTTCCTGGAAGAGAAAAGTCTTGTTGGCTGAGCCACCCCCTTTGGCAATGAAGAGAAGGCGCAAGCGGTCGCCAGTCGTGGCATAGAGCTTGATCTGCGCCGGCAGATTGGTGCCCGTGTCCCTCTCCTCGTACATAGAAAGCGGTGCGAGGTGCGAAGAGCGCAGATTGCCCTTAGCCCAGCAGCGCGCGATGCCCGCTTCAAAGGCGGCAACCGGGTCCCCTTCGATCAGGACCTGCTCGCCTTTCCAGCCGTAGACCGTGGCGGTGCCGGTGTCCTGACAGGAGGGGAAAAGCCCGCCCGCTGCCACCACCGCGTTCTTCAAGAGTTCCATGGCGACAAAGCGGTCGCCCTCGGAGGCCTCGGGATCGTCGAGGATGGCGCGCAGCTGGGCGAGATGGCTCGCGCGGAAGAAGTGCTGCACGTCGCGGAAGGCGCGCTCGCTGAGCTCGGTCAAAAGGTCCGGCTCGATAAGCAGGAAATCGCGACCGAGCGCGCGTTCACGGCGCATTCCGGCAAGCGGCAGCAGTTCAAAGCAACGGTGGCAAGACGCAATGGCGTTCATGTCGCCTCGGTGCGCATGTGGCTCGGCAGCCATCCGACCACCACGAGCTGTTCGACCTCGTCCCAAAAATAATAGATGCGCAGGCAGCGGCGAGGGTCGCGCGCATTGCCTTTTTTCACATGCATGTCGAGCAGGCGCTTTTGGCCCCGCCAAGCGACGCGGAAGCGCTCGGGAAAGCGCTCGAGATCACCACCTACCGAGCTGTTCTCGAGACCGAGTTCGGCCAATGCGGTTTCGTTGGCGCGCCGGGAGGCCTCGTTGCCCTTAAGGCGCATCGTTCGGTAGGGACCGGCGAGGTAGAGCAGGGCCCGGCCGACCAGTCCGACGTCTTCGAACAGTCCATCGCGGGCGGCGCGCACGGCACGCGGGAGGAGAACGACGCGCCCCGCCAAATGCGCCGCCGCCCAGTCCGCGAGCTCCCGATAACTCGTCAAGAGCGGAACGTGCTGGTCGGGATCGCGCCCTTGCCCGCGCAACTGCGCCTCGAGGCACGCAATGCGCACGCGCGCCGCTTGCGCTTCCTTAAGCGCCTCATCGCGTTCTTCCTCGGCGAGGGCGAGCAATTCCTCGAGCTCGCGTCGGCGCGCGTCGAACTCGGCTTCCAGCTCCACGAGCCGTCGCTTCGCTCCTGCAAGCTCTTCTTGCGCGAGCTTAAGCAACTCATCGGGTGGTCGGGCCGCCGCCTGCGCACGCGCGAAGTGCAGCTCGCGCATGCGCGTCTGCACGCGCGCGAAGGTGGGCACATCCAGATCGGGATGGTGCGACGCGAGGCTCTCACGCCCGGCAAGGAGTGCGAGGTGGACTGCGAAGGGTGTGCCGGTTGCGGTACGAAAGCTGCGGATCTGATCGGGAACGAAGAGCGGGTGGCGATGCGGCGCATCCGATTCGGGCTGGAAAGGGGCGCGGAAGAGCCGCACAGCACCGCCAAAGCAGCGCCAAGCCTCGCCGAGCGTTTGGGTGAGCGCGCGCGCCGTGCCAGCCGAGACGAGAACGATCTCCGCGATCCCAGCAAGGCGCAGGGCGAAGCGGGCCGGATCGAGCTCCGCCGCCCAGGCCGGGGGCCCATGGTCGGGCAGCGAGAGGAGGATCACCGGCAGCGGTCGGCGCGGATCGGTGAGCCGGGCAGCGAGGGCTTGCACCTCATCGCCGCGGTGGAGCTCGGCGCTCACCGGCCAGTCGCCGATCGACAGTTTCTGGCGGCGCACCAACCAGCGCACCAGACGCGGAACAGAAAAGACCTCGAGGGCAAGACGCGGCTCGCGATCCGCAACATCCAAGCGCACGGCGGTACGCGTCGTGCCTTTTGAAGTCGTGACCGTGACCTCGGTCCGCCACACGCGGCCGGCGACCCGGTCGTCGGGGTAGCGCAGCCGCGCCGCCCAGACACGTGCGTCATCCGATGACCAGGCTGCCGCCTCGGCCACCGTTCCGCCATGGTCGAGTGTAAAGGCGCCATAGCGCCAGGCCTCGGGAGGCAGGGTGCCCGCGCGCCGCTCGAGCCAGGAAAGCGTCGCGTTGCAGACGAGCTCGGCGCCAGCGGTGGGATCCTCGCTGCTCACTCGGCCGCCGGCGCGGGCGAGGGGATGGAGCCGGGTCGGCCCCGCCGGCACGCCCGCACCCGGTGGATCGACCGGCAGCGCGCTTTCGCGCTCCGCCCTTTCCCTCGCCACCTGTTCCTCCCCTACTTTTACGCCCGCCCTATAGAGAGCCGCGTGCGATCGCGGGAGCCTCTGTCGTCGCCGCTTCGCTCTTTCCTTCCCCGGCTCCGCTAGATAAAGTCGATCTCCAAGAGAACTTTTTTTGAAGTCGGGGAGGAAGCCATGCGGCACACAGGCGGTCTCGGATTCGCTCTCGCGCTTTTGGCTCTCAGCGTGCCCGTAGGTGGAACGGCCGGTGCGGCGACAGCGGAAGCGCTCGTCGATGCCCTGAACGCCGTTTTCGGCAAGCACAAGGGCATGCGGGCTTCGCACGCCAAGGGGCTCTGCGCCGAGGGGCGCTGGATCCCGACCGCCGAAGCTCGCACCCTCTCGAAAAGTCCGCTCTTCGCCGCCGAAGCGCCGGTGATCGCGCGCTTCTCGTTGGCCGGCGGCAATCCGAACGTGTCGGACAAGAGCCGCACGCCGCGTGGCCTCGCACTGCGCATCGCACTTGCGGGCGGCGAGGAACACGACTTCGTGCTGCTTTCGACCCCCGTCTTCCAGGCCAAGGACCCGGACACCTTCTTGGGGCTGTTGCGGGCCCGCGCTCCCGATCCGGCGACCGGCAAACCGGACCCCGAGAAAGCCAAGGCGTTCATGGAGGCACACCCCGACACCAAGGTGTTCGCCGCCTATGTCGCGAAGATGCCGATCACCGCGAGCTATGCCACCACGGCCTATTGGGGCGTGCACACTTTTTGGCTCGTGGATGCCAAGGGTGAAAAAAAGCCGGTGCGCTGGAGCTTCGAGCCTCAGGCCGGAGTCGTCGGCCTTTCGGAAGAGGAGCTCAAGCAAAAAGGTGACGACTTCTTGGCCGCAGAACTTCGCGAGCGCGTAGCCAAAGGTGCTGCTGCCTGGACCGTCACGCTGCATTTGGGCCAACCCGGGGATCCGCTCGACGATCCCACCAAGACCTGGCCCGAGGACCGACCGCGCGTGACGGTCGCACGGCTCGAGATCACCGAGGTCGCCAAAGAAGGTGAGAAAGGGGCGTGCGATCCCTTGATGTTCGCCCCCGACAAGCTCGCTTCCGGCTTCGAGCCGTCGAGCGATCCGATCTTGAACATCCGCACCGCGGCCTATGCGGTCTCGTTCGCGCGGCGCATGGAGTAAGCTCAAGCCTCTTCTTCGGCTGCGAATTCGGCGCGGATCGCTGCACCGTGTTCGTCGAGGGCGGGCACGGGGCCGGGGGCGAGGGTTTCGCCGAGGACGCGCGCGCCCGGCGCGATGACCCGGATCGGCCCTGCCTGTGTCGGCACCTCGAGCCAGCGCATCTGCGGATGCGCGCTCAAATCGGCGAGCGTGTTGAGCCGCCCGTAGGCGATCTGCGCGCGCTCGAGGAGCTCTGCGAGCTCTTCGCGGCTCTGGCGCGCAAAGCGCGCGCAAATGAGCGCATCGAGTTCGCGGCGGTTGGCGACGCGTTGGGGATTGGAATCGAAACGCGGATCGCGGGCGAGTTCGGGCGCGTTGAGGATCTCGGCGCAAAAGCGCGCCCACTCGCGCTCGTTTTGAATGGCGATCAAGATGGTCGTTCCGTCCCCGCAGGGATAGGCGCCATAAGGTGCGATCGTGGGATGGTGCAATCCCAGCCGCGGTGGGGTGAAGCCGCCATAGGCGAAGGTCATCCACGGCACGTTCATCCAATCGCCGATGGCGTGGAACAAGGAGACCTCGATGCCCTGCCCGAGGCCAAAGCGGGCGCGGGCGAAAAGCGCGCGAAAGATCGCGGCCGCTGCGGTGATCCCAGCGGCGATGTCGCAGATCGAGACCCCCACCCGCGCCGGTTCCTCGCCGATGCCGTTGACGAAGGCGATGCCGCTTTCGGCTTGGACGAGCAGATCATAGGCCTTGAGCTCGCGTCTGGGCCCCTCTTCCCCATAGCCCGAGATGTCGCAGGTAATGAGGCGGGGAAAACGGGCGCGCAGCGCAGCCGAGCCGAAGCCCAGCCGGGCGGCGGCCCCGGGGGCGAGGTTTTGCACGAAGACATCGGCGCGCGCGAGCATGCGCTCAAGTAGGGCTTTGTCTTCCTCGTTCTTGAGGTCCAAGACGATCGACTGTTTGCCGCGGTTGAGCCAGACGAAGTTGACAGAGAGCCCTTTGGCATAGCTGTCGTAGGCGCGGGCGAAGTCGCCCTCGGGTCGTTCGACCTTGATCACCCGTGCCCCGGCATCGGCCAACAGCCGCGTGCAATAGGGGGCCGCGACCGCCTGCTCGAGGCTCACAACGAGGATGCCTTCGAGATCGCGTTGCATGCGCTCGTTTCCATCGTTCGTGTGCTTTGCGTTGACGCTCCGGCGGGGCGCGATCGCTTGCGCGAACCTCAGGTCCGGCGAAACGGCCAGTAGTCTTGCCCGGGCTCCAACATTTGTGGGTTTACGGCCGCTTGCGCGTTGCGGGCACTCAGCGGGCTTGCCGCAGCACCTGGGTCATCTGGGCGAGGATGGAGATGGCGATTTCGGCCGGGGTCTCGGCACCGATATCCAGCCCCGCGGGCCCGTGGATGCGCTCGAGCGCCGCCCGGCTGTGCCCGAGCGCTTCCAAGCGCTGCAGGCGCTTGGCGTGCGTGCGCTTGGAGCCCAAGGCCGCAATGTAGAAGGCTTCGGAGCGCAAGGCGACATCGAGGGCGGGATCATCGAGCTTGGGGTCGTGGGTGAGGGTGACCACAGCCGTGCGGGCATCGGGGGCGAGCGCTTCCATCGCCTCATCGGGCCAGGCATCCACGAGGTCGACGTTGGGAAAGCGCTCAGCCGTGGCGAAGCCGCGTCTTGGGTCGATGACCGTGACGGCATAGCCGGCAAGCGCCGCCATCGGCACGAGCGCTTGCGCGATGTGCACAGCACCCACGACGATGAGCCGAAGCGGTGGGTTGAAGACCTGGATGAAGAGCGGGCCGGCTTCGCTCTCGAGGGTGGTCGAACGGTCGCGGCGTTGAGCCTGGGCCGCTGCATCCAAGACCGCTTCGGGAAGCGGTGGGCCGATCACCTGTTCGCCCGCAA
>JAUQQO010000011.1 GCA_030549795.1 Pseudomonadota bacterium | reverse complement strand
TCTTTTTCTGTTGCTTGCCGTTGAAGATCCCCGATTGCGACGGAGCTCCAGCAAGGGTAGTCGCGTTTCTCGACGGTCTTGCCTTTGCACAAGCGAACTGATGCGCCCTTACGCGGCTTGGGCGCTCAAGGCGAAGCGGGAAGCCGATCGGTGCAGCTCCTCTCGTGCCCGAGCAGGCGGCTTCAGGAGCTCGCGCAGCAGAAGCTCGAAGTCCACAAGCGGCTCTTTGTCGAATCGAAGCGCGGATGTGGGGCTTTGCCCGCGCGCCGCCGAAGGCTGCTCGCGCTCCGAGGGTCGGGACGCTGCTTCGCTCTCTTGCGCGCTCGTGCTCAGGCGAAGCCTGCGCAGGCCAAAAAAGCGGGCGCGCGCGAGCTCGATGTCCTTGGCGAGACGGGCGGCGTAGCGGGCGAGACTCGCAAGCGAGGGCATGCCCTCGCAACTCGTCCCCGCCCCCAAAGCCTCGAGGATCCGCGCCTCGACGCGATCGAGCAGCCGGCGCCGCCACAGCGCCGCGATCAGACTCTCAAGCGCCGTCTCCTCGGCCGCATCGGCGGGCGGAAAACGCCGCCGCCAGGCGGCGCGCAGGGCTTGGAAGGCAGGATCGCTCCAAGCGGCAGCGGTTGGCTCAAGCGCGGGTGAAGGGGCGGCTGCGGTCATAGCGGACCACTCGCACAGTTGCTAGGTTCATTATCCTTCCAACCTGCTTGTTGTCAAGAATAGACCCGTCCTTTGAGAAGCATGTCGCCATCGGACCGCAGCGCGTGCCAGCGAAACATGCGCGCACGCTTGCGCACGGCCGCTGAGCCGGCCAAACCGTCCGCCGAGAGGATGCCAGACGTCGCGAACAGGGGGGACCCATGGCGAAGGGGAGAATCGCCGCGGCCGTGCTCGCCGGTGCGTGGGCGTTGGGCGTGCAGGCCAAGGCTGGCGAGATCGATCACGACCTCTGGGCCCTTGCCCTTAACATCTACCACGAGGCGGGACAGGGGCGGCAGGCCATGCTCGCGGTCGGCTGGCTCACCCTCAACCGCCTGCGCCATCCCGACTTTCCCAAGAGCCTCTATGAAGTGGTGTTCGATGCGAATGGGGCCGGCTGCGCTTTTTCCTGGACCTGCGATGGCGTGGACGACCTCCCGCGCGATCTCGGGCGCTTTGCGCTCGCCCTTCAAGTCGCCAGGGAGCTGCTCTCGCCCAACCCGCCGCCGGATCCGACCAAAGGAGCTCTTTTCATGCACGCGCGCACGCGCAAACCCCCCGCCTACACCAAGCAGCTTCGCCGCGCAGCGGTGATCGGGCAGAACGTCTTTTACCGGCCGATCTGAAACCGACCGGCCGCGCCGCCAAGGAGAAGACCCATGCGCAGCTGGCAGATCATCCGCTGGGGGGAACCGCTCGAGCCCCGCGACTATCCCGATCCCGTCCCCCAAGGCCGGCAGGTGGTGCTCAAAGTGCTCACCTGCGGCCTGTGCCATTCGGATCTGCACATCTGGCAGGGCTATTTCGATCTCGGTGGAGGCGAGCGGTTGGACATCACCACCCGCGGCATTCAGCTGCCCTTCACGCTCGGCCACGAGGTCTTGGGCGAAGTGGTCGCGGTCGGGCCCGAGGTGCACGAAGTGCGGCCGGGCGATCGGCGTATTGTCTACCCCTGGATCGGCTGCGGGAGCTGTCCGGATTGCGCGCGCGGCGAGGAACTCTTGTGCCCGCGGCCGCGGGTGGTCGGCACCTGGCGCGACGGCGGCTATTCCACCCACGTGCTCGTGCCCGATGCGCGCTATCTCGTGCCCTTCGACGGACTCGATCCGGCGGTCGCCTGCACCTACGCCTGCTCGGGCGTGACAGCGCTCTCGGCGCTCAAGAAGACCGGGCTGCGGCGCGAGGACCAGACCCTTCTGTTGGTCGGCTGCGGCGGAGTAGGGCTGCAGGCCCTGCAGATGGCGCGGGCGGTGGTGCCGGCGCGGATCGTGGTCGCCGAGCCGGATCCCACGAAACGCGAGGCGGCTAGCCGTGCCGGCGCCGATGCGGTGGTCGACAATTCCGATCCCAAGGCGGCCGTGCAGGCGGTCAAGGACGTCTCGGGCGGCGGGGCGGATGCAGCCATCGACTTCGTCGGCCGCCCGGAAACCGCCCGCTTCGCGCTCGACTGTCTGCGGCCCAAGGGCGGGACGCTCGTGGTGGTGGGCCTCTATGGCGACCGGCTCGTTTACCCGCTCGCCCTCTTCCCGTTGCGGGTGCTAAGCGTGGTCGGTTCTTATGTCGGCACCCTCGACGACTTGAAGCAAGTCGTGCGTTTCGCCCAAGAGGGCCGCTTGAAGCCTCTGCCCGTGACCCGCGTGCCGCTTGCGGAAGTGAACCGCGCGATGGCCGATCTTGCCGCCGGCAAAGTGACGGGTCGGATCGTGCTCACCCCTTAAGCGGCGTGCGCGCAACCGTTTCGACCGCCACCGCTTCGTAGAGCTCCTCTTCCTGGGCGCAGTGCAGCTCGAGGATCGCCTCGAGCGCGTAGAGCGTGCGGCGAAGCTCGGGCAGATCTTCGGGAAGCGGTCCCTCGGGCGGCAATTCGGCGACGAGGCGGGCGAGCCGGCGGACGAGATGCGCGATCTCGCGGTGCGTGCGGCTGATCGGCGCCATCGGATCGCGACCGCCCAAGAGTTTGGCGATCTCGGGGTGCAGCTCGAGCTCGTCTTGGCGCTCGTGGACGAGAACGCGCGTCTCGAGCTCGCGCACGAGCTCGGTGAGCTCGACGACGATTTGCCGCCCGTCGCCGGCGCCGAGCCGGTCGGCGAGAGCCCGGGTACGCGCGATCAAGGGCAACAGGGCCCGATGCGCCGCCTCGAGCGCTGCCACCCGCTCGGCCGGAAGACCCTGAGGCCCCACGCCGAGACCGGAATCGGCGCGCAGCGCGCGCAGGGCGTTGAGGATCACCGCCACGTCGATCGCTTCTTGCAGGAGCGCCCCCGCGACCGGTGGGATGTAGCCCAGCGCCGCGACGAGCATGGCGAGCCCCGAGAGCCCCATGCCTGCGAGCACGCTCTCGAGCGCCATGCGGCGTGCGCGCATCGCGATCACCACCGCATCGACGAGGCGATCCAGGCGATCGACGAGGATCACGACGTCGGCCGCCTCGGCCGCCGCTGCGGCCCCCCGCGCGCCCATGGCAACACCCACATGCGCAGCGGCAAGGGCCGGCGCGTCGTTGATCCCGTCCCCGACCATGACGGTGATGGCTTCCGCCCGCTCGGCGCGCACCGCATCCACTTTCTCGGCGGGCGAACGCTCGGCGAGCACGCGATCGAAACCGAGGGCGTTGCCGATCGCCTCGGCGACGTCCGCCCGATCCCCGCTCAGCATGATGAGGCGGCGGGCCCCGACGGCGCGCAGGGCGCGCAAGGCGCGCGGTGCGTCGCGGCGGATCTCATCGGCGAGCAAGAGCGCTCCGGCGAGCCGGTCGTCGATCGCGACGAACACAGAGGTGGCACCGTCGCGCTCGGCGCGACGGATCACCCGTTCGGCCCAGGCCTCGAACAGACCCTGCCCGTCGGTGTGGTCAAGGCGCCCGAGCCGGACACGGTGCCCGCCCACCGCCCCTTCGATCCCTTCGCCTGGGGCCTCACGCACCGCACTCGGCAGCTCGAGCTGGAGCCCCCGCGCCCGCGCCGCCTCGACGATCGCTTCGGCGAGCGGATGGCGGGAGAGCTGGTCGAGCGAGGCGGCAAGGCGCAACAGCTCCTCCTCGCTGACATCCCGCGCTGGGAGCACGGCAACAAGACGGGCACGTCCGCTCGTGAGCGTGCCGGTCTTATCGAAGATCAGGGTTTGGAGCCGAGCCAGAGTTTCAAGCGCACCACCGCTTTTGAACAGCACGCCGCGGCGGGCGGCGGCGGAAATCCCGGCCACGATCGCCACCGGTGCAGCAAGGATCAAAGGACAGGGTGTGGCGACCACGAGGACTGCGAGCGCGCGCACGGGCTCGCCCGAGAAGACCCAGGCGGCGCCGGCAAGAGCGAGCGTCACCGGCACGAAGAAGAGGGCGAAGCGATCCGCCAAGCGCACGAGCGGCGCCTTGCTCTCCTGTGCGCTCGCGACGAGGCGCACGATCGCCGCATAGGTGCTCTCAGCTGCCCGCGCCCGCGCCTCCATGCGCAGGGGCGGACCGACGTTGAGTGCACCGCTGCGCACAAGCGCGCCGGGCTCCTTGCGCACCGGCAAGGGCTCGCCGGTTAGGGCCGATTCGTCGAGCGTGGCGGGTGCATCGAGGAGAACGCCGTCGGTCGGCACGATCTCTCCTTGGGCGACGACCAGCCGGTCACCCGGTGCGACCTCCTCGACCGGGATGGTCTCGAGGACCCCGGCGCGCTCGCGCTTGGCGCTGCGCGGGGCGCGGGCGAGCAGGGCGGCGAGTTCTCGCCGCGCCCGCCTTTGCGCGTGCTCTTCGAGCACATTGCCGCCTGCGAACATGATCGCCACCACCACACCGGCGAGCGTCTCACCCAACAGAAGAGCGCCCACCATGGCGAGCAGTGCGACCACATCCACCCCGGTCTCGCCGCGGGCGAAGTTCCGTGCGACTTCGACGAGGAGGAGCAGAAGCGGTGCGCCGACACCTAAGGCCCACAAAAGCGAGGCGCGCTCGCTCTGCTCGCTGAGGAGCACAGCAAGACCAAGGAGGAGAAAGCCAAGGGCCCAGATGAGCGCGAGCGCGTGGGGGCTCAACCGAAACCGCGGCTGCAAAGCGAACACCTTCGAGCTCCCGACCAACCTCTCGCTCTTGCTATGCCGCGGCGCTCCCCTTCACCAGCGCAGGGTATCCGCGATCGGCTGAGGGCTGTGCGCGCGGTATGAACGCGCTAGGCTTGCGACCGCCCGCTCTTGAGGAGCCGAAGACGATGGACGACCCACGGCTGCGCGGCATTTTTGCGGCGATCGTCACGCCCGTCGACCCAGACGGCGAGATCAATCTCGAGCGATGGACGCGCCATGCCCGTTGGCTCTTGCGCCACGGTTGCCACGGCTTGGGCGTGTTCGGCACCACCGGTGAGACCCAAGCCTTCTCGGTGGCGGAACGGCAAGCGGCGCTCGAAGGGTTGCTGGCCGAAGGGCTGCCGGCCGAGCGCGTGATCCTGGGTGTAGGTTGCTGCGCCCGGGCGGACACCCTCGCCCTCATCCGCCACGGCCTCAGCCTCGGCATCCGGCGCATGCTCGCGCTTCCGCCCTTTTTCTACAAGAACGTTCCCGAGGAGGGACTGTTCCGAGCCTTCTCAGAAGTGATCGAGCGGGTAGGCGACGACCGCCTCGAGTTGTTGTTGTACCATTTCCCACAGGTCACGGGAGTTCCGGTGCCCAAGACCGTAATCGCCCGGCTCCTCGCCCGCTATCCGCGCACGCTTAAAGGGATCAAGGACAGCTCGGGCGATCTCGCCCACACCCTCGATCTCATCCGCTCCTTTCCCGAGCTCGCGGTCTTCGCCGGCGCCGACCAGCACCTTCTCTCGGTGCTCGAGGCGGGTGGAGCGGGCACGATTTCCGCGGCGGCTAACCTCAACTGTGCGGCAAGCCGCACCGTGTTCGACGCCTTCGAACACGGCGATCGGTCGCGGGCGGAAAGCCTCATGCCCAAGGTTGCGGCGGTGCGCGCAGCACTTCAAAAGCGTCCCTTGATCCCGGCGATCAAGTACGTGATCGCGCAAGCGCGCAACGATCCCATCTGGCGCACGGTGCGGCCACCGCTCGTCGAGCTCGAGGACGCGGAAGGAAGGGCGCTTATGGCCGAACTCGACGCGCTCGGCTTCGTCTACGATCCCGATCTCTACGCCGTCGCCGCCGCCTGAGCCGCCACCGTGTCGCCCTTTCCGTCTGATCCGTTGATCTGTTTTGCCCACCCCGCCTATCAGCTCGGCGCGCGCGCTCACGCGCGCCGGTTTCCCTATCGCTTCATCGAGCTGCGCACGCCCGACGAGCTCGAGGCCGCGATCACGGGAATCGACGTGCTCGTCGTCTCCGGCCTGTGGCGCAACGCGCTCCTCGAGCGCGCGCTTCAGCTGCGCTTCGTGCAGTCGATCAGCGCCGGCACCGATCAGTTCGACAAGGACGCCTTGCGCGCGCGCGGCGTGCGGCTTGCCAGCGCTGCCGGGGTGAACGCGAACGCGGTGGCCGAGCACGCTCTCGCGCTCTTGTTGGCTCTCACCCGCAAGCTCCCCGAGGCGGTGCGCAATCAGGACCGGCGCTTTTGGCGCGGGATGATCGGTGCGATCGAGGCGCGCGAAGAGGAGCTCTGCGGCAAGACCATGGTGCTCGTCGGCCTCGGGCGGATCGGTGCGCGTCTGGCTGTGCTCGCCAAGGCCCTGGGCATGCGCGTCATCGGCGTGCGGCGCGATCCCGCGGCGGGCCCGGCTGGGGCGGATGCGGTCTTTTCGCTCGCCGAGCTCGATCGCCTCTTACCCGAGGCGGAGGTGCTGGTCCTTGCCTGCCCGCTCACCCCCGAGACGGAAGAGCTCATGGACGCGCGCCGCTTTGCGCTCCTTCGCCCCGGCGCCCTGTTCGTCAACGTCGCGCGCGGGCGCTGCGTGGTCGAAGAGGCGCTTCTCGATGCGTTGCGCTCCAACCGGCTCGCCGCAGCGGCGATCGACGTCGCCTCGAGTGAGCCGCTGCCGGCCGATTCGCCGCTCTGGTCGGCGCCCAACCTGCTCATCACCCCGCACACGGCGGGCGAGACGCGCGCCTATGAGGACCGGGTGCTGGATATCTTGAGCGAAAACCTCGCGCGGCTTGCGCGCGGCGAGGCCATGCTCGTCAATCAGGTGGTCTAAGCGCGCGAGAGGTTCGGCCGCCCCCTCACGCCGCGGCGTTACCCAGCGTGGGCGAACAGCGGCAGCGCAGCGTCGAGCCCGCGCTCGAGCCGGTCGAAGAGATCGTCGATCTCGGCTTCGGTGATGATCAAGGGCGGGCAGATGCCGATCACGTCGCCGGGCAGCGGACGCAGGATGAGACCTTGCTCTAAAATCTTGCCGACGATCTGAACAGCGGCCTTCGCTTCCTGCGGGAATTGGCGCTTGCTCTTCTTGTCGGCGACGATCTCGAGCCCGCCGATAAGCCCCACACCGCGCGCCTCGCCCACGAGCGGATGATCGTTGAGCCGCGCCAGCCGGGCTTGGAAGCGCGGGGCGACGGCACGCACATGCTCGAGGATGCGATCCGATTCGTAGATCTTGAGGGTCTCGAGCGCCACCGCCGCAGCAACCGGATGGCCGCTATAAGTATAGCCCATGCCGAGCGTGCCGAGCTTGGCCGACTGGTCGGCGATCACCTCATAAAATTCGCGGCTCATGAGCACCGCGGCGATCGGCACATAGGCCGAGGACAGCTGTTTGGCGCACACCACGAGATCGGGGCGGATGCCGAAGGTCTCACTGCCCCACATGTTGCCGGTGCGCCCAAAGCCGCAGATCACTTCATCTGCCACCATGAGCACGTCATAGCGCTCGAGGATGGGTTGGATCTTGCGGAAGTAGTTGGCGGGCGGAACCACCACCCCACCCGCGCCCATCACCGGCTCGGCGAAGAAGGCTGCCACCGTCTCGGGCCCGAGCGCGCGGATGAGCGTTTCGATTTCGGCGGCGAGCCGATCGGCAAAGGCCTCTTCATCTTCGCCCGGCAAACCGTCGCGGTAGAGCGAGGGGCAGGTGACGTGGAAGAAGCGATCCGACATCGGCAAATCGAAGCCGACGCGCGCATACGGCAAACCGGTGAGGTGACCGCCAGCGAGCGTGATCCCATGATAGGCGCGACGGCGAGCGATGATGCGCTTCTTCTCCGGCCGGCCGCGGGCATTGTTGTAGTACCAGATGAGCTTGATGGCGGTGTCGATCGCCTCTGAGCCGGAGTTGACGAAGAAGGCCTTGGCGATCGGCGGCGGGGCGAGTTTGACGAGCCGCTCGGCAAGCTCGATCACCGGCTCGCTCGAGCGGTGGGCGAAGGTGTGGGTATAGGGCAAGCGCTCGAGCTGCCGGCGCGCCGCCTCGACGAGCCGCTTCTCCGAGAAGCCCAGGCTCGCGCACCACAGGCCCGAGAGCCCCTCGATGTAGCGCTTGCCGTCTACGTCCCACACATAGATCCCCTCGCCGCGGGCGATCACGAGCGGCCCTTGCTGTTCGTGCGCGCGCAAATTCGTGTAGGGATGGACAACATAGGCAATGTCTTTGGCCTCGAGCGAATTGGGGGCCGAAACGCGGTCCTCGGCGAGGGTCATCGATGGGATCTCCCGCGCGGGTACGGATGCTCAGCCGCGCAACCGCTGCGACTTTAAGCGGGCCTTGTGCACGCGTCCACGCGCCCCCGATCTCCTGCCTTGTCGCCCGGCGCGGATCCCCTATGTCTGCGCCGGGTACGTTTCATTGCGGTTCCCATGACAGCCGAACTCTTGAGCCAAGCCGAGCCTTCAACCCTCACCGCTGCGCCGCTGCCGCCTGACCACCCGCCGATCGCACCGGCGCGCATTGGTGTCGTGCTCATCAACCTCGGCACGCCCGATGGCACCGATTACTGGTCGATGCGGCGCTATCTCTCCGAGTTCCTCTCCGATCGCCGGGTGATCGACTATTCGCCCTGGCTCTGGCAGCCGCTTCTGCAGCTCGTGATCTTGAGCAAGCGGCCCTTCTCTAAGGGCAAGGAATATGCGGCGATCTGGAACAAGGAGCGCAACGAGAGCCCTTTGAAGACCATCACCCGCAGCCAGGCCGAGAAACTCGCCGCCCGCTTTGCCGACGTCCCCGAGATCGTGGTCGATTGGGCGATGCGCTACGGCAACCCCTCGATCCCTTCCGTGCTCGAGCGGCTGGTCGGCCAGGGATGCCGGCGGCTGTTGCTGATGGCCCTCTACCCGCAGTACGGCTCGCCCACCACCGCCACCGCCTATGATCGGGCCTTCGATGCGCTCAAGCGCATGAAGTGGCAGCCGGCGGTGCGCACCATGGGTCCCTACCACGACCATCCGAGCTACATCCGCCTGCTCGCCAAGACCATCCGCGAACATCTCGCAACACTCGATTTCGAGCCCCAGCTCCTGCTCATGTCTTACCACGGGGTGCCCAAGCGCTTTCTCTTCGAGGGCGACCCCTATCATTGCCACTGCCAGAAGACCTCCCGCCTGGTGCGCGAGCAACTGGGCTGGCCACCGGAAAAGGTAATGGTCGTCTTCCAGTCCCGCTTCGGCCGCGAAGAGTGGCTCAAGCCCTATCTGGATGAGACACTCGCCGAACTGCCGAAGCGCGGAATCACCAAGATCGCGGTCATTTCGCCCGCTTTCGTCTCCGATTGCCTGGAGACGCTCGAGGAGATCGCCGAAGCCGGTCGTGAAACCTTCATGGAGGCGGGCGGCGAGAAGTTCGCCTACATTCCCTGCCTCAACGACCGCGACGATCACATCGATCTCTTAGAAGAGCTGGCGCGAGGGGAGCTCGCGGGCTGGCTCACGAAGTGAGTGCGACAGACTGCCGCATGGCGGATTGAAAGCCGAGCGCCCCCCGGCTACCCGATCGGAGGCCTTCGATATTCGCCCCTGGATGCTCGCGCTGTGCCCGCGCGGCGAGGTGATAATGGTTCCATGCGATACTCCGGGCCCGCGCGGCGGCGCGCTCCTCGGTAATCTTCTGACCCTGGCTGCGACGGTGCTCTGGGCGAGCTCCTTTCTCGCCACCGACCGTTTGCTCGTGAGCTGGGACCCGGTGTGGCTCACCGTCGGGCGCATTCTCGGCGCCGGCCTCATCCTTTTGCTTTTCTGCGGCCTTTCTGGACGGCTGCACACCCTCGTGCCGCCCTCCTGGGCCAAACTGAGCGCGGCGAGCGTGGTCGGCTTCGGCCTCGCCGGCCTTTCGATCGTGGTCGGGCAGAAATATTCCGATCCGGTCACCACCGCGATCATCGTCACCTCAGGCCCCTTGATCTCGGCCCTGATGGGCCTGGCCGAGGGCAGCGAGCGGCCAAGCCTCCATCTTTGGGCCGGCATCGCGCTTGCGATGGCGGGCGGGGTGCTCGCGAGCCTCGCCCCCGGCTCCTGGCTGCCGGCCCCGCGCGGCGGCGAGATCCTCGTCCTCCTCTCGCAGATCTTCTGGATCTGGTACTCGCGCATCTCCGCCCAGGGCTTAGGCGAGCTCGATGCGATCGCGAAGTCGACGCTTGGGCTTACCATCGGCGGGCTCTTTTTGCTCGTCGTCGCGGCAGCCGGCTCGGTGCTCGGTTACGTCTCCTTTACCATCGACATGCGGCTCGAGAGCCTCGCGCTGTTGGGGTGGCTCGCCGGCTTCTCGATCGCTGTTTCGGTTTCGCTGTGGCTCGCAGGCGTGCGCCTGTTGGGAACCACGATCGCTTCGATCCACACCAATCTCGTACCCTTTTACGTGATGCTCATAAGCCTCGGCGTGTTCGCAACCGCGCCGCGGCCAGGTCAGGTGGTGGGCGGAATCCTCGTCGCCGCAGGCGCACTCCTCGCCCAATGGCCGTCGATCCGTCGCACCATCGCCCCAAAACGCCGGGCTTAGGGAATGGCACCCCAACGGCTTGCGCCCCTTGTTTCCGTACTCGAAGAACGGATCGCGCAGGGCGAACTCGTCTTCGATGCCGCCCAGCGCCGAGCGGCCGAAAGCCTTGCCCGCTTAGGCGAGGAGCTCGCGCGCAGCGCTGCGCGGCCTTATGCGCGCTTGTTCGATCGGCTCGTGCGGGCGCCTTCTCGCAGCGCGCCGCGCGGGGTCTACCTCTATGGCCGGCCGGGCCGCGGCAAATCGATGCTGGTTGACCTTTTCCTCGCCACCACGGCGATCCCCGCCAAGCGGCGGGTGCACTTCCAACCGTTCATGCTCGAAGTCCACCGCCGGTTGGACGCCCTGCGGCGGCACGCCCGAACCGAGGATCCCCTGGCTTCACTTGTGCAGGAGATCGCTGCGACGACCCGCCTTTTGTGCCTCGATGAGCTCGAGGTGCGCGATGTCGCCGATGCGACCATCCTCGGGCGGCTGTTCGCTGGTCTTCTCGATACGGGCACCACCCTCGTTGTCACCTCTAACCTGCCGCCCGAGCGGCTCTACGAAGGGGGCCTCAACCGCGAGCGCTTTTTGCCTACGATCGAGCTCTTGCGCTCCCGCCTCGAGGTTGTCGCCCTCGATGGGCCGATCGACTACCGGCTCAAGCGCCTTGCGGGCTTGCCCCTGTTCCTGGCCCCCCTTGGGCCGGAGACGGACGCGCGGCTTGCCGCGATCAAAGCCATCCTCAGCGGGGGAGAGCCGCTCGTACCGACCACGCTCGCAGTCGAAGGCCGCACGCTCTTTGTGCCGCAGGCGGCGAGCGGGGTGGCGGTGTTCGACTTTGCGAGCCTGTGCGAACGCCCGCTCGGACCTGCCGACTATCTCGCCCTCACGCGGCGTTTTCCCGCGCTCGTCCTCGAGCGGGTACCGCTTCTCACACCCGATCGGCGCAACGAGGCGCGTCGTTTTGTGACCGTCGTCGATGCCGCCTACGAGCAGAAGGTCGTCCTCGTGGTCAGCGCCGAAGCCGAACCGGAACGGCTCTACCCGGAAGGCGAAGGCGCGTTCGAGTTCCGACGCACCGTAAGTCGCCTCGCCGAGATGCAGAGCCAGGATTGGCTCGAGGCCTGCCGCGCGCGCCGTCCCGAGGCCTTGCCCGCGCGCTTCGAGCCGTTCGCGCTCACGAGCGACCTCAGCTGACACACTATCGTATGCAAGCTTCGATACGGCCGCTCCCGGCCGATCCGAGCGCGCCTATGATCGCGCCCGTGCTTTGGGAATGCATCGTGCATCGAGCCTTTGCTCTCGCCTTCGCGCTCGTCCCGGTCGGTGCAGCCGCCGCCGAGCTCCCGGCCTGTGAGCCCGCGCGCGCGGGCGTCGTGACCTGCATGGCGGGGCGCATGTGCGCCTGTATCTTCGAGCAGCCGGGCCGCATGACCGCTGCGCCGGGCGGTTGGCGCTGGGATTGTGGGATCTTGCGGCCGGCCTGCGGCGGGGGGCCGGACACACCTGCCACCACCGCCGAGGGCTTGCTCTTCGCGTGGCCCGGCTCCATCGATGTCGTCGTGTCGCCGCCGCGGCGCAGCAGGTCGCGCGATCATTATGGCCCTTGAGGGCCGGCACTCGGTTGTCGAATGCGTCCTGCTGCGGCATGGTGTTCGTGCTGGTAGAGTGCGACCGGAACGTTCCAGCCGGTGCGCGTAAGGGTCGCTCGAAGATGCGTGCGCTCGCGCTCGCCTTTCTCGCCTGTTCGCTCGCGCTTCCCACCGCCGCGCAATCGCTCATCGATCCCGATCGCGCCTGGCTGCGCCGGCAAGCTGACGTGGTGGAGCTGCGCGCGCTGAGCGATCCCAGAGGAGCCGCCGAGCAGGCGCGCGAACTCAAAGCGCGCCTGCGCGCCGACAACCGCCCCGGTGATGGCGAGCGGGCGCAGCTCGAACGCCGCCTCGAGCGCATCGCAGCCGGGCCGGCGCTCAGCCCCGTGCCACCCGCACCGCCGCGCACGAGCGAACCTCTGCCCACCAGCCTCGAGCGCGAACGCGAGCTTTTCGTGAGCGAGCGGGATCCCTTGCGCACCGCCGATCTTCTGCTCGCGCGCGCCGCCGAGGGACTGCTCGAGGGCCGATTGGACGCAGCCCGCTCCGATCTCTCGCTCGCCGCCGCGGAACTCGCCGTCCTGCAGGCCGAAGGGGTCAACTCACCCGCGCTCGAACAGGCCCGGCGGCGGTTGGCCGAGCTGGAAGCACGGCTTTCCGCCCCGTAAGTCACCCGCACCTGAGCACCGCGCGTCTTGCGCTAGACCTCGAACTCGGCGCGGCTCTGCGGCCTTGCCGGATCGAGGCCCAAGAGCGGGCCGACCGGCGCGCGCAGGCGAGCACTGGGTGCCCTCACGAGCGCGGGCGTGGCGTGGTTGGGGCGCTCGGCGGCAACACCGGCAACACGATCGACGGCTGGCGACCGGTGAGGCTCACCAAGAAGGCAGCGATTTTCTTGGTCTCTTCAGTGCTGAGCGTAATCCCGAGCTGAGCCGAGCCCATCACCGCTACCGCCTGCTCGAGATCCCACGAGCTCCCGGAATGGAAATAGGGGGCTGTTAAGGCGACGTTCCTAAGGCTCGGCACCTTGAAGCGGTAGGCATCGTCGGGTGTACGGGTGACCATGAGCCGCCCCTTGTCGTCAGGCGGCAGGAACTCGGCGCCCGGCTTTTGTACCACCCCAAAGGGCGCGTAGCGGTCGCCTCCCAAGTTGACGCCCTGGTGACAGGTGGCACAGCCCTTGTCGATAAAGAGCGCAAGCCCCTCTTTTTCTTCGGCCGATAGCGCGGTTTCGTCGCCCAACAGATAGCGATCGAAGGGCGAATCGGGGGTTATGAGCGTCGCCTGGAACACAGCGAGCGCCTTTTCGACATTTTCGAAGGTCACCGGTTCCGCTTCACCCGGAAACGCCCAGGCGAAGAAGTCGCGGTAACCCGGGATCGCGCGCAAGGTGGCCTCCACACCTTCGCGCGTGTTGCCCATCGCGATCGCACTCGTGATCGGTCGGCCCGACTGTTCGGCCAAGTCCTTGGCGCGGCCGTCCCAGGACTGCGCGGTGTTGAACACGGTGTTCAAGATCGTGGGCGTGTTCCGGCTGGTCTTCTGCCAATTGTGGCCGATCGCAACCGGCCTTCCATCGGCACCGCCGAGTCCGATCTGATGGCACGTCGCACAAGCGATATTGTGCTCGGCAGAAAGGCGCGGTTCGAAGAAGAGCATCTTACCGAGCTCGATCTTGGCGATCGTAGCCGGATTTCCCGGTAGCTCCGGGGGTTTGGGCGGGATCGGACGGAACAGCGCGCGCGCTTTTTCGAGCAAGCCGTCGGCGGCAACCGGCCCGGCTAGAACCGTGAGCACAGCGGTCAGGAGGCTATAGCTGAGCCATCGACGCATGGGGTCCTCCCTGAACCAACGGATCTGTGAGCCTCTTCTCTTCGATCGCGCGCGGCATGCTCAAAGTGCTATTGCCCGAGGCACGTTGGCGCGCAACCTGCAGCGCAGATCGCACTTCGAGGCACCACCATGCAGTTCACCCCGCTTTACATCGACGGCGTCTGGCGGCCGGCTCTGGCCGGCAAGACGATCACCATCATCGACCCGGCGACCGAGGAGCCGGTGGGCGAAGCCGCGCAGGCCGAACGGGCAGATGTGGCGGCGGCGATCGACGCGGCGGTGAAGGGCTTCGAGCGCTGGCGCAAGGTGCCGGCTTGGGAGCGCGCCGAGGTCTTGCGCGCGGCGGCGCAACGGCTGCGCGCCCGCACGGAAGAAGTCGCCCGTCAGCTCACCCTCGAGGTCGGCAAGCCGCTCGCCCAAGCCAAGGGCGAGGTAATGGCCGCCATAGAGTGCATCGACTGGTTCGCGGATGAGGCGCGGCGGATCTACGGCCAGACCCTGCCCGGCCGCACGCCCAACCAGCGCTTCGAGGTCCGGATGGAACCGGTGGGCCCGGTCGCCGCCTTCACCGCCTGGAACTTCCCGATCGTGCTGCAGGCACGCAAGATCGCCCCCGCCCTCGCCGCCGGTTGCTCGATCGTCACCCGCCCGGCCGAAGAGGGCACGGGTGCGGTGCGGATGATGATCGAGTGCTTCATCGAGGCCGGCGTGCCGGCCGGCGTGCTCAATCTCCTCACCGGCGTCCCACAGCCGATCTCGGAAGCGGTCATGGAAGACGACCGCATCCGCAAGATCAGCTTCACCGGCTCTATACCCGTGGGCCAATGGTTCATGCGCAAGGCGGCGGACACGGTCAAGCGCATGAGCATGGAGCTCGGCGGCCACGCCCCCGTCATCATCCACGAGGACGTCGACCCCGAAAAAGTCGCGGTGATCTCGGCCCAGGGCAAGGCCCGCAACAACGGGCAAGTGTGCGTCTCACCCACGCGGTTTTTCGTGCACAAGAAGCACGAGAAAGTCTTTACCAAAGTGTTCGCCGAGGCCCTTTCGAAAATGAAGATCGGCCACGGCCTCGATCCCGCAACCGAGATCGGCCCGCTCATCAACAAGCGCCGGCTCGACTTCATCGAGAAGATGGTCGCCGACACGGTCGCCGAAGGCGCCACCCTCGTCACCGGCGGCAAACGGCCGGCCGGCTTCAACCGCGGTTTCTTCTTCGAGCCGACGGTCTTCACCGACGTGCGCGACGACATGCGCATCATGCGCGAGGAGCCCTTCGGCCCCCTCGCCCCCGTCACGAGCTTCGAAGACCTGGACGAGGTGATCGCGCGCGCCAACGCCCTGCCCTATGGCCTTGCGGGTTACGTGTTCACGAACTCGCAGAAGCTCGCCGCAGCGACGGTCGACGGGCTCAAGGTCGGGATCGTGGGCGTCAACAGCTTCCAGGCTGCGACCGCTGAGATGCCCTTCGGCGGCGTCAAGCACTCGGGCTTCGGCCGCGAGAACGGCGCTCAGGGCATCCTCGACTACCTCGACTGCAAGTTCGTGAACTTCGTCTTTTAAGGGGCCTAAGGAAAGCGACCCTGTGCGCGCTTTTGGCGACTTGCGCGCGCTGGCGCGCTCTTAAGGCTGAAGCGTCGGCGTAACGGGCTCAGCGGCCGCGGGCCGCGCGCCGGCGCGGAAGGCAGGAGCCCACGACACCTCAAGGGGCGGACCCATGGGCGGGAGCGGCTTCAAAGAGCGAATGGCGGCAGGCGAGACGCTCTTTGGCTTGGGCGTGCGCCTTGCGCGCTCGATCGAGATCGCTGCGCTCGCCAAAGCCTGCGGGTTCGATTGGCTCTTCGTGGACATGGAGCACAATCCGCTCTCGATCGACCGCGCCGCCGAGATCGCGCTTGCAAGCGATGCCATGGGCGTCCCGGCCCTCGTCCGCCTGCCCGGCGATGATCCGCTCACCGCCGCACGGCTGCTCGACGGCGGGGCGACGGGTATCGTCGTCCCGCATGTCGAGACGCCCGAACAGATCCGCCCGATCATCGAACGCTGTCGCTTTCCGCCCCAAGGGCGGCGCTCGATCGGCGGGCCTTTGCCGCAGCTCGCCTATGCGGCGCTTTCCGCGCCTGAGCACATGCGGCGGGCTGAAGCCGAAACCGTGATCGTCGCCATGATCGAGAGCCCGCGCGCCGTGGCCAATGCGCGCGCGATCGCCGCGCTCGCAGGGATCGATGCCCTGCTCGTGGGCAGCAACGATCTCGCGCTCGAGCTCGGCATCCCCGGCCAACTCGATCACCCGCGCCTCGAAGAAGCCTACCACGCGATCCTCGAGGCGGCACAGGCGGCGGGCAAACCGGTCGGACTCGGCGGCGTCTACACCGCCGAGTTGCTCGCCCGTTACCTTCCGCTCGGCTTTCGCTTCGCGCTATTGGGCAGCGATCTCGCGATCGTGCTCGCCGGTGCGCGCGAACGGCTCGCACGGGCGCGGGCGCTCGTGCCGCGCTGAGGGCCAGCCGCTTCGGATACACCAGGTGGCGACACGTGCGGACAGCCTTAACGAAGGGCCGGCGGTCGACCGGCCCCACGAAGGCGGCGGCGACCCCTGCCCCGAGGCGGCGCTGCGCGACGTTCTCTACGCGGCGCGCGGGGCAGCGGAGTGTGATCCCCTCGTCAACCCGATCCAGCGCACCGCGATCGAACTCGCCCGCCGGCTCCGCGACGGGAGCCTCGACCCGCCGACGCTCGAGCGCCTCGTCCGGCGCCTGACGCGCACCGCCTTTCTCGCCCGCGCCGCGCGGTTGCGGGCCTATCTGGGCGAGACCGATCCGGCTGCCAACAAGGCGCGCATCGAGGAACTGGTGCGCGCGCTCGCAACGGCACCCGACGGCACGCCGCAGCCCTTCGAGCAGTTCGCCGAAAGGGTCGGCCGCGTCCACTTCGGCTTCGTGATCACCGCTCATCCCACTTTCGCTCTGAGCGAGCGGCTGAGCGAGCTGTTGGTCGCGCTCGCTTTAAAGCGCGACGCATCGGGTCGCCCGTTGGCTGCCGCGGAGGAAGCAGCGCTTATAGCCGAAGTCGAAGCATTGTCCCACCGCCCCGATACCGTCCTCGACCTCGCCGCTGAGCAGCGCCGCGCGATCAAAGTGTTGCGCAATCTGCGCGCCGCCATCGAGCAGGTGCACGCGATCGTCTTCGAGGTCGCGCGCGCGCTTTGGCCTGAGCGCTCAAGCGAGCTCGTCCCGCGCTTGCTCTCCTGTGCGAGCTGGGTCGGCTACGATACCGATGGCCGCACCGACATCGACTGGTCGACCACGATCGCAAGCCGCCTCAAGCTGCAGCTCGAGCAGCTCGCCCATTACGCTGCACAGGTGCGCGCGCTGCGGGCCGAAGTTGCACCCGGCGATCCGCTCGCCGCCCTTTTGGAGCTCATCGAAGCACGGCTCGCGCTCGCCCTTAAATCCTGCAGCGAAGAGTATGAGGCGCTCAGCGCGGGAGCGAGCGGCGCAGAGGCCGAGGCACGGCTCGCGCGCACGGCGCGGGCGATTGCGCAGGGGCTTCCCTGGCGGCTCAAAGACGCGGCCGAACTTGCCGTCCTCGTCGAGCGCTGCCTTGCCGGCGCCCGCGATCCCGAACACCAAGTGCGGCTCGCGCGGTTGCGGGCGAGCATCGCCACTTTCGGTCTCGCGCTCGCCCGCACGCATTTGCGGCTCAACGCGCTGCAGATCCACAATGCGGTGCGCAAGCTCGTCGGTCTCGACCACCCGCCCGACGATCCCACCCGCCGGCTCAGCTATCTCGAGGCGATCACGCGGCTCATCGACACGGTCGAGCCGGTCACGATCAACTTCGGCTCGCTGGTGCAGGAGAAGGCCTCCGCACGGCGCGTGATGATGATCGCCTGCTGCCTGCTCAAATATCTCGACAATACTGAACCGATTCGTCTTCTGATCGCCGAGTGCGAAAGTCCATTCACTCTGCTCGCCGCGCTCTACCTCGCCAAGTTATTCGGTGTTGCGGAAAAGCTCGACATCACACCGCTGTTCGAGACCAAAAAAGCCCTCGAACGCGGCGTCGCCATCCTGGAAGAAGCCTTGGCCGTGCCCGCCTGGCGGGCCTATCTCGAGCAGCGCGGGCGGATCTGCATCCAGACCGGCTATTCCGACGCCGGCCGCTACCTCGGTCAGGTGGCGGCGGCGGTCGCGATCGAAAAACTACGCTTAGGCCTCATCGAATTGCTCACGCGGCATGGGCTCGCCGACCTCGAGGTGGTAATCTTCGACACACACGGCGAGAGCATCGGGCGCGGCGCCCACCCCGAGAGTTTGGCCGCGCGCTTTGCCTATCTCGACACCCCGGAATGCCGCCGACGCTTCGCCGCCGCGCGCCTTAAGGTGGTGGAAGAGACGAGCTGGCAGGGCGGCGACGGCTATCTTTTGCTCGAGAGCGAGGCGAGCGCGCTTGCGGTAGTGACCCGCGCGCTCGAACATGTGCTGACGCCACCTCCGCTAGAGCCGGATCCCTTCTATAGCGAAACCGTTTACGTCGACGAGTTCTTCGCTGCAGTGCGTCTGTTCAACGAGCGCGTGCTCGAAGATCCTGCCTATTCTGCTCTTCTGGGTCTGTTCGGCACCAACCTCCTCTATCCATCCGGATCGCGGCCCATGCGCCGCCAGTTCGATCCCGGGATTCGCCCTTCTCTTGTCGATCATCCCACTCAGCTGCGCGCCATTCCCCACAACGCCATCCTGCAACAGCTGGGGGTGCTCGCCAACACAATCGGAGGCGTGGGGCAAGCGATCGCCAAGGACCCCGAACATTTTCACCGCCTCTACCGCGAGAGCCCGAGGTTTCGCGCGCTCATGCGCATGGTCGAGTACGCGTTTATGTTCACCGATTTCGATGTCACGCGCGCCCTCGCTCAGCGCTTCGACCCCGGCTTTTGGCTCCTGCGGGCGCGGGCCGCGCGCGAGGGCCCGGCAAGTGAGGAACTGTTGACCATCGCCGCGCACATAGAGCGCATCGGCCTCTTCGATCGCCTCGCGCGCATCCTGCGGGTGCTCGAGCGCGACCATCTCGACCTTGCCATCGCCCTGCGCGAGCATCGCAGGCGCACGCGCGGAGCCGGAGAAACGCCGATCGCCGTCGACCCCACGACCCGCGACAATCTCCACCTCCTGCACGCGCTCCGCTTGGCGCTGATCGAACGGATCGCGCACACGGCCGTTCAGGTGCCGGACTTTTCCGACCGCCACGAAGTCACTCGGGACACGCTGGTCGAGGCCTTGCTGCGGCTCGAGGTGGAGCCGGCGCTTCAGCTTTTATCGCGGATCTTCCCCGTGCTCGAGAGCGAGCGCGAGCCGCTCGATTGGGGCGAACCTTCCACTTATGCGGGCGACCGTGAACAATCCTACGCCCAGGAGCATGCGCTCCTCTTCCGGCCGCTCGCTGCCGACTACGACCTCGTGCGCCGCATCGGAAGCGCCGTCATCCACCACATCGGCGCCTTCGGCTGAGCGTCACCTTCGACCTTTGACAAGCGTCGGCCTGCTCGGCAGGAAGCCGCGCGGGAGATGCAGGGGAGGCTCGCGGTGAACGGCAGTGCAGCACCCAACCTCGATCGCGATCGCTTATGCCGGCTCTTTTCCGTAATGGTGGCGATCCGCCGCTTTGAGGAACTCGCGCTTGAAGCGGCGCGCGAGGGTCTCGTTAAGGGTGCTATCCACCCCTCAATCGGCCAAGAAGCGGTAGCCGCCGGGGTGTGTTGCGCGCTGCGGCGCGAGGACTATCTGCTCTCGACGCACCGCGGTCACGGCCACACCCTCGCCAAAGGAGCGGATCCCTTCGCGATGGCCGCCGAGCTCATGGGTCGAAGGCCAGGGACCTCGAAGGGCAAGGGCGGCTCGATGCACATCGCCGACTTCACGGTCGGCATGCTCGGCGCCAACGGTGTCGTCGCCGCCAACATCGGCATCGCCGCCGGGGCTGCACACGCCGTGCGGCTTTTGGGCGAAGCGCGCGTCGTGTGCTGCATCTTCGGCGATGGGGCCGTCAACCGCGGCCCCTTTCTCGAAGGCCTCAACTGGGCCGCGGTCTTCAAGCTACCGGTGCTCTTCGTGTGCGAGGACAACGGCTTCGCGGCTACCACCCGTACCCGCGCCTTGACCGCCGGTCCGGGACCGCTTGCGCGGGCGCGAGCACTCGGGATCGAGGGCGTTTCGGTCGACGGCAACGACGTGCGTGCTGTGGCCGATGCGGCAGAAGCCCTCCTCGCCGAAATCCGCGTCGGCGGCGGACCGCGTTTTCTTTACGCCGAGACCTATCGTCTGATGGGTCATACGCAGACCGATGCCGGTGCCTACCGGCCGGTCGCGGAGGTGGAATCGCGTTGGCGGCTGTGTCCGATCGCCCGTGCGCGCGAGCTGCTCACTCGCGCGGGGCTCAGCACCGAGGAGATCGCCGCGCTCGAGGCCGAGGCGCGCGCGCCCATCGAGCAGGCGTTCACCGCCGCCCGCGCCGCGCCCTGGCCCGAACCCGAGCTCGCCTGGATGGACGTGCAGGACCTGGGTGCCGAGTGGCCGGTCACGGCTGCGGAGATCCGGCTATGACGCGGATGAGCTATCGCGAGGCGGCGCGGCTTGCGCTCGCCGAAGAGATGCGCCGCGATCCCCGCGTGTGGGCGCTCGGGGAAGACCTCGGCCGCGGTGGCGTGTTCGGCCAGTACCAAGGCCTGCAGGAGGAATTCGGGCCCGAGCGGGTGGTCGACACCCCGATCAGCGAGGCGGCGATCATGGCGGTCGCGGTGGGGGCTGCCATGGCCGGTACCCGGCCGGTGGTCGAGATGCGCTTTTCGGATTTCGCGCTCTGCGCCATCGACGAACTCGTCAACCAGGCCGCTAAGGCGCGCTACATGTTCGGCGGCCAGTGCCGCGTACCGTTGGTCGTGCGCGAGCCCATCGGCATGTGGCGCAGCTCCGCCGCCCAGCACAGCCAGAGCCTCGAGGCCTGGTACGTCCACATTCCCGGCCTCGTCGTTCTCGCCCCCGCCACCCCGGCGGACAACCGGGCGCTTTTAAAAGCCGCCATCCGCTGCGACGATCCCGTCGTCTATCTCGAGCACAAGAATCTCTGGCCGCTCGAAGGGGAAGTGCCGGAAGCGGAAGAGGTGGCCGAGATCGGCCGCGCCCGTCGGCTGCGCTTCGGCAACGACCTTACGCTTGTGAGCTGGTCAGCGACCGTGCACGCGGCAGCCGAAGCCGCCGAAACGCTCGCAGACGAAGGCATCGACGTCGATCTGCTCGATTTGCGTTCGCTGTGGCCGTGGGACAAAGAGGCGGTGCTCGAATCGGCGGCACGCACGGGTCGTCTCATCGTCGCCCACGAGGCCGTGCGGGTGTCAGGCTTCGGCGCCGAGATCGCGGCCACCGTGGCCGAGGAACTCGGCATCCCGGTGGCGCGGTTGGGTGCACCGCGCATTCCCGTTCCCTACAGTCCCCCGCTCGAAGCCGAGCTGCAGGTGACGGCCGAGGCGATCGCCGCCGCAGCGCGGCGGCTGCTCGCGCGCAATGTCGGTGGGCGCGTTTGACCCCCTGCCCCGCCCCGCGAACACCGCGCCCGCGCGCGCTCGATCGCTCTCCGGCCGCCTGCGCAGCCCTCTCGCTCATCCCATCGGCCAGGGGCGCAAGGGCGCCCGCAGCTCCTCGAAGGCCCGCGCCATTTGCAAAACGCCGAGATCATCGAAACGTTTGCCGATGATCTGCAGCCCGATGGGCATGCCGTCTTGCGTGTAACCGCAGCAGATCGAGCAGGCCGGCTGCTCGGACTGGTTGAACGGCGCAGTAAAGCAGATGTGGCTGAAGGGCCGGTCGCGATCGTTGCCGGGGCAGAGGTCCTCAGCGGCGAAAGGCGGGATCGGCAAAGTGGGGGTGAGGAGATAGTCGAAGCGGTTCGACACCTCATGGCAGCGCTTGCGCATTTCGAACAGTTTGGCGAGCGCGCGGGCGAGCTCGAGCGCACTTGCGCGCAAAGAGGCAAGCGCCCATTCGCGTACGAACGGCAGCATCATGGCCACGCGCTCGACCGGTAGCTCCTGAAGTTGAGCGGCCAGCCGGGCTCGGAAGAAGAGGTCGAGCCCCAAGAACAGCTCCTCATCGAGGAAGGGATCGACCGGCTCGACCACACAACCAGCACTCTCAAAACGCCGCGCTGCGTCCTCGATCGCAGCTCGGATCTCCGGCTCTACGGGTAAGCCCGCCCCCATATCCAAAAGCAGCCCCAAGCGCAGGCCGCGAAGCTCGCGCGCGAGGCGACCGGCGTACGCTTCGGGATCGGGGGGCAACGCCATGAAATCGCGCGGATCGGGCTTTTTGAGCTCATCCATGAGCAGGGCGGCATCGTCGACCGTGCGCGTCATCGGGCCTGCCACGCGGCCCAAAAAGGGCGGATCGATGGGCACCCGGCCCAGGCTCGGCTTGAGCGCGAAGATGCCGCACCAGGCGGCCGGCAGCCGCACCGAACCGCCGATGTCGGTCCCAAGCGCCAAGGGAGCATAACCGGCAGCTACCGCCGCGCCCGCACCCGAGCTCGAGCCGGAAGTGTTGCGCGCCGGATCCCAGGGATTGCGGGTGATACCGTGAAAGCTCGACACGCCTGAAGCGAGCATGCCGAAATCGGGCATGGTCGTCTTGCCCAACACCACGCAACCCGCTTCGCGCACGCGCGCCGCCGGCGGTGAATCGACGCCGCAGATCATGCTCGCATCTATGGCGCGGGTGCCGATCGGGGTGGGCGCGCCGGCGGTGGCGATGTTGTCTTTGATCGTCACCGGCACCCCATCGAGCGGTGAGCGCGGCTCGCCCCGATGCCAGCGCTGCTCGCTTAATGCCGCTTCCTCAAGAGCACGCTCGGCCCAAACGAGGTACATGGCGTTCAGGGTCGGCTCGCAGGCCTCGATGCGAGCCAAGAGCGCTTTCGTCACCTCCACCGGCGAGAGCTCTTTTTTGGCGTAGGCGGCGGTGAGCTCGGCGGCCGAGAACTGGTGGATCGCGGCCATGGACTCCTCCTCGATGCGCTTGCCGGCTAGCAGCTCGCGCCCGCCAAGCCCAGCGCGCGCCGCGCGCATCAGACCACGAGCACCAGAATAGCTGGCAGGGTTAGAACAGCGAGTACGGTGTTGACGGTGACGATCGCCGCCATGAGCTCGGCGTCGCCGCCCATCAAACGGGCGAGGATGTAGGCCGAGCTCGCGGTGGGGACAGCCGCGCACAGCGCGACCACCCCGAGCGCCGGCCCCTCGAGGCCGAGCAGCCGCGCAAGAGCGATGGCGATCAAGGGTCCGAGCAGCAAGCGGCCGAGCGCGGCGGCGACGATCACCCGCGACGCAGCACGACCGCGTACAGGCTCGAGCCCGGCCCCGACCGCGAGGAGGCCCAAAGCGAGCGTGGCCCGGCCCAAAATGGCGAGCGGCTCGGCGATCAACGCCGGGAGCGGCAGGCCGCTTACGTTCCATGCGAACCCGACCGCGCAGGCGAGCAAAAGCGGGTTGGTGGCAAGCGCCCGCAGCAGCGCCCCGCGGGTCGGTTGCGAAGCGCTGCCGTGGGTGAGGGCCCACACGCTCGTGAGGTTGGCGATCGGGACCAGCGAGCCGACCGCCACCGCCGTGAAGCCGAGCGCCTCGGCGCCGAACAGCAGTGGGGTGAGGGCGAGGGCGAGATAGCTGTTCCAGCGCACATAGCCCTGCACCAGGCAGGCAAACCGCGGCCCATCGAGGGCGAGGATGGCGCGCAACAAGCAGGCGAGCGCGAACATGACGAGCTGCGCGCCCACAAGCGCTAGGGCGATCGACGCCGCCACCGGTCCGCCGAGCTCGGCGCGGGCGAGCTCGAGCACAATCAGGGCGGGAAACAGAACGAAATAGGTGAGCCGCTCGATCGGCCCCCAGCTCTGAACCGGCAAGGCGCCGCTTCGGCGCAGCAGAAAGCCGAGCCCGACCAGGACTGTTACGACCAGAACTGCGCGCGCCACCGCATCCATGCCGCCGGGCTAGCGGCGGCACCCGCCGCAGCACAAGGCCCGCGCGCGGACAGGCGGTTAAGACACGGTTAACCTTTTTGCGGCAGAAAGGGCGCATGCCCTGCGCCTGCAGCCTCCTCGCCGCCGTTCACGCCCTGACCCTGGGGCTCGTGGTCGTCGCGCTCGCTGCCGGCCTTTCGGTGGGCAACACCGGACCAAAGGCGGTGCGGCTGGCGGCGCCCCAACTCGCGGCTCGGACGCTTTGCGCTCGCGCACGCCTGCGCGAGCGCAAAGAGCCGCTGTTCGCGCGCGGTTCACAAGTCGCTTCGCCAGTGGCTGCACGGAGAGCCGCTCCCGACGCCGCGCGCGCACGCGTGGCGTTGCCTCGCCGTTCGTCCGTACACGGGCTTCTGCGCGCGGCGTGGGCGGGCGAAGTGTGGAGAGGCGAGCGCGCCCGGGGCAGTTCAGCGCCAGCGCGCTCCGAGGTCGACCGCGTAGCTCTCGACCGGCGGCGGCGGGCCGATGAGCCCGCGGGCGTGCAGGAATGCCGCGAAGCGGGCGTAGCGGCCGGCATCGAGTGCGGCGGGGGCATGGGCGAAGCGTGGCATCGTGGCCGCCCAAGCGCGGCGGTTGAGTTCGTCCTGCAGCTCCTTGGCGGTGGCGGAAAAGACCGCCCAGCTTTCCTCGGGGTGGTTGAGGATCCAGAAGGTGGCGCGCTCGACGGCAGCGAGAAAACGCGGAAACTCCGGCCGCGCGAGGTGATCGCGGTGGGCGAGGTAGATGAGCTCGTCATAGGGCGGCACTCCCTCCTCCTCGGGGAAGAAGGCGCGGCCGGGCCGACCTTCGAGGGCGAGCTGATGCAGCTCGAAATTGCGAAAAGCGCCGATCACGGCATCGACCTGACCCGAAAGGAGCGCTGCGGAGAGGGCGAAATTGACGTTGATCAGCGTGAGATCAGCGAGCTTGAGCCCATGCCGCTCGAGCATGGCGCCCAACAGCGCTTCTTCAAAGCCGCCTACCGAATAGCCGACCTTGCGCCCTTTGAGATCGGCGACGGTGCGGATCGGCCCTTCGGCGAGGAAGACGAGGCTGTTCAAGGGCGTGGCCACGAGCGTACCGATGCGCACAAGCGGCAGGCCCTGGTCGATCTGCAGGTGCAGCTGCGGCTGGTAGCCGATGGCGAGATCGGCTTTGCCGGCGGCGACGAGCTTGGGCGGATCGTTGGGATCGGCTGGGGCGATGAGCTCCACGTCAACACCCTGCTCGCGAAAGAAGCCCTTTTCGCGCGCGATCACGAGCGGACCGTGGTCGGGATTGACGAACCAGTCGAGGATCACGGTGAGCCGCTCGGCGGACCGAGCGGGAAGCGCACCCAATACGACGCTCAACGCCAACAGAAGAGAACAGACGCAGCGTACCAGTCCTTCCATGTTAGCCCATCCTCAGCTTGTCGCGCGTCGCTTCCCGCAGCTTGCGACCATCGAGCGTGCGAAACCAGCCATCTTTGCCGGTCCTCAAAGCGGGTGGGGGGTTTCAGGCTGCCAGCGGATCGCCCGCGCCAGGGTGCGATCGACTGCGAACCACAGCGCGAGCGCGAGCACGCACAGCACGAAAAGGGCCGCAAACATGAGGTCGGTCTGCATGCGCGCGTTGGCGTGCAACATGAGATAGCCGAGCCCGGCCGAGCTTCCGACCCATTCGCCCACCACCGCCCCGATGGGGGCGACCGCGGCCGCCACCCGCATGCCCGAGGCGAAGGCCGGCAGCGCCGCCGGCAGGCGCACGCGCACGAGCAGGGCGAGCGGTCGCGCGTCCATCACCCGCGCGAGCTCGAGCCAGCCTGGCGGAGTCCGCCGCAGCCCGTCGAAGAAGGCAGAAGCGACGGGAAAGAAGATGATGAGCACCGCCATCGCGACCTTAGAGGCCATACCATAGCCCAACCACAGCACGAGCAGCGGTGCGAGGGCGAAGACGGGCAGCGCTTGGCTTATGACCAAAAGCGGCAGGATCCAGGCGCGGGCGCGCCGAGAAGCGGCGAGCACAAGCGCCGCGAGCGCACCCAGAAGGGTGCCGAGCGCAAGACCGAGGAGGATCTCGCCGACGGTGATGAGCGCGTGCGCGGCGATGAGATCGGCACGAGCCCAAAGCGTGCGCATCACGCGCAGCGGGTCGGGAAGGATGTAGGGCGGTGCGCCGGTGAGCCAGGCGAGGAGCTGCCACAGGCCCACAAGGCCGGCTGCGACCACGAGCGCCCGTGCCATCCTCAAGCCGCCTCCCTCTGGGTACGTTCACCGGCAAGACGCGCCAACAGTCGGGCCTCGAGCGCGATCAGGCCGGGATCGGTGGCAGCGCGCGGCGGCCGTCCGGCGAGCACGAGCGGCGACTCCAGGCGCACCGGCCGCCCGTTTAGGATCCGCACCTCGTGTCCGAGGCGCAGGGCCTCGCGCGGGCTGTGGGTGACGAGGACCACTGTTCGGCCGACGAGGAGCTCGGCAGCGAGATCCTGCAGCCGGTGGCGGGTGATCGCATCGAGCGCCGAGAAGGGCTCGTCCATGAGCACCACCGGGCGCTCCTCGAGGAGGGTGCGGGCGAGGGCAACGCGTTGGCGCATGCCGCCCGAAAGGGTCGCAGGCGCCGCATCGAGACGATCGCCGAGCCCCAGCTCGGCCAGCAGCACCCGCGCCTGGGCGCGCTTTTCTTCAAGCAGTGCGCGCGGCGCGCGGCGCAGGCGATATCCGAGAATCGCGTTCTCCAGCACGCTCAGCCAGGGAAAGAGCAGATCCGACTGCGCCATCCAGGCGATCCGTCCGCGAAGCGGCAGTCCGTCGGAGGCGCTGCGCACAGCTCCCGGCAGAAGCCCGGCGAGCAAGCGCAAAAGCGTGCTCTTGCCGACACCCGAAGGACCCAGAAGGCAGGTCCAGCGTCCGCCCGGCAGCTCGAGGACGAAATCGCGAAAGAGCGTGACGCCGGCAAAGGCGAGATGCGCGACCTCGAGCCGGATACCGGGCGGCTGGTCGTCGCTAGGATGGCCGGGCTCAAGGAGCGGCATCGAGACCCATCTGCCAGAACGCCACTTCGAGTTCGGTCGCGCGGGCGAAGATGGCGCACAGGGCAGGCCAGCGCGGAGCGCGCAGCGGCTCCGGGCCGAGCCGGCTCGCAGCGACGCGCGCGAGCTGGTCGGCTGCTGCCCGTGCCACCGACGCATAGGCCTCGCCACTGTAGGTCTCGATCCACGCGCGATAGGGGTTACCCTCGCCGCGCGTTTCGGGGTCACGGGCCAGCCGCGCGCCGATCTCTCCATAGCCGACCACACAGGGCGCAAGCGCAACGAGCAGGTCCAAAAGATCACCCGTAAGCCCACGCTCGATGACAAAACTCGTATAGGCGATCGTTGCGGGATGTTCCGCTGCGGCGACGAGATCCTCTTCACGCAAGCCGAATTCGCTGCAATAGGCGATGTGCAGCTTCAATTCTTCGTCGATGAGCGCATGAACGGTTCGAGCACAGGCGCGGATCTCGCGCGGGTCTTCCGCTTTGGCGGCGGCGAGCGCCCAAGCGCGCGCGAAGTGGATCAAGAACTTGTAGTCCTGCACGAGATAGGCGCGAAAGGCGGCCATGGGCAGCGTCCCGAGCTGCAGCCCGCGCACGAAAGCGTGCTCGGTATACGCTCGCCACAGGCGCGGATCGGCGGCGATCAAGCGACCCGCCAGGGAGTCGGGGGCGACCAAATGGTGGAGAGCGGTTTCGGCCATGGCTCTTCACCCCACTCGGCCGCGGGCATGGAGATAGGCTGCGGTCGCCACTTGCGACCAAGGGGCGAGCCGGCGCCGCGCCGCTTCGTAAGAATCGAGGATGCGGCGTTCGAGGGCGCTGCCGCGGGCGAACTCCGCGAACAAATCCTCCGCCGCTTCGCGCGCCCGCTCGAGCACGTCTTTGGGCCAAGGCTCCAGCCGCACCCCGTGCTCGCGCACGAGCACCGCCAAGGCCTCGGCGTTGCGCCAGTCCGTCTCGTGGAGCGTGAACTGGTTCTCCTGCGCGCAAGCGGCCTCGACCGCGGCCTTGAGCTCAGCCGGAAGCTCTTCCCACACCCGCCGCGCGACGATGAATTCGGCGGTTCCGTTCGGCTTGGTGAAGCCGGGATAATAGTAGTAGCTGGCGATCTGGTGAAAGCCGGAAGCGCGATCCGAAGACGGGCCCAAGAACTCGACCGCATCGATCGCGCCGCTTTGTAGAGCCGGAAACATGTCGGGGACACCCAGCACCACCGGTGTGGCTCCGAGTCGGCGGAAGATCTCGCCCGAGAGCCCGACCGCCCGGATCTTGAGACCCGAGAGATCGGCCAAGCCAGAGAGCGGTCGCCTGAACCAGCCGCCCATGTTGAGCGAGGAGTTGCCGGCCATGAACGCCTTCACGCCGAAGGGCGCGTAGAGCTCGTCCCACAGCGCCTGACCACCGCCATGTTCGATCCAAGCGGTGTGCTCGGCCGGGGTGAGACCGAAGGGGACGGTGGTGAAAAAGGTCGCTGCCTTGGCCTTGCCGGTCCAATAGAGGGCGGCGGAATGGCCACACTCGGCCGCGCCCCCGGCGACCGCGTCGAAGACCTGCAGCGCCGGCACGAGCTCGCCGGCGGCAAAGAGCTGGATCTCAATCCGCCCGCCGGAGAGGCGACGGATCCGCTCGGCCAGACGCTGGGCGTTCATCCCCGGTCCCGGCAGCCCGCGCGGCCAGGACGTCACCATGCGCCAACGCCGCGGCGCCTCCGCGCGGACGACATTAGGGGCAGCGAGCGGCGCGAGCGCGGCGGCGACGAGCGCGCGACGGGTGGTCATGGTCGTGGCTCCAAAGCCGACCAGAGTTCCCAAAAATGGTGGACGGGGCCGGTGCCACCCCCGACCCCGAGGCGATCGGCGGCGGCAAGAGCTCCCTCAAGCCAGCGCTTGGCCTCCGCGCAGGCAGCGGGAAGCGGAAAGCCGCGGGCCGCGAAGGCGGCGATCGCCGAGGAAAGCGAGCACCCCGTGCCGTGGGTGTGGCGGGTGGGCACCCTGCGCCCCTCAAGCCAGATGAGCTCACCGCCGTGGAGGAGTAGGTCGGGGCTCTCGGGCCCTTCGAGATGCCCGCCCTTAAGCAGCACATTGGCCGCACCGAGCCCCTGCAGCCGCGCGGCGACAGCCGGCATCGCCCGCCGCGCGCTGACCGGCGCTTCGCCCAAAAGCGCCGCCGCCTCGCCGAGATTGGGCGTGATCACGGTAGCAAGCGGCACAAGCTCCTCGCGCAGCGCCACCACCGCGTCCTCGGCCAGAAGCCGATCGCCGCTTTTGGCGACCATGACCGGGTCGAGAACGACAAAGCGCGGCCGCCAAAAGCGCAGCGCCTCGGCAACCGCGCGGATCACGGCTGCGGTGCCGAGCATGCCGATCTTGACGGCATCCACCCGCAGGTCTTCGAAGACCGAATCGATCTGCCGGCGCACGAAGGCGGGCTCGACCATCACAACCGCCTGCACCCCGCGCGTGTTCTGGGCGGTCAGGGCGGTGATCGCCGAACAGCCGTACACGCCCAAGGCCGAGAAGGTCTTGAGATCGGCTTGGATGCCGGCACCGCCGCTCGAATCCGAGCCGGCGATGGTCAGCGCGATCGGGATCACGGTCGGGCCTCCCTTAGGGAGGCGAGCGCAGCTGCGCCGGCCTGTTCGATCCACGGGCTCATTCACTTGCCTCCCTCTTGGTTCGCTGCGCGAGCGCGGCATCCACGGCCGCGCGCAAATCCCGCGCCGCGGCGGCGACGTCCTCGGCCCCGAACAGGGCCGAGATCACCGCGATGCCATCGGCGCCGGCTTCGATCACTTCGGCCGCATTGGCGGCATCGATGCCGGCGATGGCGCAGATCGGCAGATCCGGATGGCGGGCGCGCACCGCGGCGATCAGGCGGGCGAGACCTGCAGGGCCGAGCGGCGGGGTGCCCGGATCCTTGGTCGCGGTCGAAAAGACCGGCCCGAGCCCGGCGTAGGTGGCGACCCCGGGCGGCAACGCCTCCGCCTCGTGGGCGTGGTGGATGGTGACGCCGAGGATCGCCTCGGGCCCGAGGATCGTGCGCGCGAGCGCGGGCTCGAGGTCGCGCGCGCCGAGATGGACGCCGTCGGCTCGGGCAGCCAGCGCGACATCCACGCGATCGTTGACGACCAACGGCACACCGGTGCCCACAAGAGCCGCACGCACCGCGCGGGCAGTCTCGATGAAGCTGCGCGTATCGACGTCCTTCATGCGCAGCTGCACGAGCGTCGCTCCGCCTGCCACTGCGGCGCGCGCGAGATCGGCAAGCGAACGGCCGCGCGCGAGGAGCGGATCGAGAACGGCATAGAGCCGCAGATCGACGCGCGGCTCTTCGCGCACCTCGGCTTCGGCGAGGACATCGGCGGGGCGCAGGGCGGCGAGGGCATCGAGCATCGCCGGCCAGAAACTGCCCGGCCCCTCACTGCGCGCTGCGGCCCGTCGGGCGGCAACGGCATAGGCCGCAAGCGCATGGACGGCGGCGTCGAACGGCCGATCGCCCACGGCGAGGAAGGCGGCCACGAGCCCGCCGAGCGCGCAACCGGAAGCGGTCACTTGGGCGAGCCGCGCGCTGCCGCCGCGGATGCGCACGAGGCGGCCACCGTCGCTCACCCAGTCCTCGGGACCGGTGACGGCGACCACCGTGCCGCTCTCGCGAGCAAGGCGCACGAGCGCCCCCTCCTCGCCGCCTTCGGCAAGGGCGGCGAGTTCGTCGCGGTTGAGTTTGACGACGGCGGGCTTGAGCGCGAGCAAGCGCCGCGCCAGGGCGAGACGCGGCGCGGCGAGCCCGATCTTGACCGGATCCAGCACCCACGGGCGCGAAAGCGCGCGCGCTGCCGCGACGGCATGGCCGATCGCCGCCTCGCGCTCGCGCTCGAGCATGCCGAGGTTGACGAGAAGCGCCCCGGCCGCCTCGACGAAGGCAGCAACAGAGTCGGGATCGGCGGTGGCACTGGGCCGCGCCCCGACGACGAGGAGCACATCGGCGCTGCGCTCGAGGGCTACGGGACTAGTGAGCAGGTGCACGCGTGGGGACGCGCCCGCGAGGAGCGCGGAGCGTGCGCGCAGAGCCGCAAGGGCGCGGGCCACGTCGCGCCTCAACCGATCGCGAGCGTGTCGGTACGCGACGACGGCAAGGGGAAGCGGTGGGAAAGGGAGCGGGAGATCGTGGTCATCTCAAATCCCTTCGCCGGCATGACCCGGATCAGGTTCGACGGGTTGCGCGTGCGCGCCTCTCAGCCCCGGCCGGAGCAGCCCGCCGGGACACCCCGTTGAGACAACTGAACTTTAGGCAAGAGCTGCTGTGGCGGCAAGAGCGGAGGTAGCGCGGGGGCACGGGATCCGCCGCAGCTGCGCAGACCTGGTTGACCGCTTGTCCGAATTACTCTTTAAAGAGAATTATGATCGAGTTATTCGCGCGAAAGGCAATTCAGCCTTCCGCTACCGCCCGCGCGAACCAAGCCGTGGTCCTCACGCGTCGCCGGATGCTCGGAGCTGCAGGGGCCACGCTGCTCGCTTCGCCTTTCGGGTGAGCATCGGCCGCGGCGCCCGAGTCGGTCGTTCTCGTTCCCGGCTATCGTCCCGATCTCGCCCGGCTGCGCGGACGCTCCCTCGCTTTCGATCCCAACCATTTCCGCGGCGCAGGCGCGGATTGGAGCGGTCCGCGCGCCCTTCTCACGCGGCTTCGTCTGGACGGTGGCGTCGAGCGGGTGGTGCTGCCGATCGCGCTGCACCATGCGGCGGTCGCTCCCGACCGCCGACGCGCCTTTTTGAGCTCGCTTGAGGGGCAGACCTTTTTACTCTTCGACCTCGAGGCCTTCGCTCCGCAGCGCCTGCTCGAACCTCACGACCGCGGCTTTGTGGGCGGAGGCCATGCCGTGTGGGCTCCCGAAGGCGATGTCGTCTACGTCACCGGAACGGCGTGCGCCAGCCCCCTTCTCGGGTGATCTCCGGGCGCACGCAGGTCGGGTGGTCGTGCGCGACGGTGCGGATGGTCGGGTACTCGCCGTTTGGCCCTCGGGAGGTATCGGTCCGCACGACATTGCGCTCATGCCCGACCGACGCACGCTCGCTGTTGCCCACTATGGTTCACCGGATTCCGGCCGCGGCCCGAAGGGCCCCAAGGCACCCCAGGTGGTCGAGCCGGCGATCAGCTTTCTCGATCGCCGCGATGGGCGTTTGTGTGCGCGCCTGATTGGTCCCGACCGCGGACTCGAGATCCGCCATCTCGCGGCGCTCGCGCCCGACCGCGTGGTAGCGATCCAGACCCGGCTCCTCGAAGGCGACGAGGAGCTCGCCGGAGGTGCCGGAGACGAGGTACTCGAAGCCGACGATACCGTACCTCCCGGCCTCGTCTTCGCTCCCGCCCCGTTGCTCGATGTCCACGTCTCTTCAGCGCGCACCGCAGCGACGACGTTTCCCATGAACGAGCCCTGGGCCTTCCGCCAGGGCCAGTCGCTCGTCTTCGATGCGCGGTTCGGAGAAATCCTCGTAACATTCCCCTCCGCACAGGCACTCGTAATTATCGATGCGCGCAGCCACACCATACGGCGGATTTTGCGTACGACCGCCTTCGGACTATCACGGCCGCGCGGCGTGGGTCTGTTGCCGGACGGGCAGCACTATGTGGTGAGCGGCAACTGGCGCGGATTATTGGTGATGCGCCGCGGCGAACACCGTCCCGTCTTTGCCCGCTCGCGGCTGGACGTGCCGTTTTTCGGCCATTCGCATCTGAGCATCGTGTGAGGCGACGCATGCGCGGGGACGGATCCGCACGGCAACGCGCCCAAGTGCGGCTATGCCGCCGGGCCTTGCTCGCAGGGGCGGGTGGAGCGCTCGCCGCGAAACCGGCACTCGCGCACGATCCCGGGGGCGGAGGGGGCGGCGATGGCGGGGGCGGTGGCGATGCCGGCATTGGGAGTGAGATCTACGGGCGACCGCTCCAAGCGAGCGCGCCCGGTTTCTTCACGCCGGCCGCCACACCGCTGCCCGAGCCACCCGCAGCGGTTGCAGCGACCACACGCGACATCTTGGCGACGCTTACCCCCCAGCAACGGGCAGAATGGGAGGCGGATTCCGCAACGCTCGAGGCCACGCTCTGGGAAGCCGCTGAGATCGTCGCAAGCGGCCTGAGTTGGCTCGGCGATTGGTCACAAAATATGGGCTCAACCTCGTTCCTGGCCTGTCATTGACCAATACTGCTTTAACAACCGGCGGTGCCTTTGCGAACGCTTACGCAAAGGCGCTCGAGAAAGGCGCTTCGCAGGTCGAAGCGGTCAAGCAAGGGCTCAAAGCCGGGATCATCGCCGCAGGTCTCGATCAGCTCGCAGGCAAGCTCACCGGCAGAGCGACCGATCAAACATTCAAGAATGCGCGCGATGCGCTCAATACGCTCAAACAGCGCGGCCCCGTGCCCAAGATGGTCGTAAAAGGAACCGTCAATGCCGTCGGCTATGTGGGCACCGTCGCGGGTGTGGAAAAGGGAAAGCAACTCGCCGGACCCATGGTCACGATCACTCTCGATCAGCTCACAAGCGCACTCGCGAAGGCCATCGCGGATCCGCGACCACCTGCTGCGGGCGGCTATTTGCCGGGCCATACGAGCCTTGTTCCTATGGCGCGGTGAGCAGGCGGATTAGCGTAACAAGGAGCCCACGACCGTGGTTAGTTTTATGTCCCGGCTGTTCTCCGGTGTCGCCTTGCTCGCTGTTGCCGGCGGTCTCGGTGAGACGGCGGGCCCGCCGGTCGCTGTGTCGGCAGCACAACGCCGGGTCGAGCCCATCTCCCTTCGGCCTGAGGATCTGCCTTCCGCCACCAAGGCAGCACTCGCTGCTGCGCTCTTCGCTGTGCGCGGCCTTCCCGAAAGCGAACATCCCGGTGTCCGCTTCGCTCCCGAGATCGCGCAGAAAATCCAGGACTCCTTCGATTACACCGGCTTTTCTGCAGCGAGCATGACGCTTTTCGAACATGAACGCGCGCGCGACGGCCTGCCCGGCATCGATCTCAAGGCGGCGATCGGCTTCGTAGATCTCTTGGATCGTCGCGCTGTGTTGGGACTGATGCTGACCTTCGGGCGCGAACGCGGCGAGATCCTCATCCGCCAAGCAGCGGCGGTACCGATCTTTGCCCGCATCCCGCGCTTTGCGCTCTTTCTCGTGCCGCGCCACCGCTTGCCGGCGGGCTGGCCCGAGACGCATGCCGAGCTTTGGTGGCTTGCAGCGCGCGAGTCGGTCGGACCGGCCGAGCGCCCACGTTGGCTCGACGGCAGCCACGATCTCGTTCTGGTCGCGGTCGGCAAGGACCGCTTCGATCCCAAAACACCGTTGCAGCTGGCGTTGGTCGAGGGCACGAGCACCCCGATCGCGCTCGAGAGCCAGCACCTCGACTTCGCCGGCTTTCCGGTGGTGGCAGCAGCGGCTCGGCTGCGCGTTGACGCGCCCGGACGCGTCTTCGCGCTGATCGCGCGGCCCCTTCCCGCCCCCGGCCTCTTCGGCCGCGCCCGCAGCGAGACGCTCGCGCGCTTCGATCTCCTCGATCCGCGCCCCGCCACGGTCCGCCTTGTTCCCGACGTCGCACCGCCTCGCCGGGCGCGGGTTTGAGCACGAGCATGGCGCCTCCACGTTGCGGGGGCGAAAGCCGGCTACTAGAGTGCGCCGGCCTTCCCCAACGAGCCCGCGTCCCATGCGCTTGACCCGGTACTTTTTGCCCGTGCTCAAAGAGGCGCCGGCCGAAGCCGAGATCGTTTCGCACCGGCTCATGTTGCGGGCCGGCATGATCCAGCAGCTCGCGGCCGGCATCTACAACTGGCTGCCGCTCGGCTTTCGGGTGCTCAAGAAAGTCGAGCAGATCGTGCGCGAAGAGATGGATCGCGCAGGAGCGATCGAGATCCTCATGCCGACCATCCAACCCGCCGATCTGTGGATCGAGAGCGGACGGTGGGACGCCTATGGTCCCGAGATGCTGCGCATCCTCGACCGGCACGAGCGGAAGATGGTCTATGGGCCCACCAACGAAGAAAACGTCACCGACATCTTCCGCCGGCATGTGAGGAGCTATCGGCAGCTGCCGCTCAACCTCTACCATATCCAATGGAAGTTCCGTGACGAAATTCGTCCGCGCTATGGTGTGATGCGCGGCCGCGAGTTTCTCATGAAAGACGCGTACAGCTTCGATATCGACGCCGAAGCTGCGCGCAAGTCTTATGATAATATGTTCGTGGCTTATCTGCGTACCTTCCGCCGCATGGGTCTTACCGCCATTCCCATGCAGGCCGAATCGGGACCCATCGGCGGCAACATGAGCCACGAATTCCAGATCCTTGCCAAGACCGGCGAAAGCCACGTGTTCTACGACCAGGCTTTCGAAGAAATCGATTTTAGTGCCGACGATCTCGATATCGAAAAGCTCAAGAGCCTTTACGCCGCTACCGACGACAAACACGATCCCGCTAATTGTCCGGTTCCGCCGGAGCGGCTTCGGACGGGACGCGGGATCGAAGTTGGCCATATCTTCTATTTCGGAACCAAATACTCCAAGCCGATGCGCGCCACCGTAACCGGCCCCGACGACCGTGAGATCGAGGTCGAGATGGGATCCTACGGCATCGGCGTCTCGCGGCTCGTGGGCGCGATCATCGAAGCCCACCACGACGAACACGGGATCGTGTGGCCCGAATCGGTAGCGCCCTTTAAGGTTGGCCTCATCAATCTGCGCCCCGATGATCCCGCCTGCACCGCGATGGCCGATGAGCTCTACGGGCGGCTGTTGGCGGCCAAGGTCGAAGTGCTCTACGATGATCGCGACGAGCGCGCGGGGGCCAAATTCGCCACCATGGATCTGATCGGGCTGCCCTATCAGGTCACCGTCGGCCCGCGCGGGATCAAAGAAGGCAAAGTCGAGCTCAAGATCCGGCGGAGCGGCGAGCGCGCGGAGCTCACCCCGGAAGCGTTGCTCGCGCGTCTTGCGGCGTGAATGTTCGGCCCTGCCGAGCGGCTGATCGCCCTGCGCTATCTTCGACCACGCAAGGGCGAAGGGTTCGTCTCCCTCGTCGCCGCCTTCGCGCTCATCGGCATCGCCTTGGGGGTGGGCACGCTTATTGTCGTGCTCGCGGTCATGAACGGCTTCCGCCACGAGCTCTTGGGCCGCGTGCTCGGCTTTAACGGCCATGCCTCGCTCGTCGCCGGACCCGAAGGCCTCGCCGAGTTCGACCTGCTCGCTGAGCGCCTGCGCCGCGTGCCGGGGGTGATCGAGGCGACTCCCTACGTCGAGGGCCAGGTGATGGCCACCGCGAGCGGGGTGGCCTCGGGGGTGGTGGTGCGCGGGGTGCGCCCGCACGAGCTCGCCGCCCGCGCGATCTTCGCCCAAGCGGTCAAACAGGGCGATCTCGAGCGGCTCGGCGAGCGCGGGCGGATCGCCGTAGGTTCGCGCCTTGCGCTGCGCATGGGCCTCTCTTTGGGGTCCAAGATCGCGCTCATCTCCCCGCGCGGCACCCCGACCCCCTTCGGCATGGTCCCGCGCATCCAGAGCTTCGAAGTGGCGGCGATCTTCGAAGTCGGGATGTGGGAGTACGATTCGAGCTTCGTCTTCATCGGTCTTGAAGACGCCCAGATCTATTTCGATCTGCAGGGGCGCGTCTCGGCGATCGAGATCATGGTCGACGATCCGGAAGCGATCGGGCGTCTACGCCCGGCGCTTCTCGCCGCCGCGAGCGGGACCGGAAGACTTGTCGACTGGCAACAGCTCAACCGACACTTCTTCGCCGCGCTGGAAACCGAGCGCAATGTGATGTTCTTGATCTTGACGCTCATTATCCTGGTCGCGGCCTTCAACATCGTTACTGGCCTTACCATGCTCGTGCGCTCTAAGGGACGCGACATCGCAGTCCTGCGCACCGTGGGGGCGACGCGCGCAGCGGTGGTGCGCATCTTTTTGCTCGCCGGCTCGACTCTGGGCCTCGTCGGCACGGCACTCGGCCTTGTTCTTGGCCTTGCCTTCGCCCTCAACATCGACACCATCCGCCTGTGGCTCGAATCCTTAAGCGGCGCCGAGCTGTGGGCGGCGGAGATCCGCTTCCTCTCACAGCTTCCCGCCCGCGTCGAATTCGCGAGCACCGCGAATGTGGTGGCGATGGGGCTTATCCTCTCGTTCCTCGCCACGATCTATCCGGCCTTTCGGGCCGCTCGGCTCGATCCGGTCGAAGTGCTCCGCTACGAATGAGCCCGCCGGTCCTGCGTTTGATCGGGGTTCGGCGGAGCTTCGTGCAGGGCAGCCTCACCCTCGAGGTGCTCAAAGGCGTCGACCTCGAGCTCGCCTCGGGAACCCTCGCCGCGCTCGTCGGCCCCTCGGGCTCCGGCAAATCCACGCTCCTGCATATCGCCGGGCTGCTCGAGCGGCCGAGTGCCGGTGAGGTCTTGATCGACGGCCGCGCCGCGAGCCGGCTCTCGGATGCCGAGCGGACGCGGATCCGGCGCGCGCGCATCGGCTTCGTCTACCAGTTCCACAATCTCTTGGCCGATTTTTCGGCGCTCGAGAACGTCGTCCTGCCCCAGCTCCTGGCCGGGACCGGCTGGCGCTCGGCCGCCGAGCGCGCGCGTGCGCTGTTGACCCGCTTGGGCCTCGGCGAGCGCCTGCACCACCGTCCCGGGCGCCTAAGCGGCGGCGAACAACAGCGGGTGGCGATCGCGCGTGCGCTCGCCAACCAACCGGGCCTTCTGCTCGCCGACGAACCGACGGGCAACCTCGACCCGCATACCGCCGAAGAGGTCTTCGCACTCTTGCTCGAAGTGGCGCGCGAAGCCGGAACTGCGGTGCTCATCGTCACCCACGATCCCGAACTCGCCCGCCGCACCGATCAAATCTGGCGCCTTGTCGACGGGCGGGTGGAGCCACTGGCCAAGTGAGCCTGCCCTTTTGGCTGTGGATCCCGCTCACGATCGGCGCCGCCGCTGCCCAGACCCTGCGCAACGCGCTCCAGCGCGGTCTCATCGCCGAGCTCGGCCAAGTCGGGGCGACCGCCGTGCGCTTTCTCTTCGGCCTGCCGGCGAGCGCCGCCTTTTTCGCTCTCGCTTCGATCCTCGCCCCGCAGGAACTCGCCTTCTTCCCGCCCGCGTTGCTCTTTTGGTTGCCGATCGGCGCCATCGCCCAGATCCTTGCCACCTTCTTCCTCCTCGAGGTCATGGAGCGGCGCAATTTCGCCGTCGGCATCGCCTGGTCCAAGACCGAGATCCTGCTCATCGGTCTCGCCGGCTGGCTATTCTTGGGCGACCGCTTAGGTGTTGCGGGATGGTTTGCAGTGCTCTTGGCCACTTTGGGCCTGATATTGCTTTCCGCAGAGCGGATGCGGGCGCTTTTGAGCCGTCCGGTGCGGGCACTTGCCCTGCGCGGGCTTGCGATCGGTGTGGGCTTTGCGCTCGCCGCTGTTGCCTATCGCGCCGCCATTCTCGCCGCAGGTGGCGCGGGTTCGCTGCTCGCCGCGAGCTGGACCTTGCTCCTCGCGCTCGCGTTGCAGAGCTCGATCCTTTTGCTCTGGCTTCTGCTTCGCGATCCGGGTGTGCTCATGCGCTTAGCGCGCCGTTGGCGTAGCGCGCTTGGCGCAGGAACCCTTGGGGCCTTGGCCTCGGCCGGCTGGTTCACCGCTTTCTCCCTCGCTCCGGCAGCAGCGGTACGCACCGTCGGGCTCATCGAGATGCTGATCGCGCTGCTCATTGGCCGCGGCGTCTTCAACGAGCGCGCGAGCAGACGCGAGCTTTTGGGACAGCTCTTGGTGGCGGCTGCGGTTTTGCTCATGATCTGGGCGCCGTCACCGTGAGTACGGGCATCGAGATGCCGTGACAGGACAGCCCGACTCTTCTAGAAAACGTTCTATGTGTGGCCGGCTGCCCATGGTGATCCTGGCGCTTGCGCTCGCGGCGCTCACCTGGCTCGATGTGGAGCCGGCGCACAGCTGCTTCCGTTTCAACGACGCCGGGGCGGAGGCGGCGCTCGCGCCCCTGCAGTCGATTGCGCGCGCCTGGCACGCGCCCGTTTCGGCGAGCGCGGAAGAGAGCCCCTGCTGCCGTCCGCCCGGCGCCTGTGTGGTGCACTGCGCGGCGATCCTCCCGCCCTCTGCGGGGCCGGAGATGCAAGCGACCGCGCGCGGCGGCTATCCGCTCGCCGCGCTCACGCTGCACGCACCGCTCTTCGCTTCCACTCCTTGGCGACCCCCGCCGGCCTCTCCGTTTCTGTAAGCCCCGGGCGATCTCCGCCCGTTGTCTTTAGCGTGATGAGCAACCGTTCGACATCCCCGAGGAGGGAAGGATGAAGCGAATTGCGATCGCTGCCCTCGGTGCGCTGGCCTCTGCGTCCATCGCGTCTGACGCGCTGCCGCAGGGCGGCCATCACCCCGCGATGGAGATCCGCCAGGCTCAAGGGATGCCTGGCCCCATGCCGCACGGAATGCCCCACGCCATGCCGCACGGGCCCGGCATGGGCGGCGCGATGCCGGCGATGCCCGGCCACGGACCTCACCACGGGCCTGCGGCAGCGGCGGCCGATTCCCCTGCAACCGCTGCTTTCAAAGCGGCCAACGCTAAGATGCACCGGGAGATGGACATCGCCTATACCGGCGATGCCGACGTCGACTTTCTCAAAGGCATGATCCCGCACCACCAAGGCGCGATCGACATGGCGCGCGTCGTCCTCGCCTTCGGCAAGGACCCGGAGGTGCGGAAGTTGGCGGAAGAGATCGTGCGCACCCAGGAAGCCGAGATCGCTCAGATGCGGGCGATCCTCGAGCGCCTCGCTAAATAAAGGAAGAGCGGGGGGCTTAGCCCCCCGCTTGACCCGCGCCGCCCGTCATCCCACAAATCGGTCGATGAGCCAGGACCTTATCGAGCCCACTCAAGCGGTGGCGGAACCGGAGCCGGCTGGCGAGGCACCGCTCGAGCCGGCAAGTGGAGCCGCGCTCATCCGCCGGCAACTGCAGACCTTGCCCAACGAGCCCGGGGTGTACCGGATGCTCGACCACAAGGGTCAGGTCCTCTACGTGGGCAAGGCGAGCTCGCTCAAAAAACGCGTCGCCGCCTATGCGCATCCGCAGAAATTGCCGGCCCGGCTGCAGCGGATGGTGGCGCTCACCCGTAGTCTCGAAGTCATCACGACCAACAGCGAAGTCGAAGCGCTGTTGCTCGAGGCCAATCTCATCAAGCGCTATCGTCCGCCCTTCAACATCGTGTTGCGCGATGATAAGAGCTTCCCCTACATCGCGCTGCGGCACGATCATCCTTTCCCGCAGCTTTTCAAATATCGCGGGAGCAAGAAGCCGAACACCGAGTATTTCGGCCCGTTCGCCTCGGCTGGAGCGGTGAACGCCACCCTCAACGCGCTCTTGCGCGCCTTCCCGTTGCGCTCCTGCTCGGACAGCGTCTTTGAGAGCCGCTCGCGCCCCTGCCTTCTCTATCAGATCAAACGCTGTTCGGCGCCCTGCGTCGGCCGTATCGAGCCCGAAGCCTATGCCCGGCTCGTCGACGAGGTACGCGAGTTTCTATCCGGCCGGTCACGGGAAGTGCAGGAGCGTTTAAAGCAGGAGATGATGGAAGCGGCCGACCGCTTGGATTTCGAGACCGCGGCCGTGTTTCGCGACCGCCTCAAAGCTCTTGCGCACGTGCAGTCTCAGCAGGAAATCAACACCGATGCGGTCGGCGATGCCGATGTGATCGCCCTCGTCGTCCAAGGCCCCTTGGCCTGTATCCAAGTCTTTTTTTACCGAGACGGGCGCAACTACGGCAATCGCGCCTATTTTCCCGCCCATACCAAGGACAGCGAGGCGGGCGAGATCCTCCAGGCCTTCATCGCCCAGTTCTATGCCGAACGGCAGGCTCCGCCTTTGTTGTTGCTCTCCGAGCCGATACCGGAAGCAGAGCTGATGGCGGATGCGCTCTCCTTATCCGCCGGTCGCAAGGTCAGCTTGCGCGTGCCGCAACGCGGCGAGAAGCGCCGGTTGCTCGAGCTCGCGCTCAGAAACGCCAAGGAAGCGCTCGCGCGCCGAATTGCCGAGCTCGGGACCCAAGCCGAGCTGCTCGCGGAACTCGCCGATCGGCTCGGGCTCGAGGCCCCACCCGAGCGCATCGAGGTCTACGACAACAGCCATGTCCAGGGCGCCCACGCCGTCGGCGTGTTCATCGTCGCCGGGCGCGAAGGGTTCGACCGGCGCGCCTATCGGACGTTCCGCATCAAGAGCAGCGAGCTCGCTCCCGGCGATGATTACGCCATGCTGCGCGAGGTGCTGAGGCGGCGCTTTGCGCGCCTGGTGAGCGAGCAGGGCGAGCAGGACAGCGGCACCCGGCCCGATCTCGTCATCGTCGACGGCGGTGCGGGCCAGCTCAATGCCGCCCGTGCTGTGCTCGACGAACTCGGCTTGACCGATCTGCCGGTCCTCGCCATCGCCAAGGGCCCCGAGCGCGAGGCGGGGCGCGAGCGTTTCTTCATGACGGGTCGCGAACCGTTTGCCCTGGACCCGCGCGATCCTGTTCTTTACTTCCTGCAGCGGCTGCGCGACGAGGCCCACCGCTTCGCCATCGCGACGCACCGCAGCCGACGCGCCAAAGAAGCGCGCCGCTCGGTGCTGGATGGGATCCCGGGGGTCGGCGCGCGGCGCAAACGGGCGCTTTTGCAGCATTTCGGCTCCGCACGCGCGGTCGCGCAGGCTGGTCTTGCCGATCTCGAGCGGGTGCCCGGCATCAACCGAGCTGTCGCGAGGGCGATCTACGATCACTTCCACGACAGCGGCTGAACGAAGTGGTCGTGCGATGCTGACCAGTCCGCCCAATCTCTTAACACTCATCCGGGTCGGCCTGATCCCGCTGCTCGTGGGCCTGCTCTACCTCGAAGGCGCCTGGGCGCGCTGGTTCGCCTGCGCAGTCTTCGTGATCGCGGCCACCACCGACTATCTCGACGGCTGGCTCGCCCGCACCCGCAAACAGCACTCGCGCCTGGGACGCTGGCTCGATCCGGTTGCCGACAAACTGCTCGTCGCCGCAACCGTGCTCGCGCTCGTCGGCTTCGATAGGGCACCGCTGTTGCCCGCGCTCGTCATTCTCTTGCGCGAGATCCTGATCTCGGGCCTGCGCGAATATCTCGCAGAAGCGCGGCTCGTCTTGCCGGTAAGCCGCTTGGCCAAGTGGAAGACGGCGGTGCAAATGGTGGCTTTGGGCTTTCTCATCGTGGGCGACGCCGGGCCGAGCTGGCTCTTTGTGGAAGAGGTGGGCCGTTGGGGCCTGTGGCTGGCTGCCGTCTTGACGGTCGCAAGCGCCTGGGATTATGTTCATAAAAGTCTCGAGCATATGCGCGACGAGCCCACCCGTGAGCCGGGCCTTCCCCCGGTGCGCGGGGCGAGCCCTTGGCGGTAAGACGATGCGCATTCGCTATTTCGCTTGGCTCAGACAGCGCGTCGGATGCAGCGAAGAGGAGGTCGAGCTGCCGGCTGAAGTGCGCACGGTGGGCGATCTCAAGAGGTGGCTCGGATCGCGCCACCCCCGCTTTGCCGAAGCCTGTGCCGCGATCGGCGTAGTCAAGGCGGCCGTCGACCACGAGTTCGCCGACGACGACCGGCCGCTTGCGGGCGCGCGCGAAGTCGCCTTCTTTCCTCCGGTGACCGGTGGATGACCGTCCGCGTCGTCGAAACACCCTTTGACCCTAGTGCCGAACTCGCCGCCTTCTGCCGCGGCCGCACGGATGTCGGGGCGATCGCGAGCTTCATCGGTCTTGTGCGCGACGAACACGGCGGGGAGCGAATCCTCGCCATGACCCTCGAGCATTATCCGGGGATGACCGAGCGCCAGCTCGCCCGCATCGAGGCGGAAGCGCGGGCGCGCTGGCCGCTTTTCGACGTGCTCGTGATCCATCGCGTCGGGCGCATGCTGCCGGGCGAACCGATCGTGCTCGTGGCGACTGCAAGCGCGCACCGCGCCGCCGCGCTCGAAGCCTGCGCCTTCTTGATCGATTGGCTCAAGACGAAAGCCCCGTTCTGGAAGCTCGAGGAAACCCCCGCCGGTGCGCGCTGGGTGGAAGCGCGCGCATCCGACGAAGAGGCCGCGGCGCGTTGGGAACGCTGAGCGCGCGGATCCGCTCAATCTTTAATTAACGCCTGGCGGTTACCGTTCTCCGCGATGCTTGCTGGAGAACGGGAGCATGCAGGCGACCGCCACCGTGAGCCAACGTCACCGGTCGGGGCTTGGGGTTATTATTCCGCTCGCCGCCCTCGTGCTGTTCGCCACGATCGGCGCCGCGCTGTTGACCATCAACGCCACGGGTGAACAAAACCGCCTCCAACTGGAGCACGAGAAGGGCCTCATTCGTTATCTTCTCGCCAACATCGAGGATATGGTCGTCAAATCGACCAAGGACCACGCTAACTGGGACGACGCCTTCGTAGCTCTCGCACGCGGGCCGGATCACGAGTGGATCGACAACAATCTTATT
>JAUQQO010000053.1 GCA_030549795.1 Pseudomonadota bacterium | reverse complement strand
GCATTCCGCTGGGCCAGGCGTTGCACGAGCACGTCGCCGGCACGATCCTCGCGCGCTGCCGCCTGCTCTTTGAGGAGGGCCAAGGCCGCAGCGAGCTCGATGGTGCAGCGCGCAGGGGCTCCTAAGGAGCGACGGTTTTCCGGGCCGGCTCCTGTTCCGTGAGCGGGTACTCGCGGCTTTCCTCATGCGATGCCGGGCATGGTCGCAGGGTTTCGGCCTGAAGGCGATCCTGCCACCTGTAGATCTGCCTAGACTTCTAGACCTATAACGTTGCGCATAACTCACGAGTTCGTCGACCGAAGGCCGCCGATCGTCCCTCGGTCAGAATACGGGATCCGGCGCAAAGGGAAGACATGGCTGGGCAGGGTGCGAGCCGAAAACTCGCTGGTGCGCTGAGGTTTAGCCAGCGCACCGAACGCAAGTCTCAACGGCATCAGCGCTTCTTGCGGGCAGAAAGATACTGGCGGTTCCTTAAAAGATGCTCGCTCCTCACGGCGTCGGTTCCGTTCGGCCGGGTCGAATCCCCCGACATCCAGTGATGTCGTCACATGCGCTGTGATGTCGTCACATGCGGTAACGACTCGGCAAACTTTTGTAGTACCGCAAGGAACGCTGCCTCCGGTGCGCTCGATCCCCGGCGAGCGGGGAGGGGACGGTGACGATGGTTTCGAGCGGTACGCGAGGATCGATAGAGGATGCACCCATACCGATAGCGAACGAAACGCGAATGCGCTCTCTATCGAGGGATGTCAAGCGACCATACCAGGATCGATGCGGGCTCTAGTGGGTAGCAGCCGAGCGCGGGATCGACCTTTGGTTGAAGAATGCGGGGGGTCCTCAACAATACATCTTCTTGAGCGAGATTTCTGATCATTTACTTGCTTACTGGTTAACATCTGCAATTTTGCTTGCCAGCGAGAAGGCTAGAGAAGTATGCTTGTTAAAGGCGGCGTTAACCGTGGCGGGAATGTGGTCCGTGTCAGAGCCGCGGCCCGGAGAGGTTCAGCAGCAATTCCCGTCGAGCGGGGGGGCTAGAGGTTCTCGGTCCGAAGATGGATGGATCTGGACGACTGCTGGGCTGAGCATCCTGGCCGAGATCGCGACACGCTACATAAACGACATCGCGCGCTGGGTCACTTGCGGCATTATCGTCTCGACAGGCGGAGGTTGCGAGGCGCGTCATCGTATAGAGGCGTATTTCCTCGGCACCTTGGTTTCTGTCACGATCGTCCTCTACACGAGCATACCCGCTGCTCGGTCTGAGAGAGATATCCCGAAGGCCTACATTCGTGTCTTAACGCCGCTCGTGACATCCTTGATCGCTCTCGCGAAAATCGCTGAAACTGGGTCCAATACGGGACTTCCACAGTGGAAGTTCCTTGCAGTAGCTTTGCCCTATTGGCTCCTGTACGTGGTTTTGTTCGTCGCGCCGATGATAATGTTGCGCGACGTAACGGCAACCTTCTCCTTCTTGTGGCGCTTGGGCGGGACGTTAATCATCGCCTTCGGCGTCGCAATATTGGCGCAAATTGTCGCGGAAATTCTTTGGGTCGTGTTCCACTCGTCTCGGTTAGGAGCCGGGAAATTCGTTGTCGCGCCGGTAGGCGTCGTCATCGCCGGCGGCGTTTGGCTCGTGCTGCTGTTTAGAGGGCCTGCCTCGTCGAGGCATCGATGCCGGCTTTCCAGCCGACGGCGCCGTGCGTGGATAGCGACGTGGTCTCTGGTGTTCGTACTCGCTGCAGGACTTTGGGGCGGGATTGTTCACGGGCCGCCCAGTACCGTGACCGAAAGCGGCGCCGGTGCCCTCACCTACATCGGACTTCTTTCCCCGCCCTTGGTGGCGATGGCCCTCGCAACGCTCGTTGTCCCGGGCACGCGGCCCGACTTGCAGCATCTCATCGCCGGCGTCTTGGTTGCGATCCTCGCAGCCGCAATCGCCGTTCTTCTGATCAAGCTTCAGCTTCGCGTCAAGAACTTGCCCGGGGAGAGTGAGATTATTGGTTTCGCCCTCGCCCAAGCGGTCGCCTCGCTCGGCGCGGTGCTGGTGTCGTACCTTTCCGCACGAATGCACGCTCGTTCAGCTGTAAAGGAGGAAGATCCATGAGGTGTCGTACGGCAGGTTTGGTGACCGTCGCAGCTCTCGTATCGGTCGGTGCCCCCGCATTCGGGTTCCAGAAAATCACGGCAATACAACCCGTCGAGGGCTTGTCCGAGCCGCCGGAGCGAGCCGTGTTGACGACAGCCATACCGTTCCGAGAGAGCGACGTCGCGCTACGGCTCAAGGTTCCATTCGAGACCCTCAGGACGAGGCTCGAAGGGTCCGTTCCTACCGAGCATCAATCACCCGATCTCGACGGTGGCGATGTGTGTGGCGAACTCCCTATGGGTCTTATTCGACCAAAGATTTGTGTCGGAACCCGATACCAATTGCGCGCCTGGCGATCACCGTTCACCTTGGCGCGCAACGGCGACGCGGTGCGCGTGAGTACGCACGTTGCAGTCGATGGCAACGGCGGCTTCAAAGGCGACGGTGCCAAACTGTTGGGTTTGCACGCAAAAGCCTTTCGGGCCGCAGCGAACCTTTACGCCGACGTTCGGCTCGCGATCGATGCGGATTGGTGCCCGAGAGTCGACCTCGAGCCGAGCTACAGCTGGACGGACCCGCCCAAAGTGGAAATCGTGTCCGGCCTCTGGGTCGGCATCGAGGGAGCGGTTCGGGGGGCTTTCGATGAAGGGCTGAAACGGCTTGTGAACGAGGTGCGGCACGCCATCCCTTGCGAGTCTGTGCGCGGCGAGCTTGCGAAAGTTTGGAAAACGCACTCGGTCCAGCTCCCGTTGGTCGAAGGTGCGCTCGTACATGTCGTGATCCGTCCGCGCGGCCTCGCGGTCTCGCCCGTCGTTGTCGCCGACGATCACCTGCGCCTCTCGGTCGTCTTGCGCGCCGAGGCCTCGGCCGGGAGCGAGCCACCGAACGTCGAGCCGCCCGGCCCGTTGCCGAACGCGGAAGGGGTATCGGATTCGCCGGGTCGGCTGCGCGTGACGCTGCCGATCCGTCTCGGTTGGGAGGCGCTCCGCGCCGGCCTGATGCGCCATCTCGCGGAACGGGATACGGAAATCGTGGTCGACGGCCATGCCGTGCGCGGACGCATCGTCCCGGTCGAAGTCGCGCCACAGGGCGGCAGCTTGTTAGTTGGTCTAGACTTCGTGGCCGAAATCTCGGCTCCTCTGGTGCAGGGGTGGTCCGGCAGAGTGTGGCTCACCGCCACTCCAGAAGTGGATCCGAGCGGTCAGACCGTGGTGCTCCGCGACCCCGAGGTCCGGATCGCGATCGAGCATCCGCTGTACCGGTTCTTCGCCCCGTTGTTCGAAAAGATCGCCCGCGAGTTCGTGGCAGAGCGAGCGGTCGTCGACCTTTCCGCGCAGCTGCAGGAGGCGGCGCGAACCCTCGACGAAGGTCTGTCCGATCCGTCCCGCACCGGCGGGATCCGCTTCCGTTTGGACCGACCGGAGCTCCGACTCGCCGGGGTGATCCCGGAAGAGGACGGCATCCTCGTCGTCGCCGAGTTCGTCTCGGGTCTCGAGGCCGAGCTAACCATCCATACGCGTTGAGAAACCGGCGGGACCGGGCCCGGCTGGCGGGCTCGAGGCACGGAGCGCGAGGTGAACCGCCGTCGATCGAGACGCTCAGGCCGTCATCGACCGTAACAGGTAGCCGCCCATGCCCATGGTGGTCCCCTTGCCGGCGTGGATGAATTGGCCGAGCCAGAGGAAGGGCCAGAGGTCGGGGGCGTCCGAAAGATCGAGCACCATGCGGCCGGTAAGACCCCCCATCGGCACGAGCGCCTGTTGGCGCGCCGAATGTCGCTTCTGCTCCACCCAAGCCAGCTCCGTCTCGAGAAGGCGGATGCGCTCGGCCTGCGCCTTGAGCGCGCGGAAGTCGACCTCAAGCTCGGTGGTGCTATGGTGGTGGCAGAGCATGGAGATCCGCCGCACCAGGTTCATGGCCAAACAGACGGGCTCGAAGTCGTGCGGACGCACGAGCGCGCCGTCGTGCTGCAGCCGCAACGGTGTGCGCAAGGCGAGCTCGACCCGCGGCGTAAAAGGCGGCACGGGGATCGGGGTGCCCTCAGCCCGCATCGCTTGGGCTTCGCTCGAGCCTTCTGCGTCGCTCCACGGTGCTGCGACCGGGTGAACGCTGCGCAGCCGCAAGCGGCCGCGATCGGGACCGATGCCACTGTCGGCCGCCTGTTCGAGGGCGCGCACGAGATAGGCGATCTGTTGACAGGCGCGGCCCACCAACACGAGGTCGAGGACCACGCGGTCCTCGGGCCCCACGGTGATCCTTCGGGGATGGCGGGGGTCGAGGACGAAGGGGTTGGGAACGCGCGCGTACTTGCGCATCTTGCTCGCGTCCTCATCAGGGCGCGCAACAAAGACAGTAGGGTAAATGCACGAGCGCTCGAGCGGGCATCCCTCGCAGGGGCGCAAGCGCATCACGCACACGAGGCGCTTGAGCGCCCATCCGAGCCCGCCGCGCCAAGCCGAGCCAGCGAAGCCGGGAAGACGCATCGGCGCTTCGGGAACAAAGACCAAGCGATGGCGGGAGTAGGGCAGGGGTATGGGCGACAACGCGGTCATCGCGAAAGCGGCCTTGTAAGTGGGTCCGGCGTTGGGCGCGAAACTGCAGCCTTGCGCTGGGTGAGAGCAAGGACCACAAGCTTGACAGGACTGCGCGTGCCGCCCAAGCGCGCCGCTCGCACCGCGGTCATGAGGCGGCAAAGGCGATCGGAGCCATCATCCGGTTGGGCGCCGAGCTCCGAAACGGCCGCTGTGATCACAGCGGAAAGCTTCGCTTGCGCTCCGCGGACAGAAGCTGGAACCGCTTCCGCTACCGAGCAGGCAGACCGCGCTCGCGCTTGAACCGGACTTGCATCCGCGACGCCCTTCCCGCTGGCAGGGTGCGGGGCAGCACCGCGTTCAACTGCGCTCGGCGCTGAGCAGCGATCCGCGCTGTGCCGAAGCGGGGTGCACTGAAGCGAGCGCGAAAAGAAGAGCGCACAGCGGCACGAGCCAAAGAGCGCGCATATGATAGCGCGGCAAGGGTGCGGAGACGATGCCACAGATCGCGGCATTGATGATCAGCGCGGCGAAGACGAGCAACAACAAAGCGCGGTGGCGCGCGCGTTCCTCGACCGCGCAGGCACGACGTCCCCCCACAACGGTCCACCAGCCGAGGAATGTCAGAGCAGCCACGGTGGTTACGACCAGCCACGGTTCGACGAGCCGAAACGGCCAGCTGCCGCGCACCACAGCTGTGCGTTCCCAGGCCGCCACGGAGCCCGGCAGCAACTCTTCAAACGCGAGCAGCGCGCGCGGGGGCATCACAGGCTCGAGCTGACCCTCAAGGCGGATCGAGAACAAGAGGCCAAACGTGTTCTTAAGCGCGGTTGCCAGCGCCCCGAGCGGATCAGTGCGCAAGGCTCCGAGGACGATGTCCATCTCTTCTTCGATCAGACGCACCCGGGTGTCGGCATCGGCGACGCTGAACACGCCCCGCGTCGGGTCGGTATCCCAGAGGATAACTTGGGCATCGTCGAGGGGGCGGTCGCGAAAGGCACAGAGCGCAAGCGGTTGGGTAGCACAGGCCCGGTCCAAAAAGACGCGGCCAGGTCCATCCGCGACAAGACGTGCCATGAGAAGAGGGGGGTAGCGTAAGGGTTCGCCCAGAACCCGCGAGCCGACTTCACGCGCGATGACGATCGCGGCTGCACCCGCAAGCGCAGCCAAAAGGACCGACACAAGGGCGCGCTTGGCAGCAGAAGGGACCAAAGCCGGGAAGAGCCAGCTCGCGAATGCGAGAACGAGCACAGCGCCGATCAGAACCGGACCATGCGTGGGGTGCGCTGCAGCCGCGATCGCGACCACGAGCAACACCATCCATCGCGCCCGCACCGGCAACCGCTCGCTCCACAACAGGAACAGGCCAGCGGCCAACACCCCGAAGCCGAGGAACACATCGGGCATGGCAGAGCTGGCGTACACACCGAGGGTAGAGCCCGAGCCGATGGCCAAAGCGGCGGTAAGACGCATCCACCCTCCCGCGTGTGGAGCCACCACGCGCATGGCAACCAGGACAAGCGCTGCCGCGATCGCTGCCTGAGCGAGCGCGAGCGCCCAAAGTCCTCCCGCGCGGGTCAAAACCCACGCCACAAAGCTGTACCAAGGTGAGCGCACAGCGAGGTAACTCGCCCCGATGCGCACTTCCTCGGGGCTCACCGGACGACCAGCCGTGAGAAGCACATCGGCTTCGGACGAGGTGAGCGCGCGCTCGAACAAGCCTGCGATCCCGGCTCCGACCCGAAGATAGCTGGCGGTGTCGGCGCTTAAGAACGGCAGCCCATTCAAAACCGCGGGCAAGAGCAACAAGGTGCAGAGTAGACAGAATAGAAGTAGATTTTCGAGCCAAGCTTTTTCACTATGCAAGCGAACAAACTCCTCTGCGCAAGGCCTAGTCCGAGCGAAGCGATCATGCGCTTATCTCATGCTGAGCCCGATCCTGCCAATGGGGCGTGTGAGGGCAGCAGACCCGCTCGTGCTCGCGCTTCTCGCGCGAGGCGCCGCACAGGCCTGTGTGCTCTGCCTCGCGCATGCGCAACCCGGCTCGCCGATCGCCCTAGAGCCTTTTCAACCATCCACCGTTACGATTTCGTTAAGCGCCGCTTCGCACGAAGGCCCACGGGGCTGATCACAGCATCGCTGATCGAAGTGCCCGCCTTGCGATTTGTCCTATGATCAAAAGCGCCGAGGGTTGCGCGACGAGCGGGCAAGGGTATGGGGCGCTCGGGTCGTCGGTTCTCCGCTCGCCCGCTGCTCGCGCGCGCTGGGCTTGAGCTCTTCCAGAAGAGCGAGAGGCAGTCGCGCGCCGCCTTCACTTGTTAGCTGGTCAACATCGGTGCGCCTCTTTAGCATCGTGTCGCTTCAAAGGGTGGGGAGAGAGCGATGAGCCTGCGCACGGTCGAGCCACCGACGCTCGAGGTAATGAGAGAGCTTGCGCAAGAGCTTGGTTTTTCGATGGAAGAGAGCGAGCTCGAAGCGCATCGTGCAGCGCTTCTTTCGAGCATCGAAGCCTATAATCTGCTCGACCGCATGCCGGATGAGCTGCCTCCCGTCACTGTTCCGAGAACACCTGGCTACCGGCCGCATCCGGCCGAAAACGAGTATGGTGCCTGGTACTGGAAGACGCGCATCGAAGGGGGTGGGCAAGGCAAGCTCGCTGGCAAGACCGTCGCGATCAAGGACAACATTTGCGTGGCAGGGGTGCCGATGATGAACGGTGCCTCGGTGCTCGAAGGCTATGTGCCGGAAATCGATGCTACAGTCGTGACCCGAATCCTCGACGCTGGCGGCACGATCGTCGGAAAAACGGTTTGCGAATACTACTGCTTCTCGGGAGGTAGTCACACCAGCGCCACGGGACCGGTGCGCAACCCGCGCAACCCCGATCACATGGCCGGCGGCTCGTCTTCGGGCTCGGCGGCCGTGGTCGCGGCGGGCGAGGCTGATATGGCCTTAGGTGGCGACCAAGGCGGCTCGATCCGCATCCCCGCCGCCTATTGCGGCATCGTCGGGATGAAGCCGACGCACGGGCTCGTTCCCTACACCGGTATCATGCCGATCGAGCTCACCCTCGACCACTGTGGTCCGATGACCGCAACCGTTGCCGACAATGCGCTGTTGCTCGAGGTCATCGCCGGGCCCGACGGGCTCGACCCACGCCAGTACAGTGCTCCTTCCCCCGATTACACGAGCGCGATCGATCAGGGTGTGGTGGGGCTGCGCATCGGTGTGCTCGAAGAGGGGTTCGACCATCCCAATTCGCAAGCCGGGGTGGACGCGCTCGTACGCCTGGCCGCGGAAGAGTTCCGTCGGTTGGGCGCGGAAGTGGCGCCGGTGTCGATCCCCATGCACCGGCAGGGGCCGGCCATTTGGCTTCCCATCGCAGCCGAGGGGGCGACCGTCCAGATGATGCTCGGCAACGGATTTGGTTTCAATTGGCAAGGGCTCTATCTCTTGAGCCTGCTCGACAAGCATGCTCAATGGCGCGAACGGGCAGATGAGCTCTCCGATTCACTCAAAAACACGATGCTTCTCGGTTGGTACATGATATCGCGTTATCGCGGCCGTTACTATGCGAAGGCTCAGAACCTCGTCCGGCGCTTGCGGCGCGCTTATGACGAAGCGCTGCGCGAGGTCGACATTCTACTCATGCCGACGGTACCGATCACCGCGCCTCCGATTCCGCCGGCCGATGCGCCCTTGGAGCTGATCCTCAAGCGCGCCTTCGAGATGCTGCCGAATACGGCGCCTTTCGATGCCACCCACCATCCCGCCCTTTCGTTGCCCTGCGGGCATCTCGATGGGCTACCGGTGGGGCTCATGCTGGTCGGTCGGCATTTTGAGGAGGCAACACTGTACCGCGCAGCATATGCTTTCGAGCAGGCGGTGGACTGGCGCACCCGGTCGCTTTGAGCGCGCAAGCCTCCAAGCGCGATGCAGGCTCACCATATCGATGGGCCGTGAGGTACGCTCAGCTCCCAGAACCCGCTGAACTGTTGGCTTCCGCTGCGCTCCTGCTCGATCTCGACGGTACCCTCCTCGAGATCGCGCCTACCCCCGATTCGGTCGTCGTTCCCCCCGATCTGCCGGAGCTCTTGCGCCAGGTGAGCGCACGCCTCAAAGGCGCGCTTGCGATTTTAAGCGGGCGCGAACTCGCGGTCCTCGACCGCCTGCTCGCGCCGCTTCGGCTGCCCGCCGCAGCCGAACACGGCCGCGTCCTGCGACGCTGGGATGGACAGGTCGAGATCGTGTCGGCACCCGAGTTGCCGGAGCATTGGCTGGGCGTTGCCCGCGCTCTCGTTGCGCAGCGGCCGGGCACCTTGCTCGAGCCCAAGCCGCACGGTTTTGCCGTGCACGCGCGGCGCGTCCCGCAGGCGCTTTCCGAGATCGAGGGCGTGATCCGCGATCTCGTGGCCGAGGACCCGCGCTTTGAACTGTTGCCGGCAGCGATGGCCGTTGAGGTACGGCCGCGCGGTGTGGACAAAGGCACAGCGCTGCGGTCTTTGATGCGCGAAGCGCCCTTTGCCGGCCGCCGACCGCTTTTTGTGGGCGATGATGTGACCGATCTCGATGCCATCGCTGCTGCGCGGGCCATGGGGGGATGGGGCCTGCGCATGGGCGAGGGGCTAAGAACGCCGGCTGAACTTCGGGCTTGGTTGCGGCGGCTCGTCGAAGCGTGAAGGGTGCGAGCGGTTGGGTTGGAATGGCGCGAACATGCGGCAACCCCTCGACCTCGCGGTGGTGGGCAATTGCGCGATCGCAGCGCTCATCGAGCCATCGGGCCGCATCGTCTGGCTGTGCTGGCCGCGGCTCGATGGCGATCCGGTCTTCTGCGCGCTTCTCGACGGCGAGGAGCCGAAGGCGGGCTTTGCCGAGATCGAGCTTTTGGGGCAGGTACGCGCGGAGCAGCGCTACCGGCGCAACACGGCGGTCCTCGAGACCATCCTCGAAGACGCCCGCGGCAACCGCCTCGAGATCGTCGATGTGGCCCCGCGCATGCGCCGCTTCGGGCGCATGTTCCGGCCGCCTATGCTGGTCCGCCAGCTTCGCCCGCTCGCCGGCCGTCCGCGCATCCGCATCCGCTACCGCCCGCGCTTCGGATGGGGGGCGGAAACGCCGCAGCTGCGCTTGGGGTCCAACCATTTGCGATGGGTGGGGCCATCGGAGACGTTGCGGCTTACCACCGATGCTCCGGTCGGCTTCGTAGCCCAAGAGACGGCCTTCGCCCTCGATCGTCCGGTGACGCTCATTCTCTCCGCGGATGAGCCCATCCCCGAAGCGCCCTCGCGCCTTGCGCGCGAGTTCGAGGAAGAGACCACCGCCTATTGGCAGGATTGGGTGCGCTATCTCAACGTGCCCTTTGAATGGCAGAGCGCGGTGATCCGTGCTGCCATCACGCTGAGGTTGTGCGCCTTTGAGGAGACCGGAGCGATCGTCGCTGCGCTCACCACTTCGATTCCCGAAGCACCGTCGACGCAGCGCACTTGGGACTATCGCTTCTGCTGGCTTCGGGATTCCTACTTCACCGTCCAGGCGCTCAACCGCCTGGGCGCGACCAAGACGATGGAGGACTATATTGCCTATTTGACCGGGGCGGTGATGGGAGAGGAGGGGATGCCGCTGCGCCCGCTCTACCCGCTCGTACCCGACGGCGCAGTCGAGGAGCAGGAGGCGCCGGCGTTGCGCGGGTTCCTCGGGCACCGACCGGTTCGGGTCGGCAACGCGGCGGTGAACCAGCGCCAGAACGACGCCTGGGGCAGCGTGGTGATGGCCGCAGCCCAGATGTTTTACGACGAGCGTCTACCCAAACCCGGCGATCTCGCCCTGTTCCAGCAGCTCGAGCCCCTTGCCGAGTCGGCGCTCGCAGCGGCACTGACCCCCGATGCCGGGATCTGGGAATACCGCGGGCGGGAGCGCGTGCACACCTTTTCTGCGGCCATGTGCTGGGCAGCGGCTGATCGGCTGGCGCGCGTCGCGCGTCGGCTCGGGCTCTTCGAGCGGGCCGAAGATCTGCACCGCCGGGCAGAGCGCATCCGGGCGGAGATCCTCGCCCGTGCCTGGAACGAGCGAGTGGGCGCGTTCACCGAGGACCTCGACGGCGAGGGGCTCGACGCTGCGGTTCTGCAGCTGCCGGATATCGGCCTCGTTCCTCCTACCGATCCGCGCTTTGTTTCCACCGTGCACACGATCGAGCGGCGGTTGCTGCGCGACGGCCTGGTCATGCGCTACGACCGGCCCGACGACTTCGGCCTGCCCGAAACCGCGTTCATCGTCTGTTCCTTCTGGTTCGTCGATGCCTTGCACGCGATCGGCCGCAAAGAAGAGGCCCGGGCGCTGTTCGAACGGATCCTCGGATACCGCAACCACGTGGGACTGCTCTCCGAAGACGTCGATCCCCGTACCGGACAATTGTGGGGTAACTTCCCGCAGACCTATTCACAGGTCGGATTGATCCTATCGGCCATGCGGCTGTCGCGCAGCTGGGAGGAAGGGTTCTGGCGCGCCTGGTGATCGTCTCCAACCGCGTCCCGGTCCCGCGCCGGGGCGGCAAGCCGGAAGCCGGCGGGCTTGCGGTGGCGTTGTCGGATGCGCTCGGGCGCAGGGAGGTGCTTTGGTTCGGATGGTCCGGGGAGGTCAAATCGTCCGCCTCTTGTGAGACGAAAGAGCTCGTGCGGGGGCGGACGCGCTGGGTTACGATCGATCTCTCCGAGGAAGAATACTCTTTATACTATTCGGGATTCGCTAACGCGACCCTGTGGCCCTTGTTCCACTATCGCTTGGGCCTTGTGAGCTTCCGGCGGGAACAACTCGAAGGTTATCTCAAAGTAAACGAACGGTTTGCGCAGGTGCTCGCGCCCCTGTTGCGGCCCGACGATGTCATCTGGGTGCACGACTATCACTTGATCCCGCTCGGCCGCGCACTGCGCGGTCTCGAGATCGGCAATCCCATAGGCTTTTTCCTGCACGTACCCTTCCCGCCACCGGCAGTGGTCGCCGCGCTGCCCCGCGGCGATATGCTCTTCGGTGGGTTCGCGGCCTATGATCTCGTCGGCGTACAGACCGCCACCGATGCCGCCCATCTCGAGGCAGCCCTTTCGGCGATTTCGGTGCGCGTGCCGATCGGGGCCTTTCCGGTCGGCATCGACCCTAACGCGGTCGCCCGGATGGCGGCGAAGGCGCAAGGTGAGGAACGGGTGGCCGCAATTGCGCGCACCCTCGGCGCGCGCTTGCTCGTGCTCGGGGTCGACCGGCTCGACTATTCCAAGGGTCTGCCCCACCGCTTTGAAGGTTACGCCCAGCTGCTCCGTCGCAACCCCGAGCTGCGTGGGCGAGTCACCTTTCTCCAGCTGGCCCCGGTCGGTCGCGCCGAAGTGGCGGAGTACCGCGCTCTTAAGCGCGAGCTGGACGAGCTCGCCGGACGGATCAACGGGGAATTCGGTGATATCGACTGGGTGCCCTTGCGCTGGGTCAACCGCGCCGTTCCGCGCTCGGTTGTCGCCGGCTTGTGCCGACTTGCCCGTGTCGGCCTCGTCACCCCCTTACGTGACGGGATGAACCTGTTCGCAAAAGAATTCGTGGCCGCCCAGGATCCGGCCGATCCGGGAGTGCTCGTGCTCTCCTGCTTCGCGGGTGCCGCCTTCGAGCTCGAGGGTGCGGTGCTCGTCAACCCGCACGATCCGGAAGAGATCGCGGAAGCGCTCGCAAGCGCGCTTGCCATGCCGCTTGAGGAGCGTAAGGCGCGGCATGAGCGCGATCGCGCCGCAATCGAGCGCCGCTCGGCGCGGATGTGGGCGCAGGAGTTCCTCGCTGCGCTCGAAGCCGCTGCTGCGAACCGCTTTGCGATGGCAGCCTAGCGCGGGCTCTTAAGGCGACTGCGAGCGTGCGCGGTCAAGGCGTGTGGTAGGCGCGGGAGTCTCGACCCAAGCGCTGTGCGCCGTCTCGTCCTTAGCGTTGTGCGCCGCAGAGCCGCCAGCGATGGGGTGGGGTGGTGGGCGCGAGAGGGTTCGAACCTCTGACCCCTACGATGTCAACGTAGTGCTCTACCGCTGAGCTACGCGCCCGCGAATGCGCAGGTAGGGGATTTCGTGCGCACCTGCAAGGGGCGATAGGACGCAAGGGAGAGGGCACAGGGCGAAGACGCGCGCGGCGCGACGCACCGATTGCCGCTTTACGCGACTCGTGCTTGGCTCGCCGTGGTTTCCCTCTCCGTGACACGCGCATGGACGAGCGTCCGGTTCCCTTTTTCGAATTCGCGCCCCCGCCCCATTGTGAGCTCCCCGTCGTGGTATCGTCCCCGCACAGCGGCACGGTCTATCCGCAGAGACTGCTCGAGCTGCTGTGCGTGGCCCGGGAGGAGCTGCAACTGCTCGAGGACGGACCGCTCGACGAGCTCGCGCGGGCCGGGGCATCGGCGGGAGCGAGCGCGATTTGCGCCAAGCTCGCGCGCGCCTGGGTGGATCTCAACCGCGCTCCCGAGGAAATCGACCCCGATCTCGTCGACGGTGCGGTTGCGGGTTCGAATCCGACTCTGCGCGCCAAGGCCGGGCTCGGGCTCGTCCCCAGCCGGCTTTGCGGTCGCGTCCTCTACCGCCGCAAGCTCACGCACGCCGAGATCGCGGATCGCCTCGCGCACAGCTGGCGGCCCTACCACGGCAGGCTCGGCGAACTCTTGCAGCGAAAGCAGCAGCGGTTCGGGTCCGTGCTGCTGTTGGATCTGCACTCGATGCCGACCGAGGTGACGCTCGCGCGCGGACGCCGCGCTTTGGATGTGGCGATCGGCGACTGCCACGGTCGGGCCTGCGCGCGCGACGTGGCGGCGGAAGTGGAATCAGTGCTGGTTGCAGCCGGCCTTCAGACTGCCCGTAATGCACCCTATGCAGGAGGCTACATCACCGAGCGCTGGGGGCGTCCGGCGGAAGGGCTGCATGCCGTGCAGCTCGAGTTCCGCCGCTCGCTTTTCATGGACGAGCGGACCGGGCAGCCGACGTGCGGCCTTAAAGTGCTCGCCGAACTGTTCACCAAGCTCGTCGCCCACATCGGTGCGCTGCTCGTGCCCGCGGTTCTGCGTGCCGCCGAGTAAGCGACCGCGGGAGAAGGAGTGAAGGTTGCCGGTCGCCGAGGTCCTGCTTAGAGTGCGCCGGCTTCGTTAAGGGGGTGGGAGGAGTATCGGTGTCGATCGTCGCCAAGAGCCTCGCCCGCATCAAACCATCGCCGACCATCGCCGTGACCGATCTTGCGCGCAAGCTCAAGGCCGAAGGGCGCGACATCATCGGCCTGGGAGCCGGCGAGCCCGATTTCGACACTCCCGATCACATCAAAGAAGCGGCGATCGCCGCGATCCGCCGCGGCGAGACCAAGTACACCAATGTCGATGGTACACCCGAGCTCAAAGCGGCGATCGCTCGCAAGTTCAAACGCGAAAACGGTCTCGAGTACACGCCGCAACAGATCACGGTCGGCGCGGGAGGAAAGCAAGTCCTCTACAATGCGTTCATGGCGACGCTCGATCCCGGCGACGAGGTAATCATCCCTGCTCCCTATTGGGTATCCTACCCGGATATGGTGTTGCTTGCCGGCGGCACGCCCGTCTTCGTCCCCTGTCCCGAGAACCAGGGCTTCAAGCTCAAGCCCGAGGATCTCGAGGCGGCGATCACGCCGCGGACCAAATGGGTGATCCTTTGCTCACCCTCGAACCCGACGGGGGCCGCCTATACGCGCGCCGAGCTCGCCGCGCTCGCGCAGGTCCTCCTGCGCCACCCGCACGTGTGGGTGATGAGCGACGACATCTACGAACATCTCATCTACGACGACTTCCAATTCGCCACGATCGCCCAAGTCGAACCTAGGCTGTTCGAGCGGACACTTACCGTCAATGGCGTGTCCAAGGCCTATTGCATGACGGGTTGGCGAATCGGCTACGCTGGCGGTCCCGCTGAGCTCATCAAGGCGATGGCGGTAATTCAATCGCAGAGCACGTCCAATCCCTGTTCGATCAGCCAGGCTGCAGCAGTAGCGGCCCTCGACGGCGATCAAAGCTTCATCGCGAAGAACAACGCCGTCTTCCAACAGCGGCGTGATCTCGTCGTGCGCGAGCTCAACCGCGCCCCGGGCTTGCGCTGTCCCAAGCCGGAAGGGGCTTTTTACGTCTATCCCTCCTGTGCCGGGGTGATCGGCAAGCGGACGCCTGAGGGCAAAGTGATCGAAACCAGCGAGGACTTTGCACGCTACCTTCTCGAGAGTGTCGGTGTTGCGGTCGTTCACGGCTCGGCATTTGGGCTCGATCCCTATTTCCGCATCTCTTATGCCACCGCGACACCAGTGCTCGCGGAAGCTTGTCGACGCATCGTGCGCGCCTGCGAAGCGCTGGTTTGAAGGTGAAGCGAACCATGAGCCCGCAGAAACCCGATCTCGCCGCGATCATTCGCCGGGTGCCGAATTTCCCCAAACCCGGGATCCTTTTCTACGACATCTCGACCGTATTGGCCGATCCGTTCGCCTGGCGGCTCGCTGTTGACGAGATGGATCGACTGGTCGATGGGTTTCATCCCGATCTTATTGCGGGGATCGAATCCCGAGGTTTTCTCTTCGCCTCGGCCCTCGCCTACCGCTCCGGGCGCGGCCTGGTCATGGTGCGCAAGGTAGGCAAACTGCCGGGGGCGGTGGTGAGCCATTCCTACGATCTCGAATATGGCTCCGACACGCTGCAGGTGAGCGAGGGCCTGATCCCGCCCGGATCCAAGGTGGTGCTCATCGACGATCTCATCGCCACGGGAGGCACGGCGCGCGCAGCTGTGCAACTGTTGGGCAAAGTCGGAGCCCAGGTGGTGGGAGCGGCTTTCTTCATCGAGCTCGAGGGTCTTGAGGGGATGAGCCGGATCGGCGTGCGCGGCCGCTCACTGCTCAAGCTCTCCGGCTAGGACGGAACGCGCGGGGTGGGAACAGCACCGGCTTATGGGATGAACTGTTCTTTGAGGATGCGCTCTTCGAGATTGTGCTCGGGATCGAACAAGAGCCGGCAGGCGATCGCCCGATCCTCCCACACGTCGACGCGGACGACGTCGCGGAACTCGCTGAAATCCGCCACTGCGCTAACGGGCCGTTTCTGGGGGTCGAGGACACGGATCGTAAAGCGGGTACGCGAAGGCAAAAGCGCACCGCGCCAGCGCCGCGGCCGAAACGGGCTGATTGGCGTGAGCGCCAAGAGATCGGCCCCCAAGGGGATGATCGGCCCGTGGGCGGAAAGGTTGTAGGCTGTGGAGCCCGCGGGGGTCGCAACCAGCACCCCATCGCATACCAGTTGCTCGAGCCGACAAATGCCGTCGATATCGATGGCGAGCCAGGCCGCCTGGCGAGTTTCGCGGAACACCGAAACCTCGTTGATGGCTAGGCTCTCGAACACGGCACCGGTCTGATCACGCGCCCGCATGCGCAACGGATAGAGATCCACTCCGATGGCGGCGCGGATGCGCTCCGGCAGTCCATCGAGCGCGAAACTGTTCAAAAGGAAGCCGACGGTGCCGAGGTTCATGCCGTAGATGGGGACCTTGCGGTCGAGATGCGCGTGAAGGGTCTCGAGCATGAACCCATCCCCGCCCAAGGGCACGAGCACGTCGGCCTTCTCCACCGGTACGGCGCCGTAGCGACGCTCGAGCTCGTCGCGCGCGCGTTGCGCCTCGGCGGTTTGCGCGGCAAGGAAAGCGAGCTTCATGCGATCTCGACCCAAGTGGTCGCCACCATCGAACCGATCGGGCGACCTTGCCAGCAAGGCCCGAGAGCACCATAGAGCCAAAAGGGCGAGCGGCGAAGCGAAGCCCGACGGCCGCCGATGGGAGGAGGGGCTCGATGATCGATCCGTTCGGTCGCGCGATCACCTATGTGCGGATCTCGGTGACCGATCGCTGCGACTTCCGCTGTGTGTACTGCATGGCGGAGAACATGACCTTCGTGCCGAAAGCCGAGCTGTTGACGCTCGAAGAGCTCGACCGCCTCGCCTCTGTGTTCATCGAGCTCGGCGTGCGCCGCATCCGCCTAACCGGGGGCGAGCCGCTCGTGCGGCGCAATGTGATGTGGCTCGTGGAGCAGATCGGCCGTCACGTCCACGAGGGGCGGCTCGAGGAGCTCACCCTCACCACCAACGGCAGCCAACTCGAGCGCTTCGCGGCTGATTTGTATCGGTGCGGCGTGCGGCGGATCAACGTTTCGCTCGACACCCTCGATGCCCGCAAGTTCGAGGCGCTCACCCGCTGGGGGCGGTTCGAGAAGGTGATGGCGGGGATCGAGGCAGCGAAAGCAGCTGGCCTTGCCATCAAGATCAACTGCGTGGCTTTAAAAGGTGTGAATGAGGACGAATTCGATCGGCTGATCGCCTGGTGCGGGGAGGAGGGCTTCGATCTTACCCTGATCGAGACGATGCCGATGGGTGAGATCGACGTCGACCGTACCGAGCAGTACCTGCCTCTTTCCCTTGTGCGGGCGCGGCTCGCGCAGCGCTGGACACTGGAGGACATCGACTACCGCACCGGCGGGCCAGCGCGCTATGTCCGGGTCAAGGAAACGGGCGGGCGCCTCGGCTTCATCACGCCGCTTACCCACAATTTCTGCGAATCGTGCAACCGCGTGCGCGTCACCTGCACGGGCACCATGTACATGTGCCTCGGTCAAGAAGACAAAGCCGATCTGCGCACGCCCTTGCGCGCTTCCGAGGGCAACGAGCTGGTTCGCCAGGCCATCCTCGAAGGGATCGCGCGCAAACCCAAAGGGCACGATTTCGTCATCGATCGCCGCCGCAACCGCCCAGCCGTGCGGCGGCACATGAGCGTCACGGGCGGGTGAGAGCCTTAAACGAGCGCTTTTCCTTTGAGAGCGATTTCGCGTCGAGGGGCGATCGGCCAGACGGCAGCGGCTGATCGCCCCCTCTCTTTATTTGTCCCACGTGATTTCGACGCGACGGTTCTGCGCCTCGCGCACACCATCGGGGGTGGGCACGCGCGGACGCGTCTCGCCGTACCAGGCGAGCGTCATCGCCTCTTGCGGCACACCGAGCTCGCGCAGCACCTGGGCCACGGCGCGCGCCCGCCGCTCCGACAAGCGCATGTTGTAGTCCTCGGGCCCCGAGCGGTCGGCGTGTCCGGCGAGATGCAGGCGCACCATGCGCCCTGCCTTGTAATCGGCCGCTACTTGTTCGAGCACCTGCCGCGCCGCCGGGCTGATGTCGGCGCGATCCCAGGCGAAGAAGACGAGATACTGCTGCGGCGCACCCGGCAACAGCGAGCGCTCGACCGCCGCCACCGCTTCTTCAAAGCGCGCCTTGCAGGCATCGATGCCGGCCTGATCGCCCGCTTCCGTGCGTTCGAGCCAGCAGTCGAAGGCGACTTGCGCCTTAGCGGCGTCAGCCGGGGCGGTCCGGCGCCCGTTGGCATCAAGCGCTGCGATCAAGCGCGCCCGCGCCGCATCGAGTTCACCCGCTGCCCCTGCCGGCAAGCGCCGCAGGGCCGTCTGATCGGGCTGGACGTTCTGCCCCTTAGCCGAAGCTACCGCTTTGCGGCCGAAATGGACGCGATCGATGAGATCGAAGCGCGCTCCGGCTTGCTCGTACAGATCCAGATAGCCCACGCGCAAACCCTGCACGAAGGGCGGACCTTGCGGCTCCATGGTCCGCACAGCGGGCAGATCGACATAGATAAGATTCGCGTCGTCCAGCAAAACCGGCTCGACCGCGGCCATCTTGTTCTCGGGTGGCACGCAAGCCGTAACGCCGAGGAGAAGGCCGATCACAAGAGCGACGCGGCTGCTCGCGAGCATCTCGAGGGGTCCCCAAGGATGGTTGTGGCGCCCGACCTGCCCCGCCAGGAGGCCGACTGACCGGCCGCTTACGAGCGAAGCGATCAGATGACAAGGCAACAACCGAACGCGCGCAAGCCATATCCCGAGAGGAAGGGGCACAACCCTTCGAGCCTGTTGCGGAGCACCAACGCTTGCAAAAGCGGCTCAGAGCGCGCAGGGGGTATGGGCTTGCGCGCACGAAAGTTCGGCGCGCAGCGCCCTCAACCGGGCTTCGAGCTCCGCCACCAGTTCCCGGCTGGGCGCCGCACGCTCCGCGGCTCCGGCCAAGGCGGCGATCTCGGTGGCACCGATGTTGGCCGAAGCTCCCTTAAGCGCATGCGCGGCGCGCCGCCAGCGTTCCGGGTCGGTGAGGCTCGCGGCCATCTGATCGAGATAAAGGGAGGCAGTCTCGAGGAACAGATTGGCGAGTTCCTGCTCGAGAGCGGGATCGCCGTTGCTGAATTCGCGCAACCGCGTGCGGTCGAAGGAGGAGAGGCTGGACATAGGCGGCTCCGCTGCCGAGGTAGCGGGCTCCCCGTCGGCGAGGCGCTTGAGCGTGGCGACGAGGCGCCCAAGCGAGAGTGGCTTGGCGAGAAACGCAATTCGCGCACGGTTGTGGACCTCGGACTCGACGAGCCTGCGGTCGAAGGGATCGCCGAAGAGGAGGACCGATATCCGAAAGGGTGCGGAAGCGAGGTGCCGCGCCAGCGTAAGGCCCGCCATGTCCGGCAGCCGAGCCGCCACGAGCGCAGCCGAGAACTGCATGTTCGGGCGCATCGCCAGAGCCTCGGTACCGGTACTTGCGACCGAAACGAGATAGCCGAGCCGGCTCAACACCGTGCGCATCAGACCCCGGCTTAGCGCCGGATCCCCTGCGATCAACAGGCGGTGCGGCCGAGGGCCCGGGCTGCGATCCATTCCCACGCGTTTACGTTGATAACCTATAGAGGTGTTCGCCTTTAAGGCGATATCCGTCAAGAGGCTCCGCGACCACCGCAGCCGCAGTTGCGCGATCTCGTCGTCACCTACCGTTGCGGATCCACCGCGCGCGGTCGAAACTCGGGCCGATTGGAGCGCTCGGGAGGTTCGATCGTGCATCGGTTCGACCGTCATGCCGCGCTGATCGCCACCATGGTCCTGGTCGCCGCGGCAGACGAGGGAAAGATTTCTGACGCCGAGATCGAAACCATGAGCCGGCTGGTTGCCAGCCTGCCGGCCTTCGTTGCCTTCGATCGCGGCCGCATAGCCGAGATCGGGCGGCAGTGCGCAGCGATGCTCGCGCGCGAAGACGGTCTTGAGATCGCGCTCGACGCGATCGCTCAGGCGCTGCCCCAAGAATTACGGGAAACCGCGTACGCGCTTGCTTGCGATGTCGTGGCAGCCGATCGCAGGGCCGATGAGGCCGAGCTTCGCCTTTTGGGCCTGTTGCGCGATCGGCTGGAGATCGATCCCTTGGTTGCGGCTGCGATCGAACGCGCTGCGCGTGCCCGTCATCGCAGCGTGTGAGGCGTTCGATGGCGCCCACGGCCACAGCGTTTCCGCCCGATGGCGTCCTGCTCACCCCGCAGCGCATGGCCGCGGCCGATGCCGCCACCATACGCGCGGGCACCCCGGGGATCGTGCTCATGGAGCGGGCCGGACGCGCGGTCGTGCGGGAAATCACTGCCCGCTTCGCCCCTCGGCCGACGCTCGTGCTTGCCGGACCGGGCAACAACGGCGGCGACGGGTGGGTGGTGGCGCGCCGCCTCGCCGTGCTCGGCTGGCCGGTGCGCGTCGCAAGCCTCGTCGATCCCACGAGTCTCACTGGCGATGCCGGCGAAGCCTTCAGGCGATTTACGGATCTCGGCTTGAACGTTGCACTCGAGGTCGCAAACCTACCCGAATTCTCTTCTGACACGGTCGTTGTGGACGCGCTCTTCGGCACCGGGCTCGCACGTCCGCTCACCGGTCGCGCAGCTGAGTGGGTCGAAAGGCTGCGCGCGCACCCGGGCCCGATCGTCGCGGTCGATGTGCCCTCTGGGGTGAGCGCGGCAAGCGGGGCGGTTCTGGGGTGCGCCGTGCAGGCTTCGCTCACCGTCACCTTCTGTCGGCCCAAACCCGGCCATTTCTTGCTCCCCGGGCGCCAACTCGTAGGCGAGCTCCGTGTCGCCGACATCGGCATTCCGGATGCGATCGTGGCCTCGGTGGACGAGGGGCTGCGCGTCAACCATCCGTGCTGGTGGTGGTCGGCGGTGCCGCGGCGCGGAGCCGAATCCCACAAATATCGCTTCGGGCACGCGGTGGTGGTGGGCGGGCCGCCGCATGCCACCGGTGCGACGCGGTTGGCGGCGCGCGCAGCGCTGCGCATTGGCGCGGGTCTTGTGAGCGTCGCCGCACAGCCGGCCGCGCTGCCGGTCTACGCTGCTTCGCTGACCGCGGTGATGACCAAGCTGTGCCCCGATGCCACAGCGATCGCTGCGCTGCTCGACGATCCCCGTTTGAACGCCTGGCTCATCGGGCCCGCAGCTGGAACCGACGAACCGACGCGGGAGATCGCGGTGCTCCTCGCTCGATCGGGGCGGCCGTTGGTTCTCGATGCCGATGCGCTGACCGCCTTTGCGGGCGACCGCGCGCGGCTGTTGTCGGTTCTGCACGCGCGCTGCGTGCTCACTCCCCATGATGGCGAATATGCGCGCCTGTTCGCGCACCAAGGTGACCGGCTTGCGCGCGCCCGCGCGGCAGCGGCGGAAAGTGGGGCGGTTGTCGTGCTTAAAGGGGCTGACAGTGTGATCGCCGCCCCCGATGGCCGCGCGGCGATCCAACCCTGGGCGCCGGCTGCGCTCGCGACCGCCGGCACTGGAGATGTGCTCGCTGGGATGATCTTGGGTTTGCTCGCGCAAGGGGTCCCGGCCTTCGAAGCGGCGGCGGCGGGGGTGTGGTTGCACGCCTGCGCCGGGGCGTGCGCAGGGCCGCATCTGATCGCGGAGGACTTGCCGGAGCACATCCCGCAAGCTCTGCGCCGCGCAGAAGAAGCGAGCGCGGCATCGCTGCCGCTGCCGTGATCCCGTGAGCACGTCCGGCCGGCGCGGCAGATTAACCTTGCGCGCGGCCGCCTTTCGGTTGCGGGTCCTTTCTGGTTGAATGAGGAAAAAACCACCGCGGCCCGCCGCCGCGATCGGGCATCGATGCCGTGACAATGAGCCGCGACGCCGCATTTACTCCTACATCTTGCGCCGCAGCGACGATGTCGCGACGCCGGGCCGAAGGCGTACGGAAAGGCGTGCGGCTGCTGCGCCCGATCGCGGTCCGTGGCACCTGAGTTCCAACCCCAACTCCTCGCTCTGATCGAGACCACGGGCGAGGCCGCGGTCCTTGTGCGCGCGGCTGCTCTGCCGCGTCCATTAGCGGAAGTGCTGGCCGCGAACCGACGCCTGCTCGAGCTCGTGGGCCACGATGCGGCCGCATTGGTCGGTCGCTCGCTGCGCCGGCTGCTCGATCCAGCGCAGCCGCGCGAGCGCCTCGTTCGGCTGCGCAACGCGATCGTCGCGCGCGAAAGCTTCGAGGGGCCGCTTCGGCTGACGACCGCACGCGGCGAGCCGTGCGAGCTGCGTGCCCGACTTGCGCATCTGCCCGGCACGGAAGGCTTGAGCGTGCTGTGGTTGCAAGCAGCGGACGACCCGTTCGCGCGTCTTGTCGGCGGCATCGCGCCGTGGGCGGGGCTGGCGCGCGAGGGCTTCTACATTTTGGGCGTGGGCGACGATTGCCAGCTGCGGCTTCTATGGGCAAATCAGGCTTTTTATTCGGCCTGCGGGCGCGGTGAAGGCGATCCCGCGCTCGCGCACGGTCCCAACGGGGTCGTGCACAGCGCCGACCGCACGCTTGCGCGCAAAAGGCTGCAACGGCTGCTCGCGGGTGAGGATGCCACGCTCGAGTATCGCATCCTCACCCCCGAGGGTACCGTGCGGCGGGTTCGCGACGCTGCGCGCCCGTTCCGCGACGCCCAAGGGGTGGTGCGGATGATCTTGGGAGCGCTCGGTGTCGCACCGGATGAAATCGACGAGACGCGCGCGGGCAAGCTCGCCGAGCGGGCGGCAGAAATCCTCGCCCATGCGTGTGGCGCGCTCGTCTGTCTTGTCGATGCCCAAGGCCGAGTGCGCTGGGTATCGCCAGAACCGCGCGACGCATTGGCGGAACTCCTCCGTGTGCAGCTACCCCATGCGATGGAACCGATTCTTGCGCCGCGCGAACAGGATCTCTGGCTCGAGCTCGTCGATGAGGCACGCGCAACGGGCGAAAGAGTCCTGGCCCAGCTCACCGCACGCACGGCCCACGCGCCGGTGCTGCTTGAGGTGAGCCTGATCGCTATCGACCAAGAGCTCCTCATCGCCCTGTTGCGCGCCAAGGAGGGCTCGCTTTTCAAGAGCGAGCCTTCTGCACCCGCACCTGCCCCGCCCACCGCACCCGCGGTGCCATCGTCTTGTGGCCTGGCAGAGGAAGGAGGAGCGCCGTTTACGCCGCACCCGGCCGTTGACTTGAGCCTTCTCGATGCGGTGGCGACCGCGCTCGTCGGCCTCGATCGCAGCGGGGTGATCGGCTTTCTCAATCGCGCCGCGGAGCGGCTGTTCGGGCGGGATCGCGCAACCCTTCTCGGCCATCCCCTCGATGAGCTGCTCTCGGGCGAGGACGCCTCGGCTCTCAAGCGGCTCGTACTCGAAGAGCTGCCGCGGTCGGGTGCGGTTCGTGAACTGCTGGGTCGACGGGCAAGCGGCGAGCTCGTCCCGCTTGAAGTGACGGCGAGCCCGGTCTTGGTCCCGGGCCTCGAAGTCCTTCTCACCCTGCGCGATGCGACCCTTGCCCGCTTTACCGAAGAGACCTTGCGTTCGCTTGCCTATCTCGACCCGCTCACGGGATTGCCCAACCGCCTTTTGTTCATCGATCGGCTAACCCAGGCGATCGAGCGCGCGCGTCGCGCCCAACAGCTGTTGGCGGTGATGATCGTCGATCTCGACCGGTTCAAGCTGGTCAACGACTCCTTGGGCTTCGAACGCGGCGATCAGCTTTTGAAAGCAGTGGGCGAGCGGCTGCGGGGGGTGCTTCGGCGCAGCGATACGGTGGCGCGTCTGGCAAGCGACCGCTTTCTCGTCCTGATCACCGGCCTTGCGAGCACCGATCCGATCGTCAAGGTCGCGCACAAGCTCCTGCGCGCGCTTGAGGCGCCGTTTGTGGTCAACGGTCACGAGCTCACCGTAACCGCGGGTATCGGAATCGCCGTCTTCCCGCACGATGGCGAAGACGCGAGCACGCTCGTTAAGAACGCCGACATCGCCTTAGGACGTGCGAAGGAACTCGGGCGCGGTCACGTCCAGTTCTACACCAACGACATGAACGCCCAGGCCTTCGAGCGGCTGATGCTCGAGAGCCGCCTGCACCGGGCGCTCGATAATGGAGAGCTCGTCGTCTTCTATCAACCGCAAGTCTCGTTGCGCACCGGCCATGTGGTGGGCGTGGAAGCTCTCGCGCGCTGGTTCCATCCCGAGCTCGGCCTGGTTCCCCCCGCAGAGTTCATTCCTTTAGCCGAAGAGACTGGGCTCATCCTTCCCATCGGCTATTGGGCGATCGAGACCGCCTGCCTTCAGGTGCGCCACTGGCAGGCCGAACTGGAACGGCCTGATCTGCGCCTGGCCGTCAACCTTTCGGCGCGCCAGTTCCAGCACCCCGAGCTGCCCAAGATGATCGCCGCGATCCTCGAGCGCACGGGTTTCCCCGCCCGTTGCCTCGAGCTCGAGCTCACCGAGAGCGTGGTGATGCGCGAGGCAGGAGAGTCGCAAAAGCGCATGCGCGAGCTCACCCGCCTGGGGGTGGCACTCGCGATCGACGATTTCGGCACCGGCTACAGTTCGCTTGCCTATCTGCGCTCCTTTCCGATCCGCTCGTTGAAGATCGACCGATCCTTTGTCCAAGATCTCGATCGCGACCCCTCAAGTGTAACAATTGTGCAGGCGATCGTCGCACTTGGAGCTTCTTTGGGCCTAAACGTGGTCGCAGAAGGGGTGGAAACCGCCCAACAGCTGCGCCTGTTGCGCCGCATGGGCTGTCACGAGATCCAGGGCTTTCTCGTCAGCCGCGCGCTGCCGGCCGATCAGCTGCTGCCGATCTTGCGTGACGGGCGCATCGAGGGCGACGAGTTCCTACTCGCGGACGAGGGGTGAGGGCCCAGGCGGCGAGAGCGCGTCACGGCTTGCCGGCAACGGATGGCAGCGGCCGACCGAATCGGGGGCGCAGATGCTCGTCCCATCGACCCAGCGCGCACCGGCAAGCTGCGCGTGCAACAGATCGGCACCTTCGAGATTGGCGCCGGTGAGATCCGAATCGCGCAGATCGGCGCGAAACAAGCGGGCCCGTCTGAGATCGGCTTGTTTGAGCGAAGCGCCGCGCAGATCGGCATTGGTGAAATCGGCGCTCACGAGATCAGCGCGATCGAGAATCGCGTCACGCAGATCGGCCGAGATGAAGCGGGCTCGCCGTCCATCCACGCCGATCAAGCGCGCTTTGCGCAGCTGCGCGCGTTGAAAGGAGGCATCGGGAATCCGGGCGCCCGTTAGATCGACCCCATCAAGGGCCGCGCCGTCCAGCCGACACCGTCGCCAGTCCACCCCCGGTGCGGCGAGATCGGTGCAGGCGGCCCGCGCCGGGCCGATAACGAACAGGAGCAGGCACAGGCCGGCAAACAGCGCCCGAGCCGGCCTCGCACGAACGCCGGCACCGGCCGGCAAGGCGTCGCAGACGGTTCGCATAGCGCCGCTGAGATGAGAGTGGTTCGCCGCTTTTGTCTAGATCTCGGCCGTCCGGTGTTCGAACACTTCGGGGAAGGTGGCGGCTAGAGCAGCGTCCACCTGTGCGAGCGGGATCGGCTGTCCGAGGGCCTCAAGCGAGGTGACGGGATACTCGGGCAAGCCACAGGGCACGATGCCGGAGAAATGGTCGAGATCGGGGGCGACGTTGAGCGCAAGGCCGTGGTAGCTCACCCACCGCCGCACCCGCACGCCGATCGCGGCGATCTTGGCCTCAGGGCCACGGGGCATATCCACCCACACGCCGATCCGGCCCGGGCAGCGCTTGGCTGCGATGCCAAGCTGCGCGAGGGTGCGGATGACCCACTCCTCGAGCCGCCACACGAACCCTTTAAGATCAATGCCGCGGCGGGCCAGATCGAGCATGACATAGGCCACCCGTTGGCCCGGTCCGTGGTAGGTGAAGCGACCACCCCGGCCGGTCTTGAACACGGGAAAGCGATGCGGGTCGAGAAGCTCGGCGGGATCGGCGCTCGTGCCGGCGGTATAGAGCGGCGGATGTTCGAGCAGCCAAACGAGCTCCGAAGCGGTGCCGGCTCGGATGGCCGCCACCCGCTCCTCCATCGCCGCCACCGCTTGCGGGTAAGGGACGAGGCCCGGCGACACCCGCCACTCGACCCCGTCAACAACCGTCTTGCCTAACGTCACCCCTTGCGCTAAAGGCCCGCGCACGCCAGATACCCCTTGGCGCTGTCATAGTGCGGTCGTGGCGGAATTGGTAGACGCGCCAGCTTGAGGGGCTGGTGGCCTTCGGGCCGTGGAAGTTCGAGTCTTCTCGACCGCACCATCCGACCCGCGCAGCGGGCCCCGTTCCAACCCGGACGACGAGCATGAGCGAGGACCGGCTGCGCCTGGACGCGCTCGACTATCATCGAAGCCCGGTCCCGGGTAAGCTTGCCGTCTCGGCGAGCAAACCGCTCGCAAACCAGCGCGATCTCTCCCTCGCCTATTCACCCGGAGTTGCAGCCGCCTGCGAGGCCATAGCCGCCAATCCGGCTGCGGCGGCCGAGCTCACCACCCGTGCCAATCTCGTCGCCGTCGTCACCAACGGCACTGCAGTCTTGGGCTTGGGTGCCATCGGCCCCCTCGCCGCCAAGCCGGTCATGGAGGGCAAGGCAGTCCTCTTCAAAAAATTCGCCGGCATCGATGCCTTTGACATCGAGGTCGACGCGCGTGACGTCGACCGGTTCGTCGAGATCGTGGCGGCGCTCGAACCCAGTTTCGGTGCAATCAACCTCGAAGACATCAAAGCGCCGGAATGTTTCGAAATCGAGCGCCGCCTGCAGGCGCGCATGCGCATTCCGGTCTTCCACGACGATCAGCACGGCACTGCGATCATCGTCGCGGCTGCGCTGATCAACGCCCTCGAACTGGTCGGCAAGCGCCTTGAGGACATCCGACTGGTGACGAGCGGGGCAGGGGCGGCCGCGCTCGCCTGTCTTGAACTCCTCGCCAAGCTCGGGTTGCGGCGCGAGCAGGTGATCGCCACCGACATCGAGGGCGTGGTCTACGAGGGGCGCACGCAACTCATGGACCCGTGGAAGGCGCGCTGGGCCGCACGCACCGAGCTGCGCACGCTCGCGCAGGCCATCCGCGGCGCCGATGTGCTCATCGGTCTTTCGGCACCCCGGGTCGTAACGCCCGAGATGGTGGCGAGCATGGCCGAAAAACCCATCGTCTTCGCTCTTGCCAATCCGATCCCCGAGATCATGCCGGAAGAGGTGAAGGCGGTGCGGCCCGATGCCATCGTCGCCACCGGCAGGAGCGACTATCCGAACCAGGTCAATAACGTCCTCTGCTTTCCCTTCATCTTCCGTGGGGCGCTGGACGTGGGGGCGACCGAGATCAACGAGGCCATGCGCATCGCCTGTGTGCATGCGCTCGCGCGACTCGCGCGTGAGCCCACCCCCGAAACGGTGACGGCGACCTACGGCCAAGAGCGGCTCGCCTTCGGCCCCGATTATCTCATTCCCAAGCCCTTCGATCCGCGGCTGATCGTCGAGCTTCCGCTCGCCGTCGCCGAGGCTGCCATGAAGAGCGGGGTGGCGACGCGGCCGATCCGCGACCTCGCGCTTTACCGTGCGCGGCTGCAAGAGCGCGCCTACAAATCCAGCTTCCTCATGCGGCCGCTCTTCGAGCGGGCGCGCGCGGCACCGCAGCGGCTCGTCTACACCGACGGCGAAGAGGAACGGGTCCTGCGCGCTGTTCAGGTGGTGGTCGAAGAAGGGCTCGCGCGGCCGATCCTCATCGGCCGGCCGGAGGTGATTGCGAGCCGCATCCGGCGCTTCGGCTTGCGTCTTGAGCCGGGCCGCGACTTCGAACTGTGCAATCCGGACAGCGACCCGCGCTACAACGAGTACGTCGCCTTCTACCAAAAACGCATGGGACGGCAGGGGGTGACGCCCGAAGTCGCGCGCGAAGTGGTGCGTACCCGGCGCACCGTGATCGCCGCGATCATGGTGGCGCGCGGCGAGGCGGATGCCATGCTGGCCGGCCCGGTGGGGCGGTTCCTCGCGCATCTGCGCCACGTCCTCGACGTGCTCGGTTTGCGGCCCGAGATGCGCGAGGCTTCGGCCGTGCACGGGCTCGTGCTCGATCGCGGCGGACTGTTCATCGCCGACACCTCGGTGGTCGAGGATCCCTCCCCGGAGCAGATCGCCTCTACCGCTGTGCATGCCGCGGAGATCGTGCGCGGCTTCGGGCTCAAGCCGAAAGTCGCGCTCGTCTCGCACAGCAACTTCGGCTCGCGCGATACCGCGTCGGCGCGCAAGATGCGCAAGGCGCTTGCCATGTTGCGGGAGATGGCGCCCGAGCTCGAAGTCGACGGTGAAATGCAGGCCGACACCGCCCTCTCGGAGACGATCCGCAGGCGGCTTCTTCCCGATTCGACACTTTCGGGTGAGGCCAATCTCTTGATCATGCCGAGCCTCGATGCCGCTTCAGCGGCGTACAATCTCGTCAAGGCGGTGACCGAAGCGGTGACGATCGGGCCCATCCTGATCGGGCCGGCGAAGCCCGCGCACATCCTCAATCCTTCGGTGACGGCGCGTGGGATCGTCAACATGAGCGCGGTGGCCTGTGTCGACGCGCTCACCCGAGGCCAGGCGCAGGCCAAGTGAGCGAGGCGCGCACGACCCGCGAGCGCTCCGTGGAGACGGCGCCGGCGCCGGCGCTGGGCCTCTCGGAGGCGCTGGTCGCCGAGGTCAAAGAGGCGCTCGCGGCGGATGCGCTCGAGCTCGCTGCGGGCCTGTCGACGCCGCTGCATCCGGCCGATCTCGCCGATCTCCTCGAACAGCTCGATACCGATGAGCGCAGCCGGCTCGTGCGGGCCTTGGGCGAGCAGCTGCCGGCCGACACGCTCGGCTATCTCGATTCGGAAGTGCGCGCGCAACTGGTCGCAGATCTCGGACCGGAGCTAGCGGCACGGATCGTCGCCCGGCTCGAAACTGATGACGCGGTCGACCTTCTCTCTGATCTCGAGCCGGCGCTGCAGCGCGCCATTTTGCAGGCTCTGCCGCTTTCCGAGCGCGCGTTTGTCGAGCAGGGCTTGGCCTTTCCCGAATATTCGGCCGGCCGGCTCATGCAGCGCGAGTTCGTGGCGCTGCCGGATTATTGGACAGTAGGCCAAGCGATTGATTTCTTGCGCGCGCACGAAGACCTGCCGGACGATTTCTACGAGCTGTTCATCGTCGACGTGCGCTTTCGGCCGGTAGGCGCCGTTCCGCTCTCGCGCCTGGTGCGCAGCCGTCGCGAAGTACCACTGCGCTCGCTCACCATGAAGCAGCTGCACCTCGTTCCGGCCACCATGGACCAGGAACAGGTCGCCTTTCTGTTCAAGCAATACGGTCTCGTCTCGGCGCCGGTGGTGAGCCCCGAAGGACGGCTGCTCGGCATGATCACCGTCGACGACGTGGTCGATGTCATCGACGAGGAGGCAGAAGACGATCTCTTAAAGCTCGGCGGAGTGTCGGAGACCGACGTCTTCGCGAGCCCGCTTGCAACCGCGCGCCGTCGCGTGCCCTGGCTGCTCGTGAGCATGGTCTCGGCGACTTTAGGAGCCACGGTGATCAACGCCTTTGGCGCATCGATCGAAAAGCTCGTGGCGCTCGCTGTACTGATGCCGATCAGTGCTGCGCTCGGCGGCAACGCCGGTGTGCAGACGCTTGCCGTCGTCGTGCGCGCCCTCGCGGTCAAAGAGCTCACTCCTACCAACACGCTCAAAGTCCTTGCTAAGGAACTTGCGGTCGGGGCGCTCAATGGAGCTGCGATCATGGTGGTCGCGTTCACCATGACGCTATTGTGGTTCAACATGCTCGATCTTGCGATCGTATTCGCAGTCTCGATTCTCCTCACGATAACAGTGGCGGCCCTTATTGGCGCTACGGTGCCGCTTCTTCTGGCTCGCTTCGGTTTGGATCCGGCAATCGCCTCATCAGTTTTCGTAACCCCAACCATCGACGCGATCGGCTTCTTCGCCTTCTTGGGGCTCGCCACCTACTGGTTGTTGTAAGAGACGGCCAGCCCTAGCTCACGAGTGCTCGAGGCGGCGCAGAACCCGCTCCCGGAGTTCGGAGAAAGCACCCGACAGCGGGGTGAAGCGAAAGCGGACGAGCGAGCGCCCGGGAGGAAGAGCAACCGCGCGAAAGAGCAGATTGGCGCGCAGGATCGGCACGCTTTGGCCGTCGATCTCGGCGCACCACCAGGGATGCCAGGGATCATGGAGGACGAGAAAACCGCCGTCGGGGGCAAAGGCTTCGATCACGAGCTCGTCGTTGCCGAGGCGCACAAACCGGGTGGTGCCGGACCGCGCATTGGGCGCTACGCGGATTGCGGGTGGCTCTTCGAGCAATACGGTGGTGGTGAGATCCACCTCGGGCCAGCGGCCGAAGCGCAGCACCGCCTCCCGATCGAGAAGGGTCCATCGGGTCGCGATGAAAAGGCGCGGCAGGGCGCTTTCGCGCGCGTAGATGAAGGCGCTCTCGGTGCGGGCGATTAGCGGCAACGGAGAATAGGCGAGCGTGGGATCGAGACGTTCGATCGGAAGCGGAGTCGCGATCCAGCGCAAGCCCAAAAGATCGGCAAGGGGCGTGCGCCACCCCGGGAAAGCCGGCGTGAACCGCCGTTGCTCGGGTGTCGCGATGGTATCTTCGGCACCCACTGCAGCCACATAATCGGCCGGTCGCAGCGGATTGTGGCCGAGCGTGTGGTCAAGGCCGCGGATCAGGGGAGCATTCGGCCAGGCATAGCCGAGCCCCACGAGTTCCACCCGGCGCCCCGCCTCGGGCGCTGCCGCCTGAGCCAGGCGCGAGAGAAGATCGAGCGTGGGCTCGGGCGCGCGCGGATCGAGCACCGACCAATCGACCTCGCCCTTCACGGGAAGGCCGGTGGCACCGTTGAGCCCGTTGTTGCGCGCGAGCTCGAGGATCGTAAGGAGCACGAGGGCGCTCGCGAGAAGGGCGCGCCGCCGCGGCGCGCCGCGCGCAAGCGCGAACAAGAGCGCCGAGGCGAGAGCGAACCAAAGACAGGCTTCGAAAAGCGCCGGTGCCGCTTGGACGAGGCGGCCCCGCCAGCCGGCCAGGATCGCAGCGCCCGACAAGCCGACAAGTCCGAGGAGCACGGCAAGGCGCAGATTGCGCGGACGCGGATCGCGCAGGAACGCATCGCACGCCAACCCGCTCACGAGCGCGAAGAGGAAGGCGAGGAGGAAGGTGGCATCGGCTGGCCGTCGAAACAAATCGACACCAGGAAGAAACCGATAACATATTTCGAAGAAAGGCGTATACCATCCGAGTGCGTAGAGCAGGATCAAAAGCGTAGAAATCCAAACGAACTTTCCGAAGGGTCGCTGCGCGATTGCAGAAAAACCGGTTGGAATGAGGAGTAAGCCAACCCATCCGAAATAGAGTACGCCCATATTCTGGGCGAGGAAGAGCCCCGTATCCGGCCAAGCGAAAGAGGGCGGTCCCCAGAAGTCGGCCATGGGGCCAGCGGATCCGAACAGGTGTGGGGTGAAGAGCGTGAAAAGGAGGGCCGGATGGAGCGAGCCGCGGCCGGCGTCCTCAAGGGCGATCGTCGGTCGGTTCGAGCGCGCCGCTTCAAGGGCACTCAACAAGAGGGGGATCGCAGCAGCGGCGAGGGCGAAGAGCGCGGCAAGCGCAAGCATCCCGAGCGATCGCCGCCAGGCTGCGCGGGCAAGCGGATCAACGAGCCATCGCCAGAGCGCGAAACCCGCCGCCAGATAGGCCCCGAGAAGCGCTACCTGATCACGTCCGGCAAGCAAAAGCCCCGCAAGGATTCCCGCTGCCAGAGCAGCGCGAAGCGAACCGCTCGCGATCGTGCGGTCGAGCGCGAACAAAAGCCAGGGAAGGACGGCGAGCGAATGCAGCTGGCCGACATGCTGCAGCCGCCAGGCCACCGAACCACCGGCTAAAAACACGAAGCCGGCAAGGAGAGCGGCGTGGGGTAACAGGCCACGGGCGAAGAGCCAAGCGCTCAGACCCGCGCCGCCCAGGAGCGGGAGCGCGAGAACGGCCGCATCGAAGGCGCGGAAATCGGGATCGACAAGCAGCCATGCCAGCGCGAGGAAATAAGGCGAGAAGATGAAGGATTGCGGATCGGCGATATGTGCAACCCCGGAAAAAATGCCGGGCATCCAAAATGGGCTCTGTCCGGTTGCAAGACTTCGGGAAAGGAAGTAAAAGTGCGGCCAGAATTGCGATTTGGCGTCCCAAGGAATGGTCACAGCACCCGAAAGCCACGGCCAGGCGTAAGCGAGCCAGCCGAACAGCAGACCCAAGGCGAGGACGAGCGCGGCGGATAGGGGGCGGGTGGGTGAAATCGCTGCTCCTCCGAAATCGGCTGCGCGCAAGAGCAGCGCCGGTGAAGGAGCTGTCAATGAGCCGCTTTGAAACGGGTGCGGGATTAGAGCGGGCGCTCTCGCACGCTCGGGGCTGTCAAGGAGCCGCAACGAGCGCCACACTCCGCTCGGTTACGCAAAGCGGAACGCAGCCGTTGACACACGATGCGATCGTCGAGCGCAAGATCGAGCGCTACCCCTGGGCCCTCATCCTCGTGCACTGGGTGATGGCCCTGTTGATCCTCCTCGCGATGCCGATCGGCTATCTCATGGGCGAGCTCGAGCCGGGATGGCTCCAAGATCTGCTCTATCATGTCCACCGCTCGCTCGGGGTGACGCTGCTGGCACTTGCTGTCGTGCGGGTCGCGCTGCGCCTCTTCATGGGCGTCCCCGCGCCGCATCCCGCTCTCTCGTCCTGGCAGCGCGCGCTTTCGCTCTCGGTGCACCACCTTCTCTACCTTCTCTTCTTCCTCGTGCCTGTGTTGGGTTGGGCGGGAACATCCGCCTTCGGTGCGCCGATCCTGGTATGGGGCCTTTTCGAACTCCCACCCCTTTTGCCCGTGAACCGAACCCTTGCCGAACTTTTGCTCGCAGCGCACGGGTTGTTCGCCTCGACGCTCGCCGGACTGATCCTCCTGCACGTCGTGGGCGCGCTCTATCACGCCCTCCTGCGTCGCGACGGGGTGATGCAACGGATGCTCTTCGGCCGTGTCAGCTGATGCGTCCGTTCCCTGGCGCGCCGAGGCGCAGCGCTCTATCTCCGCGCGCGGGCGAAAAGGAACGATCATCGCGATGAACGTCGCTCCTCCATCGGAAGGTTCTCTGGCGCGCCAGGAGGCTGGCGATCTGTCGGCTAATCTTAAGCTCGATCGCACACCAGCCGGGCTCGATGATCTGGCTGTCCTCCGCCGCCGCAGGCTCTGGGTCTTCGGGCTCAACCTCATCACTTATCTCGCGTTCGCTTGGCTCGCGGTGGCGGTTCTCGGGGCCGGCGGTTGGAGTGCGTTCGATCTTGGGATCTTCCTCTGTTTTCTGATCGGGCTGCCGTGGAGCGTGCTCGGCTTTTGGAACGCGGTGATCGGTTTTTGGCTCCTGCATGGGGTGCGCGATGGGTTGGCGCGGGTCGCGCCCTTCGCCGCCGCGGGCGAACGCGCCGAACCGCTGCGCCTTCGCTGCGCGGTGCTGATGTTCCTGCGCAACGAGGATCCCAAGCGAGCCTTCGCGCGCCTGCGCACGATCAAAAGCAGCATAGACGCCACGGGCGAAGGCGCGGCCTTCGACTATTACGTCTTATCCGACACTTCCGATCCCGACATCGCGGCGCGCGAAGAGCGTGAATTCGCCCGCTGGCAGGCAGAGCTCTCTCATCCCAACAAGATCGTCTATCGAAGACGGGCCCACAACGTCGGGTTCAAAGCCGGGAACTTACGCGATTTCTGTGCCCGCTGGGGTCATGCCTACGAGCTCATGCTGCCCCTCGATGCCGACAGCCTGATGAGCGGGACGACGATCGTGCGCCTGGCGCGGATCATGCAGGCGCATCCGCGGATCGGCATCCTGCAGAGCCTGGTCGTCGGCATGCCCTCATCCAGCCTCTTTGCGCGCGTCTTCCAGTTCGGCATGCGGGCGGGGATGCGGACCTATACCATGGGCCAGGCATGGTGGGTCGGCGATTGCGGCCCCTTTTGGGGCCATAATGCGATGGTACGGATCGCCCCCTTCGTTCAATTCTGCGAGCTGCCGATTTTGCCCGGAAAGCCGCCTCTGGGCGGACATGTGATGTCACACGATCAAGTCGAAGCTGCGCTGATGCGCCGTGCCGGATACGAAGTCCGCGTGTTGCCGACCGAAGAAGGATCGTGGGAAGAAAATCCGCCAACCCTTCTCGAATTTTCCCGCCGCGACGTGCGCTGGTGCCAGGGCAATCTGCAATACCTCAAGCTTCTGACCATGCCTGGGCTTTTGCCGACGAGCCGGTTCCAACTCGTGTGGGCGATCTTGATGTTCTTGGGCGTGCCGGCTTGGACTCTGTTGATCGCGCTCGTGGCGCTTAAGCCCTTCGATACTGATCCCACGGGGAGTTTCCCGGTCGCGCTCGCGATCGTGCTCTATCTGCTTTTTCTTCTCGTGTATCTCGCGCCCAAGCTCGCGGGTTATCTCGATGTTCTGATCAGCGCACAAGCCGCGCGCCGCTATGGCGGGCGGCTGCGCTTTACGGTCGGTGCGCTGCTCGAGCTCGTCTTTTCCTTCCTTTTGGGCGCGGCGACGACGTTCCGTATCACGCTGTTCATGGTCGGACTGCTGTTCGGCCGCTCGGCTGTGTGGAGCGGTCAGGCGCGCGACACCCATGCGCTCTCGTGGCGATCGGCGTTGCGCGGTCTGTGGCCCCAGCTCCTCTTCGGCCTTATCGTCTGCGGTCTGCTCGCCTGGCAGGCGCCGGCCGTGCTGATTTGGGGTAGCCCGCTTCTGATCGGCTTTCTGCTCGCTGTTCCCTTTGCCGTGTTCACCGCCGATCCGGCGATCGGGGCCTGGGCGGAGCGGCGGGGCGTCTGCGCCATTCCCGAAGATCTCGACCCGCCGGAGGAAATTCGCGCTGTACGCACACCGAACAACGCTTCGCGTGGAGTATGAGTGTGCGCTCGCGCCTTGCAGAGCTGCGCGGACTTTGGCGTTCGATCCGCATCTATCATCTCGATCGCGCCCATCATTGGGCCATGGATCGGCTCTATCGTCACTTTATCCGCCCAGGCGACCTCGTCTTCGACATCGGTGCCCATGTGGGCGATCGCGTCTCATCCTTTCGTCGGCTGGGAGCGCGGGTCGTCGCCCTCGAGCCGCAGCCAGGACCAGCACGGGTGATCCGTTTCTTGCACGGGCGCGACCCTGCGGTGACACTTCTGCCGGTTGCTGCCGGCGCCAAAGCCGGGCGTCTTTTGCTCCAAGTGAACTCGCGTAATCCCACCGTTTCGACCGCCTCGGCGGCCTTCGTCGCGAACGCCCGCGGCGCTCCCGGATGGGAAGGGCAAGAATGGGACCGCTCACTCGAAGTCGAAGTCGTTACGCTCGATGAGCTCATCCAGCGCTTCGGGATCCCAGCCTTCATCAAGATCGATGTCGAGGGCTTCGAGGATCAGGTCCTGTTGGGGCTCTCAACACCCGTTCGAGCACTTTCCTTCGAGTTCACCACCATCGCGCGCGCGGTGGCGCAGCGTTGCCTCGACCGCTTAAGCGCGCTCGCACCTTACCGCTTCGACTACGCGCTCGGAGAAACACAGAAGCTGGTGCTCGGCCGCTGGGTGGATGCCGAGACCATGGCGCGTATTCTCGCCGAGCTGCCGCATGAGGCGAATTCTGGTGACGTCTACGCCCGAATCTTCGAGGATGCGAGTCGATGAACTTGGCGCGACGGACCTTCCTCGTCTCAACCGGTGCGCTCGCAGTCGAGCTCTTGGGCCGGCAGAGCGCAGCGGAAGACCTCTTCGTTCACGTCATCAACCGAACGGAACCCACGGCCTGTGCAGAAAAGGACAATGTGACCATCGAGTTCGTCTCGCCGCGCGTGCGCAGCTTCGAGGTCGAGGCGGTTCACCCCGCCTATATCGGCACCTTGAACGTCGACCGTTGGCTGCCGGATTTGACCAACTGCCAGCATGTCGTATCGACCGCGCCGGAATACAGTTTCCATCCCGCCCGCAAGACGATCTTTGAGACGGTCGAATGGCAGCTCGTCGGCTATGTCTTCGCCAAGTTCTGGCGACCGACGCTCGTACCGTTTCGCGTCGGCGATGTCGTTCACGACGGTTTCCACGTACTGCAACTCTGGACTCGCTTCCAAGAGCGCGCCGAAGAGATCCTAGTCGTCTACCCGGGAGACGGCTATTGGCGCGCGCGTCCTCTGCCGCCGGCGCATCTGAGGTGGACGGCTTATGGCACCTCGTTCCTCGTCGGGCCGGTCGAGACCGCCGGACGACCGATGGTCGACATCACCGCAATGGAGTTCGTTCCCGAAACCAAGACCTTCACGTTCACGTTCGCTCGCGGCGGGGGCGGACGCTTGCGGCTCGCCCATCTCGATCAAGAGCGGATCACGCTCGAGGTCCTCTTCGATCGGCCGATCGGTGACGGCCGCCCCTTCGCTGCCCTGCGCTCGATGTATGTGACCGAACACAATGCCGATGTCGCGCGCCTAGCCTGGCGCGTGCCCGGTGGGCATTTCGAAGAGGCGGCACTTCCTACCTTCCGCGAGGCCCACGCGTCGGAGCTGTGGGCCGGGCGGTTGGTTCCCTCCCGGCACAATACGAGTGCACCGGACATGATCCTGCGCCGTTTCGCCCCTTAAGCCTTGCCGACCTCGGTTCGCGCGCACCGACAAAGCGCACGCGCTCAAGGGGCGAACCGCGAGGGATCAACCGTGCGGAACACAGCTCCTTGCAGCGTCGCACGCGGTCGAGGATCCGCGCAGGTCGATCAGTGTACGTCTGCCCAAACGCGCCGCTTGTAGGCGTAGAGGAGGGCTGTGAGCGCGATCAGGAAGAGCATGGTGGTGATGCCCGTGCCCTTGCGCTCCTCCATTCTCGGATCAGCGACCCAGGCTAAAAATTGGGTGACATCGCGTGCCATCTGCGCGACGGTGGCGGGCGTGCCGTCGGCATAGGAGACGGCATCGGGCTGCAGGATCTGAGGCATCGCGATGAAATGCCCCGGGAAATATTTGTTGTAGTGCATACCCTCCGGAACGGTCACACCGCTCGGCGGTTCCTCGTAACCGACCAGAAGGCTGTAAATATAATTTTCACCGCCTTTTCGAGCCTTGACGATCAAGGACAGATCGGGCGGCAGGGCACCGTTGTTGGCGGCGCGTGCGGCTTGCTCGTTGGCGTAAGGTCCCGGCATGCGGTCGGAAGGGCGCGCCGGTCGCTCGAACATCTCGCCTTGATCGTTGGGACCGTCGACTACGGTATATTGCGCTGCGATCGCCTTGACTTCGGCTTCAGTGAACCCGAGGTCGGCGAGATTGCGAAAGGCGAGGTATTTGAGGCTGTGGCACGACGCGCAAACTTCCTTGTACACTTGAAAACCGCGCTGCACGGCGCGCCGGTCCCAGGTCCCGAAGATTCCCTGGTGCGGCCAAGACTCGCGGAGCGGCGGTTCGGCCTCGACGGCCGCCCGGACGCTCGTCGCGCAGAGCACGGAGAGGGCGAGGACGCTGCCCAACAGGCGAACAACCCTGCGCATGGCGCTCACTCCGCAGGCACAGCCGCACCGCGCGGGAGCACGGGCGCGCTCAAGCTCTCGGGAACGGGCAGAGGACGCTCGAGTTTGCCGAGGATCGGCAGGATGATCAGGAAGTGGGCGAAATACCAGAAGGTCGCGATTTGCCCGAGCGTCACGAGCCAACCCTCGGGCGGATTGGCGCCGACGTAACCGAGAACCAAGCAGTCGAGGACGAGGATCCAGAAGAAGATCCGGTAGATCGGGCGGAAGCGCGCACTGCGCACTTTCGAAGTGTCGAGCCACGGCAGGAAGAAGAGGACAACGATCGACGCCACCATGGCGATGACACCGCCCAGCTTCGCCGGAATGATCCAGAAGATATCGAAGGTGATCGCCCGCAGGATGGCGTAAAAGGGCAGGAAGTACCATTCAGGCACGATGTGGGCGGGAGTCACCAGTGGGTTGGCCGGAATGTAATTGTCCGGATGCCCGAGGAAATCGGGCGCGAAGAACACGAAGCCGAGATAGACCAACAAGAATACAGCAATACCGAAGAGGTCTTTAACCGTATAGTAGGGATGGAACGGGATTTTGTCTTTCCTGGTAAGATCGATCCCGAGGGGGTTGTTGGAACCGTGGGTGTGGAGGGCGACGAGGTGCAAAAACACCATCCCCACGATCACGAAGGGCAACAGATAGTGCAGGGAGAAGAACCGGTTGAGCGTTGGATTGTCGACTGCGAAGCCACCCCACAGCCAGGTGACGATGCCCTCGCCCACAAGCGGGATCGCCGAAAACAGGTTGGTGATAACGGTGGCCGCCCAGAAGCTCATCTGGCCCCACGGCAACACATAACCCATGAACGCCGTCATCATCATGAGGAGCAGGATGACGACGCCGATCATCCACAAAAGCTCGCGCGGCGCCTTGTACGAGCCATAATACAGGCCGCGGAAGATGTGGATGTAGACGACAGCGAAGAACATCGACGCACCGTTGGAGTGGAGATAGCGAATGAGCCACCCCCAGTTCACGTCGCGCATGATATGTTCGACGCTATCGAAGGCATGCGCGACGTGCGGCGTGTAGTGCATGGCCAGCACGATGCCGGTGATAATCTGAACGACCAAGATAAAACCAGCGAGCGAGCCAAAATTCCACCAATAACTCAAATTGCGTGGGGTGGGATAGGCGACGAGATGCCTGTAGCCGAAGCTCAAAAGCGGCAGGCGTTCCTCAATCCACCGTAGGGTCGGGCTCTTGAGGACCAGGGGCTCGACGTCGCTCGCCATGCGGAGCTCCGTAAGGTTTGGCTGGGATCGGCGCCAACGCTCGTCAGCCGATGCGCACCAGCGTGTCCGAGAGGAAGGTATACTGCGGAATCGGGAGGTTGCTCGGCGCCGGGCCCTTCCGGATCCGGCCCGATGTATCATAGTGCGAGCCGTGGCACGGGCAGAACCAACCGCCATACTCGCCCTTGGGCTCGCCTGCCGCGGTGCCCAAGGGGATGCAGCCGAGGTGCGTGCACACGCCCACCATGATCAGCCATTCCGGTTTTTTCACGCGCGCGCTGTCGGGTTCGGGATCGCGCAGCTCGGAGAGCGGAACGGCCTGGGCCTCGGCGATCTCTTCGGGCGTGCGGTGGCGGATGAACACCGGCTTGCCGCGCCACATCACTTTGATCGCCGAGCCCTGCGGGATCTTGGAAAGATCGACCTCGACGGTGGCGAGCGCCAACACGTCGGCGGAAGGGTTCATCTGGTGGATGAACGGCCAAATCGCCGCCGCCGTGCCGACGGCGAGCGTCGACCAGGTGAGGAGTTCGAGAAAGTCCCGCCGCTTGCCGCCCTCAACGGGCTCGACGGAAGCGGTCGAATCGGCCATCGATGGGCTCCCGATAGAATCGCAGCTGCGCGCGAAAAGCGGCTCTCTGCGCTCGCGCAAGCTATGAGTGCGACGGTGAGGCGACAAGGGGCGGAAAGTCGCAAGTCTTCCCGCGCGCGGCGGCGCGGTCACAGGGTGCGGGCATGAGCCGGCTCGCGATCGCGCTCTTCGAGACGGCACGGCCGCACAATCTCGGCGCTGCCGTGCGGCTGTGCGCCTGTTTCGATCTCGAGCTGCACCTCATCGAACCCCTCGGCTTTCCCCTCTCCGATCGGCGGATCCGCCAAACCGCGCTCGACTATGGCGGCTTCATCGAACTTCGGCGCCACCTCGATGCCCACAGCTTCTTCGACTGGGCCGCCGCCGGCGGCCGGCGGGTGGTCCTGCTCGACACCCGGGCGGCAGTTGCGTACCACCGCGTGCGCTACCGGTCCGATGATGTGCTGCTGCTCGGCAACGAACGCTACGGCGTACCTGCGGCTTTTCACCAGCGGGCCCAGCTCGCGGTGCGCATACCCTTGGCGCCGGGGCGCCGTTCCTTGAACCTGGTCGTCGCCGGTGCGATCGTCGCCGCCGAGGCCATGCGGCAGCTTAGCACGATGGACGCGCTTTCTGGTCCGCCCTTGCGCGAGGAGCAACGAGCGGAATGAGTGACGCCGCCATTGACGAAACGGTCTACCCCGAAACCGACGAACAGCGCCGCGCGCGCGAGTGGTTCGAGCAGCTGCGCGATCGGCTGTGCGCTGCCTTCGAAGCGATCGAGGACGCCTGCTGCAACCCGCTCGTTGCCGATCTGCCCCCTGGTCGCTTCGAGCGTACCGCCTGGCGGCGGCCGGGCGGCGGCGGTGGCGTGATGGCGATCATGCGCGGCCGCGTGTTCGAGAAAGTGGGGGTGAATGTGTCCACCGTCTGGGGCACGTTCGCTCCCCGTTTCGCCGCCCAGATCCCAGGCGCCGAAGAAGACCCGCGCTTTTGGGCCTCGGGTGTGTCGCTCGTCGCCCACCCGCGCTCCCCGCGCGTGCCGCCCGCGCACATGAATACCCGCCACATCCGCACCACCCGAGCGTGGTTCGGCGGTGGGGCGGATCTCAACCCGATCTATCCCGATGCCGAAGACACCGCGCGGTTCCACGCTCGGCTGGAAGCGGCCTGCAGGCTCTACGCTGCCGACGCCTACCCGCGCTTTAAGAAGTGGGCAGACGAATATTTCTTCATCCCCCACCGCGGAGAACCGAGGGGCGTGGGTGGCATTTTTTACGATTACCTGGAAGGCGATTTCGAACATACGTTCGCGTTCACCCGAGCCGTGGGGGAAGCGTTTCTTGAAGTCTATCCCGAATTGGTCCGCCGTCACATGGATCGCCCGTGGAGCGAGGAGGAGCGGCGCTATCAGTTGATCCGACGGGGTCGCTATGTCGAGTTCAACTTACTCTACGACCGCGGCACCCGCTTCGGTCTCGAGACAGGCGGCAATCCCGATGCCATCCTCATGTCCTTGCCACCGCTCGTCGCCTGGCCGTAAGCTCATGGGCTTTAAAGCGCAAAACGCGCATCGCTTCGATGGCGCATCTTCAAAGCGCGCGGTAGTTCGTAAGCCGCGCGCTCAGTTCCTCAGCGACGTGCGCGGAGGACGAAGATCGAGGGGATAGCTGACGTTCACCTCGACGAGCGATCGACGACCGGCGCAGAACGAAAAAGGGGCAGGGGAGCACGTCACCTCCGCTTGACCAGCGGAGCCTGCATGCGACCGGGCTCTTGGCTTCAGGGAGGAGGTTCACCGGGGGCGCGGGCGACGATTGCCAGCGCATGCACCCGCGTGCGCAAGAGATCGGAGAGCAAAGCGTAGATACGACGCTGCCGCTCGAGCCGGCTCAAACCGGCAAAAGCCGAGCTTATGATATGGATGCGGAAATGGGTCTCGCCTTCGGGCCGGGCACCGGCGTGTCCGCTGTGCCGCGCCGATTCGTCGATCACTTCGAGCAGTTCGGGTGCGAAGGCGGCATTGAGCCGACGCTCGATCTCGGATCGCACGCCCAAGGGTTCGCTCTCCTCGCTCGCTTTTTCCGATCCCTAGGCCGCGGGTTGTGCACCCTGCGATACGCTTTGGACCACTTTTGGTTGCTCGCTCGTCACCTCGGGATGGATTAACTAAATCTCAAGGATAGGCGCCTAACCTCGCGGTAGAGCGCGGTGGGAACGAGCCCATCGCGGGCGGCGCGGATGCACGCCGCGTCGCGATCGTGACCAGCCGGTCGGGAGAAGTGCGATGGCATCCAGTTCACCTGTCAAGCCGGCGCCGCGTCGGGGCCCGGGCCGCGCGCGCGCCCAAGACATCGACCGTTATGTGGGCGCGCGGATGCGCGAGCGACGGATCATGCTCGGCCTTACCCAGCAGCAGATGGCCGAGCTGATCGGCGTCACCTACCAGCAGGCGCACAAGTACGAAAAGGGTATTAACCGCATCGCTGCCGGGCGCCTCTACACCATTGCCCAAGCTCTCGGGGTCGACGTCGGGTGGTTTTTTGAAGGGCTTGAGAGCGAACAGCGCTTCAAGCCCACGCCCCAGCAGCGGATGTTGCTCGAACTCGCCCGCAACTTCGTCGCCATGCCGAACCGCAAATATCAAGATGCGATTTGCGCGCTTGCGCGCGCACTCGCTGAGGGCGGCGAGGGCGAAGAAGAGGCCAAGGCAGAGGACGAAGGCAAGACGCGCTGAGGGTGAAGCGGGCGGCGATCGCCACGACGCGACGCCGCCGCGGGTCCCCTTTGCGCGGGCACAGCAGTCAGAGGAGCGCGCGGCCAACAGCCGGGGGCCGGTTGTCTCCTCACTTGCGGTGGCAGCGCCTGCGCACCATCATCGGGCGCATGAAGAGTTCGGATCGCGCCTCGCACATCGACGCCCATCTCTTCCGTCCGTGGGCCGAGCGGCACCGCCCGGCCGTGCAACCATGTGCTTGGCCGGGATGTTCGGCCGAGGGCCGGTACCGGGCGCCGCGCTCGCGCGAGCGGCTTCGAGACTATGTGTTCTTCTGTCTTGAGCACGTGCGCGAGTACAATCGCCGCTGGGATTATTTTCTCGGCATGAGCCCGCAGGAGATCGAGCGGCATCGCCGAGAGGACGTGACCTGGCATCGACCGACCTGGCGCTTTGGGACCGCAGCCGGGTTCCGTACGCCACCCGGCATCGACGATCCGCTCGGCTTGTTCCGCCGCAACGGCATGCGCCGAGAGGCGCCGAGGGGGGACGAGACGGCGCGGCGGATGAGAGAACGGCTCGGCCTTCCTCCTGATTTCACCTTGGCACAGCTCAAGAGCCGCTTCAAAGAGCTCGCCAAGCGCTATCACCCCGACCTCAACGGCGGTGACCGCGTGGCGGAAGCGCGCTTGCGGGAGGTGATCGAGGCCTATCGCTATCTGCTCGCGAACCGCTCGTGGAGCTAGGATACGCGCGGGCGACTCCCCGTTGGAACGCGCGCGCACCATCTTAGACGCGAAGGGTGGCACGCGCCGGGCCTTCATGGGTTCGCGCATTGCGCGGGCGCGGGATTGTGCTTGCGCTGCCGCTCTTGCGGGCGGATCTGAGCGCGCGGCATAAGGCTGCGGTGTGTCCCTCAACGAGGTTCCAAGCGGTGGCAGCGGAACGGCCAACAGGAATGTCGTGTGAACTCTTGGAGCTGCTGCCTGAGCGGCCGGATACGAAAATCTCGGTGGCACAGGCATTCGGCATCGATTCGTCGCTCGAAGTCGGCGCTTTTAGCCGGCGTACCGAATACGTTCCGGACATCGATCCGACTTATCAGTTCGATCGCGCCACCACCCTCGCGATCCTCGCCGGCTTCATGCACAATCGACGCGTGATGATCCAGGGTTATCACGGCACCGGCAAATCCACCCACATCGAACAGGTGGCGGCCCGCCTCAATTGGCCCTGCGTGCGCGTCAATCTCGACAGCCACATCAGCCGCATCGATCTGGTCGGCAAAGACGCCATCGTGTTGCGCGAGGGCAAGCAGGTTACCGAATATCGCGAGGGCATTTTGCCCTGGGCGTTGCAGCGGCCGGTAGCACTGGTCTTCGACGAGTATGATGCCGGCCGTCCCGATGTGATGTTCGTCATTCAGCGCGTCCTCGAGGCGCAGGGGCGGCTCACGCTGCTCGATCAGAACCGGGTGATCCGACCGCATCCTTCCTTCCGATTGTTCGCCACCGCCAATACGGTGGGGCTCGGCGATACTTCGGGTCTCTATCACGGTACGCAGCAGATCAACCAAGGGCAGATGGACCGCTGGAGCATCGTCACCCAGCTCAATTATCTGCCTCACGACGACGAGATGCGCATCGTTCTCGCCAAATGCCCGAACTACGATACACCCGAAGGGCGGCGGACTGTGCACGCGATGATCAGCCTTGCCAACCTGACCCGCCAGGGGTTCATGGCTGGTGATATCTCTACGGTCATGTCACCGCGTACGGTCATCACTTGGGCCGAGAATGCCGAGATATTCGGATCGGTGGGCTTCGCCTTCCGTGTCACTTTTCTCAATAAGTGCGATGAAGCCGAACGGCACATCATCGCCGAATACTACCAGCGCTGCTTCGGCAAAGAGTTGAACGAGGCGGTCGTAGACCTGGTCGCGGCGTGAGCATCCCCGGCGACAAGTCGACGCCTCTCGAGCGACGCGAACAGGCGATCGCTGCGGCGACGCGTGCGCTCGCCGGGCGCGGCGACCTCGAGGTGGTCTTCCGCGGCGGCGCGCAAGAGCGCGCCAACGGCCGCATGGTTCGCCTGCCGCCCTTGCGCTCCGACGGCGACCCGCTCGAGCTCGCCCGCATCCGCGGCGAGGCAGACGGCGCTGCGCTGCGCCTGCGCTGGCACGATCCCAAAGTGCACGAGCGCTTTGCGCCAACGGGCGAACTCGCAGCGCTCTTGTTCGACCGCCTCGAACAGGTACGCGTCGAGGTCGTCGGCTCGCGCCATCTCGAAGGGGTCCGGCAGAACCTGGCCGAAGCCTATCGCGCCCGTTTCTCAGCGCGGCGCGGCGGCGAGGGCGTTGATACGACGATCGCCGATGTGGTTGACCTCTACTTGCGCGAGCGGCTTGCGGGCTACGAGCTCTCCCAGGCCGAGCGCGAGCTCATGGGCGGCTGGCGCGCTTGGTTGGACGAGCGGATCGGAGCAGAAGTGCCCGAGCTCGCTCAAAAGTTGGACGACCAGGCGGATTTTGCGCGCAAAGTACGCGAGATGCTCGTGACCCTCGGCCTCAGCGACGAAGCGGTTGAGCCCGAGCGGGGAGAAGAAGACGAAGAAGAGCGCGCCGAGAACGGCCAGGGGCAAGCGAACACGGCCGAAGCCGGTCAAAGCGAGGCCGGCGAAAGCCATGACGACGTTTCGGAAGCCGCGGCCACCCAAGAATCTGCGACCCGCGACGGCGAAGCGCAAGCCGAGGTGTCGCGCGCGCCGCAGACCAGCCCACAGGCCGCAGCCGAGCCTCGGGAAGGCGAGGCGGCGCATCCCTGGCGGCCGAACTGGCCGCATGGGCCGGCGGCGACCAGTTATCGGGTTTTCACCACCGCCTTCGACGAGGTGGTGACGGTCGAGGAGCTCTGTTCGCAGGCCGAGTTGCGACGGCTGCGGGCGCAGCTCGACCAATCGCTCGCGCGCTTTCACGGGATGATCGCGCGCATGGCCAACCGGCTGCAGCGCAAGCTCTTGGCGCAGCAGCAGCGATCTTGGGAGTTCGATCTCGACGAGGGAATCCTGGATGCGGCGCGCCTCGCGCGGGTGATCGTCAATCCCACTACACCGCTCTCCTACAAACAGGAAAAAGAGACGGAATTCCGCGACACCGTCGTGTGCCTACTCATCGACAACTCCGGCTCGATGCGCGGTCGACCGATCACGGTGGCGGCCATGAGCGCCGATATCTTGGCGCGCACACTCGAGCGCTGCGGAGTGAAGGTCGAGATTCTGGGTTTCACCACGCGGGCGTGGAAGGGAGGACAGTCGCGCGAGGCCTGGCTGCGCGCCGGCAAGCCCGCCAATCCCGGCCGGCTCAACGACCTGCGCCACATCATCTACAAACCGGCAGATGTGCCCTGGCGGCGGGCGCGTCACAACCTCGGTCTTATGCTCCGCGAGGGTCTTTTAAAGGAGAACATCGACGGCGAGGCGATCTTGTGGGCCCACAGCCGGCTTTTGCAGCGACCCGAGCAGCGGCGGATCCTCATGGTCATTTCGGATGGCGCGCCTGTCGACGACAGCACCCTTTCAGCCAATCCCGGGAATTACCTCGAGCGCCATCTGCGCGAGGTCATCGCCTGGGTCGAAGCGCGCGGGGAAGTGGATCTGGTTGCGATCGGCATCGGTCACGACGTCACCCGCTACTACCGCCGCGCGGTCACCATTTCCGATCCCGAACAGCTCGGCGGAGCGATGCTGGACCAGCTCTCGGCCCTGTTCGATCGCTCGCCCCGGCAGCGCTCTGGCGCGCGCCGCCGCGCTGCCTGATCTGCGCGCAACCGGCATGACCGTCCCTGCGCCGCCCCTTAGGATGATCAGCCGGGAGGCGCGGACGGTACGGGGACCTTGGGCATGGCGAACCTTCCCTTGACCATTCGACTCGACCCTTCCGACAACGTTGTCGTCGCGCGCGTCGACATCGGACCTGCAACCGAACTCATGAGCGAAGGGGTGGTAACGCGCGCGCGCATCCCAGCTGGCCACAAGCTCGCTACCCGGCCGATCGAGCGAGGCGAGCCGATCCGTAAGTATGGGCAAATTATCGGCTTCGCGACCCAGCCCATCGCACCGGGCGAGCACGTGCACGTCCACAATTGTGGACTACAGGATTTCGTGCGCGACTATGCGATCGGAAGTGAGGTCAAACCAACGGACTACGTACCCGAAGGAGAAAGGCCGAACTTTTTGGGGTACGTGCGCGAGAACGGCAAGGTCGGTACGCGCAACTATCTCGGTGTCATCTCCACCGTGAATTGTTCGGCCACGGTGTGCAAGTTGGTCGCCGAACGCTTTCCCAAAGAGCTCCTCGCGCACTATCCGAATCTCGATGGGGTGGTCGCCATCACTCACGCCACCGGCTGCGGCATGGCGGACCGCGGCGAGGGCTTCGCCACGCTGCAGCGCACGCTCTGGGGCTTCGTTGGACATCCGAATTTCGCCGCCGTGCTCCTCATCGGGCTCGGCTGCGAGGTCAACCAGATCGCGTTCTTGCTCGATGCTTACGGATTGCAGCCCGGCCCGCGGCTGCGCACCATGACCATGCAGGAGAGCGGTGGTACGGCGAAGACGATCGCGCGCGCCATCGCCATGCTCACCGAGATGCTACCCGATGCGGCGCGGGCGCAGCGGCAGCCGGTGTGCGTAAGCGAGCTCACCCTCGCCCTGCAGTGCGGCGGTTCGGACGGCTATTCGGGCATCAGCGCCAACCCTGCGCTCGGCCATTGCGCCGATATCTTGGTGCGCAACGGTGGCACGGTGATCTTGTCCGAGACGCCCGAGATCTACGGGGCCGAGCATCTGTTGACGCGACGCGCCGTGAGCCGCGAAATAGCAGAAAAGCTCATCGCGCGCATTCGTTGGTGGGAACAGTATACGGCGAGCAACGGCGGCGAGATGAACAACAATCCCTCGCCGGGCAACAAGGCAGGTGGTCTCACGACCATCCTCGAAAAGTCGCTCGGTGCGGCTGCCAAGGGCGGTACCACCAACTTGACCGGCGTCTATCTCTACGCCGAACCGATCCGCAACCGTGGGTTCGTGTTCATGGACAGCCCCGGCTACGATCCCTGCTCGGTAACCGGTCAAGTCGCCTCAGGTGCCAACGTCATCGCCTTTACCACCGGGCGCGGCTCCTGCTTCGGTTTCAAGCCGGTGCCGTCGATCAAGATCGCCACCAATACGCCGATGTACCGCAGGATGAGCGACGATATGGACATCAACTGCGGGACGATCATCGACGGTGAGGAGACGATCGAGGAGGCGGGTCGGCGCATTTTCGACCTCGTCGTGCGGGTGGCATCCGGCGAGAAGACCAAATCCGAGCTTTTGGGCGTGGGCGATCACGAGTTCGTACCTTGGCAGATCGGTGCCGTGATGTGAGCGCTCGTTAACCAAGGGCGGCGTATGGAGCCGGAGCGACTCTCCGACGCGGCAGCGCTGGCGGCACGTGTTCCGGATGGGGCGCTCGTTGCCCTCGCTCCCGATTACGCCGGGTCGCCCATGGCGGTTGTGCGCGCGTTAATTAGGCGCCGAGCGCGGGGGCTGCGTTTGCTCGGTGTGCCGCAGCTCGGGCTCGCGGCCGACATCCTGGTCGGTGCCGGTTGCGTGGTCGAACTCGAAGCCGCTGCGGTGGGGCTCGGGGAGTTCGGGATTGCGCCCTGCGTCGAGCGGGCGCGACGCGCCGGAGAACTCCTCATCCGGGAGAGCAGCTGCCCCGTGATCCACAGCGCTCTGCAAGCGGCAGAAAAGGGGCTGCCCTTTATGCCCGTGCGCGGGATCTTGGGCTCCGATCTTCTCTTATTGCGAGCGGATTGGAAGGTGATCGCCAATCCGTTCCCACCGCACGACCCGATTCTGCTCGTCCCCGCGCTTAAGCCCGACGTCGCCCTTCTCCACGTCCCGCTCGCCGACGAAGAGGGCAATCTCTGGGTCGGCGTGCGCCGCGAACAGATGCTCATGGCACATGCGGCGCGGTTTACGCTTGCGAGTGCCGAGCGCGTGGTCGCAGGCTCGCTGATGGCGGATCCCGCGCGCGCTGCGGGCACCATCCCGGCCCTTTACGTTACCGCCTTCGCGGAAGTGCCCGGAGGTGCGGCGCCCACCGCGCTTTGGGGCGAAACACCCGATCACGCCGTGCTTGAAGCCTACGCGCAGGCGGCGGCGCGGGAAGAGGGATTTCGCGACTGGCTCAACGCCTGGCTGGAACAGTGAGTGCACCTTGTACCCGCCGCGAACTGTTGATCGCGACGATTGCCGAGCTCTTATCCGGCTGCCGTCACGTAGCGGTCGGCGCTGCGGCGCCGATTGCGGCGGCTGGAGCGCTCCTCGCGCGGTTGCGCGATCCTTGCTTACGCGTCAGTCTGCTCGGGAGCGCGCGCTTTAACAGTTTCACCGACGGGGGCAAAGAGCTCTTCGATTGTGCTGCGCAAGGGCGCATCGATGCGTTTTTCTTATCCGGTGCCCAGATCGACGGTAGAGGCAACGTCAATCTCTTGGGACTCGGGTTGCGCGAGGGTCGGCTCGCGCGGCGCTTTTTGGGCTGTTTCGGTGCACCCTACCTCGCCTTTTTGGTGCCGCGTCTCATTCTCTTCCGCGAGGAGCACAGCCCCTCAACCCTCGTCGAACGGGTCGACTTCGTGAGCGCCCCGGGCACGAGTCCGCCCGGTGTCTATCGTCCGGGCGGGCCCAAGTTCCTGCTCACCGGACGTTGTCTGTTCCGGTTCGAGGACGGTGGCTTCGTCCTCGAGCGTCTGCATCCCGGCGAGACGGTCGCAAGCGTTCGTGCCGCCACCGGCTTTGCCTTCGCGATCGCGGAGTCCGTGACTGAGACCCTCGTTCCCGATGCCGGGACGCTCGCCTTGATCCGCGGGCCCGTGCGCACGATGCTGGCTGATATCTACCCAAAGTTTTCAAGTTCGCTTTTGAGCTAAACGCGAGGTCGATCGCCGCACCATTGTCATACCCGAAGGCGCAGAAACCTCTTGGACGGCAGCGAGTCGGCCGCCGATTTGGTAACGTCTTGTTAAGAACGATGGGAGCGCGTATGGTGTAATTAGTGGCTTTCGGGTCATACGCGGATGGCGTTGAAGGAGGAATTGTCGGCGTACGCTAACCGCACGTGAGAAAAAGCGGGTTTGATGTTCAATCAAATGGTTTGTCGGTATGGAGGAAGGCCCCAATGAATGCTGTCTACCTTGCGAGCCTGAGGAACGTTGCCGGCCACGGACGCCTGCTCGACTCGGAGGCGTGTTCGGGTACGGTCCAGAGTGGCGCGAGCGCGAGCGCTCAAAAAGCAGAGGCTAAAGCGGCGTCAGCGGGGCAAATACTCCTGATCGACCCCAAGCAGCTGCGCCGGGCGTGGTTGACGCGCAGCTTGACGGAATGGGCGAGCGACTTTGCGTGCATCGCCGTGGCGAGCGCGCGTGAACTGCCGTCGCCAGCTGTTGACGATCGACTACCGATCCGACTGGTCATCATAAGCATTGGAGGTGCTGACGTCACCGACGCTTGGGTGACGGATGAGCTCGCGCTGTTGCGCGAACGGTTTGCAAACCTGCCGATCGTGGTGCTCGCCGACCGCGACGATGCTTCGAATGTGCGCGCGGCCTTGCAGCTCGGTGCGCGGGGTTATCTCCCGACCAGTGTCGACCCGGCCGTAGCGGGTTCGGCCTTGCAGCTCGTTCTCGCTGGTGGTGCTTATGCACCACCGACGGCGCTGCTTTCGGCCGATCACAAGGACGCTGCCGGTTGCGGGGAGGAACTGCTGAGACCGCGCCAAGGCAGCGACGCGCGCGCAACCCTCGCGGCCTTCACCCCGAGGCAGCGGGAGGTGCTGAAGCTCTTGGGCGAAGGCCGCCCCAACAAGGTGATCGCGCGGCAGCTCGGCATGTGCGAGAGCACCGTTAAAGTGCACGTCCGCCACATCATGCGCAAACTCGGGGCCAGGAACCGCACCCAAGTCGCGCTCAAGCTGCGCGAGATTACTGCTGCCGACGACAGCACGAGCTGCGAGCCCCGCAAGGCCTGCGGGATCGAGCTCGTCGATCAGAAAAACGGCGTGTCGAACCGGATGGGCAGGGACAGCTTTATGGCGTAATCGGGGGCATCGTCGGTCAGTCCGAGGCTGCCCACGATATCGAAGAGGATCCGAGGAGCGAGCACGATCGAAGCGCCGAGGTTGAGGGTTGCTGCGGTGATCTCGGATCCCTTGAGCTCGCGCCCATTGATCTCGAGAGGCGTTCCGAATGTCGTCTCGAAGGTGGCGCGCAGGGAGGTCGACGGGCTGGTCGCCAAGACCGTTCCGAAGGTCAACCCGACTTGCCGTCCTGGTTTGATGTCGTCATTCTCAAACGCGTACTGATAACTGCCGGACAGCAAGAACGCCAGCGGATCGTTTCGCTTGATGGCGACCAATTGCGCCTGTACCTCGTGAAATCCTGCCGGAAGACCAACCCGGTTATCGGCGCGTTCGCCCGTGGCAGTATCCCAGCTCACCCGACCGACCAGATCGGGAATCCAACCGTTTTCCTGCACGAGCGTCTTTGCGAACGCGAGTTTGAGGTCGCCGAGCCCCGCGCCATGTCCATAGCGAGCGCCCACGGGCGTCAGCGCCTGACGATCGACAAGAGCCTGGTCGACGATGTTGTACGGTAACGAAAGCTCGAACTGACTTTCGAACGGTAGGCCGACCTTGACCGTCAGCTCCGCTTGCAGGAGATCGCGTTCCACTCTGCGATCGCCCACGCCCACTATAGCACCGCCTCCTCCGAAGAAGAGGACCGGATGAGCGCGGTCGGTGCGCTGGTAAAGGAGGCTCGGCTCCACCTCGACAAGGCCCGGTGACAGGAGAAGGGCACCCGTGCGCACCAGCGCGCGCTCGAGTGCACGTTCGGCGGCGAGCGGATCGACCTCGACTTGGCCTGGTGGACGCGGGCCGGGAGAAGGCGGTGCTGGGCTTACCGCAGCTGGCGCCGGGCTCGGACGCGGCTCCACGACGATCGGCTGGGCCGTTTCTACCTTGGCGCGCGCGAGCCGCTCGGTTTCCTCGAGCCGCTTTTCGAGCGCATCCAAGCGTCGGCGCAGGATCGCGATTGCCTGATCGCGTTGTTGCAGCTGCCGCTGCAGCTCTTGCACGGTTGGTGTGCTCGCCTGCCCGAAGGCGGGCGCGATCGGGCCAACGATGCCCCAACACAAGAGGATCGCGCTTGCCGCGAAAAGCTGGGATTTCGAAGGCCTTAGCGACATGGAAACCTTTCCTTGCGTTGCCCGATCTCTTTTGCGGCGCGATCAGCGCACGATCAGAAAGTCTTCGGGGCGCGGAGCCAGCCGGCCGGGCGGCGCGGGACCGTCACGGCGTTGGACGACGAACGCCACCTTGCCGATATCGCCGTAATCGATCCACGCCCGCTCGAACGCCGCAACCGACATGGTCACATTGCCGAAGCCGGGATCGGCGAGCAGCACGCGATCGCCAAATCGTCCGCGGAACACGACGAAATGGTTGTAACCAATGACCGAAATGGGAACGATCGCCGGAGCCTTGGCGACCAAGTCGTCTAGGGTCATTCGCCCAAAGCCGATGCCCTCATAGCCGCGTTGTTCGACGAAGCGTTTCATATCGAGTAGGGAAAACCCTTGGCGGATCTGAACGATTTCGGGCGTCTCTAGATATTCGGGACGCGCGATCAGACCAAGGGCGACTTCGCGTTCGCTGACCGGATCGTCGTGTTGATAGGTCAAAAGAGTGGCAAGGGCAGCGGCACCGCAGCTATTGTCATACTCTTGTATGACAACCCCATCCCGACGGATCTCGAGAAGCGAACGCACCGGCGATCGCGCCTCTGCGACCGTGATCGGTACAACCAGGCTCAAGACGATGCCGGCAAGGGCAGCCGCCATACGGCCCATGGACTGGCCCCTCTCAGCTGCGCATCGCGCCCCACAGGAAGGGTCACTGGGATCGACTGGGACCCTCGCATCACGCAGAGCTTTCGCCCTGTCAATCGTGTGCGGAGGTGGCCGCAGGGCCCGGCGCGAAATGCGGAGCGGCCCGCGCACTCTGCGCAACACTACGAAAGTGGTAGCATTTCCACCTTTTGCTCGCTTGTGACGAGCGCGAAACGGGCGTTGGTTAACAGCACGGGTGGTCGGTTAGCCGATGCCTCACTACTCAGTCGCTTCCGAGGGGCTAAGCCCCTAGGGCGCGGGGGGAAACGCCATGGAAGAGAAAAGATCCGACCTGGCAGCTTTGCTCGTGATCGCAGCCCTCGCGAGTGCGGCTCCAGCGCTGGCCGGTGAGACGGGCTCGCTCATGCGCCTGGATGGGGCGTCTCTCGATCGGGTGGTGGCGGGGGCGACCTTTGGCATCGAAGGCGACGCCCAAGCATCAGCGGATGGAAGCTTGAGCTCGAGCGCGCGCGCCGATCTCGATCTCTCGGCGGCGACCGACGGGAACGGCGCAACGGCGCGCGGCACCGCTTTGGCGATGGGCATGGGTGTCGGAGACGCGCCTTCAGCCTCGAGCTCTGCCGATGTGCAGGTGAGCGGTCCCTTCGACCGCGTGTTCCGGGTAGACATCCGCCGCCGGTTCGGTGGGCGATGGTTCGTCGTCGATTACAGCTACGTGTCGGTGCAAGCTGTCAAACTCCCCAACTGACGGTGCGTTCGGTCGGGGATGAGTTACCGAAATGATCTGGAGCTCCAGGCGTAGGTTAGTCGCCTTGAGGACTCCCCTCAGCCATTGGTGGGATCCGTCCGAAGTGCCGTTGCGCGAAGCCGGCGCAGAAAAGATCGTGCGGTGTGACGGCAAGCGAGAGGGAGCGTGACGTCATGCGGAGTCTGTTGCTCGGTGCGCCGGCCTTGATGATCGCGTGGAACCTGAGCGCGTCGGCCGGCGAGGTCCATCGCCTCACACCTGTGGAACTGGATCGTGTCGCGGCAGGCGCCTGGCAGGGCTATGCGCTCTCGCTCGTGGATGCTCGTGCCAGTGGTAATGCCGTCGCATCGACGCAGACCGCGAATGAAGCGCGGTTCGTTGCCCAGTACGAGTGGAGGAATGGGACTACGACCTCGAGGTTGGACGTCCGGGCGAGCGCGCGGGGATCGGGCTCGGGATCGGGGCCGGGAGCGTCCTCGGCCCGAGCTTCGGGCCGCCTCGAGGTGTCGAGCCAGTGGGTGCCGTGACGGCTGATGCGCTTTTCCTGCGAGAGTTTTCCTGTCGGCTGGTGAGCTGGATGGGCCGGCTCGGGTCGACGAACGGTGAGGAGGGAACGTCGATGACGAAACTGAGCGTGATGCTGATGGCGGGAGCCGCTGGCTTGGCGGTTGCCGGTGCCGCGCAAGCCGGTGAGCCCATCCGTCTGTCGGCTGATCAGATGGACGAGATCACCGCTGCGCTGACGATCAACGACCTCAGGGCGCGGTTGAGCTGGGCTGCTTCGACCGCATGGGCGAACGGTGCCGGCAACACGAGCGCATCGAGCTCGACCAGCAACAGCAGCGAGACCGAAGACACGCTTACCGAGACCCGCAACACGAGCGGCACGCTGATCTCGGCCTCGGCCGTGTCCAGGCGGATCGCTCGCTCTTCGACGAGCGCGAGCGGCAGCGGCACGAGCTCGACCGCCTCGGGACGGGGTTATGCCTCGGCGGGCGATCTCGATATCTCGGTCGTGTTGCTCACGATTCCGTAATCGAAGCACGAATAGCAGCGCGGCCGAACTCTGGCGTCCGCGCGCAAAAGGGGGGCACCTTCGGGTGCCCCTTTTCATTGACACCCTTGATCAAGAGCGCGTGCCGGAAAAAACCAGCTGATGAACGACAACCTGGGCGGTGCCAGAGTGCGAAAGGGTAGGGCGTGCTCGCGGAATCTGAACGGGCGATCGTTGCGCGCGCACTTGCAGCTTTGGCCAGTCACGAAGACGAAGCACTTGCACGCGCGCTAGCCCAGCTCGATCCCAACAGTGGCTGGTCCGCTGCCTTGCGCGCCGCGCGGGCACAACGAGACGGACACCTCGATGAGGCGCTTTCCGCTTGGAGCGAGGCCATCGCGCGCGCGCCCAATCTGCTCTTCGCACGACAGAATCGCGCCCGTCTCTTAGAACACCTTCACCGCTACGCCGAGGCGCTCGCCGATCTCGAGGCGGCGCGTGCGGTCGCACCCGAGGATCCTCTTATCCGCGCGGATCGCGGGCGCCTTCTCTGGCGCTCGGGCCATCTTGACGAAGCACGCCGCGAACTCGAGTCCGCCCTTGCACAGAAGCCGGATCTCGTGCCGGCACTCAACGACCTCGGCCTTGTTTTGCTGGCGCAGGGATATGAGGAAGAGGCGTTGCAAAAGTTCGCAGAAGCGACGGCCTACGACCCCGCATATCTACCCGCGCGTCTTAACCAAGTCGAGTTCCTGGTGCGCCGCAGCCGGCACGAGGAAGCAGTCGCGGTTGTGGAAGCGGCGCGTGCCGCGGGGGCGAACTCAGCCGAACTCCTTTACTGGTACGGCTGCGCCTTGCGCGGGTGCAACCGTCACGAGGAGGCTCTCGCCGCATTGGAGGCTGCCACCGCCCTCGCACCCGACCACGCCCGCGCCCACTGCGAGCGCGGGCTCGTGTTGATCGAACTCGATCGTGAAAGCGACGCGCTCACGGCGTTCCAACAGTCGCTCGCCTGCGCGGACGATGAGCCCGCCACCCATCTCGGTCGCGCCGTCGCCCTCATGCGGCTCGGGCGGGGCGAGGAGGCGCTGCACGCAGTGGACCGCGCCCTCGCCCTCGACCCGGCCTACTTCGAGGCCCTCGTCGAGCGCGGCAACATCCTGCGCGTGCTGGGGCGGCCGAGCGAGGCGCTCAAGGCCTATGATGACGCCCTCGCGCTGAAGCCGGGCGACCCCGTGGTCCACAGCAATCGCGGGAACATCTTCATGGACCTCGGTCGTTTCGCCGAGGCACGCGCGGCGTTCGAGCAGGCGCTGCACTTCGATCCGTCGATGGCGGCTGCCTTCGATAATCTCCTCTGGTGCAGTTGTTTCGACCCGTCCCTCGATCGGGTGACGGTCGTAGCCGCTCATCGTCGCTTCGGTGAACGATTCGGCAATCGCCGCGACCGCTACCGCAGTTGGGAAAACGAGCGCTGCGCCGACCGCCCGCTCCGCATCGGCTTTGTGTCCGCTGATCTCAACCGCCATCCCGTGGGCTTCATGCTGGCGCCGATCCTCGAGGCCTTGGATCACGAGCGCTTTGCCGTATTCTTCTATTTCACGGGTTCTATCGAAGACTCGGTGAGCACGCGGCTCAAGCGCATCGGCAGGGCGTGGCATCGGGTCGGCGGACTGTCCGACCGCGCTCTCGCCGAACTGGTGCGGCAAGAAAAGATCGATATCCTCGTAGACCTCGCGGGTCATACCGCTGGCAATCGCCTTCTGTGCTTTGCGCTCAAGCCGGCTCCCGTACAAGCGACCTGGCTCGGCTATCCCTTCACCACGGGGCTCAGCGAGATCGACTGGATCATAATGGATCCGGTCTCGGTTGCCCCGGGAGAGGAAGACGCTTTCAGTGAACGTGTCATCCACCTCGCTGGAGGCCGCTTCGTACTCAATCCTCCCGAATCAGCGCCGGATTTACAGCTCCCACCTTCTCTTTTGTCGGGTCGGGTGACCTTTGCGAGTTTCAATAACGTGAGCAAACTTACGCGGGAGGTGATCGCTACCTGGGCGACGATCTTGCGCCGTCTTCCCGCCTCTAGACTGTTGTTGAAGTGGAAGACTCTCGCCGACCCTGAAGTCATGCAAGAGGTGCGTGCAGCGTTCGCAGCCGAGGGGGTCGATCCTGCGCGCCTTATCTTACGTCCGGCCTCCGGTTACCTCGAGATGCTCGCTGAATATAACGATGTGGATATCGCGCTCGATCCTTTCCCCTTCGGGGGCGGGCAGACGACGCTCGATGCCTTGTGGATGGGCGTGCCGGTAGTCACCCTCCCGAGCTGGCAACCGGTCTCGCGTCAAGGCGCGATGATGCTCACCGCGATCCGACGCCCGGAATGGATCGCCGACGATCCCGCAGACTACGTCGAGGTGGCGCTGGAGCTCGCGGCAGATCCCGCCCGTCTTGCCGGGATCCGTCTCGGTCAGCGCGAGCAAGTGCGCCGCAGCCCCTTGTGCGATGGCACCAGGGCGGCACGCGAACTCGAATGCGCCTTTAAAGAAATGTGGCGCGACTGGCTCGAGCGCGTTCGCGCTTAGTCACGAGAGGCGACTCCCGGCGCAGCAAAGCGGTTCGGCACGAGTGGTTGAACCGTACGCCGTCTTCAGCGGCGCACGCTCACCGAGGCAGACGAGGCTGCCCGCGCGCTGCGGCCCCCTGTCGCGTAGGCCTCGGCACGAGCCCGCGCTTTGCCGCCACCGGGGTGGATCTCCGTCGCTTCGCTCGTAATCGTGACGTCGCCTGACGCCCCAGCCTCGGCGGTCGCCGTTCCGCTCCCGGGCTTGGATCCGTCCCCCGAATTGCTTCCGTTGCCGGCGGCTGCGAGTGCGGCTTCGAGCCGTGCGATCGAGGCCGCGAGTCGCGCCCGCGCCTTTTCGCTTCCGCTACGGGCAGAAAGACGCGCCAATTTGGCACGCAACCGTTCAAGACGCCCGGCAAGGGCCGGCGACGACGAGCCCGCGATCACCTCGTCCAGTTGCGCCGGGCTCAGCATTTGCTCGGCGCGAACGCTGCCCGTCGCTACTGTCGCCGTTCCGAGGGCGAGGATCAAAGCGAACACCAGCTGGCGCATGCGTCCTCGCAATCCTCAACGCCGCGTGCGGCTTAGACCTCGGATTGACACTGGCAGCGAGGGCGTTTTGGAGCAAGCAATCGTGAGGTGATCCGCCTGAAGGCGTAGGGGTTAACGCGAACGTGCGGCAGCGCGGCTCGTGCTGCTCGCCCACATTTCGCGGCGATCGGCGTAGAGGTGCAGGACCGCAGCGGAGCGAGAGTTGGCGCCATATGCGGATGCACGCGCGCTCCCGTCGACTCGAAAGTCGGTGCCGCGAAGCCCTTGCGCGGTCACCCGCGCAAGGACCCCGTCGACGAGTTGTTCCGGGGCGGCGAGCACTGGCCGCACCGGGCTCGCCACTACCAACGCCAAGAGGAAGATCGTCCAACGCATGGCTCGGTCCTGAAGAGAGGATCTATGAGGATTGAACGAGTGGTCAGCTGTAGATGTCATAGCCCGAAGCGCTTCCAATGAAGTTCAGGGGCTGGCGAATGCCCAAGAGGAACACGGCGTCGCCATCACCGCCATGTTCGATCAACAGCCCCGGACCCCAGCGCAGGTCGGTAACAGCGGTCTGGCGGATTGGCTCGCCCCGCTCCAAACGCAACTGATCGACGCCCGGCTCGAAGTCCATGATCACGTCGACACCGTCGCCGTCATTGAACCAGAAGGTGTCGCGGCCCGAGCCACCGTGGAGAATGTCGCCTTCGAAGATCTCGGTTTCATTGAAGAGAACGAGAGGCCCTTCGAAATCTTCAATCGGAATGACCTGGACATTCACATCACCGGCAAAGTTCGCGAACGTATCGACCAGGAAATCGTTGGTGATGGTGACGTTGGCTTCGCCATAGAGCTCCCCGGTAAGCTGGATCAGCATCAGAGCCCGTTCGCCATCCGACAATTCGATGAGCGCAAGGGCCTGCAACGAACCGCCAATCGTAACCACGATATTGCCGAATTCGTTGATCGTCGCATAGGCATAAGCGTCCGAGGCAGCGTAGGTATTCCCGAAGAGATCGAAGTCGGGGTCGATTAAATATTTGAGGGTGTAGCGCCCGAAGTCCGGCCCACCCCAGAGATGATCGTCGCCGGCTCCTCCGTTCAGATTGTCGTTGCCGGGAAGTCCACTCTCCACCCGCGTGCGCACCGAAAATACGGCGTCGTCGAAATCGCTCGAGCGCGACGGCAGATCCTCAAAGAACAGCGCGAAATCGCGGGCACCGCCATCGAGATCGACGAGATGGCCAGCCTGCCAACCGTTCGGGTTCTTGGAGGTCTGGGTGAACAGCGCGTCAACGCCATCGGCTCCGCGGAGCACGAAGCCGGTTGCGAGATCCTTGATGACCCAGCGACCACCTTCGCGCACCACTTGCAGCTCGAGTTGGCTCGGATCGCCGTCGGCGAGCCAAGAGTTCTCCGCCCAGCCGTTGGGCACGAGGAAGAACTCCATGTTGCGCCACTGTTCCAGTGAGAGCGCGAGTTCGGCAGCAAAACGGAGGACATCCGGATTGCTGTCGAGATCGGTGTTGGCGAGAAGCACGCGCGCCTCACCGGTCACCCGGTCGTACCAGCCGAACAGATTGCGGAAATCAGCGGATTCGGAACGGAAGGCAATTTCGACTTTGACGTCGATGGTCGAGGCGAACCCGCGTTCGTCCTGATCGCCGAAGATCAGATCGTCCCCGCCGCCCGCGTAGATTTTGTCGTTGCCGAACCCTCCTACGATATAATCTTTTGAGGCAAAGGCCACATTCGAGAGATAAGTATCGTTGCCGTTGCCGAGATCAATGCGGATTTCGGTATCGCGGCCGTTGTAGGTGGGAAGAATACTACGCCCGTTGCCCAGTCTACCCCAACCGACCTCGACCCAGTCGTCGTGCTCGGTCAAATTGGCGGTGAACAGATTGGGCCGCGTGTAGGGATTGTTGACGAAATCCAACAACAACCGCAACGGCGCATCCATGTCGGTCGCGTCAACCGAGCCGCGTACGAGATTGGTGATCCGCACCGTCACCGCGTTACCCGGCGTGGGCGCCGAAAAGATGCCGTCGCCGAGGTCGAGGCGCACATCGGCGAAGTTCTTGATCTGGACCCGCCCGAGCTGGCCTAAGAGCGCATCGTCCAGGGAAAGGGCGAGCCCTGCGACCTTACCGAAGTGGCGGTCGGCGACGCAGACGTCGAAAACCTTCGACCCCGGAGCTCCCTGAAGCGAAGTCTTGATCCGTGGCGCGTCCGCACCGCTGAACGGCCGAATCGACCAGCGGAAATTGGCGGTGCCGAATTCCCGCATCCACGCATGGCTCGAGGGTGGCCAGGTCGGATCGAGGAGCTGGTCGAAATGACGGAGGAACAAGATCCTGTTCACAGTCGTCCTTCCCGGAGCTGACCCCGCGGAAAGCCACCCGCGGGCGCGTTGCGCTCGCCCGTCTCTTAAGCGGCAGCGGGAAGGACGCCTTGGTTAAGCGTTGGTTAACGGCACGCGGGTATGATCAGCTGTTAACCATGTCGCGTTCCGACGCCTCGATTGCCGTCAGCTCATCGGCGCGCACGTCCGATTTCTGACGCGCGCGCACGGCGCGCGCGAGCGCCCGCAAGTGCGGATCGGCAATCCCCAAGGCCTCCAGGTGCTTTAAGGTCTCGAACAGATAGTCAGAGCAGCGACCGAGGGGGCCCGAGGCGGTGGCGAGGGCCTCGACAATTCGCGCTTCCGACAACCGACCGGCGTATCGGGGATGCGCGCGGTTGATCGCAAAGGCGATCGCCCAGATCGATTCCTCCCGGCTGCGGGCGCGCACCCAGATTGGCCGATAGGCGGCGGTGACCATCTCGCGGCGCCAGACGATGTCGAGCTCGCTCTCCACCTCGGCCGCCGCGATGCGGAAGGCGACGCCGAGGCAGGAGCCGCCGCACTCGAGGCCGAGCATGAGCCCCGGGCGCTCGGGCGTGCCTCGCCCGAGCGTCGTCCAAAGGCAGAAACGGCGGTGCCAGCCGAACACGCGTACCACCCGGCGCTCGACGAAGTTGAAGCAGGGGTTCCACATCAACGAGCCGTAGCCGAACACCCATACATCACCCGTGCTCGGGCGCGCGGCGAGACACGCAGCGCGCGAGGCGGCGAGCGCTTGCTCATCGAGCGCGCCGGGCACGCCCGCAGCGCGCACAAGACGTTGGACCCAACCGGAGCGAATGAGCTCGCGCGTGAGCATCTCTCCACCCCTGCGCTTCGCGCCGCCAGATGCGGACGGCCGCCGAACTGCGCAAGAGGTTAAGGCGCCGGCTCGCTCGTCACAGAGCGCAACCGCCGCCTCCTCGCGGGCGCGGGCCTGGACTCCTGCTCCACGCGCAGGAAGAGGAAACGGGTCTTACCGTAACGGCGCTCGTCTTCCAGCCGAAGGCCGGGTGGCGGTTCGAACGGGTCATCGCGCGCGAGCTCGACGACGACCCGCCCGCCGGGCGCGATCCAACCGCCCGCAAGGAGAGCTTCAAGCGCCGGACGGGCGAGGCCCGAGCGCCAGGGCGGATCGAGAAAGACGATGTCGAAACGCTCCTGCGCCGGCCCGAGCCGTGTTGCGTCCGCGACCATAACGCGCACCCGCTCGCCCTCGCCGAGCCGCGCGACGTTGCGGCGTATCGCGGCGAGCGCCTCAGGGGCGTTCTCGATGAGGAGTACGGTTGCCGCACCGCGCGAGGCCGCCTCGAGGCCGACAGCGCCGGTTCCCGCGAAGAGGTCGAGAAATCGGCTGCCGGCAAGCGGCGGCGTTCCGTGTTCCAAGATGGCCATGAGCGCCTCGCGCGCGCGGTCGGCCGTCGGCCGCACGCTAAGACCCGGTGGCGCTTCGATTTTCCGCCCGCGGTGGCGGCCGGCGATGATCCTCATCAGCGTGTGGCTGCGGGGGCGCGGGAGCGCCGCGGCGGTCCCAACAGCCGCGCGGCGAGCTCAGGTCCGAGCTGCTCTTTGAGCACCTTGCGCGGTACCTCCTCGATGGCGCCCTTGGGCAGGCTGCCGAGCTGGAAAGGACCATAGGCGATGCGGATCAGCCGGTTGACCTTGAGCCCCAAATGCTCGAGCACGCGGCGGACCTCCCGGTTCTTCCCCTCCTTGAGACTCACGGTGAGCCAAACATTGGCCCCTTGAACGCGATCGAGCTGCGCTTCGATGGGGCCGTAATGCACGCCGTCGATCGTCACCCCTTGCGCCAGTCGTGCGAGCTTGTCGGGATCGACCTTGCCGAAGGCGCGGACCCGGTAGCGGCGGGTCCAACCGGTGGCGGGGAGTTCGAGCCACCGTTTGAGCTCGCCGTCATTGGTCAACAGCAGAAGTCCTTCGGAGTTGATATCGAGTCGCCCAACCGGCATCAGCCGCGGCAGACCCGGGGGCAGCCGCGAGAGGTACGTCGGGCGCCCCTCTTCATCGCGTGTCGAGACGACCACGCCTTTGGGCTTGTGCCAGCGAAACAGGCGGGTGGGCTCGGGTTCCGGCAGGGGCCGGCCGTCGACCGTGACGGTTTGTTCCGGGGTCACATCGAGCGCCGGCGAGGTCACCGTGCGCCCGTCGACCGCGACACGACCTTCGCGGATCCAGCGCTCCGCCTCACGGCGCGAGCACAGCCCGGCGCGCGCGATCCGCTTGGCAAGGCGCTCGCCGCGGTCACCGGCAGCAGCTTCCGGGCGGCTCGATGGTGCGCCGCGCGCCTGCGAACTCTCTCGATCGCTCACCGCGCAGCGCTCGCCCACGCGCGCCGTCGCCTCGTGCGACGGAGGCGCGCCGCTTCCACAAGACCGGCGAGAATCGCCCCGTCCGCGGGGGTGATGTGGTACTCGGGGTGCCACTGCACGCCCAAACAGAAGCTTCGGCGGGGATCTTCGATTGCCTCGATGATACCGTCCGGCGCCACGGCGCTCACCACGACCGCCGGCCCGACGGTCTCGGCTGCCTGGTGGTGCGCGCTGTTGACCCAAAGCCGTTCGCTGCCGGTGAGCCGGTGCAAGAGTGTTCCCGGCCGGACGAGCACCTCGTGCCCGGGCTCTGTGCGCGGATTGGGCTGCTCATGCGCGAGCGCGTCTGGGAAAGCCTCGGGGATGTGCTGGATCAGCCGGCCACCTAAGACCACGTTGAGCAATTGCTGGCCGCCGCAGATGCCGAGGATCGGCAGATCTAGGGCAAGCGCCCGCTCGAGAAGGGCCCATTCAAAGCGCGTGCGGCGATCTTTCAGGCGCACCGTCGGATGGCGCGCGCGCTCACCATAGAGCGCCGGATCGATATCGAAGGCACCACCCGTGACGATGAGACCGTCGAGGAGCTCGAGATAGTCTTCGGCGCATGCGAGCTCGTGCGGCAACAGAATCGGGTTGCCGCCTGCGGCCACCACCGCTTCACAATAGTTCGCGCGCAGGGCGTACCACGGCAGCTGCGCGTAGCCGCCACCCTCCTCGAAATCGAGGGTGAGGCCGATCACCGGACGTTCGCAAGGGCTCGCGCGCATGGCCGCTGAGAGGTAGCGATCGCGCGCGGCCGCGACAAGGCGAAGGAACGGAGGATGCTCGCTACAATCGAGGATCGCTTGGGGGCGTCCCTCCTCGATGTCCTCGCACCGCTCGTCTTCCTGCTCGCCTGGGTAGGATACGCGCGCTGGGCCGACAGCCCGGGTCGGCCGAGCCTGATGGCGCGGATGCACGAGTATCGCCTCATCTGGATGAAGCGAATGCTCGCCCGTGACAACCGGATCACGGATCTGCAGGTGGTGCAGGTGCTCGTCCAAAACATCGCCTTTTTCGCGAGCTCGGCGATCATCCTCGTCGGCGGGCTGGTTGCGGTCTTGGGCGCGCGCGAGCAGGCGCTTGCGATCCTCGCGGAGATGCCCCTTGCGGCACCGGCGCCGCATGTGTTCGACGCCAAGGTGCTGCTGTTGATCGTCGTGTTCGTCTACGCCTTCTTCAAGTTCACTTGGACTTTGCGCCAATTCAACTATGTCGCGATCTTGATCGGTGCTGCGCCGCCACCGCAGGAAGCAAGCAGCGAAGCCGCCGAGCGGCTGGTCGAACGCGCCGCGCGGATGGCGACGCGCGCTGCCGATCACTTCAACAAGGCGATGCGCGCTTATTATTTCGGTCTTGCGGGCCTTGCTTGGTTCATCCACCCGCTTTTGCTCATCCTCGCCGTGATCTGGGTGGTGCTGGTGAGTTGGCGGCGCGAGTTCCGCTCGGCGAGCCTTGCCATCTTGGGACCTGTCGGCGAACCGATCGTCGGCTTAGAGGCTCAGCATCCGCCGCGCTCGTCACCATAGATGCCGGCCTCCATCGTCTCGCAAAAATTCACGAGGTTGGAATATTGTGTCGCGAGGCGTTTGAGCTCGGATTCGATCGGAACGAAGTAAATGTTGGCCAGAAAAGAGTAGGCGAGGGCATCTAGGGTCGTAAGCTGTTCGCCCATGAAAAATGGTTTGTCTCCGAGATAGATAGCCAAAGCTTCCAGGTCTTCGCTCACGCTCGTCAGGAGTTGTTGTTCTTCGAACGAACCGAAACGCTCGCTCAGCAACTGCCGGATGCGCCATCGGTGCAGGCGCGATGCCCAAGGGCGCAGCGGGGCCGGAACAGGAGCGAAGAGTTCGCGCGCCAGTACCGCCCAACCTCGCGGATCGACCCACCGCGACCACAGGATCGCAAGGTACAGATGGTCCTCGAGCAGCCGGCGAAGCGCCGTGGACTCGGCACGGCGACGCTCATCGAGGCCAGCATCCGGGTCGATGCCGCGGGATGCCTTGAGGTGGCGCAGGATCGCCTCGGTCCCCACGATCTCTCGACCGCAGTCACGCAAGCGCGGCGGTGGCATCCGCCCAAGGGTCCAAAGAGATCCCCGCTCCTCGATCGAGAACGGGATCTCGGCCAACCTTAGCCAAGTCTCGATCGCTAAAGCGAAGGGATCGCAGTTTCGTCCCCAAAGGAAGGGCGCGAGCACAAGGGTAACCGGCTGCTCCGGTTGGCTCCCTCGCGCCTCTTCGCAAATCGGTGCCTCCAAAGCAGCCGCCATGGACGGATCTCGATGTTCAACTCTGCAGCGAATTTACGGTGGAAAGCTAGGTGTTTCTTAGCTGTTCGGCAACCCTCGTCCTTCACGTCTTGAGGCGGCAATCCTCCAAGCGCAGGTATCGCGCCGACAGATCGGCCCATTCTCGCGGTCGGCAGGTGAGAACCAGGATCTGCATCCGGTTGGCGGCTTCAGCAAGGATGCGCTTGATCCGCGCAAAGCGCGCTTCGTCGGAGAAGACGAGCGCGTCGTCGAGCACGAGGCACGGCGCCTCACCCTCGTGTTCGAGCAGAAGATCGGCGAGGGCAAGACGGACGAGCACCGCGAGCTGTTCGCGCGTACCAACGCTCAATTCCGAAAGCGGCTCATCGATCCCCTCGCGCCGCAGCTTGGCGGGCAAAAGGCTCTGCTGGTCGAGGACGAGCTCAGCGTCCGGGAACAACTTTTCGAGATACGGACGAAAGCGCCGCTCGGCGGGTTCGAGAAGGCTTTCGGTGATCCGCCGCTCGTGCGCGACCAAGGTCTCCCACAAGAGCTTCCACGCCTTCGATTCGCGCTCCAAGGACCGCTTTTGTTCCACGAGCTCAGCGCGCCGCCGCTCGAGCTCCTCAAGGCGCGCATCACAGGCCTCGAGGCCGAGGCCTTTGAGCTCTCCCTCGAGCCGGTCGACCTCGCGCTGAGCGGCGACAAGTTCCTGTTCGAGTTTCTGGAGCTCACGCTCCGCAGCGTGGGCGCGATCGCGCACCCTTTGCGGATCGAGACCTTCGCGTTCGGCCTCGATCGCCCCCAGTTGGGCGCGCGCGTTTGTGAGCCTCGCCGCCGTCCGGTCGTACTCCGCTTTCAAATCAGCATCGCTGATGCGCGCGTGATCGGCGAGCTCCGCCTCGCGCAGCTCCTGAAGCGTGCGCAGTTGCGTGCGATATTGCCCATCAATGGCCGCCCATCGTTGCCGCAGCTCAGCGCAGATCTGTCCCGCCCTGCGCGCCTCCTCGCGCGCCTTCTCCATGCGCGCCGTGCAGGTGCGCACCTCCTCTTCTATGGCGTGCTCTTGCTCCAACAAACGCGCCGCATCGTTGTCCTCCTCGAACTCGCGCTGCAGTTCGCCGAGCTTTTGCTCTTCCTCTTCAAGGCGGGCGCGCAGCGCAGAACCATCTTCGACGCCGAGGCTGCGCAAGAGCGCTGCGATTTGCTCGGTTCGCGCCATAAGCTCGTGCGCGCGCGCATTTCGACGGCTCAGCGCTGCTTCCGCCGCCTCGAGCGTCGGCACGCGGGCGCGCGCGAGCAACTCGTCCAATCTGCGCTGCGCTTCCTCAACCGCGCGCTGCGCGGCCGCGAGGTCGCCCCCGGGGGTGATGCGGATGCGACCGAAGCCCTCGAGGACGAGCTCGGTGGGTTCCGTGAGGTCGAGCGGGCGGCCGAGGTCGAGGGCACTGCCGTCGAGCCGGCGCACCCCGCGTTCGCCTGTTGGGAAGAACTCGATGCGGGTCGCCTGCGCGTTGAGTACCGCTGCCTTCTCGGCCACCTTTTGCGCGGCAGCGCGCAGCTTTTCGACAGTTTCCTGATCGACGGTGATCTCGGCCAGTTCGGCTTCGATACGCCGTACGGCTTGGGCGGTGCGTTCGATTTCGTTGCAAGCGTCGCGCAGCCGCTGCACGTGATCGCGTCGCTCGAGAAAGGCGCGGGCGCGCTGGGCGCGCACCAGCCGCGCGTGGGCGTTTGCGGCTTCTTCAGCGAGGCGGCTCTGTTCCCGCTCGCGCTCCAAACACTGTTGCTCGGCCGCTTTGAGCTGTTTCTCGAGCTCTGTACGTTCGCGTTGGAGCTCAGTGAGCTCAGCCTGCGCGCGCTCAAGCTGTTCGCGCCGCCGCTCGCGGGCGCGCAGCTCGCTTTCGATGCGCTTGAGTTCTGCCTCTTCCCGTTGGACGATTAAGTGTTGCTGGGCGTATGCTCGTTCGAGGTCGTCGAGCCGCTGAAGCTCATCGCGCGCCTGCGCTGCGCGCGCTTCGGCTTCGGCCCGGCGTTGCGGGTCGCGTGCTCGCGCAAGTGCCGCCCGAGCGTCTTCGAGGCGGTCGACCGTTGCATCGTAGGTTCGGCGCAGCGCTTGGAGCTGTGCGATCTCGGCCTCGAGCGCGGACAGCTGTTCGCGCAAGGCGACGAGGGGGGAGTCTTTGGCGCGCTTCTCCTCGCCTCTCTCGGTGAAGAACCGGGCGCAGTTGGCTTTGATGTGCGCGCGCAGCGCGGAGAGTCGGGGACCGCCGGCGACGAGCTCGATTTCGCGGCGAAGGGCCGCCAGGATGCGGTCGCGCTGCGGTTCGAGCGCTTTCACCGTCATCTCCGGCACAAAGCTCGTTCCCTGATCGACCCAGAAGAGCGCGAAAAGACCCAGATGTTTCGCCTGCCGATCGGCCCTGCCACTTCGCCGTTCGAAGCGCAGCAGCTGTTGTAGCTTCGCTTCTGCTTCGTCGCCCGAAAGACGCCCATTCGACCAGCTGAGCAGGCAGCTGCGACCGAATTCTTTCTCGAGCCGATAAGATGTTCCACCGAGCTCGAAGGCGACTTCGATCCTCGGTGTGCCGCCGGTGTGGGACCGCATCGCCGCGCCGACACTGCCGCTCACCGACCAGGATTCGAAGAGCGCCGCTTTGAGCGCCAAAAGAACGGTCGATTTACCCTCCTCATTGTCGCCGCCGATCACGGTCAGCTGCGGCTCGAGAGGGCCGATGTGCCAGCTGCGCGCGAGCTTGCGGAAGTCGCGGATGGTGAGGCTTAAAAGTCTCACGCGCGCGGCTCCTCCGCTTGCCCGAGCTCGGCAACGGCTTGCCACAACAAGCGCAGGGCCAACTCCGCCACCGCGCGTTCGTCCTCACTTGCAGCACTGCGGCGTCGCTCGTCGATGGCGCGCGCACACGCGCCGACGATGCTCCCATCGTCGAGGCCGGCGAGCTCGGCTGCGCCGGGTTGCAACCGAAGACCATCTTCGAGCGCGAGGTGGCGCACGGCGGCTGCAAGGCGTGCCAGCGCCGCATCGACCGCGCGCCGGCCGGCCAGATCGACCGAGCCGCGCAGCGCCAACTTGAGGATGACGCGCTCGCCGGGCGCGGGAAGCTCACTGCTCACAGCAGCGATCCGGGCTTCGAGCTCTGGCGGGGAGAGCGGCGGGAGCTCGAGCGCGCGCTCCACCCAATGGTACCAGCCGGTTGGGATCGGCTCGATGCGCGGTACAGCCCCCGGACCGTCGAGTTCGACCAAGAGCACGAAGCCCGCATCGCGGTAGCGATAGTGATCCGGCTCGGGCGTTCCCGAATACCAGGTTCGCGCGTCGACCTTCAAAAAGCCGTGGCGGTCGCCGAGGGCGAGATAATCGAGCTGTGCGCGCTGCACGCGATCAGCCGCGATCGGATTGGTCGCTTCCTCCACCTGAGCCTGCAAACCTTCGATCAGTCCGTGGGCGAGACCGATCCGCACCGCACCGGGAGGTGTTGGCGCGAGATCCATCCAGGCCGTGCGGTCGTCCTGAGTACGGCGGCTCTTGAGGGGGGCGGGAAGGACGAAGGCTCGCTCGTTTCCAATCGGGATCGGCTCGGCGGTAAGCGCGAGGTGCACATTTGAGGGGGGCTCGAGCCGCGCGAGCCGGGTCCACACGCTCTCGGCGAGCGCCGCATCATGGTTGCCGGGCAACAAAATCCAAGGGCCCGAGTAAGCAGCGAGCGCTTCGAGCGTGCGCAAAAGGAGGGCGCTGTCGACGTGCTGCCCGTCGAACACGTCACCGGCGACGAGGACGGCGTCCACTTCCCGCTTTTGGGCGAGCTGGGCGATCGCGCGCACCACCTCGAGTCGCCGCTCGCGGACCAGCGCCCCGGCATCGCCGGTCACATGGCGCAAGGGACAGCCCAAATGCCAATCGGAGGTGTGGAGGAGGCGTATACCCATCCTCCTCCCTCTCACGCGTCGCGGGAAAGTCCTCGCGAAGCGAGGGCGTCGAGATAATCTTTCCAGATCTTATCTTGCTCGCGCCCTAGGAAGTAGAGATAGGACCAACTGTAGATACCGGTGTCGTGACCATCGTCGAAGATGATCCGCACCGCGTAGTTGCCGACCGGCTCGATCGCACGCACCCCCACGTTGCGTTTGCCCGCTACGATGACTTTTTGCGATGGGGAGTGCCCTTGCACTTCCGCAGACGGGCTTTCGACACGCAACAGCTCAAAGGGGATCGAGAAACTCGTGCCGTCGTCGAAATCGATCTCGAGCCGCCGCTCGGCTCGTCGGACCCGGATCTCTAAAGGCCAAGGGTGCTCAGCTTGGGCCGTCACGCCGCAGTTCCTCCGGGATGCGCTCGTCCTCGCCCAAAGGACGCGCTTCTTCAACGAGCATGATCGGAATGCCGTCGCGGATCGGATAAGCGAGGCCGGCACGTTCGCTTATGAGCTCGTTGCGCACGCGATCATAGCGCAGCGGACCTTTGGTAAGGGGGCAGACGAGGATCTCGAGGAGCCGCGGATCGACGGCGGGCTCGGCCTCGCGCGCGGTCCCTTTCGCGGCTTCGTCTCGTTGCATCGTCGGTCTCGACGCGATTGCGGCAATTCGACCCTGTCCTATGCGAACAGGACGCGCGAGAGCATCCGCCGCCCCTTGATCGTATCGGGATGTTTGGGCCCGAGCGCGTCGAAGAACTTCAACAGTTGCTTGCGCGCCGCCTCGTCGTTCCAGTTGCGGTCCTTGCGCACGATCGTGCACAGATGCTCCATCGCCGCTTCGTTCTGCCCGCGCAGGAACAGCAAGGTGGCGAGACGGTAGCGCGCGTCGTGATCGTTGGGATCGGCGGCAAGACGGGCCTCGAGCGTCGCCAAGTCGCCGAGCTCGCCCGCCTCTTCGGCGAGCTGGATCGCCGCCTTGGCACCGGTGATCGCCGGGTGGTTGGCGTGGGTCTTGGGCGCCTTATCAAGAAGCCGCTTGGCGTCTTCGCGCTGGCCGGCGGCAAGAAGGCAGCGGGCGAGACCGCCGATCGCCTCGGGGTTCTCGGGATCGGCGCGCAAAATCGCATTATAGATCGCTGCCGCCGTCTTAATATCGCCGCGTTCCGCCGCCTGCCGCGCCGCCTCGAGTTCGGCTGCGATATCGGCTCCAAGCGGTTCGCCGATCAGTTTCTCGACGAGCGCTTTGATCTGGCTTTCGGGCTGTGCGCCCATAAAACCGGTTACCGGCTGGCCGCCCAAGAAGGCGTAGACGGTGGGAATGGACTGAACGCGGAACTGAGCGGCGAGCTCCGGGTTCTCATCGACGTTGATCTTGACCAAACGGATCTTGCCACCGGCCGCCTTGACGATCTTTTCGAGGATCGGCGTCAGTTGCTTGCAGGGACCGCACCAAGGCGCCCAGAAATCGACCAACACCGGAACGCTCATCGACGCCTGGATGACGTCGCGGGTGAAAGTCTCGAGCGTGCCGTCCTTGATGAAGGCGCGGTCTTCACCATCGGCTTTGGTCTTCGCCGCCGCGCTGCCGAAGAGCTGCATGTCGTTCGGATCTCCATTTTCGACCGGCCGCGCCTTGCTCGCGGCCCGGCTTCCCTCGGCCGCGCGTAATGTGTAGGCGGAAGAGGTCGCTTACAAGGTCGGCACCGCATTTCCCTCGCGAACGGGCCGAGGAAACCCCTCTACCTCTGCCGCAACGTTAATGCGCGCATTTCCCACGCGCCTAGAGCCGAGGATGCGCTGTCTCGCGCCCCCGTCCGCGATGCGCGCTAAGACGGGTCACACCGTGCTTGGGATCGTTTTTGCTCCTTAAAAAGCGGCTCTGTGCGCGCTTGCTCAATAGCGCAGCTGCGGTTGGAATTGACCGTGGCGGTGTGCGCATAAGGCGAGGGGGCAAGAGCCGCAGTTATGATCCGTCTGACACTTGCCTTTATGGTGCTCGCCGCGGTGGTGCTGGTGCCGTTTGTGATTTGGGGCGAAGCGCTCGAGACTGCGCTTGCAGCGCAAGAGCTCGCGCGCATGCTCCATGCTCAGGGGCCGCTTGCCGGCGCGCTCGCGGTCGGGCTTTTGTGGGCCGATCTCGTGTTGCCGGTCCCCGCCACGGCGGTGATGAGCGCTCTTGGGTTCGTCTATGGCATCTTTTGGGGGGCGATCTTGGGCGCGAGCGGGTCGATGTTGGCCGGGCTCACGGGCTATGCTCTGTGTCGCGCGCTCGGCCGCGAGGCCGCGCGTCGGATCCTCGGAGCGGAAGGACTTGCGCAAGGCGAACGCTTGTTCGCGCGCGTTGGCGTGTGGCTCGTCTTGCTCTCCCGCTGGCTGCCCGTCTTTCCGGAAGTGGTCGCCTGCATGGCCGGGCTCACGCGGATGCCGTTTTTGCTCTTTGCGCTCGCGCTTGCTGCCGGCTCCTTACCGATGGCGACGGCCTTTGCCGCTGTTGGCCGGTTTGGCGTCGAACGGCCGGATCTTGCGCTGTTCGTGTCCGCTGTCGCGCCGCCGCTCATCTGGCTCGCCCTGCGCCCGCTCGTCCTGCGCTTCGCAGCCGCCAGCCCAAACGGCGAAACGCCAGCAGCCGAAGGCACCAGCCGGCGCGGACACGAGCCTTGAGCACTCAAGCGCTGGTGGTCGGCGAAGGTGCAGCTGCCGGGGCTAAGGCGCGGGGCGCGAGCGCAGCCGCGAAACCGCGCGAGGCACGATCGTGGGAGATCCCGGCCATGGCGAAGAAGCCCGAACCCGAACCCGTCGATCCGAACCGGCTGCGCGAGCTCGCGCTCGCGGTAATCGGCGCCGATCGCTTCCCCCGTCTGGCTACCGTCGACGGTGACCAGCCCCGTGTGCGGCCCGTGAGCCCGGTCAAAACCGACGGTTTTACGGTCTACGTCGCCAACCTCAAGCGCTACCACAAGACAAGAGAGCTCGCCGCCAACCCCAAATGCGAGCTCGTCTATCTCTCACCCGACCACGATCAGGTGCGGATCACCGGTGTCGCCGAAGTGGTCCACGAGCCTGCCGTGCTCGACGAGATCTGGAGGACGAACCCGCTTTTGCGCGCTTATCTCGGCACTCCCGACAATCCGGAGCTCATCGTCTACCGCATTCGCCCCGTGCAGGTGCGCTTTATGCGCGAATGGGCGCTTGAGTATCACGAGGTCCCGCTCGAGGTCTGAGCCGGGCGGAGGTCCCGCTTCGATCCCGCGCGAGGGCCGAAAGCGAGCCCTTTGTTTAGGATCGCGGGCATACGCGGCGGGGGTACGCGCGTGGGTCAGCGCGGGGTGCGCCCGGGCCGCGGCGCACGCGGTCGGGCGAGCAACGCCGGCAGCGCCAACAGGGTTCCGGCCATCGCCGCGGCGGGAACCGGGAGGGCAAAGCACAGGCCCGCAAGCGCGGCCAAGGCGCGCGCCACGCTACCGAGGGTCGTTCGCAGATAACCGGTGAAGGCGGCGGCGAGCAGGACGATTCCGATCATGCAGGTGCTGAGGGTCACCGCCAGTTCGGCCCAGGAAAAGCCGGGGGCCACGAGGAGCAACGAAGGGGCGTAGGCGAACACGAAGGGCACGAGGGCCTTGGCGTTGCCCAATCGGAAGGCGATGAGCCCGGTGCGGAAAGCGTTGGCATGGGCGATCGCCGCGGCAGCGTAAGCGGCGACGCACACCGGTGGAGTGAGATCGGCGAGAACGCCGTAATAGAGCACAAAGAGATGCGCTGCGAGCGGCGGCATGCCTAAAAGCACCAAGGCGGGGGCGGCCACCGCAGCCAAAATGATGTACAGAGCCGTGGTCGGGATACCACAGCCCATGATCACACAGGCCAAGGCGATGAGCACGAGGGTGAGCACGCGCGTGAGCTCGGCTGCCCCGATCTGACCGAAGCTCACCAACGAGGCGAGAGGTGCGAGGTCCTCGGCGAGCTGCGCTGCGGTCTGTGTAACGGCGAAGGAGACCTTAAAGCCGACTCCTGTGAGCGTCACCACACCCACGAAAAGCCCAACAGCCGCCGCTGCCGCCCCGACGGCGATGGCATAGCGCGCGCCTAAGGCCAAAAATTGCGCCACCATAAAGAATGAACAGCGCTCTTTGGGCCGCAACACAGCGACCGCCAGCGCAGCCGTGATGCCGAAGAAGGCCGCGCGGTTCGGCGTGTAGCCTTGGAAGAGAACGCCAAGAAGGACGGCGAGCGGAACCAGCGCCGGCCAGCCTGTGCGCAAAACGCGGCCGAGTTCGGGGATCTCATGGCTCGGCAATCCGCGCAGCCCTGCTCGTTTTGCTTCGAGGTGAACCATGGTGAGCACGGCGAAGAAATGCAAAAAGGCCGGAATCGCCGCTGCGATGCAGATCTGCAGATACGGAACGGCGAGCATTTCGGCCATAACAAAGGCGGCGGCCCCCATTACGGGGGGCATGATTTGTCCGCCCGTGGATGCTGCCGCCTCCACCGCGCCCGCGAATTCCGGCCGATAGCCCACGCGCTTCATGGCGGGGATGGTGAGCGAACCCGTTGTGACCGTATTGGCCACCGAACTTCCCGAGATGGTTCCGAACATCGCTGAAGCGAGCACCGCCACCTTTGCTGGACCACCAGCAAAGCGACCGGCGGCAACGGCAGCGAGATCGAGGAACAATTGGCCAAGACCCATGCGCGTGGCGACAGCGCCGAAGAGCACGAAATGGAAGACGATCGTCGACATGACGACGATCGGAAGGCCGAATAGTCCTTCTTGCGTAAGATAGAGGTGGCTCACGAGCGCCGGCCAACTCGCACCCGCATGCGCAAAGAGACCCGAAAGCCGATGGCCGAAGAGCGCGTACAATATGCCGGTGGCGACGATGAGCGTGAGCGGCCAACCCATGCACCGGCGCGTGAGCTCGAGCACGAGCGCGATCGCGCCCGTGCCCATAATGAGATCGAGTGTGGAAGGATTGCCGATGCGAAAGGCGAGGTCGTGAAAGGTGAGCGGGTAGTAAGCCGCCACGATGGCGCCTGCGAGAGCGCACGCCCAGTCCCAAAGCGGGATCCCGCCCAGCCGCCAGCCGCGGCCCTGAATTGCGGCGCGGCGACCGCGGCGCGAAGCCCCGAAGACGAGAAAGCCGATGGTCAAGACGAACCCGAGGTGGGTCGCCGACATCACTTGTGTCGGAGGTGCGCCGAACCCCGCCACCCAGTAGTGGAACAAACTCATGGCGAGGAGGAGAAGGAAGACGATCCACCTCGCCGGCCCCGAGACGGATCGGAAATGCAGCTCGGGGTCGAACTCCTCCTCCAGTCGTCGCGCGCGGGCGAGATCGAGCCGTGGCGCGTCGTTCGGGCGGGCTACGGCGGGCTCGTGCGCGCCGGCGCCCGGGCTATGAGCGCGCGCATCGGGCATCGCCGCGAAGGGCCGCGCCCGTTACTTGAGGAGGCCCACCTCGCGATAATAGCGCTCGGCTCCCGGGTGCAGCGGCAAGCTCACCCCGGCAAGCGCCGTCTCGGGCCGAATGGCTTTGCCCTTGGCGTGGCCAGCATCGAGCAGATTGCGGGTGTTCTGGTTCCACAACGCCTTGGTGACCTCGTAGATGAGACCTTCGGGTTGGTCCGCCGAGGTCAACAGCTGTGCGCCCACGGCAAGGGTGGGCACGTCCTGATCCTGACCCTTGTAGGTACCTGCGGGGATGACGGCTTTGGACCAGAACGGAACCTTGGCCAGCAAGCGCTCCTGCATCTCGGGTTGGATGGGGAGCAGGCGTACGCCCACCGTTGCTGCGAGCTCCCCGATGGCTGCCGCGGGGTAGCCGACGATGATGAAGGAGGCGTCGAGCTGTCCGTCGCGCACCCGATCGGCGGCGGGTTGGGGCTGCAGATATTCGGCGGTGACCGTTTTGCCCTCCTCGAGACCATATTCGGCGAACAAGAGCCGTGCGCCGATGAGCGTGCCGGAAGCGGGCGGACCGAAGTTGACGCGCTTGCCCTTGAGATCCTCGATCTTGGTCACTTTGGAGTCGGCTCGCGTGTAGATGTGGATGTGCTCCGGGAACAGGTTGGCGATTACCCGCAGCTTGTCGAGCTTGGGCTTTCCCTCGAAGAGTCCGGTTCCCGTATAAGCCCAATGCGCGACGTCGGCCTGCGAGATGCCGGCTTCGAGAAGCCCCGAGACGATCCCGTTGCAGTTGGCGACCGAACCATCGGAAGTGATCGCGGTGGCGACGAGACCGGGGACACCACAAGAACCGCCTTTCTCGCACGGACGCGAGCCCGGCGGATTGGAGATGGCGGTCGCGATGATGCCGCCGATGGGATAATAGGTGCCCCCCGCACCCCCCGTACCGATCCGGAAGAAGTTGATGCCCTGGGCGTGTGATGCGCGCGGGTTCGCAAGCTGCGCCCACGCGCCGAGGCTCGCACCCAGTGCTCCCAAGAAGCCGCGCCGGTCCATCCTCCTTCTCCCCCCGCACCCGTTGGGTTCGCGACCCGCATCGACTTGATCGCTCTGCTCCCGCTGCTGATAACCGGGCACAAGGAGAGCGACAATCGCGGACCGTCGCGGTGCATGCATCCCGTCGTCATCGATCTGCGAGCAGACCCGCACGCGTTGTGCGCGCTGTTCGCCGAACGCGGCTGCGCGCCGCGAGACGGCACCGGCACCGCGCGCGTGAGCCGTTGCGCGCGTGCAATCGTTCCTGCGCCGCGGCGTAACCTTGAGAGGCCCTTTCAGACGGCGCACAGGCGGTGGGTTCGCGGCAAGGGTGCGACGCCGTCGCGCAAGGCGCGGGTGGGAGGGCCGAAGCGAGGGGACCGGCGCCAGCCGCGCAGCCGAGCGGAAGGGGTTTGGCCGTGGGTCGCGGGGCGATGGGTGCCGAGGCCGGCTGTGCCCGCTCGCCAACGCCCGTTCGGTGCTCTGAGGAGGGGCCGTGAGGGCAGCGCACGGGTGGGCCCCCACGTGTATGGCGACGCCGAGCGGAGGTGATCGGCCGTGCTCGTCTATCTCTTGAGGCGATTGATGCAGGCCATCGCCGTGATGGCGGTGGTATCCTTTTTTAGCTTCATCATGTTCAACTATGTTGGCGATCCGATCAACAACATGGTCGGGCAAGAGGCGACCCTCGAGGATCGGGCAGAACTGCGGCGACGATTGGGTCTCGATGATCCGTTCATCGTACGGTTCGCGCGCTTTGTGGGCAATGCCGTGCGCGGGGATTTCGGCGTCTCCTACCGCTTGCAACGCCCCGTAGGAGAAGTGATCGGAGAGCGCCTGCCCGCGACACTCGAGCTCGTCTTGGTCTCGGCGCTGCTTGCCCTGCTCGTTGGGATCCCGCTCGGGGTCTATTGCGGTATCCGCCGCCACGCACGGCTGTCGCGTTTGCTCATGGCGCTCTCCCTTCTCGGCGTGTCCTTGCCCACCTTTGTGATTGGCATCGGCCTTATCTTTCTGTTCTCGGTCACGCTTGGGTGGCTGCCCTCTTTTGGGCGCGGCGAGACGGTACAGCTCGGCTTTTGGACGACCGGCTTGCTCACGCTTTCGGGTTTAAAGGCGATCGTCCTACCCGCGACCACGCTCGCCCTTTACCAGCTCGCCCTCGTAATGCGGCTCGTGCGTGCCGAGATGCTGGAAGTGTTGCGTACCGATTACATTAAGTTCGCGCGAGCCCGAGGCCTTCCCAACCGTTCCATCTATTTCGTGCACGCGCTCAAAAATGCGCTCGTTCCGGTCGTTACCATCAGCGGTATCCAGATCGGCTCGCTGATCGCATTTGCCATCGTGACTGAAACCGTGTTCCAGTGGCCCGGGATGGGAAGCCTTTTCATCCAAGCGGTACAGTTCGCCGACATTCCCATCATGGCTGCCTATCTTGTGCTCGTGGCCTTTATTTTTGTCGTCATCAATTTCATCGTCGACCTGCTTTACGTGGCGATCGATCCCCGGATCCGCGTGCAGACATTGGCGGAGGGGCGGCCATGAGACGGCCCCGGCACGCCGAGCCTTTTGCGTCGCCCGTTGCGATGAAGGCAAGATCGGGTCGGCTCAAGGCGGCGGAGATCTGCGTCAAGGCGGGTGCGGAGCGCAAAGAAAATGTCGTGCAAGCGAAGGGGACGGGGCATGGTGGCAAAAAAGATCATGCACGCGTGTTTGTTATTTATGCTTGGCGGCTGCTCGGTCAGCGAGAGTCCCCTTTGGGTCCTCCTTGGCAGGCCCCTGGCCGGATCCTTCAATATTCACCTGCTCGCCGCCACGGAGCGGGGAGAGCTGTTCGCGGCCGGGACCGCTTACCCGTCGCCGTTGTACGCTATCCGTCAGGTCTATCGCTCGGAAGACGGCGGCGAGAGCTGGAGCGAGTCGATATGACTCGAGGAGCCGCAGCGAGAATTGTTCCGGCGCTTTACAGCGCTTGCGGCCGATCCGAACAGCTCCACGCTTTATCGAGCCGGGGTGATAACGCCGCTGCCGTTGGGGGAGTTGTTGGGCGAGGTGGAGGGCATTCTCTACCGCTCCGACGACCGTGGACGAAGTTGGTTGCGAATCGCGCCACCCAAAGGCAAAGAATTCGTCTCCTCGATCGCGCTGGGGCGCAAAGGGGACGTGTACGTGTACACCTGTAGCGGGGTGTATCGCTCCCACGATCGCGGGACGACGTGGGTCCACACGGGCGTGGTCCGCTGATCGGAAAAGGTGAGATCTTCGTGTCCTCGGATCGGGGCGAGAGTTGGCACCAATTCGCGGTCATGGAGCGCCAAAGAGAAATCAAGCATCAAAGCTCGCCCATCGTACCCGACGCTGCGGTCGCAGCCGCGCGCTTTAAGGCGCACAAGCCAGCGCCGGCTCGGCATCGGGTGGTGGGCCGAACGTATGGGGCGCGCTCCCGCGCATCGCCGTAAGTAAAGGGGCTCGAAGCGGCGATCCCGCGCCGATCCGCGCACCTGTGCGAGCGGCCGAAGGATGATGGCCCGAGCCCAAAAGCGCGGACAAAGTGTCGAGTGCGAACGCATCGATACGCCAAGGTGGGGGAGGGATTGACGGCACGTGCGCGCGAGCGCCAGCTAGGCGTCCCAGGCGGGGAGGGGGCCATCATGAGGCTGCTGATCGCATCGGCTCTTACGGTCGGGCTCGCGTGTGCGACTGTGCGCGCCGATGAGATCTTGGATCAACTCGACACCGCGCGGCAGCTTTACCAGGACGGTGATCTCGCTGGTGCGGTGCGCGAGCTCGAATTCGCGCTCGAAGCGTTGCGGGCGAAATTTGGGGAAGCCTTTGTGGCGACCTTCCCGAAGCCGCCCGCTGGTTGGACGATCGAGGATCGGCCGGGCAACCCGGTTGGCATTCCGCTCCTCGGCGGGACGACGGTGGTGCGCATCTATCGGCAGATCGAAGGCTCGGGCGAGATCGAAGCGCAGCTCTCGCGCGGCGGTGTGCTGCAGGGCCTCGCGCAGATGCTCGCCAATCCGCAGCTGCTGCTGATGCAGGCGAATGCCAAGCGGGTCCGCATCCAGCGCGAAATGGCCACCACCAGCTGGAATCCGGACACGAAAGAGGGGCAACTCGTCCTCGATCTAAGCGGAAAGGTTACGATTTTCCTGAGAGGCTCGGGGCTGTCGGGTCCGGAGCCCCTTATCGAGCTCGCAAGCCGCTGGGATCTCGAGCGCGTGCGCATGCTCGCCGGCCGGTAGCTGCGCCGGCGGGCCATGCGTCCGCGCGGGGTCTCCATTGCGCACAAAGAGAGGCTGGCTTAAAGCCGAGGCCAGGAGCACCAACGGGCGCCGCCTCGCGGGTGCGAGAGCCCGCCAGCACGACCATCGGACTTGGGCGAGGCGCGATGGCATACTTTTTGCAACAGCTTATCAACGGTATCGCCCTGGGCATGGTCTATGGGCTGATCGCCATCGGCTATTCGATGGTCTACGGGATCATCGGTATGATCAATTTCGCGCATGGCGAGATCTACATGATCGGCGCCTTTGTCTCGATCATCTTTTTCACGCTGCTTGGTATGCTCGGCATCTCATGGGCGCCGCTTGCGCTCGTACTCGTGCTCTTAGCGGCGATTGTGATCACCTCGCTCTACGGCTGGACGGTCGAGCGCATCGCCTATCGGCCGTTGCGGGGTTCGTTCCGCCTGGCGCCGCTCATTTCCGCGATCGGTATGTCGATTTTTTTGCAAACCTACGTCCAGGTCACGCAGGGCGCCAAGATCAAGCCGCTGCAGCCGGTGATCACAGGAGGCATCACCTTCACCGATGCGAGCGGCTTCACGGTCACGATCAGCTGGATTCAAGTCCTCATCGTGGTGCTCACCGTGGCGCTCATGGCCGGCTTCACGTGGATCATCGCCAAGACGCCGTTGGGCCGCGCGCAGCGGGCCTGCGCCCAAGATCTCAAGATGGCCGCCCTGTGCGGAGTCGACGTCGACCGCACCATCTCCTTGACCTTCGTGATCGGGGCGGCTTTGGCGGCGGTGGCGGGTCTCATGGCCACACTCTATTATGGCGTGATCGATTTCTTCATCGGCTTTTTGGCGGGAGTGAAGGCGTTCACCGCCGCTGTGCTGGGAGGCATCGGCTCGATCCCGGGGGCGATGTTGGGTGGTCTCGTGTTGGGTCTCGTCGAAGCCTTCTGGTCCGGCTATTTCTCGATCGAGTATAAGGACGTGGCGGCTTTTACGATCCTCGTGATCGTATTGATCTTTCTGCCGACCGGCATTTTGGGGCAGCCTGAAGTCGAAAAGGTCTAAGGGCCGTGAATACGGCGATTCGCGCTCCCGCCCTAGCAGACCGAGTGAAAGATGCCGCGCTTGCGGCGTTCGTGGCGTTCGCCCTTCTCGCCCCGATTCTGGGCATGGAAACCGTCGTCGGACCGGATGGGCGGCTCACGCTCGCCTTTCACTTCGATCTGGTGGCACTTGGGGTTGCGATCGTCTTCATCGGCCGTCTTCTGTTCGGTGGGCTCGTCGCGGGGCGGCTGGCCGTGCGGCGGGAGGGGGGACCGATCAGCCGTTTCTTGAGCCGGTACAGCACTGTGCTCGGGGCAGCCGGGCTCGCCTTTGCCGTCGCCCTGCCCTTTTTGCCCTTTTCCAGTCGCTATGTGATCGACGTCGCAACCACCGTCGTCATCTATGTGATGCTCGGCTGGGGCCTCAATATCGTGGTCGGGCTCGCCGGATTGTTGGACTTGGGCTACGTCGCCTTCTATGCCGTCGGCGCCTATTCCTACGCGCTCTTTGCGCAATGGTTCGGCCTTGGGTTTTGGACTTGTCTTCCGATCGCCGGGCTGCTCGCAGCGATCGCGGGCATTCTGTTGGGCTTTCCGGTGCTTCGCTTGCGCGGTGATTATCTCGCCATCGTCACTTTGGGATTCGGTGAGATCATCCGCCTCGTGCTCATCAACTGGCACGAAGTGACGGGCGGGCCGAACGGCATCGCCGACATTCCCCGTCCGTCGTTCTTCGGCTTTCCGTTCACGCGCAACCCGGGCGAGGGGGAGATCGCCTTCCATCAACTCTTCGGCCTCGAATTCTCGACGATGCATCGTGTGATCTTTCTCTATTATCTCGCCCTCGGTCTTGCGCTCATCACCAACCTCTTCGTCTTGCGCATCCGCAAGCTTCCGATCGGTCGTGCCTGGGAGGCGCTGCGAGAAGACGAAATCGCCTGCAAAGCGCTCGGCATCAACCCCACCAACACCAAGCTCACCGCCTTTGCGCTCGGCGCCATGTTCGGTGGCTTTGCGGGGTCCTTCTTCGCCACCCGGCAGGGGTTCATCAGCCCCGAGAGCTTCACCTTCATCGAAAGCGCCATCATCCTCGCGATCGTGGTCCTAGGCGGCATGGGCAGCCAGATCGGTGTGGTGCTGGCGGCTGCCGTGATCGTGTTGTTGCCCGAGATCGCGCGCGAACTCGAAACCTACCGCATGCTGTTCTTCGGTGCGGCTATGGTGTTGATCATGATCTGGCGACCGCGCGGGCTTCTCGCGCACCGCGAGCCGACGATCCGGCTCGCAAGACGGGGAGGGGCGGCGTGAAGACGCCGATCCTCGAGGTCGAGCATCTTTCGATGCGCTTCGGCGGTCTTATAGCCGTCGACGACCTGTCGTTTACCGCCTTCAAAGAAGACATCACGGCCATCATCGGTCCCAATGGCGCAGGCAAGACGACGGTATTCAACTGTCTGACCGGCTTTTATCGCCCCACGACCGGGCAGCTGACCTTCTATGGCCATTTCGGGCCCGTGCTCTTAGAGCGGCTCGACGGCTTTAGGGTGCCGCGGCACGGCCTTGCCCGCACCTTCCAGAACATCCGCCTCTTCGGTGGCATGAGCGTGCTCGAAAATCTCATCGTCGCTCAGCACAACGCGCTCATGCGCGCCTCTGGTTACACCCTTCTTGGGCTCGTCGGCGCGCGCGGCTACCGGCAGGCCGAGGCCGAGGCGGTCGAGCGGGCGCGCTTTTGGCTCGAACGCATGGGTCTTCTCGAGCGCGCCGATTGGCCGGCGGCCTCGCTCCCCTATGGCGAGCAGCGCAAGCTCGAGATCGCCCGCGCGCTCTGCACCGGACCCAAACTGCTTTGTCTGGACGAACCGGCGGCCGGCTTGAACCCGCGCGAAACCCTCGAGCTCGGCGAGCTCTTGGTCGAGTTGCGCGATCGCCATGGCATCGCCGTGCTCTTGATCGAGCACGATATGAGCCTGGTCATGCGCATCGCCGACCACATCGTCGTGCTCGATTACGGTCGCAAGATCGCCGACGGCCCGCGCGAGCGGGTCAAGCGCGATCCACTCGTGATCAAGGCCTATCTCGGCGAGACCGAGGAGGAGGAACTGCCGCCCGAAGTGGCAGCCGATCTCGCCGCTGCGGGCCGGGGTGCCTGATGTTGGAGGTCGAAAACGTCGTCACCCGCTATGGAGTGATCGAGGCTCTAAAAGGAGTCTCGATTCGGGTCGAGCGCGGCGAGATCGTCGCGATCATCGGGGCGAACGGGGCCGGCAAGTCGACTCTGTTGATGACCATCTGTGGTCAACCGCGCGCTGCCTCGGGGCGCATCCGTTTCGAGGGGCGGGAGATCACCGACCTTCCCACCTACGACATCGTCCGCCTCGGGATCGTGCAGGCGCCGGAAGGCCGCCGCATCTTTCCGCGTATGACCGTGTACGAGAATCTGTTGATGGGGGCGGTGCCGACCGGCGGCCGCTACCTCGAAGAAGATCTCGAGCGCGTCTTTGCGCTCTTTCCGCGCCTTAAAGAGCGTCTGCACCAACGCGGTGGCACCCTCTCGGGTGGCGAACAGCAGATGTTGTGCATCGGCCGCGCGCTCATGGCGCGACCGAAGCTTTTGCTTTTGGACGAGCCGTCGCTCGGCATCGCGCCGATCCTGGTGCGCCAGATCTTCGAGGCGATCGTCGCCATCAACCGTGAACGCGGCCTTTCCATCTTGTTGGTCGAGCAGAACGCCTACCAAGCGCTCAAGATCGCGCACCGTGGTTATGTGCTCGCGAGCGGACGCGTGGTTCGCGAGGGCACCGGCCGCCAGCTGCTCGCCGATCCCGAGGTGCGCGCCGCCTATCTCGAGGGAGGGCAGTGACATCGGTGGAAGCGATACTCGGCAGTTCGCTTTCGGTCTTCTTAGGCCTGACGGTGGTGCTCATGGGTTTCGCCGCTTGGCTTACCGGGCGGGCCATGGCCGAGCACTGGCGCGGGCCGCTGCAGGTGATCGCAGCCTGCTTCGGGCTTGCGATCGCGGCGCGCTTTTTGACCTTCGCGCTGTTCGAGGGCCCGCTGTTCTCGCTCTCCGGCTTTCTCGCTGCTTGGCTGGTGTTGAGCGGCTTGGGCTTGCTCTCCTTCCGTATCCACCACGTTGCGCGGTTGGCGCGGCAATATCCGTGGAAATATCGCCGCGTTTCGCTCTTTTCTTACGAAGAGCTCGAAGGCAGAGGCGGTCTTCGACCCTAAAGGGGCCTTGCCAGCCCCTCGCCGGACACTAGGCTAGCTCTCAGGCCCGCCCGGCCGTGGCGGGGCAAGCACAGGTCAGAGGGCAGGAGAGGTGCGATGAAACGGCTAACAGGGCTTCTTCTCGGCAGCGCGGCGCTCGTTCTGGTGGCGACGGCCGCGCAGGCGGACATCGTGATCGCCACCGCGGGACCGATCACCGGACCCTATGCGAGCTTCGGCGAACAAATGAAGCGCGGGGCCGAGATGGCGGTCGCCGACATCAACGCCAAGGGCGGCGTGCTCGGACAAAAGCTCGTGCTCGAGATCGGCGACGACGCCTGCGATCCGAAGCAGGCTGTGGCGGTGGCCAACCAGTTTGTCAACAAGAAGGTCAAGTTCGTCGCCGGCCACTTCTGCTCGGGTAGCTCGATCCCGGCTTCGAAGGTCTACAACGAAGAAGGCATTCTGCAGATCACCCCGGCCTCGACCAATCCGTTGCTGACCGAGCAGGGCTTCAAGAACGTCTTCCGTACCTGCGGCCGCGACGACGTTCAGGGAATCTATGCCGCCAACTACGTCGTCGACAAGAAGCTGGGTACCAAGATCGCTATCCTGCACGACAAATCGGCCTATGGTAAGGGCCTCGCCGATGAGTTCAAAAAGCAGCTCAACAAGCGCGGCGTGCAGGAGGTGATGTACGAGGCCTACAATCAGGGCGACAAGGACTTCTCGGCGCTCATTACCAAGATGAAGGGGGCCGGCGTCGACCTCGTCTATATCGGCGGCTACCACACCGAGGCTGGCCTCATCACCCGTCAGTCGCGCGAGCAGGGCTTCAACGCCCAGATCATGTCGGGTGACGCGCTCGTCGACCAGCAGTTCTGGCAGATCACCGGGCCGACGGGCGAAGGCACCCTCATGACCTTCTCGCCCGATCCCCGCAACAATCCCGCTGCCAAAGACGTGGTCGCGAAGTTCAAGGCCCAGGGCTACGACCCCGAGGGTTACACGCTCTACACATATGCTGCGATCCAAGTCTTCGCCGAGGCCGCCAACAAGGCCAAGTCGACGGATCTCGAGGCGCTCATCAAGGTGATGCGCACCAACACCTTCGATACCGTGCTCGGACCGATCGCTTTCGACGAGAAAGGTGATATTAAGAATCCTGAATACGTCATGTACCGCTGGAGCAACGGCCAGTACGCGGAAATCAAGGGCTGATCCGGAGAAGAGAGGATCGAGGCCGGGTCGAGCCGGCCTCGATCCGCGATGAGGAACACCGCAGATGCCCGTAAACGTCCTCTACACGACCTCGGCCACCGCCACCGGGGGGCGCGAGGGAAGCGCCGAGACGCCCGACGGTCGGCTGAAAGTAACCCTTTCCACACCCAAAGAGCTCGGCGGTGGCGGCGGGCCGGGAACCAATCCCGAGCAACTCTTCGCAGCCGGCTACGCGGCCTGCTTTCTCGGCGCGCTCAAGTTCGTCGCGCGGCAAGAGAACATCGCTGTTCCCGACGACGCCAAGGTGACCGCGACCGTCGGCATCGGCCCGCGCTCGGAAGGCGGATTCGGGATCACCGTCGCGCTCGCGATCGCGCTTCCGGGCGTGCCATCCGAGCAGGCGCGCGCGCTGATCGAAAAGGCCCACCAGGTCTGCCCCTACTCGAACGCCACGCGGGGCAACGTCGACGTCGCGCTCGAGCTCGTCCAAGCGCCTTGACGAATGCCATCGCGCGCGTGGTCGTGTGCGCAAAGCGCCGCGCAACGCGTGATGAGGGGAAGCCGTGGGTGCGTTCTTTCTGATCGCGGCTTCACTGCAGCGGCTTAAGAACCGGCAGCGGAAACGAGCGGATACCAGGCGCTCGAAAGTGAGGACGGGTCGATGCGCATTGTTCCCGACATCGCCGCGATGCAGGAGGAGATGACGGCCTGGCGCCGCCATCTCCACGCGCATCCCGAACTCGCCTTCGAGGAACAGCAAACGGCGCGCTTTGTAGCGGACAAACTGCGCGCCTTCGGGGTCGATGAAGTCCACGAGGGCATCGCCCGCACTGGCGTCGTGGGGGTGATCCGCGGCCGCGGACCGGGGTCGGCGATCGGGCTGCGCGCGGATATGGATGCTCTGCCGATCGTCGAACGCACCAACAAGCCCTGGGCGTCGCGCGTCGCGGGCAAGATGCACGCCTGTGGCCACGATGGCCACACCACCATGCTGCTCGGCGCCGCCTGCCATCTGGCGCGCAGCCGCAACTTCGCGGGCACCGTTTACCTCATCTTCCAACCGGCCGAAGAGATCTATGGCGGTGCGGCGAAGATGATCGAAGAGGGGTTGTTCGAGCGCTTTCCCATCGAGCGCGTCTTCGGCTTGCACAATTGGCCGGATTTGCCGCCCGGCGAATTCGCCATCCGCGCGGGCCCGGCGATGGCGGCCGCCGATCGCTTCACCATCCGCCTCGAGGGGATCGGCTGCCACGGTGCCATGCCGCATCAGGGGCGCGATCCGGTGGTCGCCGCGGCGGCTCTGGTCCAAGCTCTGCAGTCGCTGGTTGCGCGCGAGGTCGACCCGATCGACAACGCCGTCGTTTCGGTGACGCGGATCGCCGCCGGCGACGCCTACAATGTCATCCCGGACAGCGCCGAACTGTGGGGGACGGTGCGCAGCTTTCGGGCCGATACGCGCGCCATGCTCGAGCGGCGGCTGCGCGAGCTGGCGGAAGGGATCGCCGCCGCCCACCGCATGAGCGCCACCGTCGCTTACGAGCGCGGCTATCCGCCACTTGTGAACAGTTCTGAAGAAGTGAGTCTCTCGGCTGCTGTCGCCGCCGAACTCGTGGGCCCCGCTAAGGTCCACACTGACTATCCTCCCTGCATGGGAGCCGAGGATTTCGCCTTCATGCTCGAGAAAAAGCCGGGATCCTACATTTGGCTCGGCCAGGGTGGCGGCGCAGAAGGCAGAGTGTGCCACAGCCCCTATTACGACTTCAACGACGAAGTCTTGCCGCTTGGCGCAAGTTACTGGGTGCGCCTGGTCGAGCATCTCTTGCCACGCGATCGCGAGCGCTCTTGAGCGGCGGCCTCAAAGGCGCATCCAAGAGTGCCGCAGTGGTCACGCAGCTGTTGCCGCGTGGTAACGAGCGGTTAAACTTGTGCCGTCGGGAGCGCCGGGGCCGAGACGATGCAACGCGAACGCTATCCAGGTGAGGCGGCGGGTCTCCGGAACTTCCTCAGTGGCCTATTACCGGTGGTGGCGCGCGAGCTCGGGCCTTCGAGCCTGCTCTATCACGCCATCCGCCGCGCCCTGCACACAGGCAGCCTCGCCGATCTGCGGCGGGCGCGGCAAATGTTCAATCTCTTGCCGCGTGACCGCCGCCGCGCCCTCTCGGGGGCTTTGGTGGCGGGAACCAACGACGAGCCGGGCTCAGGCCGACCGTCGCGCACAGGCGGACCGTGGGTCGTTTTCCAAGACTCGAGCAATGCCAATCCGCGCCTGCCGCCTTCTGTACGTCTCGATCCCAGCGGCGGCATGCCGGCGGACGGTCTGGCGGTGGTCGTCCAACCCGGCACGCTGCCGAGTGTGGCGGCGCGCACGCTCCGCCGTATTGCGCGTCTGATCGAGCGTGACCGGCGGCTCTTATCCCGCCGGTTCTGGCTCGCAGAGCAAACGGAGCGCTGCTGAGGCTCACTCGGCGAGCTCGCCCAGCGTCTCGAGCGGCACGTTCCTCGGCTCGGGAGTGGCCACTTGTTCCGCGCGGGCGCGCGCGATCGCCTCGTCCAACTCGCTTTGCGTGCACAAGCCCAACAGCACCGGATCACGCGGCCGAATGTCCTGGCTCTTCCAGTGCGTGCGGTTGCGCACCGCCTCGATCGTCGCCTTGGTCGTGCCCAAGAGCTTACAGATCTGCGAATCGGACAGTTCCGGATGGTTGCGCAGCAACCAAGCGATCGCATCCGGGCGGTCCTGCCGCTTGGCCAGGGGCGTGTAGCGCGTCTCCTTGCGCTTGGGCGTCTTGATCGTGAGTGCTACGGGCTTGGCCATCTGCAGCCGAGCCTTGGGATCTTTCTCGCAGCGGGCGATCTCCTCACGCGTGAGCGTGCCCAAGATGGTTGGATCGAGTCCACGAATTCCCGCCGCCACGTCGCCGTCGGCGATCGCCTTGACCTCGAGCGGGTGAAGGCCGGTGAACTCGGCGATCTGCTCGAAGGTCAAGGAAGTGTTCTCGACCAGCCACACCGCCGTGGCCTTGGGCATCAAGGGCCGTTCCTGGCTCTTCTCCATCGAACACTCCATGATCGCGATCGTGCTGCCGACCCAAGATCTTGGGCACCCGCAAGGGTCGCCGCGACGACCTTCAGTCGGGTACCGAAACGGTATAGTTGAGCGGCAGCCGACCGCCGTCGATATAGACGATCTGCCCTGTGATATAGCTCGCCTCCTCGCTCGCGAGGAAGAGGGCAAGCCGCGCCACCTCGGCAGGCTCGCCGAGCCGGCCCAAGGGCGTGCGCGAGAGGATCTTGCGGCGTGCCGCCTCGTCCGTCATCACCTGCCGCAACAGATCAGTAGCGATCGAGCCCGGTCCGATGGCGTTGACGCGGATCTTCTTGTCGGCGAGCGCGAGCGCCATCGCACGCGTGAGTTGGTTCAGTCCACCTTTGCTGACCACATAGGCGAGCTGATCGGGAATGGCGAGGATCCCGTTCACGCTCGACATGTTGATGATCGCCCCGCCACCTCCCTCTACCATCGCCTTGGCCGCCGCTTGACCCATCAAAAACGCGCCCTTGAGGTTGACGGCCAGGACCGCATCGAAATCCTCTTCCTCGAGCTCCAGAATATCGCCGCGCTTGAGAATCCCGGCATTGTTGATGAGCACATCCAGCCGACCGGTCCACGCCAACATCGCTTCCACCGCCGCCGCGCATTGATCGCGCCGGCTCACATCGCAAGGCTCGAAGCGCACGGCGCGGCCCTCGGCGCCCAGCCGCACCGCCGCCGCTTGCCCGCGCGCGCGATCGATGTCGGCAATCAATACCGAGGCTCCTTCGGCCGCAAACGCCTCCACACAGGCAAGCCCAATGCCCGAGGCCCCACCGGTCACGATCACGCTCTTGCCCGCAAAGCGCATCACCCTCGTCCTCCCCTCCACGCTACTGCTGCCCCAACGATCTCAGATCATCCGCGCCATACAAGCTCCAACCCCGTACTCGCGCTGTCCACGCAGAGCGCAGCGCACAAAGGGCATGGCGTGAAGATAACGTTTGAGCCGGTTCTGCGGCCGATCAGGAACACTGCGCGCGGGCTTGCCGCGCGCGCGACGGCGCAAATCAAATAAAGGCGTAAAAACGCAAAAGAAAAACGCTCGCGCGAACGCGAAACAGAGCGCGCGGCTCGTCCTTCAACCGTGCTTTGGAGTTGCGCTGCGGTACCTGCGCGTCAGCTCGGACCGCATGCGCCGCCCGCCTTCGCCGGCGCAAACGGCGCGGCGCGCACCGAGCGCGGGCTGGGCGGCGAATGCGGCTTGCGGCGACTTAGCTCTTGCTCGTGGGGCAGGTGGACAAACCCAACAGCTTGTACGCTGGGCAGAAGCCCAAGATGGCGGTGGCAAGCGGGATGATCCCGATCCATCCCCACGGTGTTTGCGGGCCCACGAACACCATGAGGATCAAGAAGATCCCAACCAGGCCCCGGATCACCCGATCGATCGTTCCGACATTGGTCGTCATGAGCGTTCCTCCGCAAGGAGAACCCCGTGCGGCTTACGCACCGGTTCAGCCTCAGATCCAAAATAGGCGTGCTCGGTGACGCTTTCGACGTCCGTGAGCGGCGGCTGCTGGTCGCGATGCGGCGTCGCTGCCGTTGACCACGCCTCCGCGCTTTGCGAGCCGCCGGGAAGGGGGCTCGTGGCGAGCGCCGCAAGCGGTGAATCGCGCCGTTGGAGGATGTAGAACTGCCAGGTGGGCGAGAAATCGGTCACCACGACGCGTACCGTGACCCTTTCACCGGGTCGAATGACGCTACCGCTGAAGACCACCGCATCGAGCGGCTCATCCGTTACGTGTACGCTTTCAAACCGATCAGAGCCGAACAAGCGTGCGGGTCCGATCGCCTGACCGAAGGAGAGGCCATCTTCGAAGGGGCTCGCCCGCCCTTTGAGCTCGCGGACCTCAATCTCGAAACTGTGCCAGGGCTGGCTCGTGCGATTGGTCACGATCTTGACGAGCACGAAGCCGACCCCGTGTCCGCCCGTCGCGCGATTGCCGAAGCTCCCGCGCATCCCGCGCACGGTGAGCACGGCGGGTCCTTCCTCGGTGATCTCTTCAACCAGCGTGATCGGATCCTCGGGAGTCCCGGTCCCCCAGGCATCGCGCAGGACGAACCCGCCTTCCTCATCGCTGAACTCGAGGCCGCCGGCTACCAGGCTCGCTGCGGCTGCCGTTTGCGCTGCGATGAGCAAGGAAAACGAAATCAGCGCTCCTTTAACCCCTTGCTGCCCTACACCCGTGCTGGCGGCGGGCGGCGTGCGCACCCGCCCTGTGATACATCCGACGATCAAAGCTCACCTCGCGAAGAGAATAGCTCTAGGCTATCAGATCGCGGTGCCAACGCTAGGCACCGCTGCGGCCTGAAAAAGGCGTTCGCTCAGCCTTGGCGTGGCTTTGCTCGCACGCGAAGTGAGCCCGCGCGATCAACGCAAAGGCGCAGCTTATGGACCGCGCGCCTGCGCTTGCGACCGCCGCGGAACAGGGCCCACAAGCTCGAAACCTGGGCTGCGCGCTCGCCCAAAGCCCAGGGAAGGGAAAGCGCGCTCGGGTCCTCGCGACCTGCACGCGCTCGATTGCTGCGTGGGCTTGTCCCTTAAGAGGGCGCGGGCCATCGTCGAGCCGGGGAAGCGAGCCGAGGGGTGGGGGTGAGAGCGCGCACATCGATCGGGTGGCTCTTTGCTCTCTTCGCGCTTGCGCGCACGGCGCAAGCCGCTCCCGAGCCGCTCGAGCCGTTTTTTGCCTGGAACGCGATCGGGCGCGTCAATGTCCCGCACGGATTTTGTACCGGAGCGCTTGTGAGCGCTTCCGAAGTCTTGACCGTCGCCCACTGCCTTTGGGCGCGTCGGCGCGGTCGGCTCTACGATCCCGACGAGGTGCATTTCGTCGCCGGGTGGCGGCGCGGAACCTGGGTCGCGCACGCACGCGCCGTCTCGTTCCGCCTGTCGCCGGATCTCGCCTTCGACGAGCGCGGGGTGCCGACGCGTCTGGATGCGGATTGGGCAGTCCTGCGCCTCGAGCGGCCGCTTGCGGGCGTTGAGCTCTTGCACCCGCTGCCGGTCGGTTGGCCCGAGGGTCGTCCGCGCGCTGAATCGCGGGCGCAGCTTTTGGGCTATGCGCAGGATCGCCCGCATCTGCCCGTTCGTCTGGCCCCCTGTCCGGTGGTCGCGCAAGACCGAGCGGGCCCGTTGATCTTCCACGAGTGCCCGGCCCCGCAGGGGCTCTCCGGAGCCCCGCTTTTGGTCCCCGACGGCGAGAAATGGAGCGTGGTGGGTGTGCATCTCGGCAGCGTCCTGCTCGCGGGCCGGCGGGTCGGGGCGGCGGTGGCGGTGCGACGCACGGTGCCGGATTCGCTCTTCCGCTGATCGCCCGTTTTGCGCACTGCCTGGGCATTGTGCCTGTTGCTTGAGCGCCGGTCGGTTTGCGCCCGTGCGGGCGTGATCGGTTTACGCTGGCTGGCAAGGGACTTGCTGCACGCGATTGTACGGAGCAGAGCGTTGTCTTAGGTTATGAGTTTGTATCGTCGAACGAGGGGAATGGCTTCCGTGAACCGTGGTCTCGTTCTCGTGCTCGCTGTCATCGGATCCTCAACCGCGCTCTCTGGGGCCTGGGCGCACACCTACGGTGCTGCAGGTGCTGGTCTCGTCGAAGGCTTCGCCCATCCCTTAGGCGGTTGGGACCATCTCTTGGCCATGCTGGCGGTTGGGGTGTGGGCGGCGCAGCTCGGTGGTCGCGCGATGTGGGCTGCCCCCGCGGCCTTCGTGGTCGGTCTTCTTTGCGGTGGGCTTTTGGGCATGAACGGTGTCGCGTTCAGCGCCGTGGAGAGCGGGATCCTCGCTTCGCTCGTCGTTGTGGGCGCGTTGATCGCGCTCGCGGTGCGCCTGCCGCTCGCAGCCGGCCTCGCCTTGGTCGCCCTGTTCGGCCTCGTCCACGGCCATGCGCACGGCACGGAAGTGCCCGAGACGGCTGCACCCGCGCTCTATGTGCTGGGATTTGTGTCGGCGTCGATCTTCTTGCACCTCGTTGGCGTGGTGCTCGGAACGGCAGCGCAACGCCTTACCCTGCCGCTGGTTCCGCGGATCGGCGGCGGTGTGGTCGCTGCAGCGGGGATCGTCGGCTTTTTCCTCGGCTGAGGGCGAAAAGTCGCGCTAGGCGCGACAGTGGTCGATCAGCCGCGCGAGAAAGGCCTCGCAGGCGGCGAGCTGGGCGAGCTCGATGTATTCGTCGGCTTTGTGGGCCTGCTCGATGTTGCCGGGGCCACATACGATCGCCGGGATGCCGGCGTCGCGGCGGAAAAGACCGCCTTCGGTACCATAAGCCACTTTCTTGTGATCGGTTCGGCCGGTCAGCCGTTTGACCAATTGCGTGAGCGCATGGTCCGGAGCGATATCGACCGCCGGCAACTCGGTGAGTTGCTCGAAGTGGATCGCACTTCCGGCCGCGCGCTCGCGCATGGCGGGTAAAAGTGTCGTCTTCGCATAGTCGATCACTTCCGCGACCAGGCCGGCGAGGTCAACTTCGGGAAGTGTACGGAATTCCCACTCGAACCAGCAGAGTTCGGGAACGATATTGAGCGCCGTACCTCCGTGGATCTGGCCGACGTGAGCGGTGGAGTGGGGCACGTCGAAGGCGCGGTCGAACGGCCCTTCGGTTGCCATACGGCGTCCGATGTCGCGAATGCGCAGCACGAGCTCGGCGGCGTATTCGATTGCGTTCACGGCCTTGGGGGCGAGCGAGGAGTGGGCGGCAGTACCGGTCACCGTGGTGCGGTAGCTCTGCTTGGCCTTGTGCGCGATCACCACCTCCATGCCGGTGGGCTCACCGACGATCACGCCCAAGGGTTTGACCGGCAGCAGCCGATCGAGCTCGGAAATTAAGCGGCGTACGCCCCGGCAACCCACTTCTTCGTCATAGCTCAAGGCGATGTGCAACGGGCGGGCGAGCGGCCGCTCGAGCATGGCGGGGACGAGCGCGAGCACGCAGGCATCGAAGCCCTTCATGTCCGTCGTGCCCCGCCCATAGGCGCGCCCTCCCTCGACCCGCAGCCGAAACGGGTCGCTCGTCCATTCCTGATCCTCGACCGGGACCACGTCGGTGTGGCCGGAGAGCAAATACCCGGGCACGTCCTTAGGACCGACGGTAGCCAAGAGATTGACCCAGTTGCCGGTCTCGTCGGTAATTCGTTGGACCTCGACGCCGAGATCGCGCAGGTAAGCTTCCACCCACTCGGCGAGTGGCCGGTTCGGGTTTCGGCTCACGCTATCGAAGGACACGAGCTTTTCGAGGATCGGAAGACAACGAGGCGAGGACATCGACGGCTCCACGCTCCACGAGATCGAGGTAAAGGGCCAACCGTCGGGCGGCAAGCGGTGCGCCATCGCGCGCCTTTTCGCATCGTCACCCTTCTGCTACTCGCGCATCCGTCCCCGGCCAGGAGAGCCACCCGTGAAGCTCGCGGTCTTCATCCACACCAACGAGAAACAGTATGTGGGCGCCTTGGTTTCCGCCCACTCCATGCGGCGCTTTTCCAAGCACGCGGATGCGCTCGACATCCGCATCCTGCACACCAAGGATTACCCGTTTTTGTGGGCGCGCGAGGGCCAGCGCTTCAAGCGCGGTCGTGAATGGCGCGAATGGCGGATGAACGATCTGCAGTCCTTTACGCCCTTGCGCTTCGCGCCGCCCAAAGAGATGGGCTACGAGGGGCGGGCGGTGATCGTCGATCCCGACATCTTCGCGATCGGCGACGTGTGGGAGCTGCTCACCCGCGACATGGGTGGCAAGGCGATCATGTGCCGCAAGCGCCCCGGGAAGGAAAACATCCCCGGGCACTACGCCTCCTCGTGCATGCTGTTGGATTGCGCCAAGCTGCGGCACTGGGATGTCGAGAAGAACTTCGCCGAGCTGTTTACCGGCGAACGGGACTATGCGAAGTGGATCGAGCTCGAATACGAAGATCCGGAAACGATCGGGCTGTTCGAGCCGGAGTGGAACGATTTCGACCATCTCGATGAGAAAACCAAACTGATCCACAACACCAAGCGTCACACGCAGCCGTGGAAAACCGGCCTTCCCATCGACTTCGTCGAGGCGGATAAGTTCAAGCTCTGGTCACCCAAAGGTTGGGCCCAGAAGATCCACCGCACGCTCTTTGGCCATTACGCCTATCGCGGCACCTACAAGCCGCATCCCGATCCGCGCCAGGAGCGGCTGTTCTTCGCGCTTCTCAAAGACGCGCTGAAAGCAGGGGTGCTCGACGAACAGCTCCTCAAAGAGCACATGGCGAAGAACCACGTCCGCCACGATGCGCTCGAGGTGTTGGCGCGCACTCCCGATCTCGACCAGCTCGATCTTTTGGCGCCGCGCCTTGCGCGCGCCGCCTAGGCACCGACGCGCACCGCTGTCGACACCGACAGGCAGCGGTGCGCGCGATCGCGCATCGCCCGCTCATGCGCTGCGGGGCTTGCCCTTCAGCGGAAGCCTTCGAGCGATTCCTCGAGCCGTCGCCAGCCCTCTTCGCGCAGGAGGGTTTCGAGCGCGCTTCCTTCGCGCAACGGCCCGATGATGCTATCCGCGAAGATCGGCTCGCGCCAAAAGCTGCCCTCTGCCCAAGAGGGTTTGGCGATGCGGCTCACCTCGCCCGTGGCTGGATCGCGCACATAGGTCTGATCGCTCAAGAGATTGCTCCAGGCGGTGGCATTGCGCGAGCGTTCCTCGCGGCGCTGCGCGAGCCAATCTTGAACCCACCGATTGATTTGCTTCTGTTCTGCGTGCCATCGTTCGGCAGCAGCGCGCGCCGCCTGGGCATCGAGCTGCAGACTATTGACGATGCCCTGCGCGATCCCGGTCGCGATGTCCCACGCGCGCGGAGCCGCTTCGTAGAGGAAGACGGAGAGATTGGCGGACAGCTGACTGCTCGCCGCCCAGGGCGAGGCATCGCCACCGGCGACAGAAAAGCCGTCGACGAAAGCTCGCCGCTGCATGGTTCCACCGTGCGCGAGGAGCTCGAAGGAAAGGCGTAAGCTGTGCGAGCCCGAGGGCTGAATGAGTGCGCGCGCGCCGACGTCTGGCGGGGGAACTTCCGCGAGCCTTTCGAGCTGCCAGCGGGTTCCCGTCTCCATTTCCCAAAGCGAGCACAAAAAGGCAGCGAAGTCGGAGGCAGAAGCGAGGCGCACAAAGCCGGGCCAGAGCGCGCTTTGCCCGTTGACGATGAGCAGAACCTGCCCTTGGGCGCCGAACGGGCTTTGCACAACGCTCACGTTCACGTCCACCGCATCGAGGCGCACGAGGACGTTGGGCGAGCGGATCTCGAGAACGGGTACCCGCTTGCTCCCCTGGGGGAGGATTCCGCCGCGCAGAACCGCATCCTGGGGAATGTGGACCCATCCGGCCGGCTGGCCCGTTTCGAGGTCGAAAAAGGTTTCCTTGCGGGCGGGGATGCGCTCATGCTGCGGGAGTGCGCGGATGGCGCGGGCGAAGGCGATGAGCTCGTCGATTGCCTCCGGGGAGCTCCCCTCAGGAGCAAGAATTGAAAGAACGACCACCGCTTCGGGCGTCGGTTCGATCAGAGCGATTTCGTCATAGGCCGCGTGCAACTGTCGCAGATCGACATAGTTGGCGAGCATGGCCGGAAAGGGCATGCCGCGAGCGCGAAGCGCGAGGATGTCACCGAAGCGTCGCCAAACCACGCCGGCGCGCGGGTCGACCACGCCGCGCTCCCGCGCCCAGGCCATGATCGCTGCCTGTGGGTCGCGGGCGGCCGGCGGAAGCGTACGCCAGTGCACGAAGCGCCGGCGATCGGTCCACACGAAGCCTTCGGGACCGACGCGCAGCACCCACCCCGGCCGCTCGGGATAGGCAATCCCGTGGATGCGATCGACTGTTTCGGCCGCGAGGGCGGGGCCGGCGCCACCCAGCCGGCCGAGTACCACGAGGGAAACGAGAACCAGAACAATGCGCGCGCACCGTTGCATGCGCCTGCTCCCTCTCAAGGCGCGAGCGTTCGGCAGAGTCGATCTTCGGTTCACATGCGCGCCGAAGCAAGTGTGCCTGTGCGTCGAAGCGAAGCGGGTCTTGGGCGTGCGCGCTTTTCTGGTGTTGCGGGACGTGTCTGGTTGAAGTGCATCTTGGGCGCGACCGGCGCCGCCTTGACGACCGAGCGCGCGGGTTGAGACTCGGCTGTGGGGAGGGTGGGATCGATGAGCGGACGATTGAGCGGCAAGCGCGCCCTCGTCACGGCAGCGGGGCAGGGCATCGGGCGCGCGATCGCCCAGCTGTTCGCGCGCGAAGGCGCCGAAGTGTGGGCCACCGATGTGGATCCCGCCAAGCTCACGGGATTGGACGGCTGCTGTACGGCGCGGCTGGATGTGCTCGACAAGGCGGCGATCGAGGGATTGGTAGCGACAAGAGGGCCGTTCGATGTCCTCGTGAACTGCGCCGGTTTCGTGCATCACGGCACCATTTTCGAATGCTCGGACGAGGACTTCGCCTTTACGATGGACCTGAACGTCCGCTCGATGTTCTGGACGTGCAAAGCCGTGCTGCCGGGTATGCTCGCCAAGGGCTCGGGCTCGATCGTCAACATCGCGAGCGTCTGCTCGAGCGTGAAGGGGCTACCCAACCGTTTCGCCTACGGAACCAGCAAGGCGGCGGTGATCGGGCTTACCAAGGCGATCGCGGCGGATTTCGTCACGCGCGGCATTCGCTGCAACGCCATCTGCCCCGGGACCATCGACACGCCTTCGTTGCAGGAGCGCATGCGCGCGCAAGGCGACTATGAGAAGGCGCGGGCGGCCTTCGTAGCCCGCCAGCCGATGGGGCGGCTCGGCACACCCGAAGAGGTGGCGTGGCTCGCGGTCTATCTCGCTTCGGACGAGAGCAGCTTTACCACCGGCACGATCCATATCGTCGACGGCGGTCTCGTCATGTGATGCTTCGCCGCGGCCCTTGCCGACCGCCTCGGGATCGGCTGACATCGTGACGATGCAGCACGGGCGATCCGCTCTGCGGCCGAAAGGCGCCGCCCTGGCCGTCTTACTTGCGCTCCTCTTCGCGTGTGTGAGCGCGGCGCTGGCGCGCGAACCCACAAGACCCGTACTCGTCATCGAGATCGAGGGAGCGATCGGGGTCGCAGCTGCCGAGCAGCTCGAAAAGGCTCTCATGGCCGCGCGCGAGCGCGACGCCACGGCCCTTGTGGTGCGACTCGACACCCCCGGTGGCCTCGTGAGCTCGACGCGGGAGATGATCAAGGCCATCTTGGGGGCACCGGTTCCGGTCATTCTCTGGGTGGCGCCCTCCGGGGCTCGGGCAGCGAGTGCTGGCACCTATCTCGCCTACGCTGCCCATCTCGCCGCAATGGCCCCGGGCACGCACATCGGCGCCGCCACTCCGATCGCACTCGGTGCGCCGCCCGCGCAACCGCGCGAGCCGAGGCGCGAGGGCGAGCCGGTACCGGCCGGCGATGCCGCCGAGCGCAAGGTACTCAACGATGCGATCGCGTACTTGCGGGCCCTCGCCCAGCTGCGCGGCCGCAACGCGGAGTGGGCGGAAGCGGCGGTCGCCGAGGCGGCGACCCTCACCGCCGAAGAGGCGGTGGCCAAGGGCGTGGTCGAGCTGCTCGCGGCCAGCCTTACCGAACTTCTCGAGAAAGCGCATGGGCGCACGGTACGCATGGCGGAAGGCGAAGGGGTTTTGAGCTTGCGCGACCGCCCAATCGAGACCCTCGATCCCGGGCTCAGGCTGAAGATCCTGCAGGCGATCGCCGACCCCAACATCGCGTTCATCCTGCTTTTGATCGGCGTTTACGGTATTCTCTTCGAGTTCTGGAACCCGGGTACGTTTCTGCCCGGCATTATCGGGGGCATCGCGCTCTTTTTGGCGCTTGCCGCGTTGAGCGTGTTGCCCGTGCAAACAGCGGGCATCGCCCTGTTGCTCTTGGGCATCGCGCTTATGGTGGCAGAGGCGTTTACCCCCGGGATCGGCATCCTCGGTCTCGGCGGGCTCGCTGCCTTCATCGCCGGTGCCTTCTTCCTCTTCGATCCCACGGCCGCCGACTTCGACCTTCGCGTAGCTTGGCCCGTGTTGATCGCTGCTGCCGGCATGTCGGCGCTGTTGCTCATGGGCGTGCTCGGAGCGGCGATGGGCGCACGGCGCAGGCGCGTGGTCGCCGGGGCGGAGGCGCTCATCGGCGCGGAAGGACGGGTCACGGCGTGGGAGGGTCGGGAGGGGCGCGTCCTCGTCCAGGGCGAGTTTTGGGACGCGCGCGCGGAGCATCCCCTTGCTCCCGGTACGCGTGTTCGCGTCAAACAGCGCCGCGGCCTCGTGCTCGACGTCGAGCCGATCGAGGAGAAAGCGTCGTGACCGTGGACATCGTTTCAGAGCTGGTGGCGAGTGGTCTACCGCTCGTGGTTGTGTTGATCATTCTCGCCTATTCGTTTCGCATTCTGCGCGAGTACGAGCGTGGTGTGGTGTTCATGCTCGGCCGCTTCTGGAAAGTGAAAGGACCGGGTCTCATCATCGTCGTACCCCTCATCCAGCAGATGGTGCGTGTGGACCTGCGCACCCGCGTGCTGGACGTGCCGAGCCAGGACGTGATCAGCCGCGACAATGTGTCGGTCAAGGTCAACGCCGTAGTCTATTATCGCGTGCTCGACCCCGAAAAAGCGATCATCAACGTGGTCGACTTCGACGAAGCGACGAGCCAACTCGCGCAGACTACCCTGCGCTCGGTGCTCGGACAACATGAACTGGACGAGATGCTGGCCGAGCGCGACAAGCTGAATGCTCATATCCAGCGCATCCTCGACGCCCAGACCGATGCTTGGGGGATCAAGGTCTCGAACGTCGAGCTCAAGCACGTCGATCTCAACGAGAGCATGATCCGTGCCATCGCCAAGCAAGCGGAAGCGGAACGGCTGCGCCGTGCCAAGATCATCGATGCCGAGGGCGAGTTGCAGGCGGCCGAGAAGATCGCCCAGGCCGCGGAGATCTTGAGCCACCGGCCGGAGGCCATGCAGCTGCGCTATCTCGGCACGCTGTTGCAGATCGCAAGCGAGCGTTCGAACACCATCGTCTTCCCGCTGCCGGGTGAATTCCTCACCGGTTTGATGCGCGGCAAGAGCGCGAGCTGAAACGGGCGTTACTCGGCTGCGGCACCGGTGTGGGCAGCGGGTGCGACGGCCGCGCGCTCACCCAAGAGCTCAAAGGCGTGCACCGGCGCTTCGCGGCCGCGCGGGGCGAGCACGCCGATCTCGGCGAAACGCAAGGCGGTCGCGGTCTCGCGCGCTACCGCTTCGCTCACCACGATCGCGACCTCACGGGTTGGACTCAGTCGCTCGCGGCCGAGCTCCATTAAGCGTTGAGCGACGTTCACCGTGTCGCCGACCACCGTATAGTCGACCTTGCCGGGGGCACCGATGTTGCCGACCACGAGCGGCCCCCGGTGGATGCCGATGCGCAGGCGCAACGTCGGTTCGCCACGCGCACGCTTGCGCGCGTTGTCGGCTTCGATCGCGCGGCGGATGGCGAGTGCCGCGCGGCAGGCGCGTAAGGCGCGGTTCTTGATCTTCTCGGGCGCACCCCAAAAGGCGAGCATGCCATCGCCCAAATACTTATCCACCGTGCCACCTTCGTCTTCGACGCAGCGTGCGAGGATGGTGAAGTGCTCATTGAGCAGCTGCGCCACTTCGGCGGGCGGCAACTGCTCGGCGATCGCCGTAAAACCCTGGATGTCGGTGAACATGACCGCGAGATCACGCTCGCGCGACGGCACCGCATCCGGCCGGCCGGCGCGGATCAAGCGCTGGACGAGGCTCTTGGGCACATAAGTGGCAAAGGCGCGCAACGTAGCGAGCATGGCATTGAAGGCGCGCGCGAGCGCATCCAGCTCGCGCAGTCGGCTCGGCGGCAACGGCTCGAGTCGGTCGAGCTCGAGGCTCGAGATCCGCTCGACCGCGGCGGTGGCGCGCGTTACCGGCCGCGCGAGCGTGCGGCCGAGCAGGACGGCGAGGATTACCGCTACCGCGGCGATGGCGAGCGCAGCGAACGCGAACAACCGCATCGGCGCGAGCAGCGGGTGGATGAAGACCTCGGGGAGCACGAAGCCGATCGTCCATGGCACCTCGCCGAACCCTGTGATGTCCTTGGCGATCACGAGTTCGCTGCGGCCGTCTGGATAGCGCACGCGAGCCCCGCGCACCCCCGCACCGTCGCTCAAGAGAGCCGGTATCGGCTCCCCCTCCTCGAGGCGGCGCAGGGCGGGGTCGGCGAAGCGCCCCACGGGTACGAGCGGCTCGCTGCGGCTCGCAGTCGGGACCAAGCGCAGAAGCGGATGGGCCAGCACGCGATCGCCGCCGAAGAGCACGAACGGGCGGGTACCGTCTGCGCCTGCGAGCCCCTCGACCAGGGCCGACAACCGACCGACCGAGATGCCCGCGCTCACGGCCGCCACGAGCAGGCCATCGCGGCGTACCGGGTGCACCACCATCAGCACGGCTTCGCCCAACCGCCCACCGTACGCGGGCTCGAGCCACACCGGGCCCGATGCGGCTGCGGCGCGCTCGAGGCGCGTTTCGAGCGCCGGGTCGCGGTTGAAACCCCAGCGCTCGCGGTGGCTCTCGATGCTGCCGTCGCGACGACGCAACACGGCGTGCACGCTGCGGTCCAAGCTGGCCACCCCGATCCCGGTGAGCTCGGTGTGGCTCGCGAGCAAGGCGCGCAGGGTCGTATCGAGGAGCGCCTCGTCGTTTAGGGAGACACGCCCCTGTTCGATGAGCGCGGCAAGCGCCCACACATCGCGCTCGGCCTGCTCGAGATGCTCGACCACGCCCTGCTCGAGCCGCTCGATGGTTTGGCTCGCCCGTTCGCGCACGAGGGAGAAGGTAAGATCGCGCACGACCGTCCAGCCGATCGCTACCGCAGCGGCGACGCCAAGCGACACGAGGCCACCAAAAGCCACAATCAGCAGAGCGCTTAAGGAAACGGATCGGGGCACGCGCAGGGTTCGCTCCTCTCGATGTTCTGCCGACGACACGTTGAGGGCCGCGCTAAGCGCGCTTATATGCCGAAGCGCGTCACGCGTCCGCCCCTTCCACCTCCGGAACATCCCATGGATCTTCGCAACATCGCGATCGTCGCGCACGTCGACCACGGCAAGACGACGCTCGTCGATCGGCTCCTGCAGCAATCGGGAACCTTCCGCGAAAACCAGATCATTCCCGATCAGGCGCTCGATTCCAACGAGCTCGAACGCGAGCGCGGCATCACCATTCTCGCCAAGTGCACATCAGTTGTTTGGAAGGGTACGCGCATCAACATCGTCGATACGCCCGGACACGCCGACTTCGGGGGCGAGGTCGAGCGCATCTTGGGCATGGTCGATTCCTGCCTTCTGCTCGTCGACGCCGCCGAAGGGCCGATGCCCCAGACCAAGTTCGTGCTCGGCAAGGCGCTCGCCCGCGGGTTGCGCCCGATCGTGGTGATCAACAAGGTCGACAAGCCGGATCAGCGCGCGCAAGAGGTCTTAAACGAAGTCTTCGATCTGTTCGTCGCACTCGGCGCACAAGACGAGCAGCTCGACTTTCCCTACCTTTTTGCTTCCGCCAAGCAGGGCTGGGCGGTCGAGTCGCTCGACGACCCACGCGTCGACATGGCGCCGTTATTCGCGCGTATCATCGCCCACACGCCACCGCCGGCGGTCGATCCGGATGGGCCTTTTCGCCTCCTCGTCTCGATCCTGGAAGCGGATCCCTATCTCGGGCGGATCCTCACCGGCCGCATCGAGAGCGGCCGGATCCGTCCGGGTGCGGTGATCAAGGCCATCGCGCGCGACGGCCGCACGCTCGAAACCGCACGGGTGACGAAGGTCCTGGCCTTTCGTGGTCTCTCCCGCCAGCCGATCGAGGAGGGGGTGGCGGGCGACATCGTGGCCATCGCCGGCTTCGAGAAGGCGACGGTGGCGGATTCGCTGTGCGATCCCGTGGTCGAGGAGCCGCTGCCCGCGCAACCCATTGATCCGCCCGTCATCGCCATGACCTTCCGGGTCAACGACGGCCCCTTTGCCGGCCGTGACGGTACCAAGGTCACCTCGCGGCAGATCTTCGAGCGCCTGCTGCGCGAGGCGGAAGGAAACGTCGCCATCCGTGTCAAGCCGAGCGCCGAGAGGGATGCTTTCGAGGTCGAAGGGCGCGGCGAGCTGCAGATGGCAATTCTGATCGAGCAGATGCGGCGCGAAGGCTTCGAGCTGTGCGTCGGCCGGCCGCGCGTGCTGTTGCGCGAGGACCCGCAGACCGGTCAGAAGCTCGAGCCGATGGAAGAGGTGGTGATCGACCTCGATGAGGAATTCGCTGGCGTCGTGGTCGAAAAGCTCTCCCGCCGCAAAGCGGAACTGTTGGAAATGAAGCCTTCCGGTGCCGGCAAATTGCGGCTTGTCTTTAAGGCCCCGGCGCGCGCGCTCATCGGTTATCACGGCGAGTTTTTGACCGATACCCGCGGCACTGGTGTGATGAACCGCGTCTTTGCCGGCTACGAACCCTGGAAGGGACCCATCCAGCAGCGTCATACGGGTGTGCTCGTGTCGACCGAGCAGGGTACGGCGGTCGCCTATGCCCTGTGGTATCTTCAAGAGCGCGGACCCTTGTTCGTCTCGCCGGGCGATGAAGTCTATTGCGGCATGATCATCGGCGAGCACGTCCGCGACAACGATCTCGAGGTCAATCCGTTGCGCGAGAAAAAGCTCACCAACATCCGCGCCGCCGGCAAGGACGACAACATCATTCTCACGCCACCGGTCGCGATGACGCTCGAAAAAGCCATAGCCTATATTGCCGACGACGAGCTGGTCGAGGTCACGCCCAAGGCCATCCGGTTGCGCAAGCGGCTTTTGGACCCCAATGCGCGCCGGCGCGCGGCGCGGCAGAAAGAGGTGGCGTGAGCGAGATACGTATTCGGGTATGAACGCGCGGCAACGGAAGTTCGGGGTGGGGGAATAAAGAAAGCATCGTGCCGTTCTGCTTGCGGTTTTCGGATCTGCGGAGTGCGTACGATGAGGATGGATCCCTTGCCCCAACGCGCGCGCAAAAAGCTTTTGCTGCTCGCTTCAGTTTCCTTGGTCGCCTTGGGCTTCGCCGCTTCTCCGCTTAGCCTCGATGGCCCGACCGGCTTCGGCCTTAAGGCTGCCTATGCGGACTCGTGCTGCTTTCGGGCGGGAACGCGGGTGCTCATGGCCGACGGCGAGGAACGGCCCATCGAGTCCCTGCGCCCGGGCGATCGCGTGCGCGGGCGCGACGGCCGTATCAACACGGTCTTGGGGGTGGAGCGGACGCGCCTTGGGCGTCGGCGCCTGTGGTCGATCAACGGCTCGCGTCCCTTTGTGACCGCCGAACACCCCTTCCTCGGCCCCGACGGCTGGTACGCGATCGACCCGAAAGCGACAGCATGCGAAAATCCCGCCCTCTCGGTCCGCCCACTCGCACGCGGTGTTCGTCTGATCCGCCTCGTTGCACAGACGAATACGCTAAGCAATGGGGCGGCTGCACTCGAAGCGGCCGTCACGTTGATCGAAGAAACCGTCGAAATCACAAGTCTCATTGCGGTCGTCTACGACGAGGATACACCACTTTACAATCTGCGCCTCGACGGCGACCATACCTATGTTGCCGATGGTTGGCTCGTGCACAACAAGGGTGGTGGCGACTCCTCGGGGGATGACGACGATGATGACGACGGTCCCTCAGATGGCCCCGGCACGGGTGGAAACTCCAACGACTCCGACGACGACGATTCGAACAGCGGTTCGGACAGCGATTCCGAGGACGACTCGGACGGTGGTTCAGACGACGATGGGGACGACGACACCGACAGTTCCGATCCAGACGACGCTGCCGACGCTTCCGACGAGGATGATGAAGACGACGACGTCGCGGAAGGGGACGACGACAGCGCGGCGGATGACGAGGACACGATAACAGATCTCGCAGCCGCCGCCCGAAACGCGCCAAGCGCAGGTGAGCATACACAAGGCAAGGTCTTAAGCGCGCGCGAGGAGCGTGACGCCATCGCGGGAGGCTGGCGATGACCCGGGCGTTCGGGCGCGTTGCGCTGGTCCTTTTCCTGGTACTCGCGGCGGGCTGTGCAACGAGCAGCGGCACGGGCAAAAAGACCGCTTCGGTCTGGCGCTCGCTTTCTGCCGACGAGCGGGCGCGCTTGGAGACGGCGCGCCAAGAAGCGCTCGAGCGACGGTTGAGCGGTGAGCCCGTAGCGTGGGGCAGCGCGGCTACGGGCCGAGCGGGCGAGGTTGTGGTCGTGCGCACGCTGCGCCTGGCCGATGGGCGCTACTGCCGCGACTACCGCGAAACCCTAAGGATCAGCGGCAAGCAGGTCGAACGCCACCGGCGTGCCTGCCGCGACGCGACAGGTTACTGGCGAACGCTCAGCCAAAAAGCGTAAACGGCCGCTGGCGTTTGGCTATCCCTGCGCGACGCTGCTAGCCTCGCGACGGGTCCCCCTTGAAGGCAAAGGGGCCTCGTTGCGAGGCTCGATCTGTGTTTGCGATCGCCGATCCGCTTCTTTTGGCGCTCTTCACCCTGGCCTTGGGTTTCGTGTTGGGGCTCGTCCTCGGCCGCATTTGGGCGGCGCGAGACGAGCGCCGGACGGCGGAGCTGATCGGCCAATTCGAGCGCAAACGCGAAGCGGATACCGAAGCCCTCTTAGACGGTGTCAAGCTCGCCTTTTCCGAGATCGCCTTGGAGCAACTGCGCCGCGCTTCCGAACAGCTCGCCCAAGGCCTGCAAACCACGCTCGCCGCCGAGCGGCGGGCGGAGACGGCTCGCTCGGCCGGCGAGCGCGACGCGCTCGAAGCGCGCTTGAGCGCTGTGTCCACTCAGCTCGAGCGCCTGTTGGGCGTGGTGCGCGAACTCGAACGCGACCGCGAGGCCAAGCTCGCCGCGGTGGCGGCCGAACTCGCGCGCACCGGCGAGCGGATCGACACGTTAGCGGTCGAAACCGGCAAGCTCGCGCGCGTGCTCGGGCAGGCGCGGCTGCGCGGCCAATGGGGCGAACGGTTGGCCGAGGACTTGCTGCGCGCCGCCGGTCTCGTCGAGGGCGTGAGCTGGGTGCGCCAAAAGCCGCTTTCGGGTGGCGGGCGACCCGATATCACCTTCCTTTTGCCAGATGGCGCGCGCGTGCACCTCGATGTCAAGTTCCCCTTCGAGAAATGGCTCGCGGCGCAAGACGCGCCGGACGAGGCCGAGCGCAAGCGCCTTGAGGCGGCGTTTTTGCAAGACGTGCGGGCAGCGGTCGCCGAAGTGGCGCGGCGGGCCTACTCCGACCCAACCGAGGGATCGATCGGTCTCGCTCTCCTGTTCGTGCCTAACGAAGCTCTCGCTGCCTCGATCTGGAACCTCGCGCCCGAGCTCTTCGATGAAGCCCTCGCGCGCAAGGTCCTCTTGGTCTCCCCTGCCAGCCTCGTGGTCGTGCTGTTGGTGATCCGCCGCGCGCTCGAAGCCTTCCGGCTCGAGGGGGCGCTCAAGCAGCTCGCAGCCGAAGCCGAAGCGTTGGCCGAGGCCCGTAGCGCGTTCGAAGGCGAGCTCGAGCGGCTCGGCAAGCGTCTTGAAGAGGCGCTTAAGGCGTTCCGTGCCGTGCAATCCATCCGCATCGACCGTCTCGACCGCCATCTCGATCGCTTGCTGAGCGCAGCGCCCGCGAACAGCGATCGGCGCGACGGCTTTGGCGTGCCGTGAGCCCGCGCTTTAAAGGAAGATGGGCGCGTCAACGCTTGCGGCGCAGGAGCACATAGAGTGCGCCGGCGCCCCCATGGCGGGGGGCTGCTTCCGCCCAGCTCAGGACATGCTCGGCAAGCGGCGGCGCAGCCAACCAGCGCGGCACGGCTTCGCGCAAGACTCCGCCCTTGCGCTCGCCACGGCCGGTGATGACGAGCACGCAGCGATGCCCTTGAGCCTGAGCCCGCGCGAAGAAGCTTTCAAGCGCCGCGTGTGCGCTTTCCTGCGTCATCCCATGGAGATCGAGCCGGGCGGTGATCGGATAGCGCCCGCGCTCAAGCGCCCGCAGCGTGCGCCGATCGAGTGGGGTAGGGCGCGGAGGCGAGGGCGGGCGCCCCGCCGTCGGGCGAGGACGCTCGCGCGGCGCCGGTGTCGACTCGATGAGCGGCGAGGCCGGCTCGGGGGTCGGTGGAGTTGGGCGTTGCCCCGGGTGCTCGCTTTCGATCAGCCGCACCACATCGCGCACCGCCCGGTGCCAGAGCGCGAGCTCGAGCGCAGAGACTTCGCGGATGCGCGCGTGCATGGTGCTTTTTACCCGATGCGATCGATCAAGAAGAGGATCAGCCGCTTGGGTCCATGCGCGCCGAGCTCGATCGAAGGCGGGATGTCGCCCGTGCGCGAGGGACCGGTGACGAGATTGACCGAGCGCGGCGGCCAGCCGGGTAACGCGCGCAGCATGGCCCAGGCCTCTTCATAGCTTCCCTTGATCCACGCGCACGGCAAAACGACGAGACTCGTTTCCGGCAAAAAGGCGAGCAGCGTCGGCCGCGCGCGGGAGGAGGCGAGCATGATCGTGCCGGTTTCGGCAACTCCGGCAAGCGCCACGGTAAGGCCAACCGCATCCGACTCTTCGGGAACCCCAATGCGCACGGAAAGCAGCGGCTCGGCTTCAAGCGCCGCGGCATCGAGCAAGGGATCGGCGGCACGCACGAGCTCAAGCGGCAGATTGTGGCGCCGCAAGGCCGCAAGCACGGCTCCCGAGAGCGCGCCGAGATCGGGCAGGCGTTCGATTGCGCAGCCGAGTGTGCGCGCTTTTTCGCAAAAAAGCGCGATGCGCGCTTCGCCCTCGAGCTGAGCCCGGGCGGGGATGAGGACGGGCGCGGTTCGTGCGAGCCGCGCCGCGACGTCGTGGCGCGCTGCTTCCTCGGCGGAGGGCGGGCGCGCAAGCTGCGCGCGGATGCGCGCCAAGATGGCACGGCGCGCCTCGCTCATCCCTTGGCTCCGCGGGCGGCGCGCCATTGCGCGGTGAAGGTCGGCCCCTGCGGGGCAGGAAACTCGCGGCTCACCGTCCAGCCCGAGGCGAAGGGCAGGCGGGAAAAACGCCCGCGTCGGCGCCCGAGCGCCCCCAAGGCTGCCATCGCCAGCCGGGTTGCGAGGCGGTAGAGCGCCGGCCGGCGCGCGAAAAAGGCCCATAGCGTGAGGCCCACGCGGGCAGCGGGCGGGGCGAGGCCGCGCTTGTGCGCCTCTTCACGCCAAAGCCGCATGAGCTTGGGCAAGGGGATGCGGACCGGGCAGACCTCTTCGCAGCGGCCACAGAAAGTGGAGGCGTTGGGAAGAGGCCAGCTCTTGTCGATCCCGACGAAATGAGGGGTGAGCACCGAGCCCATGGGGCCCACATAGACCCAGCCGTAGGCGTGGCCGCCGGCGGCGAGATAGACCGGGCAGTGGTTCATGCACGCTCCGCAGCGGATGCAGCGCAACATCTCCCGAAACGGTCCACCGAGCATGCGGCTGCGGCCGTTGTCGAGGAGCACGAGGTGCATCTCCTGTGGCCCATCGCGCTCATCTTCCCGCTTGGGACCGGTCAAAAAGGTGGTGTAGGCGGAAAATTCCTGTCCGGTCGCCGAGCGGGCGAGAAGACGCAAGAAGACGAAGGCCTCCGCGACCGTGGGGACGATCTTCTCAATGCCGGTGAGCGCAATGTGGACCTTGGGCAGGCCCTGGGTGAGTTCGGCGTTGCCCTCATTGGTAACCGTCACGATCGAGCCGGTCTCGGCGATCAGGAAATTGGCGCCGGTGATCCCGACATCGGCTTCGAGGTAACGCTGCCGCAGCACCTGCCGCGCCTCGGCCACGAGCGCGGCCGAGTCCTGTTTGGGCGGTCCGCCGTGGGCTTTGGCGAAGAGCTCGGCGATGCGCTCGCGCGTCATGTGCACGGCCGGACCTACGAGATGGCTCGGCACATCGCCTGCGAGCTGGATGATGTACTCGCCGAGATCGGTCTCGATCACGCGCAGTCCCTGCGCTTCCAGGTAAGCGTTCAAGCCGATCTCTTCGGCCACCATGCTCTTGGACTTGGTGACCGTGCGCGCTTTTGCCCGGCGGCAGATGTCGAGGATGATCGCGCGCGCTTCGGCCGCATCGCGGGCCCAATGGATCACACCGCCTGCGGCGGTAAAACGGCGCTCGAATTCTTCGAGATAGAGGTCGAGATTGGCGAGCACGTGGTCTTTGATTGCCACCGCGGCATCGCGCAGGGCTTCGAATTCCGGCAGATCTGCCGCCGCGCGGGCCCGCGCGGCCTGCCAGCCGCGCTCGAGCCGCTGCATGGCGGTGGCGAGCACGGGATCGTGAAGCGCCCGCGCCGCGCGCTCGCGAAAGGCCAGGCTCAGGGGTTCCATGATCACCCCCGGCTCTGGGCGATCGGCGGCGCATCGAGCCGGCCGGCGAGCACTTCGGCCACGTGCCGCACCTGCATGTTGCTTCCGCGCCGTGCCAAACGACCGGCGATGTTCATAAGACAGCCGAGATCGCCCGCGAGCAACAGTTCAGCGCCGCTCGCTTCGGCGCGGGCGGCCTTGTCGTCGACCATCTTGGTCGAGATTTCCGGATATTTGACACAGAAGGTGCCGCCGAAGCCACAACAGACTTCGCAACCCTCCATCTCGATGAGCTCGAGGCCGGACATCGCCCGCAACAAGCGGCGCGGCTGGTCTTTGATGCCGAGCTCGCGCAATCCCGAGCAGCTGTCGTGATAGGTCACGCGCCCCGAAAAGCGCCCCGGCGGGACCCGCATCCCCCGCACCTCGACCAGAAACGAAACGAGCTCGAAGCTCTTCGCGGCAACGGCGCGCGCCCGTGCGCTCCACGCCGGATCACCCTCGAACAGTTCCGGGAAGTGCCTGCGCAACATCCCCGCACAGGAGCCCGAAGGCGCCACCACATAGTCGAACGGCTCAAGAGCGGGGATGAGCTGGCGGGCGAGGTCTTCGGTGGTGCGTCGATCGCCCGAGTTGAACGCCGGTTGGCCGCAGCAGACCTGCGGCTCGGGCACCTCGACCCTGCAACCGGCCGCCTCGAGCAGCGCAACCGCGGCCCAACCGACGCTCGGCCGGAACAGATCGACAAGACAGGTCACGAAGAGCGCGACGCGCGGGGAATCAGCCATGTCGTCCTCGAGCCGCTGCAGCCGAGAGCTAATGGCAAGCGCGCCTCGGAACAACCCTAAGCGGCCCGGCTTTCGTGAGCGGATGCGGCGTCTTAAGGGAAGGGCTGATGGCTGTGCACCGAGGAGAGCATGGCAGAGCCGGAGCTTCCCAAGGCGGCACTGGTGACCGGTTCGGCGCGCCGCATCGGGCGGGTGCTCGCGCTCGCGCTCGCGCGCGCCGGGTTCGACATCGCGCTCCACTACCGCTTTTCCGAAGCCGAAGCGCAGGCGACGGCGGATGAGATCCGCGCGCTCGGCCGCCGGGCGGTTGCGCTCAAAGCTGACCTCGAGCAGCTGGATCAGGTGGAGCGGTTGGTGCCAGAGGCAGTTGCCGCGCTCGGGCCACTCGGTGTTCTCGTCAACAATGCCTCGATCTTCGAGCTCGACCGCATCCGCACGCTTACCGAGACGAGCTGGCAGCGGCACATCGCCATCAACCTTACCGCCCCCACCTTTCTGTGCCGCGCCTTCGTCCGCCAACTGCCGGAAGGCGCGCAGGGGCTCATCGTCAACATCTTAGACGAGCGCATCTTCAATCCCACGCCCAACTATCTTTCCTACACGGCGAGCCGCTTCGGGCTGTGGGGTGTCACCCAGGTGCTGGCGCGCGAGCTCGCCCCGCGCATCCGTGTCAACGCCATCGGTCCCGGCCCCACGCTGCCCGAGGCGGGCATGACGGAGGCCGAGTTCGCCTCCTTGTGCGCGCGCATGCCGCTGCGCCGCGGCTCGAGCCCGCAAGAGCTCGCCGATGCGCTCTTGTTCATCCTGCGCGCGCGCTCCATGACCGGCCAGATGATCACGCTCGATGGCGGGCAACAGCTCGGCTGGCTCACCCCCGGTGGTCCGGAGAGCAGCTGATGCACCCGGCGATCCGCGCCGCACAGGCATTGGGTTGGCAAAGCGCCCGCGTTCCGGTGGCAGGCGGCTGCATCCATCTCGTGCGCACAGGCGAAGGGCCGCCGCTTTTGTTGCTGCACGGCTGGCCCGAGTTCTGGCTCACTTGGCGTCCGCTCATGCAGCGGTTGGCATCGCGCTACACTCTGATCGCGCCGGATCTGCGCGGATTCGGTGCCACCGGCAAATGGGAGCGCGAGCCCTCGAGCGCCATCGGTCCGGAAGTCCATGCCCGGCATTGCCTCGATCTTCTCGATGCGCTCGAGATCGAACGTGTGGTGCTCATCGGCCACGACATCGGCGCTTATGTGATGCAGGCGATGGCCCGGCTGGCACCTGCGCGCATCACCGGGCTCTTTTTCTTCGATTGCCCCCATGTCTTGATCGGTGCCCGCTGGGCCCAACCATCTCAGCTCGCCGAGATCTGGTACCAGAGCTTCAATCAGCTGCCGATCGCAGCGTTGCTCGTGGGCGCGAGCCAGCTGAGCTGCCGTGCCTTTCTCGCCCATTTCTTGCGCCATTGGGCCCACCGCAAGGACGTCTTCGACGACGAGCTCGATCTTTGGACCGAAGTCTATCGTATGGAGCACAATCTTGAGGGCGGCTTCGACTGGTATCGTTCGATCGCGGCTGCGCGCCTGGCGGTGATCGAGGGGCGCGTGCAACCGCCCGAGCCGATCACCATTCCGACCCGCGTCTTGTGGGGCCGCCACGATCCGATCCTGCGCGCCGAGTGGGCAGATGGGTTGAGCGCGATCTTCACCGATCTCGAATGTTCTTTTGCCGAGGATTCGGGCCATTTTCCCTTTCGAGAGGAGCCCGAGCTGAGCGCGCAGGCTCTCCTGCACTTCCTTGCAAGGATCGGATGGACCTAAGGTGGGACGAAAAGGAACGCGATGTGGGCGGGCGCGAGCTCGGTCCCTGTCCCCTGTGCGGTCGGCCGATGATCGAAGGCGGAAGCGTCGACCGCCACCATCTCGTCCCCAAGAGCCGCGGTGGTCGCAGGATGGTCTTTTTGCACCGCATCTGCCATCGTAAGCTCCACAGTCTGTGGAGCGAGCGCGAGCTCGAACGCCTAGCCTTCGACCTCGAGGCGATCCGTGAGCATCCCGAAATCCGCAAGTTCATCGCCTGGCTTAAGAACAAGCCGCCCACTTTTTGGGCTCCCACACGCCCTGCGCGTCGCCGCCGCTAGTCTGGGCGTCCTCGGCGCGAGCGTAACGGCGGCTGCCCAGCCCGTCTCCGATCCGCAACGGCTCGTTGAGCTGCGCTGTGGTGGCTGCCACGGGAAGACGTTGCCCGACCTCCTCGTCAGTTGTGAAAAACGGCGGGGCGAGGAGGGGCTCGACCGGTTCCTCGAACGGCATCACGCCCGCGATCCGCAAGAACGGCAGCAGATCATCTCCTGGTTGCGCGCCTGCGCCGCGGGCGAGGTGCCGGCGCCGACGCGATGAACCCGCACGAGAGCCCGCGATGAGTACCAACCGCCCGCTGCGTCTGGCGCTCATGGGCGATGTCATGACCGGCCGAGGGATCGATCAGATCCTGCCCGATCCGGTCGATCCCACCATTCACGAGCCGGTGATGGCCTCGGCACGCGGCTATGTCGAGCTCGCGGAACGGGTGAACGGGCCGATCCCGCGGCCCGTGGGCTGGGAGTATGTGTGGGGCGATCTCTTGCCGCTGCTCGCCGAAGCCCAACCGCAGCTGCGCATCGCTAACCTCGAAACCGCGGTTACCCGAAGCGAACAGTGGCTGCCGAAGGGCATCAACTACCGCATGAGCCCGGGCAACCTGCCGGTGTTGAAAGGAGTAGGGCTCGACGCCGTCGCTCTCGCCAACAATCACCTTTTGGATTGGGGCCAAGAGGGGCTGCTCGAGACGCTTGCGCATCTGCGCGCTGCCGGAATCGCCACTGCCGGTGCCGGGCGCGACCGCGAAGAGGCGCAAGCGCCGGCGGTGCTGCCGCTTCCCGGCGGCGGTCGGCTCCTTCTCTTCGCGTTCGCCCATGGCTCATCCGGTGTGCCGGCGGATTGGGCGGCGGGCCCGGGCCGCCCGGGCGTGGCGCGGCTCGCCGATCTCTCGGCGGCCAGCCTTGAAGAGGTCGCGGCGTGCATCGCGCGCCATCGCCGATCGCATGATCGAGTGGTCGTCTCCCTGCACTGGGGGTCGAATTGGGGTTATGAAGTGCCCGAATCGCATCGGCGCTTCGCGCACGGGCTCATCGAACGCGCCGAGGTGGACCTCGTCTTCGGCCATTCCTCCCATCATCCCCGACCGGTCGAGATCCACAGAGGGCGGGCGATCCTCTACGGGGCCGGGGACGTCTTGAACGACTACGAGGGCATCGGCGGGTACGAGGAATTCCGCCCCGAGCTCGTCCTCGTTTATCTCCTCGACCTCGACCGGGACGACGGCCATCTCGCGAATTTTGTCGCCTTGCCGTTCCGCATCCGCCGCTTTCGCCTCGAGCGGGCGCGGGAAGAGGAAGCGGATTGGCTCGCGCGCACGCTCGATCGAAAGAGCCGGCCGTTCGGCACGCACATCCGTCTCGCTGGTACGCGCCTCATCATCGAAGCGCGAACAGAGCAGCACTGAGGAAAAAAGCGAAGAGCCGCGTTGCGCGGCGGCTGTGATCGACCGACCATCGCCGCGCGCGTACACAAAGCCGAGCTCGATGGCCGAGCAGGGAACGTTCGACGCTTCGCAGCCCGAAGCGCTGTCCGATCGGCTCGCCGCGCTTCGTGCGCGATGGCTGCGGGTCGCCGCGCTCCTGTTCGAGCAGGCGATCGCGGAAGACGATCCGGGCTTTGCGATCCCCGCTCCCGAGGTGGTCGGCGAGACGCTCGAAGCGCTCGCGCAGGCGCTTTTGCGCGAGCCGGATCGCTTCGCCGCGGCGATCCTCGATTGGCACGCCCGTTTCGCTGCGCTCATGAACCGACAGCTCGCGCGCCGTGCCGACCCGAAGCTCGAGCCGCTCTACAAGCCCGAAGCTTCCGACCGCCGCTTCGTCGATGCGGAATGGTCGGAAGATCTGCGCTTCGACACGCTCAAGCAGGTCTATCTCATGACCTGCGCCTGGATGCACGAGCTCATCCAGAGCGTGGCCGGTTTGGATGCGAAGACACGGATGCGCGCCTCTTTTTATGTGCGTCTCGCGCTCGAAGCCCTGGCACCCACCAATTATCCCGCCACCAATCCGGTCGTGTTGCGTGCTGCGATCGAAAGCCGGGGTGCCACGCTTTTGCGCGGTCTCGAGCGGCTCTTAGAGGATCTCGAGCGCAACCACGGGCGTTTGCCCGTCGCACCTGGCCGTACGGACTCCTTCGCGCTCGGGCGCGATCTCGCGACCACACCGGGCGCCGTGATGTTCCGGACCGATCTCGCCGAGCTCATCCAATATGCCCCGACGACGGAAACCGTATTCGCACGACCAGTTCTGATTGTACCCCCCTGGATCAACAAATACTATATTCTCGATCTGCGGCCGCGCAACAGCCTGATCAAATATCTGGTCGACGCAGGCTTTACAGTATTCGTTCTGTCTTGGGTCAATCCTGGCAAGGATCTGGCACACAAGACCTTTGAAGACTATCTGCGAGAAGGGCCGCTCGCCGCTCTGGATGTGATCGAACGCATTACCGGCGAGCGGCGTTCGAGCGTTGTCGGCTATTGCATCGGTGGCACGCTCACCGCCTGTCTTCTCGCTTATCTGTGGGCGCAAGGCGCGGGAAGACGGGTGGCGAGCGCCACGTTCCTGACCACTATGCTCGATTTCGCTGAGCCGGGTGAGCTCGGCGTGTTCATCGACGAGCGGCAGCTCGAGCTCCTCGAACGCCACATGGCGAAAAAGGGTTATCTCGAAGCGCGTTGGATGCAGCAGGTCTTTTCGCTCTTGCGCGCCAACGATCTCGTGTGGAGTTTCTTCGTTCAGCGATATCTTTTGGGACGCGAGCCGCCTCCGTTCGATCTCTTGCATTGGAACGCGGACGGCACGCGCATGCCCTATATGATGCACAAGTTTTATTTGCGCAACTGCTATCTCGAGAACCGCTTGGTCCAACCCGGCGGCATCACGCTCCTCGGCACGCCGATCGACCTCGGCCGAATTCGCACGCCGGCATATTTTCTTTCCACGCGCGAGGATCATATCGCGCCCTGGCGCTCGACCTATCGCGGAGCCCTTCACCTTAAAGGGCGCGTGCGCTTCGTGCTCGCCGGCTCCGGTCATATCGCGGGCGTGGTCAACCCGCCCGAAGCCCGCAAATATGGCTATTGGACGCGTGCCGCTCTGCCGAGCGATCCCGAGGCTTGGCTTAAAGGGGCGCGCTTTCGACCCGGGAGCTGGTGGCCGCACTGGCGTGCTTGGCTCGCGCGCTTTTCCGGCCGCATGGTGGCAGCACGGATCCCCGGCGCGGGTCCCGTTCCCGTGCTCGAGCCGGCCCCCGGCCACTATGTGCGCATGGGCGCTGAAGATCCGAATTAGTGCGCGGTCGCAGCCGAGATCGTCGCGACCCTGCCCGCCGATCAGCGGCCAACCCGAGCCGTTGGTCCCACGCACACGTTGAGATTGCGTCCACGGGTCGCGCGGGATGGGAGGTCGGCCATCCGCCTGTTTCTTCGCTCCGCCTGTGCCGCGTGTGTGTCATTTCTGCATCAATTCGTGGCCGACGGGCACCGGGTTGCGCCGGACTTTCGGCTGTGTTCAACACTGGTTCGGGTCACAAGCTCGCGGTGAGACCTCTCGGTTGCCGCAGCGCCGTCGCCAAGTCCATGGTCGGCGTGCGTGGACCACAACAATAACCAACCAGCACGGAGGCCCAGCCTTGCCCTGGGACCCCAAGGTCGAAAAAGCCATCTCTGCCTCGATCTCTGAGTCCGATTGTGGGGTTGACCGTGTCTCTCCTCGCGGCGTCGATGAGGAGGTGCTCGAACATGTCTCGGGTCTTCGACGCTACGCGCTGTTGTTGATCGGAGACCCGGACGAAGCCGACGACCTCGTGCAGGAGACCCTCGTGCGGGTGATCGCCCAGACGCGGTCCTGGAAACAGGTGCGCGATCTGCGGGCCTATCTCTTTACCACGCTGCACAATGTCTTCGTCGACGGTCACCGGCGCCGGCGCGTGCGGCCGAGCGAAGTGCCGATCGAAACCGTGATCGCCGATCTGTTAGCGCCGCCGCGGCAGCAGGACTGGGTGGAGCTGCGGGATCTGGTCGCCGCGCTACAACTGTTGCCCAAAGAGCAACGCGAGGTGGTGCTGCTCGTCGGGCTCGAGGGGATGAGCTACCTTGAGGCGGCAAACGTGCTACAAGTTCCGCTCGGAACGGTCATGTCACGGTTGTCGCGCGGACGCGAGGCGCTACGGCGCCTTATGACCCACGGCAGCGCGGCGAGGCTCCGGGTGGTCAAATGAGACAAGGGGCGGAGAAGGGAGCGCGGTCGGCGATCGAAGAGGGTGATCTGCACGCCTTCGTGGACGGTCGCCTCACGGGCGAGCGGCGCGCCGCCGTGCTCGCGCATCTCTTGCTCGACCGTCAGGATCGCGAACGAGTCGAGGCCTATCGCCGGCAACTCGCTGGTCTGGCGCGAATCCGCGCCGGCTTGGATCGCTACGGCGAGGGGTTCGCGCCCGAACTCCAGCGCGCGCTCGCGAGCCGCATCGCGCGCGCGCGGAGCGCGCAGCGTCGGGTGCGGTTCCTGGCGGCGGCGCTTGTCGCGAGCGCAGTGCTCGCACTCGGCGTGTGGACGGTGCGCGAAGTGCAGCTACCGAGCGCGCGCCTTGTGGCGAACGTCTTCGAGCCCGACTTCCCCACCCCCGAGTTTCCGTTCGGTGACGCGTTCGGTCGGGAAGATCGGCGATTGGATGGTGATCGCGAGCGTTCGCTTGCCTGGTTCGCCAGCCATCTGCGCGACCAGACGCTCGAGATCCCGGATCTGCGCGAACTCGGTCTCGTGCCGGTCGGCGGACAGGTGCTCGAGCGCGCCCGCTCGCCTGCCGTGCGCCTCGCTTGGTCGGACGGGCAGGGCGGCATCATCGATCTCTACGTGGGCGTCGTCACCTCGGATGCCGACCAGGCCTTCACCATGGTGGGCGACAGCCGTGTCGCGCTCCACTGGCGTCGCGGCCGACTCGTGTTCGCGCTCGTGGGACCAGCGGGTAGCCCGCAGCTGTTGCAGGCGGTGCAATCGGTCCTGCGCGGCATCGATCAGCCCACGGGCCGTTCCGTGCCGGCCGGCGAGGTCGGCCGCGAAAAGGAGGAGCCGCGTCCGATCCGCGCGGTGGTCGAGCCGGAAGCCAAGGCGAACCCGCCTGCACTCGAGCGACCGACGCCACCCGCGCCGACGGTCGAGCCCGCCGCGGTAAAGCCCACGGGCTCCGCCAAGACGCTCTGAGCGTTCATCAGCGCAGTTCGGCGAGCAGGCGGCGAATCGCGGTCTCGATCAACAGCACGTCGTAGGCAAGACACAGGAAACGATAGCCCGCGGCGAGCAAGGCGCGGGCGCGCTCGGGCGTGGCGGCGAGCCCGCCCAAGACGATCCCGGCGGCGCGGATGCCGCGCTCGGCTTCCGCCACCGCGGCCAAGAACTCCGGATCCTCGAAGGCGCCCGGCTTGCCCAGGCTGCTCGAGAGATCGTAGGGCGCGATGAGTGCGACGTCGATGCCGGGGATGGCGGCGATGGCGTCGATGGCCCGCACCGCGTCGACATGTTCGATGAGCAACACGGTGAGCACCGCATCATTCGCCTGGCTCGTATAGGCGAAGGCATCGAGCCCCCAACGCGAGGGAGCGTAGAACGGCCCCCAGCCGCGCTCGCCCGCGGGCGGATAGCGGCAGGCCGCAACCGCGGTGCGCGCGTCCTCCGGTGAGCGAACAAGGGGGGTGACGATGCCGAGCGCTCCGGCATCGAGCAGCGGCTTGGCAAGCCACGGCAGGTTCCAGGGTACGCGCGCGAGCGGCACGCAGGAGGAGACCGCGGTCGCGGTGATCATGGCCTGCGCGGTCTCGATCGAAATGGGCCCGTGTTCGCAATCGACGATGAGGAAGTCGAAGCCGCAGCCGGCGAGGATCTGCACAAACGGCGGCGAGGGGAGGGAGACGAAGGTCCCGACCACCGGCTCGCCGCGGGCGAGCTTGTCCTTGAGCGGATTGACGAGACAGCGCACGCGCCCTCCAGGGTCGGTTCCCGGTCTCACCGAGGGCACCCTAACCGAGCTGGCGCGCCCAGCAAGATGGAAGCTGCATCGAAAGTAAGGCCCCGCTTGAGGGCCTACCGCCGGTGCGCGAACAGCTTTAAGCCCTGGGCTCGCTCTTCCCGGCGCGGATCGCTGCGCGCGCTTTCGACATGCGCTTCCCCCGCGCGCAAACGCCTTCGCGAGATCGTGGCTTGGCTCTCTGCGCGGTGGCCGCGGCCGCGCATGCCCTAAGAGGGGTCAAGAGCAGTGCGCCCACTTGCCTAGGAGGTCTTCTCGGCCGCCTCGAGGAGATCTTCGAGTTGCCACAAGAAGCGCTCCGCCGACCATTTGGAGAGCTTGAACGCCCAACCCTCGAGGCGGGCAACCAGCGCGCGCGCCTGCTCGGCTGCCGGCTTGGCGTCCGAAGCGGCCTCGCCCGGCATCGGCGTGCCCTCCGACACCGCAAAGCGCACCCAGAAATTCGCCTCGTCACCATCGCCTTCTTTGTGCACCTGGGCTTCGAGCACGACACCGTCGACCGTCTCGAAGCGGGCGCGCGGCGCATCCTCGGCGAAAGGCAGTTTGCCGGCGGCGCGCACGTCTTGAAGCGTAAGCCCGGAAAGCGCATCGGCGAGGCGCTCGATGCGGTAGGGGTCGGCTTTGCGCCCCTCCGGAAGCGGTTCGAGCACGAACTCCTCGCCATCGCGGCTCTTGCGCTGGATGACGATCTGATCTTCGCGTCCCGGGCGCAGAACCACGCGGGCGATCTGTGCGCGCGGGATATCGACGAACTGGCGCTCGACCCAATCGATCGGTTCTTCTGGGACCTCGATCCGTCGATCGAGCAGCCAGGCGCGCTCGTCTTGCGCGCGCCGCACATACACGCCGCCCCGCCCCGGACCGAACAGGCCGTAGCGCGTCTTGCCGACGAACAGGTGGGCGAGCTCGTTGCCCTGGCCGTCGAGGAGGATGAGCTCTTTGGCGCGCGATTTGCTGCCATCTGGGCGCGTCGTGCCGGGCTCGTCGAGCTCGAGACGGTTCCAGCGCTCGCGCCGGTCGGTCTTGGCTTCGAGCAGGCGGGCCGCGACCAGGCTCCGCGCGAGCGACTGGACTTTGCTCGGATCGACCGGATAGCCGTCGAGTTCGTCGATCACCCAGCCGCGCTCGCCGCGCCGCACGTTCGCAGTCTTGTCCTCGTAGCGCACGCGGATGGTGGCGACTTCGCCAATGCGCTCGGCCAGACCCGGTAAGAGCGGTTCGTCATAGAGGACGGCCGACACCGGCACGTCGCGCGTGAGCACGGCGTGGGCGGCGAGTGCCACCGCGCCGAGCGTTAGGGTCGCAAGGATGAGCAAGCCTTTGGGCGACACCGCACCCTCCCCGATCGTCAGGCGGTCGCGAACCGCCGCTGCCAGCGGGCGCGGCGGACGAGCGCGACGATGATCCCGATCACCGCGACCAGTGCCGGAACGGCCACGATCCCGGCAAGGCGCAGCCGATCGCGCAAGCTTTCGATGTCCCGACGCAGCGCGTACTGCACATCGCGCAGCTCCCGGCGCGTATCCAAGAGCTGGACTTTAAGCGCGTCGATCTCGGCGCGCTGTTCGGCGGTCACCAACATCGCCGAGTCCTCGGCGCGCTTGACCTCGAGCGAGGCGAGCTTGTCCTGCAGGCTCTTGAGCCGCTCTAAGAGCTCCTGTTCCTTGGCGCGGTAGGCGGCTTCGGCGGCGCGGCGGATTTCCTCGACACGGGTGAAGGGACGCAGCGTCACCTCGCGGCCGCGCAGTCCGCCGAGGGCCGAGGCGCCGGCCAGATAGTCGAGTGCGTTGGCGACAAAGTCGGCGTTGTCGGCGACCGGGATCAACACCTGCTGGCCGAGCAGCTGCTGGCTCGCGAGCCAGGCGCGATCCTCGAGAAGATCGGTATCGGCGACGAGCACGATGGTCGCCGGAGCCTTCGATTCGCGCAAGCGCTCTGAAGGTTCCCCGACGCCCTCCGGCAACTCTTCCGGCCATGCGGATTTAAAACGGCCAGTGAGGCGCGCGGCCAGCACCCGCCGCTCGCCATCCGGCTTGAAGGCGCGCAACAGGCCGAAGGGGTCGGGGAACATCGCGACCTTGCCGACGTCCACAAGTTCACTCTCCGGGCTCGAGGTGACGAGCGGCACGAGCTCGACCGAAGCCCCCTCGCGCAGCTTGATGGCGCCTACGGTCATGAAGGTGAGGCGGTTGAGTTCGGCAGTGATCGGATCGGCGCGGTTGAACGCTGTGCGGTCGTAGGCGAGCCACGCGAGATAGTCGACGATCTGCTGTCGACCACCGGCTGGATATTGCACCTGCCGGGCGGCGCGCCGATCGGCGACGAAGCGGTCGGCGACGATCTCTACGCCCCAGGCCTCGAGCAGCTTGCCGAGCGATGAGGCCTGCGCGCCCGCGGGCGGAACGCGCGAGCGCATCGCCGCCGCTTCCGAGTGCGGATCGATGAAGGCCAAGACCTTGCCACCGGCGAGCACGAACTGGTCGATGGCGAAGAGAGTCTTGTCGGAAAGGCGGGTCGGGTGGACGAGCACGAGGATTTGCACGTCAGAGTCGAACTTTTCGATGTCCCCCGCCATGTAGCGGATGGTGAAGAACTGGCGGAGCTGCTCGTAGATCTGCCAGGGACGGAACTGGCTCATGGGATCGCCGTTGATCGGCAGCCCCGAGATCAGCGCTACAACCGGCTTTTCCGGATTGGCGAGGTTGTAGACGAGGCGCGTGAGATCATACTCGAGGAACCGTTCACGCTCCGGCGAGAGCAAGGGGATGACGTCGACGTCGTCGGTGCCGTTGGTCCCAGCAATCCCGAGATAACCGGTTTGACCGCCTTCGAGGGCGATCGCCTGCAGACCGAAGCCGACTGCGCGGTCCTCTTCCACCGAGAAGGGCTCCGGGTCGATGAGCTCGAGGGTGATCTTGCCGTTGCTCGCAACCACATACGCCTTCAACAGATCGCGCACGCGGTCGGCATAAGACGCGAGCAAGGGGTTGGCGTCGCGTACCCCGCGCGAGACGTAGAGCCGCAAGGTGATGGGCTCCTTCATCTCGGCCAAAAGATCGAGGGTCGGTTTTGAGAGCGTGTATTGACCCTTTTCGGTGAGATCGAGCTTGAAGCCGCGCAGGGTCAAGGTCGCCCAGGCGGTCGTTGCGATCAGCAGAACCGCTGAAAGGAAAAGGCCGAGGATGGCGAGCGTGCGGCGATCCTTCATCGTCTCGTCCCCTTACGCCGCCTTCTCGAGTTCGACGATGAGCGTGTTGACGAGAAGACAACAGCCGACGAGCGTCGCGAGATAGACTGCGGTGGCTGCGCTCACCACACCCTTCATGAGCTCGCTGAAATGGGTGAGCAGGCTGAAGCTCGCGACGATGTCGACCACCACGGGCGGTGCCCAGGGCCGAAAGGCGGCGAGCACGAGCTCCACCCCGCTCATGAGGAACAGAAAGCAGATGGCGGCACCGAGCACGAAGGCGATCACCTGGTTTTTCGTGAGCGCCGATGCGCAGGCGCCGATCGCGATGAAGGCTCCCGCGATCGCCCAGGATCCGAGATATGATGCGAGGATCACGCCATTGTCGGGATCACCCAAATAGTTCACCATGATCCAAAAAGGAAAGGTCAAGGCGAGCGCGATGCCGGTGAAAATCCAAGCGGCCAAGAACTTACCGAGCACGATCTCGAAAGTGGAAGCAGGCAAAGTGAGCAGAAGCTCGATCGTACCGGTGCGCCGCTCTTCCGCCCACAGCCGCATGGCAACGGCCGGCACGAGGAAGAGATAAAGCCACGGGTGAAAGACGAAGAAGCTCTCGAGATCCGCTTGGCCGCGCTCGAAGAAGCCACCGATGAAGAACGTGAAGGCGCCTGCGAGCGCGAGAAAGATGACGATGAACACATAGGCGAGTGGGGTGGCGAAATAGGCGGCGAGCTCGCGCCGCATCACCGTGCGAACGACGTCCATGGCCGGCTCCCTCACGCCGCCTCAGCTGTGAGCGCGCGGAACACTTCGTCCAGGCGCCCGCGCTCGACGGCGAACCGTTCGACGCGGATGCCTCGCTCGTTGAGGATCTGGCTCACCGCGGCACCGATCTCGGCACCGTTGGTGGGCAGGACGAGAAGCGAGGCGACACCATCGACCTCCTCGAGCCGCTGCACGTCGCGCACGGTGTTGAGCATGCGCAGAGCATCCACGGCCTCTTGCACGCGTTCGCGGTCGATGGTGATGCGCACGGCATTGTGGTTGGGCGCGCGCCGCTCGAGCTCGGCGGGCGTAGCGTCAGCGACGACTCGGCCGCGGGCGATGATCACCGCGCGATCGCACACGGCGTCGACTTCCTCGAGGATATGGGTGGAGATGATGATCGCTTTTTCAGCGCTCATCGTTTTGATGAGCTTGCGGACCTCGTGTTTTTGATTGGGGTCGAGGCCGTCGGTGGGCTCGTCGAGGACGAGGACGGGCGGATCGTGCAGGATCGCTTGCGCGAGGCCCACGCGTCGGCGAAAGCCCTTGGAAAGCGTGTCGATCGGCCGGTGCGCCACCTCCTCGAGACTGGTGAGCTCGATCGCGCGAGCGATCTTGCGCTCGAGCTCTTTGCCCTCCAGTCCCCGCATCCCACCCACGAAACGCAAGAGCCCGAGCGGGCTCATGTCTGCGTAAAGCGGCGCGCCCTCGGGCAAGTAGCCGATGTGCTTTTTGACCTCGCGGGGCTCATCGACGACATCGAAGCCCATGACTTTCGCGGTGCCCGAAGTGGGCAAAAGATAGCCCGTAAGCATCCGCATCGTCGTCGATTTGCCGGCGCCGTTGGGGCCCAAAAAGCCCAAGACTTCGCCGCGGCCGACCGAAAAACTCACCTCCTCTACAGCGCGGACGTCACCGAACCGCTTGGTCAGCCGCTCGAGCCTGACCATCTCCTGCACGCTTCTTCTCCTCCCGAGACTTGGGCGAGGTTGGTGCGTTCCGGCTCCGCCTCGCGGGCGCCTGCGGTCGCGGATATGGAACGATGCGCGCGGGCTTTCAAGCCGCTGCCGACCCTCGAGCTTGATCTGGATCAAAGCGCGGCACGCGCAGGGCTTTAAGCTTTCGCAACGATCTGGAGGTCGTGACCTGTGCGCGCGGAGCTCGTCCGTCTGTTCGAATCGTCGCGCGTGCCGCGCTATACGAGCTATCCAACGGTTCCCCACTTCTCGTCCGCGATCGGGCCGGCCGAACATGCCGCTTGGCTGCAGAACGTGCCCGAGGATCAGCCCGTTTCGCTTTATGTGCACGTTCCCTATTGCCACAAGCTCTGCTGGTACTGCGGCTGCACCACGCGGGTGAGCAGCGATCCCGCTCGCCCGCGCGCCTATGCGGCGCTGCTCGAAGCCGAACTCGCGCTCGTTGCGGCGCTCTTGCCGGGACGGCTTACGCTTGCGCACCTGCACTTCGGCGGCGGCACACCCACTGCCATCGGACCCGAAGCATTCCTGCGTCTTAACGCGCGCATCGCGCAGAGCTTTGTGATCCTCGAGCGAGCGGAACGCGCGATCGAGATCGACCCCCGTTATCTCTCGGCCGAGATGATTGCCGCCTTGAAGGAGGCGGGGATCAACCGCGCGAGCCTTGGGGTGCAGTCCTTCGAGCCCGCGGTCCAAGAGGCGATCAACCGCATCCAGCCGGTGACGCAGACGCTCGCAGTCATCGAAGATCTGCGCGCAGCCGGTATCGAGCGGATCAACGTCGATTTGCTCTATGGCCTACCGCGGCAAACAGTCGAGGGTTGCCGGGAGACGGTGCGCGCGCTTTTACCTTTGCGGCCCGACCGCTTTGCCATCTTCGGTTATGCGCATGTGCCCGCTCTCAAAAGGCACCAGCGCCTTATTCCAGCCGAAGAGCTGCCGGACCCGTTCGCGCGGGTCGCGCAATTCGAGGCGATGGCAGAAGAGCTCGAAGCAGCAGGTTATGTCCCGATCGGTCTCGATCACTTCGCCTTGCCGGAGGATCCGCTAGCAGAGGCTGCTCGAGCTGGGCGCTTACGACGCAACTTCCAGGGCTATACGACCGACAGCGCAGAAACCCTGATCGGGCTCGGCGCTTCCGCGATCTCGACCTTCCGCGAGGGCTACGTCCAGAACCAGCATGAACTCGTCCCCTGGCGCGCGGCTTTAGGCGCGGGCCGACTGCCCACCGCGCGGGGGATCGCACTGAGCGCGCGCGATCGCCTCGAGCGCGCGCTCATCGAAGCGGTGATGTGCTACGGCGCGGTCGACATCGCCGCGACCGCGGCGCGTTTTGGGATCGACGCCGAGAGCTGTATCGCCGCACCCGAGCGGCTGCGCGCGCTCGAACAGTTGGGGGTCGTGCACCGCGACGGTCATCGGCTCGTGGTACCGGCCGAATACCGGCCGCTGTTGCGGGTCGTCGCTGCGATCTTCGATCGCTATCTCGAGGCGAGCGCGGCACGCCACGCCCTTGCTCTCTAAGCGGTGTGCGCCGGGCTCAGCGCTGGCACCACATCGGGCTTGTCCGTGCAGCACGCCGCGCGGGCCACGCGCCATCTTTGAGCTCAGCGGTCGGCTCAAGGGGGGTTTGGGCCCGCTTCGGGCGTGTTGGTGCCGTTTTCCTCGCCGTCGGCAATGACCACGCACTGGCCGCCGCGTTGCTTGGCGCGATAGAGGGCGCGGTCGGCTCGTTCGACGAGCGCCTCGAAGTTGCGCCCGTGGAGCGGATAGGTGGCGGTGCCGATGCTCGCGCGAAGGGTTAATTCGGTTTCGTTCACGCGAAGTGGGTCGGCAAGGCGGGCAAGGAGCCGCTCGGCGGCGAGCCGCGCCCCTTCGGGACATTGCAGATCGGGCTGCAAGAAAGCGAACTCGTCGCCGCCGATGCGCGCGAGCGTGTCGGTGCTGCGGATCGCCGGTTTGAGCCGCTCGGCGAAGGCGAGGAGCAGGGCGTCGCCGACGCGATGGCCATGCTGGTCGTTGATCGCCTTAAAGCCGTCGAGGTCGATGAGATGCAGCGCGATCATCCCACCGTAGCGGTCGGCGCGCGCGATTGCCTGCTGCACGCGGTCTTGGAGGACGAGCCGATTGGGAAGACCGGTGAGCGGATCGGACAGCGCCAAGCGCGCCAGCACCGCCTCGCGGGCGAAGCGGCTGGTCGCATCGCGCACCGCCAAAAGGCGCAGTTCGCGTCCCAAAAAGCCGCTCGGTCCAGCGGCGACTTCGACCGGCAACGGGGCGCCTATGGTGCGGCGCGCCAGCATGTCGACGACCGCTCCCGGGTGGGCGAAGAGTTCGTCCCAGACCGCTTCGGGGGCTTCGAGGAGTTCTGCGAGCGCGCGGCCGACGAGCGCAGTTTCGGGTTCGTTCCAAAGGCGCGCTGCTGCCGCATTGGCGACGCGAACGAGCCGATGCGAATCGATGATCAAGAGCGCATCGGGCAGGTGGGCGAACACTGCGCCTAGGGTGGGATCCAGCTCTTTTGGCGTGATCTCTCCATTACCGTTGGCGCCGGCGAGCACAAGCGCGCGCAGGATGACATCGGCTTGGAGCTGGTCTTCACCGCGGGTTGACTTAAGCTCGTTCGGCCAAGAGCTTGTGTGCAGCTGTGGTTCGCGCGTTTGTGTGCCGAGCAAAAGGAGGACAAAAGGTAACCCAGCGCGATCACATGCCTGCATGTCGCGTCACCATGCCCAAGAGGAATATCAGTCGTTCGTTAACAGGATAGTGGCTTTGGCGCGCGGCGCGCAATAAATTTTCATGCCAAAGCGCGTCGAGTTTGTTCACTTTTTGGTTGCTGAGCGCCGCGAGTCGGTTAGCACGCTAAAGCGTACGGTTGTGCGTTTCTGTCTGGCCCCGCAGAGCCGCGCTCGAAAATACCGGGATACATATTGAAGGCCGCTCGCCGATGCGCGGCGGCGAGCCGGCCTTTGCGTGCGCCCGCTAGCTTAAGGGCTTGCGCGCCACCTCGGTCTGACCCATGCGCCGGGCAAAAGGCGCTCGAGAGGATTTCGCCCATGTCCTTTTCCCGCGATCGGTTCGAAGCAGCGCTCGCCGCGCTCGGCGGACGGCCACTTACCGGGCCCTTCGAGCAGCTCCTCGGCTATCGGTTCGGCTGGGACGAGCAGGCGGGGGTGACGGTCGAGCTCGACATCGACGAGCGCCACTTGAGCCAATACGGGATCGCGCATGGCGGAGTCACGCTCGTGCTCCTCGACACCATCGGAGGCGTGGTGGCGGCGCTCGCAGCGGGCGAAACGCTCGCACGGATCGCCACCATCGCGCTCGCCGCCAACTTCATCCGCGCCGTCACCCCGGGCCGGGTGGTGGCGACTGCGCGTCTCGATCATTTGGGCACGAGCGTCGCCCACCTCGCCATGCAGCTGCACGAACGCGAAGTAGCGGGGCCTCTGCTCGCCACCGCAACCGCAGCCTATCGCCTGTTCCGCCGCGCCGGTTGAGCGCGCTTAAGAGCTCACCTATACGAGGGCAAAGGAGCCCTAAGGCCCGGCCAACTGAAGGAGGAGGGGATGGCGAAGTTCGGAATCGGCCAGCCCGTGCGCCGCGTCGAAGACCAGCGCCTGGTTGTCGGGCGCGGCCGGTACACCGACGACATCAATCTCCCGGGCCAGGCCTATGGCGTGGTGGTGCGCAGCCCCCATGCGCATGCGCGCATCCGCTCCATCGATGTGAGCCGGGCGCGCGCGGCACCCGGGGTACTCGCCGTGCTCACCGCCGAGGACTTGGGCGAGGCCTCGATCCCCTGCTTCATCCCCATCACCAATCGCGACGGCAGCCGCGCGCCCATGCCGCGCCATCCGGTGCTGTGCCGCGATCGCGTGCGCTATGTCGGCGACAAGGTGGCATTCGTCGTAGCCGAGACCAAAGCCCAGGCGCGCGATGCCGCCGAGCTCGTCGACATCGACTGGGACGTGCTGGAGGCGGTTGTGGACACGGCCTCGGCCCTCGAACCCGGGCGGCCGCAGGTCCACGCCGAATGTCCCAACAACATCGCCTTCGACTGGCAGTACGGCGATCCCGACAAGGTCGCGCAAGCCTTCGCCCAAGCGGCGCGGGTGGTGCGTCTTGAGCTCGTCAACAACCGGCTCGTGTGCAATCCCATGGAGCCGCGGGCGGCGGTGGCGAGCTGGGATCCGAGTGAGGGCAAGCTCACCCTCTATACCTGCACCCAGGGTGGATGGGCCTTCCGCGACGTGCTCGCCGGCCATCTCGGCTTGCCCAAGGAAAAGGTGCGCGTCGTCACCCCCGACGTCGGCGGCGGCTTCGGTATGAAGGCGATGTACTATGGCGAGTACACGCTGTGCGCAGTGGCGGCGCGCAAGCTCGGACGCCCGGTCAAATGGACGGCAGAACGCTCCGAGAGCTTTCTTTCCGACAGTCAGGGGCGCGACCACGTCACATTGGCGGAGCTCGCCTTCGACGCAAACAACCATATTCTCGCGATGCGAGTCGACGTCATCGCGAATATGGGTGCCTATTATTATTTCTACGCCCCGTACATTCCCACCGGAGCGGCACTCAAGGTCTTACCGGGCGTCTACGACGTCAAGAATTTGAGCTATCGCGTGCGTGCCGTGTTCACCAACACGGTGCCGGTCGACGCCTACCGCGGCGCCGGACGCCCCGAATCGATCTACTGCATCGAGCGGCTCATGGATGTCGCAGCGGCCGAACTCGGGGTCGATCGGATCGAGTTGCGGCGGAAGAACTTCATCCGTCCCGATCAGATGCCGTTTAAGACCGCTGCCGGCGAAGTCTACGATTCGGGCGAATTCGCGCGGGTGATGGACAAAGCGCTCGCGCGCGCCGAGTGGGAGAGCTTCCCGGCGCGTCGCGCGGCGGCGCAAGCACAGGGTAAGCTGCGCGGCATCGGCCTGTGCTATTATATCGAATCGACCATGGGCGATCCGGTCGAGCACGCGAGCGTGCGCTTTACGGCCGATGACTGGGTCGAAGTGCTGGTTGGAACGCAAAGCAACGGCCAAGGGCACGAGACCGCCTATGCTCAGGTGCTCGCCGAGCGCCTTGGAGTGCCCTTCGAGCGCGTCCGCATCGTTCAAGGCGACACCGATCTGATCCCGCGGGGTGGCGGAACCGGTGGCTCGCGCTCGCTGACCGCCGAAGGTGTGGCGATCTGCGAGGCCGCTGATCGGGTGATCGAGAAGGGCAAGCTCGCCGCTGCGCATCTCTTCGAGGCGGCGGTCGCCGACATCACCTTCGCGGACGGCACCTTCCGGGTCGCCGGCACCGACAAGGCGATCTCGGTCCTCGAGCTCGCGCGCCAGGTGCGGGCCATGACCAATCGCCCCCCGGGTCTCGAAGACGGGCTCAATGCGAGCGCCCGCATCGAGCTCGGCGCGTGGACGTTTCCCAACGGCTGTCACATAGCCGAAGTCGAAGTCGAACCCGAAACCGGCGTGGTGCGCATCGTGCGCTATACGGTCGTCGACGATTTCGGAGTGGTGGTAAATCCGCTCCTCGTCGAGGGGCAGGTACACGGCGGCGTAGTACAGGGTATCGGACAGGCGCTTTACGAGCAGACCGTCTATGATGCATCGGGGCAGCTGTTGACCGGCTCCTTTATGGATTATTGCTTGCCGCGCGCCGATAATCTGCCGTTCTTCGATTTCTCGACCGTCGAGGTGCGTTGCCGCAACAACCCCTTGGGCGTCAAGGGCTGCGGGGAGGCGGGTTCGGTGGGCGCTTGCGCTGCGGTCATCAACGCGCTCGTCGATGCGCTTTCGCCCTTTGGCGTGCGGCATGTGGATATGCCGGCCGTACCCGAGAAGATCTGGCGGCTCACGCGCGCGCGCCGGGCAGCTTGAGGTCAAAGCCGCCCGATCGCGGGCGCCGCAGGCACCTCATTGCGGGCGCTAAAGGGAAGGGGAGCGAGCAAGGCCGAAAAGAGCCCGCCGATCACCGTTTGCGCGAGCTCGAGACCGCTTGCCGCGAGTCGGGTAAAGCCGGCAGCACTGGCCAATCCGAGCTCGCCCCACAACAGCGCCGCCTCACAGACGCGCCATGGGGTCGCCGCGACCCGGGTCGCATCGAGCGAGGCGCAAGCCCAGGAAAAAGCGGGTTGGACCAACCATCCGGCAAGCGCCGACCCTTCCGTTCGGCCGGCGCGGTGCGGCGCGGATCGGGCGGAGCGGCTGGGTCGAGAGGGCAAGCGCGACGCGTCCAGGGTGCAGCTGCCGGCTCGGTAGACGCGCGGCGATCCCACGGCCAAGCTGTCGCACTGCACATGGTTGTCGTTGACCGCCTTCGGCAGGGCGGTCATGCGCCCGATCTGGTCGGCCCGAAGCATCATCGTGGCCGTTCCTTCCTTATCCCGCGTTACGGCCCAGCGACTGGCGCGGCCGCCGCTTTCCGTCCTCCCCGACGGAGCGGACGCTGCCGCAGAAGCCGCCGCCCGGGCAAGCTCGGTCTTAATCGCGTCGTTATTTTGTCGGGCTATCGTTGAGGAAATGTAACGGCAACGGTAAGGCGCGCATCTCGGTATGTCTTCCGCTCACGAGCGCAGCGTGCGCCGCAACCGCCCCAGCAGCTCCAGGCGCGAGCGATCGTCAGGCAGCACGCGCAACTCGTCGGCAATATCGAGGAGAAGCCGGGCGTGCGCGTTGTGCCAATCGGCCGCCACCGCCGCGAAGCGGGGATCGATCCGGGTCGGGCCGGGGAGCGGGCGTGGCGGTTTGCCGCGCGCGAGCTCGAAGCGCTGGTCGAGGTGGGGGGCCAGAATGGCCATCGGATCGAACCCCTCGGCAGCGAGCGCAGCGCGCAAGGCGGTGGTGGCGCATTCCGCACCGCGTACGAGAAAGATGGCGTGGGAAATCGGCTGGCGGGCGAGGATCCACCGTACGAGCTCATCGCGGTCGGCATGCCCGAAGACACTCTCGATCGCGCGGATGCGCGCGCGCACCGAAAGCTCGGCGCCGTCGATCCGCACCCGCTTTTCCCCCGAGAGAATGACCTGGCCCAAGCTGCCGGCGGGTTGATGGCCAAGGAAGAGCACGGTGACCTCCGGGCGCCACAAGAGCTCGAGAAGTGCTGTACGCGCGGGTCCGGCCTCGCCCGTGCCACCGGCAGCGAGCACCACGAGCGGTCCTTTGAGCGAGCCCTCGGCCGGGTCTTGGGGGAGGATGGGGGAAAGCGACGGGCACAGCTGCACGCATTCGCGCAGCGCGCTTGCGAACGCTCGGCTGGCATACCATCCGGTGAGCGTCTCGAGCACCCCTTTGCCGCCCTCGCAGGCGAACCACAGCGGCACCCGCGGCAGTTCGCCCCGGCTCATCGCCTCGACGAGGATGTGGATCAGCTCGCCCGTGTGCTCGAGCCCGAGCACCGGCACAAGGGCAATACCGTCGCCTTCGAGCGCCTCGCTGAGCGCGCGCACGAGCCGCCGCCGGCGCTGTTCTGCGGTCACATCAACGCGCGTGCGGTCGCCGCACAGGCTTTCGACCACGAGATAGTCGAAAGCCGAGGGGACGTAGGGGCTTCGAAGAAGCGCCGCTTCGGGTCCGAGGTCACCCGAGAAGAGGAGGCGGACCGGGCGGCCGTCGTCGTCTTCGATTTCGAGCTCGATCGAGGCCGAGCCGGGGATGTGGCGCGCGTCCCAAAAGCGTGCGCGCGCCCCCGGTGCGGGCTCGAACCAGCGGCCGTAGTCGCAGGCCTCGATCCGCTCAAGGCAGGAGCGGACCTCGCGCTCGCCGTAGATGGGAACGATGTCGGGCTGTCCGCGCCGACGGCCGCTCCGGTTGAGGCGCTCGGCCTCGGCCGCCAGAGCTCGGGCGGTCTCGGGCAGAAGGACTGAGAGCAGGGCGAGCGTCGGTTCGGTGGCCATGATCGGCGCCCGCAAGCCCTCGGCGAGCAGGCGCGGCAACAGGCCCGCATGGTCGATATGGGCGTGGGTCACAAGGACGGCGTGCAGCCGCAAGGCGTTAAAGGGCAGCGCGTGGCGGTTGAGGGCGCGGATCGTCCGCGTGCCCATGAACAGACCGCAGTCGATGAGCAGCTGGCCGGCGGGATAGTCGATGAGGAAGCAGGTGCCGGTGGTGGTTGACACGCCGCCGTAAAAGCCGATGCGGATCGCCATCCTCGCTCCCGTGCGCCCGTTCGCCGGCCCGCGCCGACTGATGGCAGGCGCTTTCAACTAAAAGGGGACAAAGCCCGCGGTCAATCACCCGCGTAATGTTGCCGGATGGCTTCCCACGCCTGTTCGGCGGTCTCGACGAAGCGGAATATGGTAAGGTCATGCTCGTCGATCACGCCATGCTCGACCATAGCATCGAAATTGATGATGCTGCGCCAATAGGCCTCATCAAACAGAAGTACCGGTATCTTGCGTGCCTTCTTGGTCTGAATCAAGCATAGTGTCTCGAAGAGTTCATCGAGCGTGCCGTAGCCTCCCGGAAATACCACCAATGCTCGGGCTCGCGTCAAGAGATGCATCTTGCGCAGCGCGAAATAATGGAAGCGGAAACAGAGCTCGGGGGTGACCCAGGGGTTGGGCGCCTGCTCCTCCGGCAACACGATGTTGTGACCGACGGTGGGGGCACCGGCCTCGCACGCGCCGCGGTTGGCCGCCTCCATGATCCCCGGACCGCCACCGGTGACGATGACGAACCGGTACGGATTGCCCTGCGCACTCTCGCGTGCGACGAGGGCCGCGAAGCGTCGCGCCTCCTCATAGTGCCGGGAGAGATGCTCGAGCCGGCGGGCGATGGCGAGCCGGCGGTTGGCGTGTTGGTCGAGGGGATTGGCGCGCGCCGCCTCTTCCGCTTCCTCGCGGCGTCGCCGCGCTTGTTCGGGCTCGAGGATGCGCGAGCTGCCGAAGACCACGATGGTCGATTCGATCCCGTGCCGCTGCAGTTCGAGTTCCGGCTTGAGCAGTTCGAGTTGCAGGCGCACCGGGCGCAGCTCTTCGCGCAAGAGAAAGTCGATGTCGGTAAAGGCGAGGCGATAGCTGGGAGAGCGGGTCTGTGGGGAGTCGACCCGAGGCGGCTCGCGCAGGGCATCCTCGCGTGCGCTCGGCAACGGCACATGTGGGTCGGATTCACGCAACGCCATGGCTGTCTTCGGCCTCCCATGATTTCGCTCGCGGGCCGTCCTTGTCGCGCACGGCGCAAGCGCATGCAACTCAAACGCGATCTCGTCGCACCGCACCGAGAAGGAGAAAAGAGACGGCCCCGAGAAGAGCCCTCGGGGCCGTCGACTCGCCGCCGAAGCGGGGAAGGGAGGGGGGGAGGCTGCCTCAGGCGGCGAGGGTCTTGACCTCGTCGAGGTTGGCGGTGGCGCGCTTGACGAGCAGGTCGACCACCTCGGCCTGCGCCTTCATGCCGAGGTCCAAGGTCTCTTTGGCATCAGCCATCGCCTTCTCGAGGACGGACTTGGCCTCCTCGACGTACTCTTTGGGCTGCTTGCGGACGTCGAAGGCCTTGAAGAAACTCTCGGCCTTACCGACCGTCTCTTTGAGCATCTCGGCCTGCCGCTTGGCCACCGTCTGCCAGAAGTCGAAGAGAATCTTCTGTGCCGCGACGAGCGTCTCGAGGTTCGCCTTGTTCAAGGCGATCCAAGCGTCGAGGTCGAACTTGGGGAAGGTCGGCGAATTGGTCTTAGCGGCAGTCACGGTGTCCTCCGTCGCTGGGTTTGCTGCAGCGCACAATGAATATCGCATCGCAACAAGGCGCGACAAGGGGTGGCCGACCGACGGCGGACCCATTTCCGGCGCAGCCGCTGCGACTCGGCGCCGCAGGCGTGGTTCACCCGATGCGGCTGAGGGTGGGGCCGAGACGACCGAGAAGCGCGCCGCCCAGGGCGAGACTGCGGCGCAGGACGGCGCGCGCGTGCTCCTGACCGGGGCTGTCGTCGCGCAGCCACACGGCCAGGGTTTGAAGCGTGAGAAGGGTGCCGCCGATCTCCTGCAGCGCGCGCTCAGCGCCCCGCCCGGGCACCCGGGCGACGTCGAGGAACGCGTGCACGAGGCGGGAAAGGGAAAAGACCATCGGTACCCAATGGTGCGGATGCGAAGGCCACAGCTTGCTCGCGAGCATGGTGCCGGTGAGGCGGCGGTGGGGGGCGAGCGCCTCGAACCAGCGCCACATCACCCGCTCGAGCCGCACCGCTGGATCGGGGTCGGCGAGAAGCTCGGGCGGGGTGGACCAGACCGCGTCGAGCGCGCGCGCGAACCAGGCATCGGCGATCGCGTTGGTATCGGGAAAGCGGGCCGCGAGCGAAGCCAGCGGCACACCCGCCACCTCGGCGACCTCGGACAGGCGCAGCTGGTCCCAGCCGAACTCTTCGGCGAGCGAAAGAGCGACCGCGAGCACGCGGTCGAGGTCGAAGCCGTTGTCCGCTTGCCTGACCGCGCCCACCGTGGTCAGCGCGACAAGCGGCCGACCCGTGCGAGGCTGGCCGGCTCGGGCAGGCCGTAGCGCGTGAGCGCCGGGCGGATGATGCGCGCGACTTCCGCCTTACCCAGCTCGTCCATGAGCGCGCAGGGCGGCTTGGAAAAGCGCAGCGCCTCGCGCGCGCCGAGATCGATGTCGGCGGGTGTGGCGACCTCTTCGTCGAGCTCCTGCAGCACGGCCACGAACACGCCCATCCGCAAGCGGTCACAGATGAGCGCCCGCCGCTCGGCCGGGATCTCGCCGACTTCGCCGATCTCGAAGCTGCGGTCGGCTTCGCCCACTTCGATCAGTGTCTTAGCAGGGGCGTAGAAGGGCCCCAAGGGAGCCAGGTTGCGGATGGCGTGGAGGTTGATGCGCGGTTTGATGAGGTTTTGGACCCGAAACGGGCCCGCTGCCGCCCCAACCGCTTCGCTGGCGACGACATCGACTTCCGCGGTAGTCGCAAGACCCTCATCGAGCAGTCGGCAAGCCTCGTTGGTATAGGGGCAGAAGAAGCGGTTGATGGCAAATCCGTACGAGTCCTTACAGGTGATCGGTTTCTTGCCGGTGGCGCGGCAGAAGGCGAGCGCCGCTGCCATCGTCTCGGGCGAGGTGGCTTCGCCTTTGACCACTTCCACGATCGGGTTGATCTGTGCCGGGCTGAAATAGTGGAGGCCCAAAAAGCGCTCGGGCTTGGCAACGTGCTGGGCGAGGGCGCTCACCCGCAGGCAGCTCGTGTTGGTGGCGATCAGAGTATCGCCAGGCAGAAGCCGCGAGAGCTCTTCAAAGAGCTGCGCTTTGAGGGTGAAGTCCTCGAAGATGGCTTCGATGACGAGGTCGCAGGGCGCAAGTTCGGCAAGTGAACCGACCACCGCGAGCCGGGTCGCCGCCGTTTCTGCGGCTTGGGCGGTCAACCGTCCGCGCTCTACCGCTTTCGCATAGAATGCTTGCGCCTGAGCGACGGCGGCTCGCGCTTGCTCGGGGCGGGCGTCGAAGAGCCGCACCGCGATGCCGTGCTGTGCCAAGTTGGTGGCGATCCCGGTCCCCATGGTGCCGGTGCCGACGATGCCGACGGTACCGATCTCGCGCATCTCTCGTTCCTCGCGACCTTTTCCCTTCGCCCGTGTTCGCTCAATCGCGCAGGTGCTCCGGCAACTCGTGCACCGACACCCAGGTCAGGTCTTTTTCAACCTCGCGCACGATCTTTTCTTTTACTCTATCGGACAGGGCTTCGCGGAGTTCGCCGATCATTTTGGGCGGGGCGACGATCATCAGACGCGCGAAGCGGCCTTCGTTGTTGGCCTCCTCGAGCTTGTCGGCGAGCTCGCGCGCAAAGCGCTGTTTTTCGACCTCTTTGGGATCGGTCGGGGGTTCCATGGCGTGCCGGTTGCCGATGTGGCTCGAATCCACGCTCCGGCCCGGCCGGTCGGCGAGGAGCTCCGAGCCCTTCTCGCGGCCGCGCCCGACGAGTTCGGGCATCACGAGCTCGAGAGCGCCGACGCGCGGGTCGCCCTGGAAGATCCGCGCCCGCGCTCCGTCGGCTACGACCACCCACATCGTCCGGTTCGGCATCTTGAAATCGTCCCTGCTCGCGGTTGTCCTATCGTCAACGACGCTCGTCCTCGAACTGGTCGGCGGTAAGAATGTCGTACACCTGCGCTGCCGGCCCCTCGAGCGGCGGTGGTACGTCTCCCATCGCGTCTTGCGCCCCGCTCGCCCACAAGAGCGCCTTTTCGATCTCGGCGATGGTCGCACCGGTGGCGAGGATCTGGGCGAGCTTCTCGGGGTCGTCATCGCCCACAAGCTGCGCGATTTCGCTCAAGGTCGGCCGGCGATCGGCGGGCGCTCGGTTCATCGCCATCTCCTAGAGCTGCGATTGCCCGGGTGCCGAGGCGGGTGGGGGCGACTTGAGCCGCGCACGGCGCACGGCCGCCACAGCCGCCCGCCATGCCGGACCGTTGTGCGCCCCTTCAACGAGCACGAGGGCCGGCGAAAGCGCGCTCAAGCGTGATGCGAGTTCCGCCTCCGCGGCGAGCGGGCAGATCTCGATCCGCGCGAGCGCGCCCAACTTAGCCCGCGCCTCTTCGGCTCGGGCTGCATCGCTCGCCAACACGACGAGCGGCAAGCGCGCCCGTTCGGCGAGCTGCCGGGCGAGGGCGAGCCCTCCGTCCTCGCGCTCGTGCACCAACACCAGGGGCCCGCTGCCGCGGCCGATGACCAGAACCGGGCCGGGCAGACGCGCCGGTGGTTCTTCCCACGAGGCGGCGGCGAAAGCGAGCAGATCGTTGGCCGCCAAGCTGGGCAGATCGAGGGCGCGCGCCATCTCGAGCCGCCAGCGCACGCGGCGTGCGGCGGCGATCCGCTCGAGCCGGTGGCGGGTACGCTCGGCCACCACGCGCAGCATGCGTTCGGTCTGGGCGAGGTCGAACTCGCACTCGGCGGCGGCGGTGCGCGGCACGATGCGGGTGAACGGCAAGGCGGCGGAGGCCAACAGCCGTTCATCGGCGAGCAAAAGCGCCACCATTTCGCGCTCGAGGCGCTCGGCCATGGCAAAGGCCACATCGAGCAGCGACAGCGCGGCCTCATCGGGGGGTACCGCGACGATCAGCCGTGCGGTCTCAGCCGCGCTCACGCCTCTTTCTCCCCCTTCTCGCCCGCTTCACCCTCGCGGGCGCCGAACGCCCGCCGCTTTTCCGCCAGCGCGCGCAAACGATCCTCGGCTCGGCGGAACACCGATCCCTCCGGGAAGAGACCGTCGGGACCGCGTTCCCCCGCCGGCAGGCCGGTGAGGATCTCGATGCCTTCGGCGATCGTCCGCACCGGATAAATGGCGAACAAACCTTTGGCGACCGCGTCGCGGACCCGCTCGTGCAGCATCAGATGCCGCACATTGGCCGCCGGAATCAAGACGCCGTGGCTGCCATCGAGACCGCGGCTCGCGCACAGATCGAAGAACCCCTCGATCTTCTCGTTCACGCCACCGATCGCCTGCACATTGCCATATTGGTCGACCGAGCCGGTCACCGCCAAGCTCTGGCGGATCGGCACCTCGGCGATCGCCGAAAGCAGCGCATAGAGTTCGGTCGAAGATGCACTGTCGCCTTCTATGCCTCCATAGGATTGCTCGAACACGAGTGTGGCGGAAAGCGAGAGCGGAACATCGGGTGCGAACGTGGCCGCCAAGAATCCCGAGAGGATGAGCACGCCCTTGGAATGGATGGGACCGCCGAGTTTGACTTCGCGCTCGATGTCGATCACCTGCCCACCGCCCATGCGCACCCGAGCGGTGATGCGCGAGGGGCGGCCGAAGGTGAGATCGCCGAGTTGGATCACCGAAAGACCATTGACCTGACCGATGGCGGTGCCGCTCGTGGCGATCTGGATGGTGCCAGCGGTGATCTCCTCGAGCACCCGCTCGCGCAGCCGCCCGAGCCGGCGGTCGCGCGCATCGAGCGCCCGCCGTACCGCATCGCCGTCGATCACCGGTGCCGTGCCGGCCTGAAAGTCGGCCTCGCGCAGCACATCGGCCAGATGCTCGACCTCACTTGAGAGCTTCTCGCGGTCCTCGGCGCGCCGCGCCGCGTGTTCGAGCAGGCGCGCCACACCGCAGGCGCGCACCGGTTTAAGACCCTCGCGCCGGGCGACGGTGGCAACCAGCCGCGCAAAGAGCGACACTTTGTCGCCGTCGCGCGACACCCGCTCGTCGAAGTCGGCGGGGATCTTGAACAGACGCGCGAATTCGGGGTCGAACTCGACCAACAGATAATAAAGAAGCCGCTCGCCTAAGAGCACCACCTTGAGGTCCAACGGTGCCGGCTCCGGCTCGAGTGTTTGGGTGCCGAGCACGCCCAAAGCGGCAAGCGGCGATTCGATGCGGATCTCGCGCGTGGTAAGCGCCCGTTTCAAAGCCTCGTAGGCGAGCGGACGGGTCAAGAGCTTGCGCGCATCGAGGATGAGATAGCCGCCGTTGGCCCGGTGCAGCGCACCGGCCCGGATCATCAGGAAGTCGGTGACGAGCGCCCCCATCTCGGCGCGGTGCTCGATGCGACCCACGAGCCGCTCGAAGGTCGGATCGTCCTCTTGGATCACCGGGGCACAAGAGCGCCCGGTGTTGTCGACCACGAGGTTGATCCGGTAGCGGCGGAAGAGCGGATGGCCATCCTCGAGCGCGAGTGCCGCCGGGCTCACCTGCTCGGGCAGCTGCAAAAACGCCTCGACGTGCTCGATGATGTCCTTACGCGCAGCTTCCAAAAACTCCACGACATCGGGCAGATCCGTATAGTTCGGCTTTATCGTATCGAACAGATAATTGACGGCGAAGGCGGCGGTTTCGTCGTTGAGCGCCTTGATCTTCTCGCGCGTCTCCTTCATCCAGCGTGGGGCATTGGCGAGCGCATCGCGCAGCTTTTTCTGCATGCGCTCGACCGTTTCCTCGATCTGGCGGCGGATCGAGTCGGGAAGCGCCTGGAAGATCTCAGGGGTGACGATGCGGCCGTCGGCCACGGGTGCGAAGGCGAAGCCCATGGGCGAGCGGATGAGCGCGACGCCGTGGCGCTTGGCCTCCTCCTCGACTTCCGCGATGGCGCGCTCCTGCCGCTCCTTGAGCTCCTCTTCGATCACCTGCCGGCGGGTGCGGTACTCCTCGTTCTCGAAGGCGTTGCGCAGTGCCGGCAAGAGATCGGTCAAGAGCCGGCGCATGTCCGTCTCGAGCCGCGGGCCGCGCCCGGCCGGCAGGCGCAACAGCTTGGGTGCGCGCGGATCCTTAAAGTTCGACACGTAGCAATAGTCGAAGGGCGGTGGCTCGGTGGCGGCGCGCGCTTCCAGGATGCGGCGGACGGTGGTGTGCTTGCCGATCCCCTCGGGCCCGAGCGCATAGACATTGTAGCCCGGGCGGCGGTTGGCGAGCGCATAGCGCAACGCTTCGACGGCGCGCTCTTGGCCGATCGGATCCTCGAGGTCGGAGAGTTCGGCCGTGGTCTCGAAGCCCAAGCTCTCGGGAGGGCAGCACCAGGCGAGCGCGTGTGCGGGAAGCGGATCGGGTGCAGCCAAGGGGCGTCTCCTCGCGCTCTCGGTCGATACGCGCCGGGCGAGGTATCAGATGCGAAGCGGTCGCGTGAAGAGCCGTCCGAAGCCGGGCAACGGGTCGTCGACGCCGGCGAGCCGCAGCGCGTGCCAGGCCATGGCGTGGTTGGAGGAGGTGACGGGCTTGCCGAGCTTCTCTTCGAGGCCCGAGACCGCCTCGACCAATCTCAGGCTCGTGCAGGAGACGAATACCGCCTCTACGCGCGGATCGCAGCCGATCGCGAGCACCGCCTCGGCGATCGAGCCGGGATCGATACGCGCCACCTTGCTGTCGTCCTCTTCCTCGAAACTGCCGAAGACCACGATCTCGAACCCGCGCTCCGCGAGATAGCGGCCGACGAAGTCGTTGACCGGGCGCGCATAAGGGGTGAGCACGGCCAGGCGGCGCACACCGAGCGCGCCAAAGGCGGCGAGCGCCCCGCTGATCGGGGTGGTCACCGGCACCCCCGGGCGCACCGCGTGGATGCGCGCGGCGATGCGCGCCTCGCCCAAGACCATGGCACCCGAAGTGCAGCCGAAGGCGACCACGGACAGCGGCAGAACCGGCATGAGCACCCGCACCGCGGCGGGGATGTCGGCTTCGAGGGCGGCAAGCGTTTCAGGGGTGATGCGCACCGCGTTCCACATCCGGCTCTCGTAGAGCGCGACACCCGAAAGCCCGTGGAAGATGAGCCGCCACTCGTGCTCGATCGTCTGATCGGTGGCGAGCACAATAAGGCCGATCCGCGCCCGTGCTCCGATCCCCGCATCCAGCTTGAACGGCAGTCCGCCCCGGTAGTCCATCCTCGCTGCCCCGCTTCGGCCTCAACGCGGCTTGGGCTCGAGGCCGCTTGGATCCCACTCGGGCCGCCGCCCGGCGAGAAGATCGGCCACGATCCGGGCCGTACCACAAGCCCAAGTCCAGCCCATGTGCCCATGGCCGGTGTTGACCCACAGGTTCTCGTGCCGGCCGCGGCCGAGGATCGGCAGATTGTCGGGGGTCATCGGGCGCAAACCTGCCCAATATTCGGCCTTGCTCCAATCGCCGGCTTGCGGGAAGAGCTCGTGCGCCGCTTTGAGCATGGGTGCGAAGTCCTCTGGACGGTGCGACCAATCCCAGCCGTTAAGCTCGGCCACCGCCGTCAAGCGCACGCGGTCGCCGTAGTTGGCAAAGGCGAAGAGATTGTCCTCGTCCACCCCGCAAAGACGCGGCGGATTGTTCGAGCCGCCGATCGGCAACGTCACCGAATAGCCCTTAACCGGCCAGATCGGCAGATCGAGCCCGAGCTTGCGCGCAAGTGGCGCACTGTAACAGCCGAGTGCGAGGACGAAAGCATCGGCTGCGAGCGCGCCGCGGTCGGTGACCACCCGCTCAATTCGGCTGTGGGTGGTCTCGAACGCCACCACCGTTTCCCCAAAGCGCAACTGCGCTCCCTTTTCGGCGCACAGGCGGGCGAGGGCGCGGGTGAAAAGGCGGGCATCGCCACTCTCATCGCCCGGCGCGAAGAGCGCGCCGGCCAAACGGTGCTTGACCGGCTCGTAGACGGGATCGAGCGCCGCTGCTTCCTCTGGGCTCACCCGCCGCACTTCCACCCCCGCATCGCGCAGGATCTTCGCTTTCTCATCCGCTGCGGCGAGCCCTCTCGGGTCTCGGTAGAGGTAGAGCGCGCCCTGCGCGCGCATCCCGCAGGCGATACCGGTCTCAGCGAGCACCGCGTGCAGCCGGCGCTGGCTAAAAAGCGCCAAGCTCACTTTACGGCGGGTGTTGCGCGCCGCCTTTTGCGCTGTGCACTGCAGTGCGAAGAGAACCGCCCAGCGCCAAAAGGCAGGGTCGGATTGGAAGCGAACGCGCAGTGCGAGGTCGTCGCGGTAGAGTGCCTTAAGGAGCGTTTTGAGCGCAGCGGGCGAAGACCAGGCATAAGCGTGACCCGGGGCGATCATCCCGGCATTGGCATACGAAGTCTCGCAGGCCGGCTCGGCGCGGCGGTCGAGGAGGATCACTTCGTGACCATCGCGCAGCAATTCCCAGGCCGTTGTGACCCCGACCACGCCGGCGCCGAGCACCGCAACCCGCACGGCATCACCTCAGCGGGCGGCGATCACCATGATCTCCACGCAATAATCCGGTGAGGCGAGGCGCGCTTCAACGGTAGCGCGGGCGGGAGCGCAGCCCTCGGGCACCCACTCGTCCCACACCCGGTTCATCTCGTCGAACTGCCGCATGTCGGTGATCCAGATGTTGGCCATCAGGATCTTGCTCTTGTCCGAGCCGGCCTGGGCTAAAAGGTGCTCGATGCGCTCGAGGACATTGCGCGTCTGCTCGGCCATCGAGGCTCCCGGCTTGTCGAGGGCGACTTGACCGGCAAGGAAAACGAGATCGCGAAAGGCGACCGCCTGGCTCAGCCGCTTGCCGGGTTCGATCCGCTCGATGCTCATCGCTTTTTCCCTCCGACACGCTCTTTTCGCGCACCGCGCATGCATCGAACGCCGCGCGCTTCGACCGACTCGCTGTTCAGCGCAAGTCTCCGACGGGGATCAAAAGCCCGGCTGCGGCGAAGCCGCCGTCGACGCACAGCACGTGCCCGGTCACATAGCGGGCTCCATCGCCCACGAGATAGGCCACCGCTTCGGCAACGTCTTCGGGCTCGCCATAGCGGCCCATCGGCACCTCTCGGATCCAACCGGCGCGCGTGCGCTCGCTGTGCATTGCGCGCACGAGATCGGTCTCGATCGGTCCCGGCGCCACCGCGTTGACGGTGATCCCGTATGGGGCGAGCTCTTGTGCCGCCACCTGGGTGAGGTTGATCACCGCCGCTTTCGAGCTGCCGTAGGCCGCACGGCCGGTCGAGCCGCGCAGACCGGCAACCGATGCGATGTTGACGATGCGCCCGGGCACCCGGTGCTCGACCATCCATGCCGCCGCGGCACGGCTGGCGGCGAAGAGTGCCAGCACATTGATGCGGTAGATCCGCTCGAAGTCGGCCACCGAATGCTCGAGAAAGGGTTTCTGGGCGGCGATGCCGGCGTTGTTGACGAGAATCTCGAGCCCGCCCATGGCGCGTGCCGACTCGCGGATCGCGGGCTCGATCTGGTCGAGCTCGGCCATATCGAGGACGACGGCGCGCGCGTGCGCCCCGCGGGCGCGCAAGGCCTCGGCGGCTCCTTCGACCGCTTCGTGGGCGCGGTCGATCAGGGTCAAAGCGGCCCCCATGCGCGCGAGGCGTTCGGCGATGGCGCGGCCGATACCCGCAGCAGCGCCGGTTACGATGGCGCGTTTGCCCCGCAACGGCATGTCTTCGCCTCCCCCGCCGGCCGCGCCCGGATCTCGTCGATGAAAGCGTCGATCGCTTCAAGCGTCGCGGCGCGCGCTTGATGGTGGGGTACGTGTGCGGCGCCCGGCAAGAGCGCGGTGCGCACGGGTCCCATAAGCCGGCGCGCGATCGCAAAGAGATGTTCGGGGGTGGCATATTCGTCCGCTTCGCCCTGCAAGAGCAAAGCGGGACAGCGCACCGCCGCTAGGCGATCTGCGATGTTCCAGTGCACAAAGCGCGGATCGAGCCAGGTTTCGGCCCAGGCGCGGAACACCGCATCCGTGCGCGCGCCGTGGTAGTGCTCGAGCTTGCGCCGCAGCGTGCCCGCTTCAAAGGCCGCCACCGCGGCGCGGATGCCCGCGAGGGTCTTCTCTTCGACGTAAATGTGCGCGGCAATCGCGATCACGCCGGCGATCCGCGCCGGAAAAGCGGCGGCGGCTAAAAGGGCGATGGTGCCGCCGTCGCTATGGCCGATGAGGATGGTGCGTGCGATCCCGGCGGCATCCAACACCGCCGGCAGTTCACAAAGCGCCATGCGCTCGAGATAGTCGAGCGGGCGCGGCAGCGGCTCGGGATCGGAGCGCCCATAGCCGCGGCGATCGTAGAGAAAGACCGGCAGGCGGTGGCGGGCTGCTAAGAGCTCCGGCAGGTCTTTCCAGAACCCCACCGCACCGAGCCCCTCATGCAGCAGGACGAGCACGGGCTCGGATACTTCCTCGGCTGAGCGCACCCATTCGGCATAGATCCGCGCACCGGCGGCCTCTAGCCAGAGCGGGCGGCGTTGCGGTGGGGTGATCGCGGCTTCGCTCTTTGCCATACCCGCTCCATCGTGTAGCAGCGGCAAAAGCGATGGTCGGAGAGGGGGCTCATGTCCAGCCTGTTCTGGCTCGAGGATCGGATCGCGCTCGTTACCGGTGCCTCGCGTGGGCTCGGTTTCGCG
>JAUQQO010000030.1 GCA_030549795.1 Pseudomonadota bacterium | reverse complement strand
CCGCTCGATCTGCGGCCGCGCCGCGAGCACCGGACCCACCTCGCAGGCAGCGCGAAAGAGCGCTGCGGTTTTGCCCGTGATCATGGCGAGATAGGCTTCTTCGCTCGTGCTCGTGTCGTTGGCGGTAACCAGCTGCATGACCTCGCCTTCGGCGATCACCGCCGAAGCGTCGGCGAGGATGCGCAGGACTTCGAGATCGCCCACTTCGACCATGAGCTGGAAGGCGCGCGAGAACAGGAAGTCGCCCACGAGCACCGGCGCTTTGTTCCCCCATACCGCATTCGCCGTCGCTTTGCCGCGCCTGAGCTCGCTTTCGTCGACTACGTCATCGTGGAGAAGAGTCGCCGTGTGGATGAACTCGACGGCGGTTGCGAGCGCCACATGGTGCTCGCCGCGGTAGTCGCACAAGCGCGCCGAAAGGAGCGTGAGCATGGGACGGATGCGCTTGCCGCCAGCGGCGATGAGGTGCCGCGCGAGCTCGGGGATGAGCGAGACCTCGCTCTCAAGGCGTGCCAAAATCAACTGGTTGACGCGGGCCATATCCTCGGCGACCAACGCCTGCGCTTCGTGAAGCGCCGAGCGGAAGGCCGGTTCCCGCTTCGCTGCTCGTACCGACACGAGGCGACTCCCTCGACCCGGCTGCGTGCTCGGATCATCTTGGGTCCTGCTTAACGGGTGAGGGAGCGACTGGCAAATGCCGCCGGTCACCGACGACGCGAGCGTGCCGAGCGCCGAGGTCAGCGCGGATCGCCTCATGGGTGGCCGCGTCGTTCTCCTCCAGCCGCGTCGCGGCTACCGAGCGGCGATCGATCCGGTCTTGCTCGCCGCCGCCGTGGCGGCGCGACCGGGCGAGTGTGTGCTCGATGCCGGCTGCGGAACCGGCGCGGCCGCACTTTGCCTGGCCGCCCGTTTGCCCAAGGTCGAGGTCGTCGGCATCGAGCGCGATCCGGAGCTCGCCGACCTCGCCCTCCGCAGCGTCGCCTGCAACCGCATGGAGAGCCGCGTGCGCGTGGTCAGCGGTGATCTCCTGCACCCGCCGCCGGAAGTGCGTCGGGCGCGTTTTTCGTGGGTGATGAGCAACCCGCCCTATCTCGAGGCCGGCCGCAGCCGTCTTCCGGCCGAACCGCGCCGCCAGGCGGCGTTTCTCGAGAGCGTTCCGCTTGCTGCCTGGATCGCGGCGTGCCTTAAACGGCTCGCTTGCGGAGGCTCTTTGGTGCTGATCCATCGCGCCGACCGGCTTGTCGATCTCTGCGCTGCGCTGCACGGCCGAGCTGGCGAGGTTACCGTTTTTCCGCTCTGGCCGAGGGCGGGGGAGCCGGCGCGGCGGGTGCTCGTGCGCGCCCGCAAAGGCTCGCGCGCGCCGAGCAAGCTGTTGCCGGGGCTCGTCTTGCACCGGGCGGATGGCGGCTTTACCGACGCGGCCGAGGCGATTTTGCGCAAAGCCGAGGCCTTGCCGTGGTGAGCTCTTCGCGTCCCGTTGCAGGATCGCGACCCTTTTGGGCCTTCTGGCGCCGGCCGGTGCCGGTACCGGCGGTACGGCTTGTGGGCGTGATCGGCACCTTCCCGCCGCGCGGCCCCGGGCTTACGCTTGGCGGACTCGAGCGGGTGCTCGATCGCGCCTTCGCCGTGCGTCGCGCACCTGCGGTGGCGCTGATCGTCAACTCGCCCGGCGGGACGCCCGTGCAAGCCGCCCTCATCGCGCGGCGCATTCGCCATCTGGCCGAAAAAAACCAGCGCAAGGTCCTGGCCTTCGTCGAGGACGTCGCCACCTCAGGTGGTTATTGGCTCGCCACGGCGGCGGATGAGATTTTCGTCGAGGCCAACTCGATCATCGGCTCGATCGGGGTGATCAGCGCCGGCTTCGGCTTCTCCGAAGCGCTCGCTCGGCTCGGCATCGAACGGCGCGTGCACACGAGCGGGCCGCGCAAGAGCTTTTTGGATCCTTTTCGTCCCGAGCGGCCCGAAGATGTGGCGCTTTTGGCCGAGTTGCAGGCCGAGATCCACGAGCGGTTCAAAGAGCAAGTGCGCAGCCGGCGCGCCGGGCGGCTCAAGGCGAGCGAAGCCGAACTGTTCGACGGCCGCATCTGGACGGGTGCGCGAGCAGTCGAACTCGGCCTTGTGGACGGGATCGGCGAGATTCGCTCGGTGCTCGAGGAGCGCTTCGGACCCGATGTGACGATACGCGTCCTCAACCCGCCGCGGCGACGGTTGTTCGATCGCTTGAGCGTCGGCGGGCTCGCAGCCGAAGCCGCCGCGGCCGCCTTGGCGGCTTTGGAGGAACGCGCCATGTTGCGGCGACTGGGGCTGTAGGGTTGAGGGAACGGGCGATGTTCACGCTGAGCTTCGGCAAGATCCTGGTCGTGCTGCTCGTGATCGTCGCCGCCTGGAAGGGCCTGCGCCTGCTCGCCGCCGTGCAGCGCAAGCTCGCTCAATCGGAACCCCGCATGCCCGCTGCGGCAAAGAACCCCTCCGCGCCGGTCGAGACCACCGAGCTCGTACGCTGTCCGCGCTGCGGCGTGTGGGTGCCGAACGGCACGTGGTGCCCGAGCACGGAGGAATGCAGCTTCAAGCGCAGCTGAGGTCGCACCCGCCTTGACCATGAGCCGGCCTCGATCCTAGACCTCGCCGCACCGCAGCAAAAGGCGAAGCGATGAGCGGCGCGCGCGCACCGAGTTTTCAAGAACTCATCTTGCGCCTGCAGCGTTTCTGGAGCGAGCAGGGCTGCCTCATCCTGCAACCCTACGACATGGAGGTCGGTGCCGGCACCTTCCACCCGGCGACCACGCTGCGGGCACTCGGACCCGAGCCCTGGCGGGCAGCCTATGTGCAGCCCTCGCGTCGGCCCACCGACGGCCGCTACGGCGAGAACCCGAACCGTCTGCAGCATTATTACCAGTTCCAGGTGATCTTGAAGCCGTCACCGCCGGATATGCAGGAGATCTATCTGCAGAGCTTGGTCGCGCTCGGGATCGATCCGCTCCTGCACGACATCCGCTTCGTCGAGGACGACTGGGAGAGCCCCACACTCGGAGCCTGGGGTTTGGGCTGGGAAGTCTGGTGCGATGGGATGGAGGTCACCCAATACACCTATTTCCAGCAGGTGGGCGGAATAGACTGCCGGCCGGTGTCCGGCGAGCTGACCTATGGCCTCGAGCGGCTCGCTATGTACGTGCAGGGTATCGAAAACGTCTTCGAACTCGACTTCAACGGTGAAGGCGTGACGTACGGCGACGTGTTCCTCGAGGCGGAGCGCCAGTTCTCGGCGCACAATTTCGAGCACGCCACCATCGAGCGCCTGTTCCGCCATTTCGAGGACGCCGAGGCGGAGTGTCGTCATTTGCTCTCGCACGGGCTCGTCTTGCCGGCCTATGATCAATGTCTTAAGGCCAGCCATCTGTTCAACCTCTTAGACGCCCGCGGTGCGATTAGCGTCGCCGAGCGGCAGGCCTTTATCCTGCGCGTGCGGGCTCTTGCCAAAGCCTGCTGCGAGGCCTGGCTCGCCGCCCAGGGCCAACGCGCGAGCTGAGCGCCCATGGCCGAGCTCTTGCTCGAACTGTTTTCGGAAGAGATCCCGGCGCGCATGCAAGAGCGCGCGCGCGACGAACTCGAACGGTTGTTGCGCGCGCTGTTCACCGATGCCGGATTGACGTTTGCGGAGCTCCGCACCTTCGCCACGCCGCGCCGGCTCGCGGCGGTGGTACGCGGGCTGCCGAAGCGCACGCCCGATCGCATCAGCGAGCGTCGCGGCCCGCGCGAGGACGCCCCGGTGGCAGCGATCGAGGGTTTCAAGCGCTCGCTACCGCCCGAGGGTGTGACCATCGAGGTGCGGGAAGAAAAAAAGGGCAGGGTCCTCTACGCCCGCATCCGCGAATCGGGAACACCGACGGAAGAGCTGCTCGCTTTACGCCTACCCGAGCTCTTAGGACGCTTCGCCTGGCCCAAGTCGATGCGCTGGGGTGCGGGTGAGGCCCGCTGGGTGCGGCCGTTGCGCTCCATTTTGTGTCTCTTCGACGGACAGGTGGTACCCTTCACCTTCGCCGGCATTGAAGCGGGAGCGCTCACCTTCGGGCACCGCTTCATGGCGCCCGGGCCTTTTCGGCCCAAAGACTTCGCCGACTACGAGCGGATGCTCAAGGCGCACAAGGTCGTGCTCGATCCCGAGGAGCGCAAGCAACGCATTCGCGAGGGGGCGCAAGCGCTTGCCCGCGGCGAAGGGCTGGCGCTTGTTCCCGACGAGGCGCTCATCGAGGAGATTTCCGGTCTCGTGGAATGGCCGGTGCCCCTTTTGGGTCGCATCGATCCGGAGTTTATGGACATCCCGAGCGAGGTGCTGGTGCTCACCATGCGCCAGAACCAGCGCTACCTTGCTCTTGCCGCGCCCGATGGGCGTCTTGCGCCGCGTTTTGTTGTGGTCGCCAACGTCGAGGCCAAGGACGGCGGGGCGGCGATCGTGGCGGGCAACGAGCGGGTCCTGCGGGCGCGGCTGTGGGACGCCCGCTTCTTCTTCGAGCAGGACAAGAAGCACCCGCTCGAGAGCCGCTTGCCCAAGCTCGAGGGCATGGTCTTCCACGAACGGCTGGGCACCCAGGGCGAGCGGGTGGAGCGGCTCGTGGCCCTCGCTGGAGCCCTCTGCCCTTATGTTCCCGGTGCCGATCGGCTGCTGGCCGAGCGTGCGGCGCTTTTGTGCAAGGCCGATCTGGTCACCGGTATGGTCGGCGAGTTTCCGGAACTGCAGGGGATCATGGGCGGGCACTACGCCCGCCTCCAAGGCGAACCGGAGGCGGTGGCGCGCGCCATCGCCGAACACTATGCGCCCAAGGGAGCCGAGGACAGCTGTCCGCGCGCGCCTGAGAGCGTGGTGGTGGCGCTCGCCGACCGCATCGACCAGCTGGTCGGCTTCTTCGCCGCCGGCATCCGGCCCACCGGGACCAAGGACCCGTTCGCGCTGCGCCGCGCTGCTCTCGGGATCGTGCGGCTCGTGACCGAAAACGGCCTGCGGCTGCCGCTCAAACAGGCCTTTTCAGCCGCCCTTGAGGGGTTCGGTGCGCGCTTTGCCGAGGTCGATCGCGCCGCACTCGTTGAGGAGCTGTTGCGCTTTCTCGCTGAGCGCCTGGTCGTGCATCTGCGCAGCGAGGGCGTCCGCCACGACCACATCGCCGCGGTGCTCGCTGTCGGGCTGGATGACGATCTCGTGCGGCTGCGATCGCGGGTGCGGGCGCTCAAAGGCTTCCTCGAGAGTGAGGAGGGGCGGGATTTGTTGGCCGCCTTCCGGCGCGCCATGGGCATCGTCGCCATCGAGGAACGCAAGGACGGCCGTAGCTATCGCGGCGAGCCCGAGCGCGCGCTGCTGCGGGCACCCGAGGAGATCGCCCTCTTCGACGCGCTCGAGGCAGCTTCGGCGCGGATCGCGACCGCGCTCGCGGCCGAGGACTGGGTGGGCGCGATGGCGGAGCTCGCCACGCTGCGCGCTCCCATCGACCGCTTCTTCGAGCGGGTGATGGTGAACGTGCCGGAGCCGGAGCTCCGCGTTAACCGATTGTTCATGCTGTCGCGGATAGGAACGGCCCTGGGCGAGGTGGCCGACTTCGCGCGCATCGAAGAAGCGGCGCGTAGCTGAGGCCCGCGCTTTGGGCTCGGGCTTATCGCGGCGGAGCGAGTGTTTAAGGGGGCGGCATGAGCGAAACGAAGAAATGGGTCTACAGCTTCGGGCGCGGCCGCGTCGAGGGCGCTGCGAGCCAACGGGCGCTTTTGGGTGGCAAGGGGGCCAACCTCGCCGAGATGGCGGCGCTTGGCCTGCCGGTGCCGCCCGGTTTTACCATCTCAACCGAAGTCTGCGCCTATTACTACCGGCACGAGCGCGGCTATCCGCCGGGACTGCGCGAGCAAGTCGATGCCGCCTTGAAGCTGATCGAAGAGGATGTCGGGGCGCGCTTCGGCGATCCAGAGGAGCCGCTGCTCGTCTCGGTCCGCTCGGGTGCCCCGGTGTCCATGCCGGGCATGATGGACACGGTGCTCAACTTGGGCTTAAGCGACCGCACGGTCGAGGGCCTCGCGCGCCGCAGCGGTGATCGCCGCTTCGCCTTCGACAGCTATCGCCGCTTCATCCAGATGTACGGCGACGTCGTGCTCGGCATCGACCACTATTTGTTCGAAGAGCGACTGGAGGCGGTCAAGCGCGAGTACCGCGTGCGGTTCGATCACGAGCTCGACGCCAAAGCGCTCGAAGAGCTCGTCGACGCCTATAAGGCACTTGTCCGCCGGGAGCTCGGTCGCGAGTTCCCCCAAGACCCGCACGAACAACTGTGGGGGGCGATCGGCGCGGTTTTCGGCTCCTGGATGAACCAGCGCGCCCAGACCTACCGCAAGTTGCACAACATTCCCGCTGATATGGGCACCGCAGTCACCGTCCAGGCCATGGTCTTCGGCAACATGGGCGACGACTGCTGCACGGGGGTCGCCTTCACCCGTAACCCCTCGACCGGCGAGCGCAGCTATTACGGAGAATATCTCGTCAACGCCCAAGGCGAGGATGTCGTCGCCGGCATCCGCACTCCTCAGCCCCTCTCGCGCGCCATGGCGCGTGCCGGCGGCGGCGATCCCGAACAGTCGATGGAAGCGCAGATGCCGGCGGCCTATGCCGAGCTCATCGCGGTCTTCGAGCGCCTCGAACGGCACTATCGCGACATGCAGGACATCGAGTTCACGGTCCAAAAAGGCCGTCTCTTCGTTCTGCAAACGCGAAGCGGCAAGCGCACCGCCCAAGCTGCGCTCAAGATCGCCGTCGATATGGCGCAAGAAGGGCTGATCACCCGCGAAGAGGCGATCCTTCGGGTCGATCCCGCCTCTTTAGACCAGCTCTTGCACCCCACCCTCGATCCCAAAGCGGAGCGAAAGGTGATCGCCAAGGGTCTGCCAGCTTCGCCCGGGGCGGTGTCCGGCAAGGTGGTGTTCAGCGCAGACGAGGCGGAGCGACGCGCGGCGGCGGGTGAAGCGGTGATCCTCGTGCGCATCGAGACCTCGCCCGACGATATCCACGGCATGCACGCCGCACGCGGTATTTTGACTGCGCGCGGCGGTATGACCAGCCACGCCGCGGTGGTGGCGCGCGGGATGGGCAAGCCTTGTGTGTGCGGCGCCGGCGATCTGCTCATCTCCTATGAAGAGCAGGCCTTCACCGCCGGCGGGGTGCGCGTTGCAGCGGGCGAGGTGATCACCATCGACGGTGCTACGGGCACCGTCATGCTCGGCGCTGTCCCCACCGTCGAGCCGCAGCTCTCGGGCGACTTCGCCACCCTCATGGAATGGGCGGATGCGGTGCGACGCCTCAAGGTGCGCACCAACGCCGAGACGCCCGCGGATGCCCGCACCGCGGTGCGCTTCGGCTGCGAAGGCATCGGCCTTTGCCGCACCGAGCACATGTTCTTCCAAGAGGACCGCATCGTCGCGATGCGCGAGATGATCCTCGCCACCGATGGCGAGGGACGGAAGCGCGCGCTCGCCAAGATCCTGCCCATGCAGCGCGACGACTTCATCGAACTGTTCACGATCATGGGCGCGCGCCCGGTCACCATTCGCCTCCTCGATCCGCCTCTTCACGAGTTCTTGCCGCGAAGCGAGGTCGAGATCGGCGAAGTGGCTGCCGGATTGGGCGTGGAGCCGCGCATCGTGCGCCGGCGGCTCAAAGAGCTCGAAGAGGCCAACCCGATGCTCGGCCTGCGCGGCTGCCGCCTCGGGATCGTCTATCCCGAGATCTACGAGATGCAGGTGCAAGCGATCGTCGAAGCCGCGATCGCGGTGCACGAGCGCACCGGCACGGCGGTCGTGCCCGAGATCATGGTGCCGCTCGTGGGCTCGGCGCGCGAGCTCGCGCTCATCGGCGAACGGCTGGCAGCGGTGGCAGAGCGGGTGATGAGCGAGAAGGGCAGGCGAATCACATATCTTCTCGGCACCATGATCGAGGTGCCGCGGGCGGCGCTGCGCGCCTTCGAGATCGCCGAACACGCCGCCTTCTTCAGCTTCGGTACCAACGATCTCACCCAGATGACGCTCGGGCTCTCGCGCGACGATTCGGGGAAGTTCCTCGACGCCTATCTCGAGGCCGGCATCTTCCGCACCGACCCCTTCCGCTCGCTCGACACCGAGGGGGTCGGAGAGCTCGTGCGCTGGGCCTGCGAGCGTGGACGCGCCCGGCGTCCCGACCTCAAGCTCGGCATCTGCGGCGAGCACGGCGGCGATCCGGCCTCGATCGCCTTCTGTGAGGAGGTCGGCCTCGACTATGTCTCCTGCTCGCCCTACCGCGTACCGATCGCGCGGCTGGCGGCGGCGCAAGCCGCCTTGCGACGGCGGGGAGCGAGCGCCGGGTCGCTCGAGTAGGAAGCCGGAAGGTGCGTGCGGAGGCGACCGAGGCGCCGCTTGCCGCCCTCGCGGCGGGCGGCAAGCTCGCCTTCGCCCGTGCGCTCGCGCGCGTCGAGGAGGCACCCTTCGCAAGCGATACGGTCGCACTCCTGCAAGCCGCTTGGGAGCGGCCGCGCGGTGTTGCGATCGGCCTTACGGGACCACCGGGGGTCGGCAAATCGACGCTCGCTTCGGCGCTCGTTGCCGCCTGGCGACGACTGGGACGTACGGTGGCGGTGCTCGCCGTCGACCCCTCTTCGCCGCGCACCGGTGGCGCGCTTTTGGGCGACCGGACGCGCCTTGCGCTCGATCCCGAAGACGAGGGCGTCTTCGTGCGCTCGCTTGCCGCGCGTGATCGGCTGGGCGGGGTTGCGGCGCTGTGCTTCCCCATGCTCGTGCTCGCGCGTGCGCTCTTCGATCGGGTGCTCATCGAAACCGTGGGCGTCGGCCAATCGGAGACCGAGATCGTCGATCTCGCCGATGTCGTAGTCTTGGCGGTGCAGCCGGCCTCGGGCGACACCTTGCAGTTTCTCAAAGCCGGGATCGCCGAGATCCCGGACATCGCGGTGGTGACCAAAGCCGATCTCGGGCTTGTGGCCGAGCGCAGCGCGCGCGAGCTCGAGGCAGCCCTCGCCTTAGCGGCGCCTTGGGCGCACCGGCGCCCCTCGGTGTTGCGCGTCGCTGCCAGCCGCGGGGAGGGGATCGAGGCGCTGCTCGCTGTCCTGGAAGAGCGCGCATCCCAAGCCGCGCAGCGCGATCCCGACCGACGGCGCCGGCAGGCCGAGCGCTGGGTCTTGCGCGAGCTCGAAGCGGAGGCGCTGCGGCGCCTGCTGCGCAACCTCGAGCATGCGCTCGCCCCGATCGCCGATCGACCCTTTGCCGGCGCCGCCGCGATGCTCGCCGAGCTCGACCGCCTGTTGCCGGAGCGCCAAAGCTGAGCGCCGCATCGCTTTGGCGCCGCGCAACGAAACCGAGCGCGAAAGGGCATCCCGACCCCGAGGCCGCAGCGGGAGCGTGCGACCGCGCCCGCGGCCTCGATCGCGCCGGCTTCGACGTTTCCGCTTGGGTGAACCCGGCGGGGTCGAGCGGAGGGAGCTCGAGGCACCGCCTCCCCGTTTCTTTTCACGAGCAGCGCGCGCCGACGCGCGTTCGACCACCGTGTTTCACGCCAAGGGGGCTCGTTCACGACGGGAACATGTGGCCTGCGCCCCAAACAGAGCCTACTCGTTTGGCGCTGCGCCCCGCGCCGAGACCCCACAACCTTTAAGGAGCGTTGCGTTGCACGGAGGCGGAAGAGAGCGGCCGCCGCGTCGGGCTCGAAGGCCTAGACGCGGCGGCCGCCGGGCGGGGGAGGGCGGAGAGCGATGACCGAGGACCTATCATTAGGCCTCGTTCGGGAGTCTATAGGTATTTA
>JAUQQO010000017.1 GCA_030549795.1 Pseudomonadota bacterium | reverse complement strand
CATGATCTGCGCACGCCCTTAAACCGCATCCGCTCGCGCATCGAGGTGGCACTGTTGCGCGACATCGACCGCGCCGAGGCGCGCGAGCTATTGGAAGCTACCATGCGCGATGCCGATGCCTTGATCTCGACCTTCAACGCGCTTCTCTCGATCGCCCGCGCCGAGGCCGGCAGCCGTGGTCAGAACTTCGAGCCGGTGGATCTTTTGGCCCTTGCTCGCGATGTGGTCGAGCTCTACGAGCCCTTGGCGGAAGAGCGGAGCATGACGCTTGCGCTCGACGGGCCGGAGCGGGTGGTGGTCTCCGCCAACCGTCAGCTGTTGGCGCAGGCGCTCGCCAACCTGATCGACAATGCGATCAAGTACACCCCCGAAGGCGGTCGGGTGCGGGTAGCGGTACGCGATGGAGCCGAGCCGGTGTTGAGCGTCACCGACAACGGGCCGGGTATCCCGCCCGAGCTGCGTGAGAAGGCGCTCGAACGCTTCGTGCGGCTCGAGCCGCATCGCTCCACGCCGGGCAACGGGCTGGGCCTGTCGCTGGTCGCGGCGGTGGCCAAGCTGCACGAGGCGCGTCTCGAGCTCGACGACGCCCACCCCGGGCTCGAAGTGCGGCTGCGCTTCCCGTCCCCGCGACGGCAGCCTTTTACCGCCCCTTTTCATCCGGCGCACGCGACCGGCTAGTCGGGCAGCGGGACGTCGGCCCGGGAGTGCGCCCGCTTCTGCAAACGACGCGCCGACCCCCGCTCGGTGCGCGAGAGGGGTGTCGATCCTCTTTCCCTACTCGATGCGATCGAGGAGGGGCTCGGCCCCGGCGAAGGGCCCGGCGCCGATGAAGGCGGCCCAGCAAGGAAAGCGCGACAGCCTGTCGCCTGCGACCCCATCGCATCTTGTGCGCGCTTATAAAACCAGTTCGATTGGCGACATGGTTCGTGCATCGCGTCAGGACAAACTGCGCCAGCGCGTTTTGGTCCTCGTGCTGGTGCTCTTAGCGGCGGTGAGCGCTGCGATCGCGGCGGCATTGGTGAGCCGTTCCGAGCGCAGCACTCAGCGCCTTGCTGGTATCGCCGAAGTGCCAATCGGCGGGCCACTGGATCTCGTTCACCACACGGGGCGACGTTTCTCCGAGGCCGAGCTCGCCGGCAAATATCGTCTCGTCTATTTTGGCTACACTTATTGCCCCGACATGTGCCCGCTTGGGCTTTTGACCATGAGCGAGGCGCTCGACCGCTTGCCGCCCGAGCTCGCGCAAAAGATCCAGCCCATCTTTGTAAGCGTCGATCCGGAACGCGACACGCCCGAAGTCCTCGCTTCCTATGTCGCCTCCTTCCATCCCCGCCTGATCGGGCTCACCGGCACGGTGGAGGAGATCGAAGCGGTCAAGCGGGCCTGGCGCGTCTTCGCCCGCAAATCCGAGGAGAAGCGGGGCGAGGACTATCTCGTCGACCACTCGACCTTCACCTATTTCATGGGTCCGGACGGGCGCTACCTCGCCCATTTCTCGCACGGCACGAGCGCCGAGCAGATGGCCGAGCGCCTTGCGCGGCTGATCAGCGGCTCGTGAGGGGGAAGCCGGCTCGCAGCGGGCAAACCGGTTGCTGGTGTCTTGACGGTGGCTGCTGCTTGCCTATTTGAGAAGGCGTCCGCTCCCCCGAGGAGCTCCACCGCGCGCCCGTAGCTCAACTGGATAGAGCATCAGACTACGGATCTGAGGGTTAGGGGTTCGAATCCTCTCGGGCGCGCCAATCGCTTCTCTTCCCGTCCCTCTTCATCACCGGCAGGCGTTGAGCTTTCGTGCCGCGATGGGCGTCGCGCGTGCCACGCGACCGGTGTCGTGCCCAGCGCTCGCGCTTATCCGAAAAGAAGCGTGGGCAGCCAGGTGGCGAGTCCCGGTAGCGCGAGCAGGATCAGAAGCCGCACGCCATCGGCGAGCACAAAGGGCAGGATGCCGCGGCTGACCGTACCGAGATCGAGGCCCGGCACGGTTGATTGCAAGACGAACAGGTTCATGCCCACAGGCGGGGTGATCATGCCGATCTCGGCCAGCGTGACGAGGAACACCCCGAACCAAATGGGATCGATCCCGAGCGCGCGGATGACGGGAAAGACGGCCCCGATCGTGAGCAGGATCATGGACAGGCTGTCCATAAGACAGCCGAGCGCGATGTAGAGGACCGCAAGCGCTAAGAGCACGACCAGCGGGTCGGCACCCAGCGCGGCAATACGGGCGATGAGCTGGTCGGCAAGACCCGTTGTATCGATAAAGGCGTTGAAGATCGCCGCCCCGATCAAGATGGCGAAGATCATGGCGGTGGTGAGCACCGTCTCGATCAGCCCATTGCGCAGGACCTCGAGGTTCAGCCTGCCGTTGAGCCAGGTCACGAACAGGGCACCGGCAGCGCCCACGGCAGCGGCTTCAGAAGGCGTGAACAGACCGGCGTACATGCCGAGGAGGACGAGGAGCACGAGCGCGAGCGTCTGCCAGACGCCGGCTAGCGTGCGCAGCCGGTCGCGCCAGGGCATAGGGGGGAAGGGGGCGAAGCCGCTCCCGCGGCGGGTCGCCACCCGCACCGCCACCATGTAGAGCATCATGCCGACGACGCCGGGTAAGAGCCCGGCGGCGAAGAGCTTGCCGATCGACTGCTCGGTCATGAGCCCATAGACGACGAACAGCACCGAAGGCGGGATCATCACGCCGAGCGTGCCGCCCGCTGCCACCGAGGCGGCGGCCAGTCGATCCGGGTAGCCGGCGCGGCGCATCTCCGGCATCGCCACTTTGCCGATCGTCGCCGCGGTCGCCAGGCTCGAGCCGCAAATGGCGCCGAAGATCGCTGAAGCGCCAACCGTGGCGAGCGCGAGCCCGCCGCGGCGGTGTCCGAGCAGCGCTCGAGCGGCCTCGAAGAGTGAGCGCGAGAGGCCGCCGTGGGCGGCGAACACGCCCATCATGACGAACAGCGGCACGACCGCGAGGCTCGGGGTGGCGATCGCATCGAAGGGAGCTTTGCCGAGCACGAAGGCGAGACTGGCCGGCCCCCAAACCCAATAGAGCCCCAAGGCGCCAACAAGGCCCAGGGCGATTGCGACCGGCACCCGCAGGGCCATGAGCACGAGCACGAGGGCGAAGCCCACTAACGCCTCGCTCATACCGCTGATCCCTAGTCGTTTTGGTCGAGCTTTAAAGGCCGATGAGCGGTGGACAGCGCCAAGAGCGCTGCCGGAACGGACAGTGCCACACCGAGAAGATAGGGGGCCCAATAAAGGAGCACCGGCAAGCCGAGGGTGGGCGACACGTCGCCGAAGGAAAAGCGCGCTGCGGCTTGGCTCAGCCCGTAGCGGAGGAGGAGGATCAACAAGCTCGCTTCTGCAAGCGCGACGAGTGTGCGCAGAACGCGCTGTGCGCGAAGCGGCCAGTTGCGGGTGACGAACTCGACCGCGACGTGCCCGCCGCGCAGGAAGGCAAGCGGCAGGGCGAGGCAGGCCGAGGCGATGACCGCGAGCTGGACGAGATCGGTCACGCCGGTGATCGGCGAGCCGAGCGTGCGGCGCGTGGCCACATCCGCGAGCACCACGAGCATGCCGCCCGCAAGCGCGATGCCGGCTAAAAGCGCGCACCCCTCGCACAACCGTGTGAAGAGGCGCGCCAGGCGCGGTTGTCGACCCGCGCCCGGCATTGTCGCGTTCGGCGCCGCCACGGCTCAGCTGCGGGCCAGCTCGACCATGCGGGCGTAGATCGCCCGGGCGTTGGCGACCCCCTCCCGCTCGAGGCGGCCGAGCTCGTCTTGGATCAAGGGCTCGAGCGCAGCGCGCCAGCGCGCCCGCTCTTCGGCGCTCGCGACGATGATGGTGTTGCCACGTGCTTGCGCTGCCGCCTTGCCGTCGGCATCGGCACGGTCCCAAGCGGCGACGATGCGCGGCAAGAGCTTCTCGCCCGAGAGCTCGTCGATCGCCGCGCGGATCTCGGCCGGCAGACCCTGATAGCGGCGCTCGTTCATGACGATGTAGAAGGAGACGGTGTAGGCGGCGATGTCGAGGTGGAAGCGGGTGACCTCGGCGAGCCGGAAGGAATGGACGGGATCCCAGGGCAGCACATAGCCATCCAGCGTTCCCGCCATCAGGCTCTCGTAGATCTGGCCGGGCGGCATGCCAACCGGGGTGGCGCCCAGAAAGCTCAGCATGTTGGAGACGACTGGTGAGGGGGCGCGGATGCGCAGGCCCTTGAGGTCTTCCATCCGCTCCACCCGCTGCGCGCGGGTGTGGATGAGACCCGGATTGTGGGCGAACAGCGAGAGTACCTTGACGCCGCGATACTCGTCTTTGAGCAATTCGGGGTAGAGCGTCCACAAGATCCGGCTCGCTTGCTCGGCGCTCGTGGTCAAAAACGGCATGTCGATGATCCCGGTGCGCGGAAAGCGTCCGCGCGGGATGCCGTGCAGGCCGAGCGCCACGTCCATCACGCCCGCGAGCACTTGGTCGAGCTGGTTGTTGATGTTGCCGAAGGCGGTGTTGCCGGCGTGGATGAGGACCTTGACCCGCCCGCCGGTGCGCTGCTCGAGCTCCTTGCCCCACGGCTCGAGCACATCCGTGTGCAGCCGGTGCACGGGCGGAAGATAATGCGAGACCTTGATCTCGATCGGCGCTTGGGCGCGCAAAATCGCGGGTGCTGCCAAAACGCCGGAGCCAGCGACCATTCCAAAAGCGAACCGGCGACGGGAAAGTTGGGGCGTTGCGGTCATCGACGCTCTCCTTTCGCTCGCGATCATTTCGGTTGCGGGTTGGCAGCCTTTGGCCGTCGGTCGGGCGGTGCGGTCGGCGCGCTTCGAGCAGCGGTTGACCCGCCCGGCTCGACGGCGAGAGGCGTGGGTTCGCTGACGCGATGGCCGAGTCGCGCGCTCACCGCCTCGGCTTCGGCGCGCAGCGCTGCGACCACTGGTCCCGATGGGGAGACGTCGAACGCGTCGGTCGGACCGAGCACGGTGAGCACCGCTTTGACGGCGCCCGTGAAGTCGAAGATCGGGGCGGCTGCGGCACTCACACCGACGAGGTAGAGATCGCGCACCGTAGCGATACCACCGGCTGAGCGGATCTCCTGACAGAGCGTCGCGATCGGCTCGGTTTCGGGCAGAAGCGACCGCCGCCTAGGCGGGGCGGCGGCGAGCTCCTCGCGGGCGATCGCATGGAGCCGCGCGTCGCGGCTCGCCGCGAGCAGGCATCGCCCGGTCGCCGACCACAAGACGGAGAGCACGAAGCCCGGCCGAACGTTGACCACAACCGGCTCGGCGGGCTCCTCGAGGCGGACGATCGTCGGTCCACGGTTGCCGGGTACAGCGAGAAAGGCGGTGGCGCCGAGCTCGTCGCGCAGCCGCACGAGCGCGGCATCGGCGGCGCGGATGGGATCGCTTTGGCGCATGGCGGCAAGGCCGAGCGCGATCGCTTCCGCCCCGAGCGCATAGGCTGTGGTGAGGGGGTCGCGCACCACGAGCCCCGCCGCGGCGAGACTCTTGAGGTAACGGTGCAAGGTCGAGGGGTGAGCGCCCAGATGCGCGGCGAGCGCGGCCAGGCTCGCCCGGCCGCCTAAGGCGGCGAGCCCGCTTAAGACCGCGCAGGTGGTGGCTGCGGCCTTGACCCCGCCGCGTCCGTTCGCCGCCCGCGCCGCATCGCGCATGCCGATCGTCGCCTCCCTGTCCCGGGTGCTGCCCGTTGTCGATCGTGTATTGCGATTGCGCATGGCGAAACTATGCTCCTTGAGAGCCGGCGGCAAGCGCCGGCGCACGGGTAGCGTGCGCGCGTGCGCAGGCGTGGCTCGGCGGCCGGCGGCGGGGAGGTGCGGTACGCATGGCCGAGATCGCGAGCATCAAGGGTTGTCCTTTTGCCTCGGGCGAGATCGAAGGGGCGTTCGCTTGTCCCTTCGATCCCTTCGATCAAGCCTATATGGAGGATCCAGCCGGTTTCGTGCGCCGCGTGGCGGGCGAGCGCCCGATCTTCTTCGCCCCCGAGCTCGGCTATTGGGTTGTGACCCGCTACGAGACGATCAAGGCGATCTTCCGCGATCCTTGGACCTTCAGCCCCTCAAACGTGCTCGAGCCCGTGGTCCCGCACTCGGAAGAAGCGCTCGCGGTGCTGCGGCGTTACGGCTATGCCATGTCCCGCACCCTCGTAAACGAAGACGAGCCGCAGCACATGCAAAGGCGGCGGGTGCTGATGGCTCCCTTCACGCCCGAACACCTCGCCGAGCACGAACCCTTCGTGCGCGAGCTCGTGCGCGCGGCGGTCGACAGCTTCATCGATCTGGGCCGGGTGGATCTGGTCGAGCGGCTGCTCTGGCACGTTCCCTTCACGGTCGCCCTCCACTTCCTCGGTATCGACGAGGAGGACCGCGTGCGCATGAAGCGCTTCTCGATCGCGCACACCGTCAACGCCTTCGGCCGTCCGACACCGGAAGAACGTCTTGCGATCGCCGAGACGGTCGGCCAATTCTGGCAGTTCGCAGGCGAAATTCTCGAGAAGATGCGCCGCACTCCGGATGGTCCGGGATGGATGCGCTATTCGATCCGCCAGCAAAAGCTCTATCCCGAGATCGTCACCGATTCATATCTCCACTCGATGATGATGGCGATCATCGTGGCGGCGCACGAGACGACCGCGTTCGCCGCCGCCAATGCGGTGCGCGCCCTGCTTTCGCATCCGACCGCCTGGCGTGAACTGCACGAGGAGCCGGCTCTGATCTCACCGGCCGTAGAAGAGTGCCTGCGCCTTGCGGGGTCCATCGCCTCCTGGCGGCGGCGCACGACGCGGGAGGTGGAGCTCGAAGGGGTCACGTTGCCGGCTGGTGCCAAGATCCTCATGGTGGTGGCTGCCGCCAACCGCGACCCGGCGCATTTCCCCGATCCTGATGTGCTCGATATGCGCCGCGAGAATGCGCAGGACCATTTGACCTTCGGCTTCGGAGCCCATCAGTGCCTGGGCAAGAACCTGGCGCGGATGGAAATCCAGATCATGCTCGAGGAGCTGACACGGCGCCTGCCGCATCTGCGCCTCGCCCCCCAGCGCTTCGAGTACGTTCCCAATCTCTCGTTCCGCGGCCCGCAGCATCTGTGGGTGGAATGGGACCCCGAGGCCAATCCGGAACGGCGCGATCCGAGCCTGCGCGCGCGCCGGCATCCGGTGCGCATCGGCGCTCCCTTGGCGCGGGATCGGGTGCGACGGGTTCGGGTGCGGGCGCGCACCCAGCTCGCGCAGGACATCATCGGGCTCGAGCTCGAATCGCTCGACGGCTCGCCGTTGCCGCCGTGGACGCCGGGGGCGCACATCGAGGTCGAATGTGGCGATCCCGAGCGCGCGCGCGCCTATTCGCTCTGCTCCGATCCCGCCGACCGGCAACGATGGCGGATCGCAATTCTGCGCGAGCCCAATGGCCGCGGGGGGTCGCTGTGGATCCACGACACGGTCCAGCCCGGTACCGTCCTCAAGATCAGAGGGCCCCGCAACCGCTTCCCGTTCGATGAAAAGGCGTGCGGACCGGTGTTGTTCTTGGCGGGCGGTATCGGCATCACGCCGCTTATGCCCATGGCTGCGCGTGCGCGCGCGCTCGGTCTCGACTATGAGCTCGTCTATTGTGGCCGCAGCCGGGCGAAGATGGCTTTTCTCGATGAGCTCGCAGCCCTGCACGGTCCGCGGCTTAAGCTTGCGATCAGTGAAGAGGGAACCCGGCTCGATCTTGAAGCGCTCGTTGCCTCGTTGCCGGAGAAGGCGCGCATTTGGGCGTGTGGGCCGGCGCGCATGCTCGATGCGCTCGAGCAGCTACTCGGTGATCGCGCCGAAACCATGCTCGTAACCGAGCGCTTTGCCGCCAACGCTGCGCACGCGCAGGGTGTGCGCGGCCACGCTTTCGAGGTCGAGTGCGCCCATTCCGGCCTCACGCTGCTCGTGCCGCCGGACAAGAGCCTGCTCGAAGTGCTGCGCGCCGCCAATCTCGATGTGCCGAGCGACTGCGAGGAGGGCCTGTGCGGCACGTGCGAAGTACAAGTGCTCGCGGGCGAGATCGACCACCGCGATTCGGTGCTCTCGCGCGCCGAACGAGCGCGGGGGGATCGGATGATGGCCTGTTGCTCGCGGGCGCGCGGCGGGCGGTTGGTCCTCGCGCTTTAAGCCGCCCGCGCGCGGGCGAGGAGCCGAAGCCCTACTTTTGCGCGGTGCGCGCGCACCGCACAGCGCGGCGCCAGAGCCCAAAGATCGGTCGATCGCGGCTGCGCTCGGGCCGTTCGTGCGCGCGGGCCGTTCGGCTGATAAGCCGATCGTGGCTGGCTCCTTCGCCGAGGCGAAGTGCGGGCGTCCTTCGCGCCCGGGTCTTAGCCAAGGACGCACCGGTTCGCTGCAACCTTCTCAGCGGCCGATCAGCGGTATGAGCTCGGCGGCGGAAGCGAGCAGGAGATCGAAGGGGCCGAGATCATCGCCGCGCGTGTAAAGGCTCGGGATGGCGACCACCGCGAGCCCTGCCCCCTTGGCGGCGAGCACGCCGTTTTTCGAATCCTCGACCGCGAGCGCCCGCACCGGGCCAACCCCGAGGCGCGCCAGGGCGATGCGGTAGACCTCGGGATCGGGCTTTTTGCGGACCGTGTCCTCGCCGCAGACCATGGTCGCGAACCATTCGCGCGGGAGCGCGGTTGGATGGGCATCGAGCAGCGCCTCGACGTTGGCCCGGCTCGTGGTGGTGGCAATCGCGAGCCGGATGCCGAGCGCTCGTGCTTGCGCGAGCAGCTCCGGGATGCCGGGGCAGAGCGCCACCTCGCCCGCCCGCACGCCCTCGGCGTAGAGTTCGGTTTTGCGGGCGTGCAGCGCGCGCACGAAGGGATCCTCGGGGCCCGCAAGGCGCGCCGCCCGCTCGGGCTCGACCTCTTCGATCCAGCGCAGGATGCGCTCGCGCCCGCCCGTAGTGGTCAACAACCGGCGATACTGCGCAACCGACCAAGACCAGGGCAGCCCCGCTTCGGCGAAGGCACGGTTGAAGCAGATCCGGTGCAGTTCCTCGGTTTCGGCGAGCGTTCCATCGACATCGAAGATGAGGGCATCGATCGCGAAATTGAGCATGGAGCCTCCACAACGCGCGGCGATCCGTGGGGGGATGCGGGCGGATCCGTTGACCGGCCGGTGGTCCTTGAGCTAGCGTCGATGATCACTTCGTCCAGTCGCATGATCGGAGTGCAGAAGCGCGAGCCTTGCCGACACTCCTGCTGTTGCTTGCCGGCTGTGCCGCCATCGCCGCTCTTTACTGGTGGCTCGCTTGGGCAAACGCGCGCGATCGGCGCGCGCTTGCGGCCGCGCTCGGTCTCGAGCCGGTCGAAGTCGCGGCGCCGCGACAGCGCGCAGAGCGCGGCTTCGAGCGGGAGCTCTTGGTAGCGCGCGGCGACCGGGCGGGACGGGCGGTCGCGCTCTCGGTGCGCAGCCTGCGTGCAACGCGCGCGGCGCGTCGCACGGGCAGCAGTTGGACGGTCCTCGCCCTATCCCTGCACGAGCCCGCTTTGGCTCGGCTCCTCGTCGAGCCCAGGGTGCGGGCGGCGATACTCGACGCGGTGAGCGAGGTTCCACCCGAAGTCGCAACCGGCGATCGCGCCTTCGACTCCATTTTCCGGGTCACCGCAACCGATGCGGCGGTGGTGCCGCAGCTCATCGATGCCGAGCTGCGCGGGGCCCTTCTCGACTTACGCGCGCGGCTAAGCGGTGCCCGGGATGCGGGCACGGCAGCGCGGCTCGCCGATACCACCGTCTTTGGAGCGCTCGAGCTCGAGGCCGACCGCGTCACGCTCGCACTGCGCGGTACGCCGATGCCGCATCTCGCCGGCGCGCTCCTCAATGCCTTGCCGATCCTCGAACGGCTGGCCGCGCGGGCGGAGGCATCGCGCCCGAAGGCCGAGGGCGGCCAAGGCACGGGCGCATGTGCGTCGATCGCCCAGCGGCCGCAGCCGACCTCGTAGTTGGCCCCGGCTTTGAAAACGGGCGGGCGCTGCGATCGAGCGCTCCGATCCGAAGCGAGCGCCGCCCAGCTGCGCGCACATCCGATAGCGAAGCGCTCTGCTTCCAGGATCGCCGCAGAGGCGAAATCCGACCCGATCGCTGGGCGAGAGAGCGCATGGCCTGCGCGGGCGGTTCGCTTACCCCATGATGCGCTGCGGCAGCCACAAGGCGAGCCCGGGGGCGAGGGCAAGGAGGGCAAGCAGGGCGATCATGGCGCTCAAAAAAGGCAGCACGCCTTGCACGACGTCCTCGATACGTCCATGCGGGCGCAAGGATTGCACGACGAACAGGTTGAGCCCCACGGGCGGGGTAATAAGCGCCGCTTCGACGAGCACGATGATCACCACGCCGAGCCAAACCGGGTCGAATCCGGCGGCCACCATGACCGGCACGACGACCGGCACGGTGGTGATCATCATCGACAGTGTTTCCATAAAACATCCCAAAATAAGATAGAAAATCACCATGGCTATGAACATAGCCCAAGGAGAAAGACCGATATCGACGAGGGTCGAGGTGATCTGACGGGTGATGCCCAAAGCCGAAAGTACGAAATTGAGGATCGCCGCGGCAATCACGATCACGAGAATCATACTCGTGGTCTTGACCGTACTCTCGAGCGCAGCTTTGAGCATCGGCCAATCGAGCCGGCGATAGGCGGCCGCAAGCGCGAGCGCACCGACGACCCCGAGCGAGGCCGCTTCGGTCGGCGTCGCCCAGCCGGCGTAGATCGACCCCACGACCAAAAGGAAGATCAAAAAGGGCGGAGCGAGGTCGAAGAGTGCGAAAAGACGCACGCGCAAGCGACGTGCGGCGTGGGGTTGGTCTCGCGGGGCACTTGAGCGCGCCAAAAGGGCGGCGACCAGCATGAAGCCCAGCGCGAGCAACACCCCGGGAACGAGCGCCGCCAAATAAAGGCGCGGGATGGAAGTGTCGGTGAGGACCGCGTAGAGGATGATGTTGATCGAAGGCGGGATGAGGATGCCCAAAGTGCCCCCGGCGGCAAGCGATCCCGCGAACAGTTTTTCATCATAGCCGAAGCGCTGCGCCTGCGGCAGGGCGACCGTGCCGATGGTGGCTGCGGTTGCCACCGAAGAGCCCGAGGTGGCGGCGAAGAGGGCGCAGGCGGCGATATTGGCGTGCATGAGCCCGCCCGGTAAGCGACCGAGCCAGATCGAAAGCGCCGCATAGGTGCGCTCTGCCACCCCAGCGCGCAACAGGATCTCGCCCAGGAGCACGAACAGCGGGATCGCCACCAAAAGGAAATCCTTGCTCGTGTTCCAGGCGATCTCGCCCGCTGCGAGGGTGAGCGGGATGGGGGCGAAGAGGCTATCGAGGGTGAGGGCGAGCACGCCCAAGGCGGCTGCCACCGGCAATCCGATCGCCAACAGGCCCAGCAAGAGGAGGACCGTTGTGCCGACCATGGGTGCGCCCCTCAGCGCGGCGGCTGGTGCGCGCCACCGGGCGGCCCCGCGAGCTCGCGAACCATCTCCCCTGCACCGGTGAAGAAGGCGATGAGCGCCCGCAAACAGAGCGGGACGGCAACGCACAGGTGGAAGAGAAAGCCGGCGCACCAAAGCCCTTGTGGGATCCACAAGGGCGTTGCGATCGGGGTGGTGGCGCGCGAGCCGAAGGCGAGGCTATCGGCGAGGACCAGCCCCGCGCGCTGGCCCAAAAGGGCGAGAAAGCCGGTGAGCACGAGAAGGGCCAGGAGGTCGAAGAAGGCCATGGCGCGGGGTGGCAAGAGCCGCACGAGCGTATCCACCCGCACATGACCGCGCTCGAGGAGCACGAGCGGCAGGCCGAAGCTCGTGGCGATGGCAAGGGCATAGCCCGAGAGTTCATCGGCGCCGCCCAAGCTCACCCCGGCAAGCCCGCGCGCCGCCACTTCCACGACCACGAGCAGCGCCGCGCCGAGCACAAGACAGCCGCCCGAAAGCGCAAGCGGACGGGCCAAGCGGCGGCTCCAGGCGAGCCAGAGATCCAAGGCCGCGACCAGAGCCGCGAGCCGCGCGCCGGCTATGCGCTTTAAGCCCGTGCTCACGGCGTCGCCGTGATGCCCACGATGGCACCGACGGTGCGGTTCCACTCCTCGACGCAGGCGGCGCCGCAGCGCTTGGCCCATTTCGGGACCACCACCTCGCGCAGCACGCGCTGTAAGGTCTCGCGGTCGCGCTCAGAGACCGGCACCAGGGTCATCTTGCCCTTGACACCCATCGTGCAGCTGTCGCGGCCGATGTTGCAGTCGATGCCCTGTTGCGTCTCGAACTCGGCGGCTTTCCAGATGCGGTCTTCGAGGTCGCGGATCTCGCGCTGCAAGAACTCGCGCACGGAGGGGGCGAGCCGCTCCCAGGTCTTGACGTTGACCGCGTGCATCACCTGGCTCCACCCCACGGGCAGAGCATAGAGATGGGTCGTGACTTCGTACCACTTCGCCGCATTGCCGGAAAGCGTGCCGGTAATCGCGCAGTCGACCACCTTGTTCTGCAGCGCCGGGACGACTTCGGAGAAGGACATGGTCACGCCGGTGCCGCCCAACGCCTCAACGAACTCGGCAAGGGTGCGGTTGCCGGTGCGAACCTTTTTGCCGCGCAAATCCTCGAGCCCCGAGATCGCCCCGTTACAATAGATGACTTGCGCCGGATAGGGCCAAATCGCCAGCACCTGAATGCCGAACTGCTCGCGGTAGAAGCGATCGTAAACGGGACGGTAGGCATCCGAGATCCGTCGCGCGGTGGCGATGTCGGGAGCGAGCCCGGCGAGATCGATCGCCTCGTTGCGCGGATCGTCCCCGGCGACATAGCCGAGCACAGTCGAGCCGAAGTCGATCACGCCCAAGCGCATCAAGCGGAAGATCTCCGCTCCCTTTAGGCCCATTTCGTTGAAAGGCGTAATTTCGGCCGTGATCGCACCCTTGCTCTTTTCGGGTATCTCCCGCGTCCAAAACGGTTGCTCGAAGTTCTTATATTGTGACAGATTCCCCCACGCACCGACGACCTTGAGATGCGTACGGGGAAGATCCTGAGCGGCGACATCGCTGATCGCCCATAAGATCCCAACCACCCACGCTGCGAGGGACACCGTGCGCATTTGCTTCCTCCTGTGCACGCGGCGAAGGGTTGCAAATCGGATCATGCCAGTGCCAGCTCGCTGTTGCGCCGATCGGTGACCAACATGCACCCCGGCGCATGAGTAATCGCAAAGGGCACCCGTGCCGCTTCGAGCACCGCCTGCGGGGTCACGCCACAAGCCCAAAACACCGGCAGCTCGCCCGGCTCGAGGGGAACGGGGTCGCCGTAATCGGGTCGATCGAGATCGGCGATGCCGATCGCGCGCGGGTCACCCAAATGGACCGGGGCGCCGTGCACGGCGGGAAAACGCGCGGTGATGACAATCGCCCGGATGGCATCGGCCGGGGAAAGCGGGCGCATCGAGACGACCATGGGGCCCTTGAAGGGACCGGCCGGAGCACAGGCGATCGTGGTGCGGTACATCGGCACGTTGCAGCCGCACTCGAGATGGCGCAGGCGAATGCCGGCTTGTAATAAGGCCTCTTCGAAGCTGAAGGAGCAGCCGAGCACGAAGGCGACCAGATCGGAACGCCAGAGATGGCGGATGTCGGTCGGCTCGTCGACGAGCGCACCCTCGCGCCAGAGCCGATAGCGCGGCAGATCGGTGCGCAGATCGAGATCCTCGCCCAGAGCCGGCAGATGCGGATCGCCCGGCTCGGAGACGGCGAGCAACGGACAGGGCTTGGGATTGCGTTGGCAGAAGCGAAGAAAGTCGAAGGCCTCGCGCTCGGGTAAAATCACGAGGTTGCCTTGCACATAACCGGGGGCGAGCCCGGCTGTATGGCCGCTGAAGCCTTCGCGCGCCAGACGGCGGACCTCGCGGCCGGTTCGGGCGTGGATCACACTCGCCATCTCCACCTCGCGCTCGCACCGTCACGCTCTAACCGCGCCATCCTCGCCGGCCAAGAGTGGTACCGAGAAGGCTGCGCGCTCGAGCCGACGCGCATCGCCGCCCGGCCCACCGGAGGCGAGCGCAAAAGGAAGCGCGCGGCGGCGCCTTTGCGTTCTGCCCGCTCCCCCAGCCGCCGCTCGGGCGCGGCTCACATCATCCTCTCCACCCATTCTCGATACATCTCTTCATCCGATTGGGCATGGTGTTCTTTCCGATGCGCGAGGTCGGACAGGCACGCGGCGGTGCGGGGGTAGCGCGCGGACCACGCGCGCGCGTGACGTCGATAGTCTTCAGCGAGCCTGCGCTCCCAGCTCGCCATCTCGACGAGGGGGCGCAAGCGAGTCGCGTGTGCGTTTAAAACACCGATCGCGAAGCCCTTGCGAACCTCGCCGAGCTCGGGGCGATCGAGCAGGGCGGCGACCGGCTCGCAGGGCCAGCGACCGTCGGCTTCGCCCGGAGCGCCGGCCAGCATCTGGCCCAGGGTCTGCTCGCAGATGGTGAGCCTGCCGGCGGCTCGGGCGCGCTCGCGCGCCTCCTCGACGAATCGTTCAAGGGTCGCCGCGTCGACGGTCCCATCGGGGAGCTGCCCGGGAATGCGAGGGCAATGCCGAAGCTCGAAAACCAATAGTCGATAGCTTGAGCCGGCTCCGGCACGGTTGTGCTCTTCCAACTTGCGCGGCGGTTCGCCCTCGGCACGAAAAGCGAGCTTGAGGAGCTCGACGAGGAAGGCCGGATCGGAGGTGAGCCGGGTCCACAGGGACATTATGCTATCTCGAATTTGCCACAAATAGTCGAGAAGCTTCAACTCGACCCAGGCTAGGCGGTTGCGGTCAACCGAAGGATCGGCCTCCAGTCGCTTGATGGCTTGATCGACGAAAATGCTTACTAGAGTCTTGTCAGAGGTTGATTCGGGGCCGGTCTCGGCGAGCTTTTCGAGGATCTCGAGCCAGGGCGCGCCGGGCGGCGGATCGGGGCACCAACCCAGGACGTTCAACGCCGCCACCGGGCGTCCGGCGGCCAAGAGGGCGCGGGCGGCGCTGTGCGCGAGCAGGCGACGAATGAGCGCGGGGAACTCGCTCCGCGCCTCGGGTTTCTCGGCCCAACCGTCGAGATCTTCAGCGGTGATCCGCATCGACTGGTCCAACCGTCACGGCAGCAGAAGATCTTAACGATGCGGGTCGGGGGAGCAAGGTATATCATCCACGAAAATGATCATTAGCAAGCAAGGAGCGCGTGGTTAGGCAAGCACGTTGACAAAAGTCCTATCCTCGCTAGGATGAACCGCGCAGCAGCGCAGGAAGCCGCCATGCCCGCCAACCCCACCTCGGCCCAATCCGAAACCTCGCGCCGAAACGGCGCCCGCTCGCGCGGTCCGCGCACACAGGAAGGCCGCGCGCGCATCGCCCGCGCCGCCACCCGCCACGGGCTCATCGGCCGCTTCGTTCTCCTGCCCGGCGAAGCGCGCGCGTTTCGCCGCTTGCGCGCCTCTTGGATGGCGCGCTTTGCCCCGCGCGATGAGGCGGAAGCAGCTGCAGTCGACAAGCTCGTCGCCGCGATCTGGCGCGAGCGCAGGCTGGAAGCGCTCGAGAGCCGACTCACTGCGGCGTTGATCGCGGGCGAACCGACCGCGGGTTTGCCGCAGCTCGCCACCTTGATCCGCTACCGCGCGCGCATCGAGCGCGATCGCAGGCGGGCCTTGGCCGAGCTCGCCTTCGCCCGCCGACTCGCGGCGCGTGCGCTTCGCGCACAGGTCGCGCTAAGCGCAGCGCGCGAGGGCGCGGCTGAGGTGGCGTTCGAAGCACAAAAGGCCGAAGGTGCGGCTGCGGGTGCGACCGCTTCGGCTCCCACCCCAGGGGCGGCTCAAAGGGCGGTACGGGCCACCGCGGAAGCCGGGGATGGGCGCCGAGTGCCCTCGTATGGGCGCGCGCAGGAGAAGGCGGCGCAGGCGGCGGAGGATGCGCGCGAGGCCCTTCTGGGCGAGGTGGTGCGCGAGGCCCTCGGCTTGGGCCAGGCAGGGCTCGAAGAGCGCGCGCAGGCTGCTTCGGCCGTACACTGGGTCGGTCCCGACGCCCGATCGGCGCGGGCGCCCATCGCTTGGCAAGCCCTCGATGCCTTCATGGGCGCGTCTTTCGGCGCACCGCTGAGCGCGCGAGAGAGGGCGCGCCTGCTCGCGGCATTAGAGCGCGGGAGCACGCGCGCACCGATAGCCGCTTGAGCCTGCAGGAGCCGATCGAGGCTGCCGTTGCCGGGGGGCGGAGCGATCGTGAACGTTAAAGGATCGCTCTAACAGCATCGACGGTCGAGCTAGTGCGAATGCAGTGCGTGCTATCCTTCCCGAGGCTCTGGCGTCTTCTGCGAAACTATCGCACACGCGGGCTTTAGAAATCGCTCGGCGCCCGCGGGCTCCTGAGGTTCGCAGAGCTGTCCAAGAGTACCATCGTTTGCTGGTGCAAGGCAGCAACGTGCTTCCTCACGATCCGGTCTGGGAGGTGCCGAGCGTCTTGCCTTGTCCTGAAATCTAAGTAATAATAGTTCTCGTAAGCGAGAGATAAGGGAACATCGAATACCGTGAGTGCTCCATCCGGCTTCAGACGTTGGACGATGGCCATCATCTCCGCGCTCGCGGCGAGCTGCAGCGCTCAATACCATGCCGAACAGGTTCGCGGTGCCAAGGATGGCGAAGCGCTGACGGTCGGTCGCGTCCAAAGAGAGATCCGAGTCGGTATGAGCGGAGCAGAAGTCGCGGCGGTGCTCGGATCTCCGAACATCGTGTCGACCGACGAAAAACGGCGGGAGGTGTGGATCTACGACAAGGTGGCAACAGAAACGATTTACTCGGAATCTAGAGGCGGGATCGGAACGTTGGTGTTAGGCGGGCTGGTGGGCGCTGGATTATTGGCCGCTGGAGGCGGCGCTGGCTTTGCGGGAGAGGCCGGAGCGCGGTCGACCTCGCAACGGACGCTCACGGTTATCATCAAGTTCGACGAAAATCAAAGGGTGCGCGATTTCGCTTATCACACTTCGAGGTTCTGAATGCATCAACGAGGTTGTGAATGCATCGACGCGGTGTCATCAGTCTTTTGGGAATTATTGCGTGCGGGGCGTGCACAGAGCGGATACCGGCCGACGCACTGGCCCTCGTGCCCCAGAGCTTGGAACGGCGTCAGCTCCAGACCAGGGTGTATCCGACAGACAACGAGGCGCAGGTTCTCAACGCCTCGCTCGCCCTTCTACAGGATTTGGGCTTCACGATAACGGAGACCTCGGCTCCTCTGGGAGTGGTGGTCGGATCCAAAGAGCGCGACGCGAGAGAAGCTGCGCAAATCGCCGGTGCGATTGCGATGGCGATCCTATTCGGCGTGGTCATGCCAGTCGACAAGGACCAAACAATTCGGTGTTCGGTAGTCACTCAAAGGTTAACCGGTGAGCGCTCCGGAACCGCGGTTCGAGTCACCTTTCAGCGGATCGTGAGGGACACGCGGGGGCGCGTCTCCAAGATCGAGGGGCTCTACGAACCGTCGCTTTACAGGGAGTTCTTCGACCGACTCAGCAAAGCGTTGTTCTTGGAGGCGGAGACGATTTGATGTATCGATTGTTAATTGCTATATTAACTTCCGTGTTAGTGGCGGCATGTCAGATCGATTCCCGCCAACAAGTTCTAGCCACCGGTGCTACCCAAGTGCAGCTGCGCCAATATCAGGCACGACAATTCGAGACCCCTGATCGCGAACGCGTGCTCCGTGCGGTCATCGCAACTTTGCAAGATTTGGGTTTCGTCATCGACAAGGCCGATGCCGTGCTCGGCACCGTGAGCGCGACCAAGCTCGAACGATACGCGCTTCGCATGACCGTTACCGTTACGCCACGAGGCACGGATCGGGTAGTCGTGCGCGCAAACGCCCAGTACAACCTCGAAGCGGTCGAAGAACCCCAGCCTTATCAACAGTTCTTCGCTGCACTCGAGAAGTCGCTGTTCCTCGCCAGCCAAGGCGTCGATTGAATCCAAGCGCGGGGCTCGAGAGCGGGAGCCTCATTCCCACTCGATGGTGCCGGGGGGTTTGGAGGTGACGTCGTAAGCGACGCGGTTGATGCCGCGCACCTCGTTGACGATGCGGTTGGCGACGCGGGCGAGAAACTCCACGTCGAACGAAAAGACATCGGCGGTCATCCCGTCTTCGCTCGTGACCGCGCGCAAGATCAGCGCTTGCTCGTAGGTGCGCTGATCGCCCATCACCCCGACCGAACGCACCGGCAACAACACCGCGAACGCCTGCCAGATGCGGTCGTAAAGACCGGCTTTGCGGATCTCCTCGAGGAAGATCGCATCAGCCTTTTGCAACAGCGCGACGCGCTCGGCCGTGACCTCGCCCAAGATGCGCACCGCGAGCCCCGGACCGGGGAAGGGATGGCGGCCGACGAAGGCCTCCGGCAGGCCCATTTCGCGGCCGAGCTCGCGCACTTCATCCTTGAAGAGCTCGCGCAAGGGCTCGACCAACCGCAGCTGCATGCGCTCGGGCAGCCCACCGACATTGTGGTGGGACTTGATGGTCGCGGACGGGCCGCGAAAGGAAACGCTCTCGATCACATCCGGATAGAGCGTGCCTTGCGCAAGAAAATCGATCTTCCCGAGCTTGCGCGCTTCTTCTTCGAAGACGTCGATGAAGACGCGGCCGATCGTCTTGCGCTTTTCTTCTGGATCGGTGATCCCGGAAAGTGCGGCGAGGAAGCGTTGGCCGGCATCGACCGCGATCAAGGGGATGTTGAAGTGGCCGCGAAAGAGCGCCACCACTTCTTGGGCTTCGCCCAACCGCAACAGCCCGGTGTCGACGAACACGCAGGTAAGGCGCTCGCCGATCGCCTCATGGAGCAAAAGCGCCGCCACCGCCGAATCGACGCCACCCGAGAGCCCCAAAAGCACGCGGCCGTCATCCACTTGGGCGCGGATCTTGGCCACCGCTTCGGTGCGAAAGGCGGCCATCGACCAGTCGCCGGCAAGACGCGCGATGCGGAAACAGAAATTGGCCAAGAGATCCTTGCCAATGGGGGTGTGGGCGACTTCGGGATGGAACTGTACCCCGAAGATGCGGCGCTCCTCATGGGCGATGGCGGCGAAGGGAGAAGCCGGGCTCTGGGCGAGGGCGACGAAGCCCGCGGGCAAAGCGATCACGCGATCGCCGTGGCTCATCCACACCCGCGCGCGCTCACCCACCCGCAAAATGCCGTCGAAGAGCGGGGATTCGCGCACGAGCTCGATCTCGGCGGGGCCGAACTCGCGCGTCTGAGCCGGTGCCACGCGGCCGCCCAAAGCGGCGCACAAGAGCTGCTCGCCGTAGCAGATGCCGAGCACCGGGACACCCAGCTCGAGGACAACCGGCGGAAGCTTGGGGCTCTCCTCCTCGAAAGCCGAGGCCGGGCCGCCCGAGAGGACTATGGCTTTTGGCGCAAAGGCGCGGATCGCCGCCTCCGGCCAGGTGCAGGGATGGATCTCACAATAAACGCGCAGCTCGCGCAGCCGGCGCGCGATCAACTGCGTATATTGCGAGCCGTAATCGAGGATAAGAACTTTTTCGTGCACGGAAGAGTGCTTTCTTATGCGTTGGCGCGCGCTTCTTCGGGCCGCTTGTTGCCGACACCCGCTGCAAGCGCGGCTTCCAAGAAGCGATCGATGTCGCCATCGAGCACAGCTTGGGTGTCGGAGGTCTCCACCCCGGTGCGCAGATCTTTGACGAGCTTGTAGGGGTGCAGAACGTAGGAGCGGATCTGATGGCCGAAGGCGATGTCGGTCTTTTGCGCTTCCGTCGCCTCCTGTTCGGCGCGCCGCTTCTGCAGCTCGAGCTCGTAGAGCCGCGCTTTGAGCATTTCCATCGCCATCGCGCGGTTGCGGTGCTGGCTGCGGTCGCTTTGGCAGGCGACCACGATGCCGGTGGGCAGATGGGTGATGCGCACCGCCGAATCGGTGCGGTTGACATGCTGGCCGCCCGCACCGGAAGCGCGATAGGTGTCGATGCGCAGGTCTTTTTCGTTGATCTCGATCTGGATGCGGTCGTCGATCACCGGATAGACCCACACGCTCGCAAAGCTCGTGTGGCGGCGCGCCTGGCTGTCGAAGGGCGAAATGCGCACGAGCCTGTGCACGCCCGATTCGGTCTTAAGCCAACCATAGGCGTTCTCGCCCTTGATCTTGATGGTGGCGGATTTGATGCCCGCCTCTTCGCCCGGGGTTTCTTCCACCCATTCCACGGTATAGCCGTGGTGTTCGGCCCAGCGCACATACATGCGCAACAGCATCTCGGCCCAATCGCAGGACTCGGTACCCCCGGCGCCGGCGTTCACTTCGAGATAGCAGTCGTTGGCATCGGCCTCACCGGAGAGCAAAGCCCGCAGCTGCGCCTTCTCGACCTCGCGGTGCAGCGCTTCGAGCTCGCGCTCGAGATCGGCGAGCGTCGCCTCATCGCCCTCGGCTTCGGCCAGTTCGGCAAGCGCGACGGCATCGTCAAGGCGCTGCTCGAGCTTACGCTGCCGCTCGATCGCCTCGGCAAGCCGCGTGCGCTCGCGCAACAGCGCCTGGGCCTTCTCGGGCTTGTCCCAGAGCTTGGGATCCTCGCTCAGCGAATCGAGTTCGGCCAGGCGGGCAAGGGCGTTGTCCCAGTCAAAGATGCCTCCGCAAAAGCGCCAGTCCCTCACGGATGGGCTCGATGTGGCGGGCGAGCTCGGCGCGCATGGTCGCTTTCTCTCCTCTCGTGCTTTCCGCGAAGTGGGGCTTTTTCGACGTGGGTCAATAGAGGCCGCCCGGACCGGGCAGCACGGGCTGCCGTGCGGGCCCCTCGCGCCCGGGCGGCGCTTCGCCCAGGCCGTCCACCGGCGGGCGGCTGCTTACCGGCTCGGTGCCGGGAAGGAAAGCCTCCGAGATCACCACCTTGGTGTCCGGGCCCGGGCGCTGGCCCGTCGCGGCATCGACGAGCACGAGATGCACCCCGGGCGGTGTGCGGAAGGGGGTGGGGGGCACACCCTCGAGCGCCTCTTTCATAAACGCCATCCAGATCGGCAGCGCCACCGATGCCCCGGTCTCGCGCGGACCCAAGCTCTTGGGCTGATCGAAGCCGACGAAGACGCCGACCACGAGGTCGGGCGAGAAGCCCACGAACCAGGCATCCTTGGAATCGTTGGTGGTGCCGGTCTTGCCGGCAAGCGGCCGTCCGAGGCTGCGCGCTGCCGCCGCTGTTCCCCGCTCGGTGACCCCTTGGAGCATGAGCACCATCTGATAGGCATGGCGCGGATCGGCGACGAAGGGGCGGGGATCGTCGAGCTCGGGCGGCGGCTGGCCGCGCCAGGGCACGTCCCGGCACTCGGGGCAATCGCGCCCATCGCGGCGAAACAGCGTGCGCCCGCGGCGGTCTTGGATGTGCTCGACGAGATAGGGTTCGATCTTGCGCCCACCGTTGACGAGCATGGCATAGGCGGTGGTGAGGGCAAGCGGGGTGACCTCGTTGGCCCCAAGCGCGCTCGAAAGATAGGGCTCGAGCCCGCGGTCGATGCCGAAGCGGCGGGCGACGTCGAGGATGCGCTCCATGCCGATGTCCTGGGCGAGCCGCACGGTCATGAGATTGCGCGACTTCTCGAGGCCCACCCGCAGCGTCGTCGGGCCGAGATAGTCCTGCCCATAGTTCTCCGGCCGCCATTTGGGCAGCCCCGGGCCCTGGTCGATGACGATCGGGGCATCGAGCACGATCGAGGAGGGCGTGTAGCCGGCCTCGAGCGCGGCCAAGTAGACGAAGGGCTTAAACGCCGAGCCGGCCTGGCGGCGCGCCTGGGTGGCGCGGTTGAACTGGCTCTCGCGGAAGCTGAAGCCACCACTCATCGCGAGCACCCGTCCGGTGTGGGGATCGAGGGCAACCAGCGCCCCTTCCACTTCCGGCCGCTGCCGCAAGCCGAACTGGCCGGGTGCGCGGGCGAGCGGCTCGACGAGCACGACATCGCCGACGGAAAGCACCTGGCGGGCATCCCGGATCGGCGGCCCGAGCCGGCCCTGGGCATCGCGCTTGCGCGCCCAGGCGAGCTCGGCCAGCGGCAAGAGGCCCTCGCTGCCGTCGGCCACGAGCAGCCGCGCGCCGTCGCGCTCGACCGCGCGCACCACCGCGAGCTTCCAGTGCATGAGCTCGAAGCCGGGATCGATGCGCTGCAAGCGCGCGAGCAGATCGGGTGCGTTCACATCCAGCTGCGCGAGCGGGCCGCGGAAGCCCTGGCGGCGGTCGTAGGCCGCAAGGCCATCGCGAAGCGCGCGATCGGCGATCGCCTGCAAGCGCGGCTCGAGGGTGGTGCGCACCGAGAGACCGCCCTCGTAGAACCCGGCTTCGCCCAGCCGCTCGACCAGCTGGCGGCGTACCTCCTCGGTGAAGAAACCGGCCGAGACGAACTCTTCCTCGCTGCGCCGGCGAACCACGATCGGCTCGGCGCGCGCCGCGTCATATTCGGCGCGGTCGATATAGCCGTCATCCAGCATGCGCTTGAGGACATAGTCGCGGCGGGCGCGTGCCGCCTCCGGATTCTTGATCGGGTCGTAGCGCGCCGGTGCCTTGGGCAGAGCGGCGAGGAAGGCGGTTTCGGCGAGCGTGAGCTCGTCTAGAGATTTTCCGAAGTAGGAAAGCGCCGCTGCCGCCACCCCGTAGGAGCGGGCGCCCAAGAAGATCTCGTTCAAATAGAGTTCGAGGATCTTTTCCTTGCTGAAGGTGCGCTCGAGCCGAAGTGCCAGGATCGCCTCTTTGATCTTGCGCTCGAGCGTGACTTCGTTGGTCAAAAAGAAATTTTTGGCGACTTGTTGAGTGATGGTGGAGCCGCCTTGCGGGCGCTCGCCCTCTTGCAAGCGGCGGACATTCTCGATCGCAGCGCGCAAAATGCCTAAGGGATCGAGGCCGAAGTGCCACCAGAAATGCTGGTCTTCGGCGGCGATGAAGGCTTGCTGAACGCGCGTGGGAATGGCCTCGATCGGCACAAAGACCCGCTTTTCCCGCGCATATTCGGCAAGCAGCCGCCCATCCCCGGCATGGATGCGGGTGGCGGTGGGCGGCTCGTAGCGCGCGAGCCGGGCGTAATCCGGCAGATCGAACGCGAACCGCTCAAGCGCCCACAGGCCGAGCGCAAGGCCTATGAGGCCCAGTACGAGAAGGCCCAAGAGGAGACGGGCTAACGCGGCGGCGAGGCGGAACACGCGTGGTGATGTCCCAAGGATCAGCGGGCGAGTCTTTCTATTTGACCCGCGCGAGAAAGCGGTCAATGGCAGCGACGATCGCCGCGGCGAGGCGCCGGCGATGCGCGGGGTCGACAAGGCGCCGCGCTTCTTCCGGGTTGGAGAGATAGCCGAGCTCGATGAGCGCGGAGGGCACTTCGATCGACTTCAACACCGCGAAGCCCGCGAAACGGCGGTGGTTGGGCAACAACGGGGTCACCTTCCGCAGCTCGTCGACGAGCGCCTGCGCGAGTTCGACCGACTTGTTCATCGTATCGCGCTGTGCAAGGTCGATGAGGATCGAGGCCACCGTGGGATCGTGCCGGGAGAGGTCGACACTGCTCAACACATCGGCCTTGTTCTCCTTGGCGGCAAGAGCCGCCGCCTCCGCATCGGAAGCGGTCTCGGAAAGGGTGTAGACGGAGGCGCCGGATATCGTCGGATCGGCGATGCTGTCGGCGTGCAGGGACAAAAACACCGCCGCCTGCGCCGCGTTGGCGATGCGCACCCGTTCGCGCAAGGGCAGACCCTCGTCGCCGCGGCGGGTGAGCACGACCGCATAGCGTCCGCTCGCGAGCAGCGCGCGCTCGACCTCGAGCGCGATCTGCAACACGACGTCCTTCTCTTTGAGGCCGTCCACCCCGATGGTGCCGGGATCCGCCCCGCCGTGGCCGGGATCGAGAACCACCACCGGCCGTCCGCCCGGGGCACCCGCCAACCCGTCGCTCGGGCCGTGAAGCGCCGGCGGGCGGTCGAGGCGTGGGCCGGGGGCGAGCAGCGCCGGCAGGTTCTCGGGCCGCGGGCGGGGCAAGCTGGGCTCGACGATCACGGGCGGCGGGGGTGGCGGCAGCCGCGCCGACCCTTCCGGCTCGAGATCGATGACCAGGCGCCAGCCGGGCCGTGCTGAGGTGGGCGGGATGGCGAAGCGGGCCACGAGTTCGGCCGGGCGGACGAGCTCGACCACCACCCGCGTGCCGCCGCCCGGGGCCGGGGTGGGGCGGATGGCGCGGGCAAGGCCGCGCGGCTGCGCCTGCGCATCGGCCGCGGCCGACCAGGAGAGGGCGGGCAAATCGACGAACAGCCGCGGTGGGTCGCGGGCGAGGGTGACCGCATAGGGGGCGGCGCGATCGAGCTCGAGGACGATGCGGGTGAAACGTCCCTCCTCGCCGAAGCGCACCGCGCGCAGCACCCGGCTCTCGCCGGCGCGCGCGTCAGGCCCGGCAAGGAGCGCAACGGTCAACATCAAGAGGCCGCAAAAAAACGACCAGCTGCGCCGCAAGCCGGCGGCACGGCGCATCCGCGCGACCAAATCGGCGATTGAGAGGGTTTTCGTCACCGTTTATAAGTCAAGCGCCATGGTTCGAGCGCGGCAAGCGGAAAGGCGCGCTCGCGCGCAATCCGCCTTATGGCATGGCTCGTCCGCGGTACGCGCAACGGCCTCAGCGACCGCTGGTAGTGGTGCCGGCGCGCGGTTGGCCGCCGCGGTGATCGCCGTGACGGAAGATCGGGACCGCGCTCGACGTCCAAGACCAGCGGGTCGCGGGACGTGGGGCGGCATGCGACGTACGCCGCCGATGGCGAGCGACCCGAGCGCGAAACCAACTCGTCCGATCGCGGCCGCCCCGTGGGCCGGCCCCGGGCGAGCGGAGAGATCCATCGATGACCAAACGGATGTTGATCGACGCGGCCCATGCCGAGGAGACACGCGTCGTCGTCATCGACGATGGCGAACTGCTCGACTTCGATTTTGAGAGCTCGACCAAGCGACAGATCAAAGGCAATATCTATCTTGCCAAGGTGACGCGCGTCGAGCCGTCGCTGCAGGCCGCATTCGTCGATTACGGCGGCAATCGGCACGGATTCCTTCCCTTCAGCGAGATCCACCCCGACTATTATCAGATCCCGCAGGCCGATCGCGAGATGCTCGAGCGGCTCGAGCGGGAGGCGCAGGCCAAGCTCGCCGCCGAGGCGGAGCCCGAGAGCAACGGCCACGCCACCGGCGAGGGACCGCAGGCGGTCACCCACGACGCCGAGGAAGAGACCGCCGATGTGATGGACGAGCTCGCCCGCCGGCGCGCCAAGCTCCTGCGTTCCTATAAGATTCAGGAAGTCATCAAGCGTCGTCAGATCCTGCTCGTCCAAGTGGTGAAAGAAGAACGCGGCACCAAGGGCGCCGCGCTCACCACCTATCTCTCGCTCGCCGGGCGCTATTGCGTGCTCATGCCGAATACCCCGCGCGGAGGCGGCATCAGCCGCAAGATCGTCGACCCGGCCGACCGACGGCGCCTTAAGGCGATCGCCGCCGAGCTCGAGGTACCGCCGGGTATGGGCCTCATCATCCGCACCGCGGGAGCAGAGCGCAGCAAGGCGGAGATCAAGCGCGACTACGAATATCTCTTGCGCCTGTGGAACGAGATCCGCGAGACCACACTCAAGAGCATCGCTCCCTGCCTGATCCACGAAGAGAGCGATCTCGTCCGCCGCGCCCTGCGCGACCTCTACACCCGCGACATCGAAGAAGTGCTGGTGGAAGGGGAAGCCGCCTACCGTAACGCCAAGCGCTTCATGCAGATGTTGATGCCGAGCCGGGCACGGCAAGTTAAACTTTACGAGGATGAAGTCCCGCTCTTCTTCCGCTATAAGGTTGAAGAGCAGCTCGACAAAATGTACCGGCCGGTCGTCACCCTGCCCTCGGGTGGTTCGATCGTCATCCACACCACCGAAGCGTTGACCGCGATCGATGTCAATTCCGGCCGCTCGACGCGCGAGCGCCACATCGATGAGACCGCACTGAAGACCAACCTCGAGGCAGCGGACGAGATCGCCCGACAATTGCGCCTGCGCGACATCGCCGGGCTGGTCGTGATCGACTTCATCGACATGGCCGATCACCGCCACCAGCGGCAGGTGGAAAAGCGCCTTAAAGAAGCGCTCAAGCTGGATCGGGCGCGCATCCAGCTCGGTCGCATCAGCCCCTTCGGCCTGCTCGAGCTCTCGCGCCAGCGGCTGCGGCCGTCCTTGCTCGAGCTCTCGACCCAGATCTGCCCGCACTGCGAGGGGGCAGGTGTGGTGCGCTCGACCGAATCCTGTGCGCTGCAGGCGCTGCGCCTGATCCAGGACGCCGGGATCAAGCGCGAGGCCAAGGTGCTCAAGGTCACCGTGCCGGCTGAGGTGGCGCTCTACCTCCTCAACAGAAAGCGCGATGTGCTCGTGCGCCTCGAACAGCGCTACGATCTGCGGGTCGAAGTGGTGCCGAGCGAGCGCGTGGGACCGCCCAAAGTCGAGCTCGAGGTGGTGGAGAAGCGCGAGGAGCCGGCCGAGATGCCGGCCGAAGCACCAGCGGCAGTCGAGCCCGCACCCGCTCAGCCGGCCGAGCCGGCGCGCGCCGTGGCGGAGGCCCAAGCCGAAGAAGCGCCCAAGCGCCGCCGGCGGCGCCGTCGCCGGCGGCGGCGCGGCGCCGAGGGCGAGGCGGTGGTGGCCGCTGCGGAAGCACCCGCCGCTCTCGAGCCCGCCGCAGAGCCCCAGCCCGCAAGCGAAGCGGAGCTGGCACCGTCAGCGCTCGCCCCTCAAGCGGTAGCGCCGACTGCCGAGGCCCAATCGCCGGCTGCTGAGGCGCAAACGCCAGCTGCGAGCGAAGCCCGAGCGGGAGAGCCGCCCGCTCCACCGCCCGAGATCCTGCAAGCAGAGCCGGCTGCGCAACCTCAGCCCGCAGCGGAGGAAACGCCGGCACGGGCGCGCACGCGGCGCCGTCGGGTGCGCAGGCAAGCGACCGCCGAAAAAGCGATCGAAGCGGTCGCCGGCGGGGCTGCGGCCGAGGCTCTCGCTGTGCCCGCGACGCCGACGAGCGAGCCGGCGGCAGAACCGCTCGAGCCAGAAGGCGCGGCTGCGGAAGCGACGCCCGCCGCGAGCCCAGCCGCGCCCGCCGCAGCAGCGATCGCCGAGGCCGAGCCCCCGCAACCGCCCGCCGCGCCAGCGCCCACCGCATCCCTCGACGGTGCGCCACGTGAAGTCTTGGAGGCGAGCCTTGCCGGCGAAACCACAGCCGGTGGCGAAGCCGGCGAGGCCACTCAGCCGCCGGCAGCGGTGGCGGAGGAGACGGCGAGCCCGACTAAGGAACCGAGCGAGACTCCGCCGCGCCCGCCGCGCCAGGGCTGGTGGAGCCGCTGGGTGAGGACCGGCTGAGCGCTCGGCCGAGCCAATCGGCGAGCCGCTCCGCCGCCCGCGCTACCGTCGTCTCCGGGCCGGCGAAGGAGACCCGCACCCAATCCTCGCCGCGCTCGGGATCGAAGTCGATGCCGGGGGTAAGCGCGATCCCCGTCTCGGCAAGCAGGCGCTTACAGAAGGCGGTGGCGGGCTCGCCGCGCGCCGTCACATCCACCCAGAGGTAAAAGGCGCCTTCGGGCGGTGCGACGCGGTCGAGACCCCCTGCGGCGAGTGCGGCGAGCAGGCGGTCGCGGTTGCGCCGATAGGTGGCAACCCGCGCCTCGAAGGGAGCGTCTTCGGCAAGCGCGGCGCAAGCGGCGTGCTGGGCGATGGTCGAGGGCGCGATGAAGAGGTTCTGGGCTAGACGGGTAACGGGCTCGAGGAGGTCTTCGGGACAGACGAGCCAGCCGAGCCGCCAGCCGGTCATGCACCAATATTTGGAGAAGCTGTTGACGACGATCGCCTCGGGTTCGACCTCGAGCGCGCTCACCGCCGGCTGCTCATAGGTGATGCCGTGGTAGATCTCGTCCACCACCAAGCGCACCCCGCGCGCCCGGCACCATCGCGCGAGGGCAGAGAGCTCGCCGCGGCCGAGCATGGTCCCGGTGGGATTGGCGGGGCTTGCGAGCACGAGACCGTGGATGGGCGGGGAGAGCGCCTCGAGCGCCGCCACCGTCGGCTGAAAGCGGCTCTCGACCGTGGTCGGCACGAGCACCGGCTCGATGTCGAGGGCGCGCAAGATGTTGCGGTAGGCGGGATAGCCCGGGCTCGGTACCGCCACCCGCGCGCCGGCATCGAAGGCGGCTAAAAAGGCGAGCACGAAGGCCCCGGAGGCGCCGGCGGTGACCACGATGCGCTCGCGCGCCACCGACAGGCCGTAGCGGCGGGCGTAGAGTGCGGCGATCGCGCCGCGCAGCTCGGGCAAGCCGAGTGCTTCGCTATAGCCGAGCGGCGCGCTGGCGAGGGCGCGGGCAACGGCCGCGCGCACGGGCTCGGGCGGCCCCCCGCCCGGTTCGCCGATCTCGAGGTGGAAGACTGCCTCCCCGGCGGACGCCCGACGGTTGGCGGCAGCGAGCACCTCCATCACCACGAAGGGGGCAATCGCGCTGCGGCGCGAAGGGCCAAGGCCTGGCATTGCGCGTGCGTCGGTCCCATCTTTGCGCATGCGCGGGAGCTGGCCGGGCTGTGTTGGCCGCGTCAAGCCCCGCGCGGGAATCCTACCATGGTCCGAACCATCGCGCGCACGCTCGCGGCAGCGGTTGTCTTCGGGTGCGCTGCTGCCGCTTCGGCTGCCGCGCAGGCGCTCACGCTCGTGCGCGATGCCGAGATCGAAGAGCATCTGCGCGCTCTTGCCGATCCCATCCTCGAAGCCGCCGGGCTCGTGCCGCGCGATGTGGCGCTTTATATCCTGCGCGATGAGCGGCTGAACGCCTTCGTCGCCGGCGGCCAGAAGCTGTTCATCCACACCGGGCTCATCCAGCGCACCGAAACCCCGGAGCAGCTCGCGGCGGTGATCGCGCACGAGGCGGGTCACATCGCCGGCGGCCATCTCGCCCGGCAGATGCAGGCGCGCGAGCAGGCGCTCACGCAGATGGCGATCGGCACCGTGCTCGGCTTGGCTGCGGCGGCGGCCGGCGCGCCCGAGCTCGGCACGGCGATCGTCGCCGGCGGGGCGACGGTGGCCGAGCGCGGCATCCTCGCCTTCACCCGCGGCCAAGAACAGGCGGCCGATCTCGCGGCGGTCAATTATCTCGCCCGCATCGGCCTGCCGCCGACCGGGCTCATCGAATTCCTGCGCATCGTTGAGACCCGCGATCTGCGCATCACCCCCGAAGGCGATGTGTACCGCCGCACCCACCCGCTCTCCCGCGACCGCATCGCCTATCTCGAGGCGCAGGAAGCGAATTCGCCCTTACGCGGCCGCACGCTCGGACCGGCGCGGGCGGCGGCGCACGAGCGGGTGCGCGCCAAGCTCGACGGCTTCTTGGCCGATCCCGAAACCGTGCTCGCGCGCTGGAGCGGCGACAGCTTCGCTGCCCGCTACGCGCGGGCGGCGGCGTTGCACCGCCGAGGCGAGGTCGAAAAGGCCATCGCCCTTGCCCGCGAGCTCGCGGCAGAACGGCCCAAGGATGCCTATGTGCACGAGCTCGTGGGCCAGATCCTGCACGAGAACGGGCGCTTTTTCGAAGCGGTTGAGGCCTATCGGGCGGCTGTGCGGCTCGCCCCGCAGGCGGCTCTGATCCGGCTTGCGCTCGCGCGCGCGCTCCTCGAGCTGCCCAACGATCAGGGGGTGAGCGAAGCGGCGGCGCTCGCCCGCGAGGTGGTGCAGGTGGAGCCGCGCGACATCGTGGCCTTGCGCACGCTCGGGATTGCCGAGGGACGGCTCGGGCGGCTGGCGCCCGCTTCGCTCGCCCTCGCCGAGGCGGCGCTGATCGCGCGCGACAAGCGGACGGCGGAACTGCATCTCGCCCGCGCCCGCCGTCTTCTGCGGCCCGAAGACCCTGGCTATCGTACGCTGCTCGACCTCGAGCGTGCGGTGGCGGCGTTGCCCGAGCCGCGCGGGGCACCGTGGGGTCGGCGCTAAGGCGGGGCTGGTCGCCCGCGCGCGCCCGGGCTAGGGCGGGGACGCAACCAGCGGGAGAGCATGCGATGGCGCGGATGATGGCAGGAGCGCTCGTGGGCGCTCTGCTCCTTTGCAGCACCGGTGCCCTGGCACAGGACCGGCTGCCGGTCGAGGAAGTCGAGCGCATCGTGCGTGAATATCTGTTGCGCGAGCCGGAGGTTCTGCTCGAGGCTCTGCAAGAACTCCAGCGCCGTCGCGATGCAGCCGAGGCGGTTCGACAGAAAAACCTGATCAACGAGAAGCGCAAAGAGTTGGTCGCCGATCCCGACGATCCGGTCTTGGGCGATCCAAGAGGCGATGCTACGTTGGTGGCTTTTTTAGATTATCGCTGCGGCTATTGCCGCTCGATGGCACAGGCGCTCAAAGCCCTTCTCCAAGAGGATCGACGGCTGCGCCTGGTGATCAAGGAGTTCCCGATCCTCGGCCCCGATTCCACCACGGCCAGCCGGGCAGCGCTCGCCGCCCGCCGGCAGGGGCGCTATGCCGATTTGCACTGGGCGCTCTTCCAGAGCAAGGATCTTTCGGAAAACGGCGTGCTCGAGCTCGCCCGCAAACTCGGGCTCGATGCCGAGCGGCTCGCGCGTGATATGCGGGATCCCGCCATCGACCGACAGCTCGCGCGGGTGCGCGCGCTCGCCGATGCGCTCGGGATTACCGGCACACCGAGCTTTGTCATCGGCGACACGCTCATTCCCGGTGCCGCGCCCGTGGCCCAGCTGGTCGAACTGATCGCGCAGCAACGGCGTGCGCGCTGAGCGAAAGCTGGCAACGGTTCGTTAATCTCCTACCGCTAGAAGGAAGGTGATCGGTGGAATCGGGCGGGGGATGGAGCATCCGATCGGGGCGCGCAGATCAGCTGGTGAGGGCGGCTGGTCTTTCGAGGCGGTGCGCGCACCCCTTTTTGCGTTGCGCGGGGCGAGCGAGCTCCTCCTAACGGGCGCAGCGGGCCCGCTGCCCGCCTCGGCGCGCGAACTCGTCCTCGCGGTTGCCGAGGCTACGAGCCGGCTCGAGCGGCTCGTGCCGCTCCTTTTACAGGCGGCGGTGGCGGTGCGCGCGCGACCCGGACGGTTGCGCGCACTTGCTCTCGCCCCTGCGCTCGCCGCCGCCGGCTTCCTCGTCTATGAGCCCCTCGCCGCACCGCGCATCCGCGCCGCACCCGCCGCGTTCGCCGATCTGCTCAGCGTAAGCGGCGCGCTCTTGTGCGGGGCGAGACGAGCCCGGGTGCAGCGGAGCCGGCGCGGCCGCTTGGTGCTGCTCGAGCTTCAAGGGGCGCTTGTGCCACGGCTCGAACCCGCTGGGCGGGCGCTGCTCGCCGCGTTCCTCGCGCGTCTTGCCGCGCAAGGAGGGGCGCGACTGCTCGCCATCACCGCAGATGGGGTCGCTCTCGCGGTGCGGGCCGTTGGGGCCGATGAGCGGCTTTGAGGCTATGAGGGAAGTGCGATCGCCGCCTGCGCGATGCGCGCCCTCAGGTGATCGCAGAACGCTTGAAAATTCTCACGTAGCCGCTAGTTGGTGGATCATCTGGGTGAACCGGTTCTCCTCGGTGCGAGCGCGGGCTGCGGCCCCGTCCGATAGGGGCTTGAAGGGGGAGGGGCCGATCGCGAGCCCCGGCGTCCGCGACTGGCGGGCGCCGATCAGGCGGGCGAGCCCAACGCTCCAGAGCATCTTTCCCAACGAACGAGCGCCTCGGGACCGGTGATCGGCGAGAAAGAGCGACCTCATGTTCCCATTTCGACGCGGCGGAAAAAAGCGCGGCAAGGGTGGCGGAGCAGCGGCGGGTCGCCGCTTCGCGCGCGAACGGCGCGGCGGGCTCGCCGTCCACGAGCTGTTGACGCAGCTGCAGCCGGCAACCAAAGCGCTCGCGCAAGTTCTCGCCGGCAACGTCAAAAGCTCAGGGCAGCTGCAGCACGCCCGCAATCTCCTCGCCCAGGCCGAGCGCGCGGTGGAAGAGCGGGCGATCGATCGCCTCGCGCCCGCTCAGCGCGAAGAGTTCCTCGAACAGCTGGCGCGGCTCAAGCTCACCGTCGCTGATGCCGAAGCGGCGGCCGGTGCGGCGAGCGAAACGGCGGCGAGCGAGACGGCGCGGCCGCAGCCGACGGTCGATCCGAGCCGCCTGCGCGAACTCGCGCTCAGCCTGGCGCTGTCCACCTCGCGCGCACCGGCACCCGCGCCCGAGCCGGAAGCGGAGCTCACCCCGCCTCTGGTCGAGGCAGAGGAACCCCCGGCACCTCCGCCCCCATCGCCTCCCGCCGCACCGCCAGGCTCTCCGCGCGCCGCCCGCCTGCGCCTTAAAGCGACGCTTCTGCCGCGCGAACGCTGAAGGCCCGCGGCGGGCGGGCGGATCCGAGCGCTCCTGGGTGTGCGCACGACGAGCAGCACGGCGCCTGGTGGCCTGAGCACAGGGGCGGGAGGAGCGAGATGGTGCGGTGAGCGCCGGCTGAACCGCGCGGTCCGCACGGGGTCATGGTCGGCGGTTGAGAGCCTCGCCGTACGGCGCGAGCGGGGCCTGTGCGCGCTGGGCGGTAGATCTGCTGCGAGCTCGCTGACCCGGCCGGATTGCCTGCACGCGAGATCGGCTCTTGGGATCGAGGGCGCTAGAGAACGCGTGCGGTCTTAACTGTGCCCGCATGGGCGCGATCGGTTGCGCAAAACGTGGTGTGGCTCGAGTCCCAACCGGAGAGCATGGCCAATCCTGCCGCACTCGCGCCCATCGATCATTCTGTCCCGCGCGCGGCATCGAAGGAGATCGAAACCGCGCGATCTCTGGTTGTGCGCCAAGCGCGTTTCGCTCGCGCCCGACCGTGGCGCGAGATATTCGGCCCGCGTGCGGGCGGTGCGTTGCGCTGTTCCGTCTCGACATCCCAAAAGTGTGACGCCCCGCGCCCTCCGTGGGACCGCGCTGCGCCCCCACCCGCCGATCCCCGGGCCCTCGAGGCGCGCCGAACGCGCCCGTCGCCTGCCGGGCTCGCGCACCATCCCCGCGTGGGCGGTTGCGCAAGCCCGTGAACCCCTCCTCGCGAGCGTACCCCAACCTCAGCCGCGCGCGGAAGGCGCGCTTCCTCGATGGCCGCCTTGGTTGCGGAGCGCCCGCGAGCCCCTGCGCCTTGGCACACAGGGCGATGGCGCGCCCGTCGAGCGGAGCCATGCGACCGGGTGGAGCGCGCCCGGCTCACGCTCGGGGTGCCATCGAACGCACAGGAGCATGTGCGGCGTGCGCGACGCGTCGACCGGCTGGATCGCGCGGGTCTTTTAAGCGAAGCGCGGGAAAAGGGCGGCGATCATCGATCAGCGCGGCGCGAGCGCGCGGCCTAATCGGGAAGGCGAGCCTCTCCAGCCGCGGCGGTGCCGGTGCGCTTTGCTGCTTTGCAATCGGGCCGATGCGCGGCCCGCTGGGCGCTCGAGTAACGTTTCGTTGACGATGCCCTGCTAGCTTCGCCTTTGGGGTTCGCGCGCGAAAGCGGAGTGCGGGCGGGGCGTGCAAAAGGGATTTGTCTCGTCCGCTGCTTGCTCTAAGATCGCGGAGCCAGCTTGGGGTCGTACGTCAGGAGCCATGAGCGACGCGGGGAAGGAACGGGACGGTGGGGTCCGGACGGACCTGGCGACCAAGACGCGGACCCGGACCCAGCGGCCGTCGATGTACAAGGTGCTGCTGTTGAACGACGACTACACGCCCATGGAGTTCGTGGTGCACGTGCTCGAGCGGTTCTTCGGCAAGAGCCGGGAGGATGCGACGCGGATCATGCTCCTCGTGCATCACCGGGGCGTGGGGGTATGCGGGGTGTACACCTATGAGGTGGCCGAGACCAAGGTCGCGCAAGTGATCGAATTCGCGCGTCAACACCAGCACCCGTTGCAGTGCATGATGGAAAAGGAATGACCTCCGGCGAGGGACCAGTGGGCGCCGGCGGGCGGACGAGGAACGCGCGTGATGCCGCAGCTTTCACGTAATCTGGACAAGACCCTTCGACGGGCATTCGCGCTCGCCAACGCGCGCAACCACGAATTCGCCACCCTCGAACATCTGCTGATGGCGCTGAGCGAGGACCCGGATGCGGTCGCCGTGCTGCGCGCCTGTGCGGTGGACATCGAGCGGCTGCGGGCCCAGCTCACGGACTTCCTCGACCACGAGCTCTCCGGCCTCGTGGTCGAGGGTTCGGTTGATGCGCGGCCGACCGCCGGCTTCCAGCGGGTGCTGCAGCGGGCCGCCATCCACGTCCAGTCGGCCGGTCGCTCGGAGGTGACGGGGGCGAATGTGCTCGTGGCCCTCTTCTCCGAGCGCGAGTCGCATGCTGTCTATTTTCTCCAGGAACAGAACATGACGCGGCTCGATGCCGTGAACTACATCGCGCACGGCATCGCGAAGAAGCCGGGTCTGTCGGAGGAGCGTCGGGTGCGCGGGGCCGACGAGCGCGCCGATGGGGAGGACAGGAAGGAGCCGGGTGGCGAGGCGCTCGCCGCCTATTGCGTCAACCTCAACCAAAAGGCGCGCGAAGGGCGCATCGATGTGCTCATCGGACGCGAACAGGAGATCGAGCGCACGATCCAGATCCTCTGTCGGCGTTCCAAGAACAACCCCCTCTTCGTGGGCGATCCGGGCGTCGGCAAGACTGCCATCGCCGAAGGGCTGGCGCTGCGCATCGTGCGTGGCGAAGTCCCCGATGTGCTCAAGAATGCGGTGATCTACGCCCTCGATATGGGCGCACTCTTGGCCGGGACCCGCTACCGCGGCGACTTCGAGGAGCGCCTTAAAGCGGTCATTTCGGAGCTGGAAGCGAATAAGAACGCGATCCTGTTCATCGACGAGATCCACACGGTGATCGGAGCCGGCGCGACCTCGGGCGGCTCGCTCGACGCCTCCAACATCCTCAAGCCCGCGCTCGCCGGTGGGAGTCTGCGCTGCATCGGCTCGACGACGTATAAGGAATTCCGCAACTACTTCGAGAAAGACCGCGCCCTCGTGCGTCGGTTCCAGAAAATTGACATCCCGGAGCCGAGCGAAGCGGAGACGGTCAAGATCCTGCAGGGTCTGCGCCCGTCCTTCGAGGCGCACCACGGTGTGAAGTACACCGACCAGGCGCTCAAAGCGGCGGTCAAACTCTCGGTTCGCTACATCCACGACCGCAAATTGCCGGACAAGGCGATCGACATCATCGACGAGGTCGGCGCCGCCCAGATGCTCAAGCCGGAAGGCAAACGCGCCAAGCTCATCGGCGTGAAGGAAGTCGAGGAGATCGTCGCCAAGATGGCGCGGGTGCCGATCAAGGCGGTGAGCGCGCGCGACAAGCTCGCCTTGAAAACGCTCGAAAAGGACCTCAAAAGCGTCGTCTTCGGCCAGGACGCCGCGATCGAGGCCTTGGCTTCCGCCATCAAGCTCTCGCGCGCCGGCCTGCGCGATCCGCAAAAGCCCATCGGCTGCTATCTGTTCAGCGGGCCCACTGGGGTGGGCAAGACCGAAGTCGCCCGCCAGCTCGCCAAGATCCTCGGCATCGAGCTCGTGCGCTTCGACATGTCGGAATATATGGAGCGGCACGCCGTCTCGCGGCTGATCGGCGCCCCACCCGGCTATGTCGGCTTCGACCAGGGCGGGCTCTTGACCGATGCCATCGACCAACATCCGCACGCCGTGCTGTTGTTGGACGAGATCGAAAAAGCCCACCCCGACGTCTTCAATATCCTCTTGCAGGTGATGGACTACGGGAAGTTGACCGACAACAATGGCAAGACGGTCGATTTCCGTAACGTCATCTTGATCATGACCACCAACGCCGGGGCGGCCGATATGCAGAAGCCGGCTATGGGCTTCGGCCGCGAAACCCGCGAGGGCGAGGACACCGAGGCGATCAAGCGGCTGTTCACTCCCGAATTCCGCAACCGCTTGGATGCCGTCATTCCCTTCAAACCGCTCACCCCCGAGATCGTCGCCTCGGTGGTCGACAAGTTCGTCAAGGAACTCGCCGCGCAACTGGCCGATCGCCGGGTGCTGCTCGAAGTCGACGACAAGGCGCGCGCCTGGCTCGCCCGCAAGGGCTACGAACCGCTCTATGGCGCGCGGCCGCTCGCGCGCGTGATCCAAGAGCACATCAAGCGACCGCTCGCGGACGAGCTCCTCTTCGGCCGGCTCGCCAAAGGCGGCAAGGTCAAAGTCTCGATCGAGGACGACAAGCCGGTGTTCACCTTCGAGCCGGCTGAACGCGGGAGCCAGAGCGCGCGCGCCCAGGACGAAGAGGACGAAGCGGTCGTCTGATCGAGCGCCCACCCCGCCGCGCAGCCGAGCGAAGAGGCCCGCGCGCAGAAGCAGCCGAGCGGTTCGAGCGCAGCGCAGCCGCCCAGAGCCAAGCGGAAACCAGCCGAGGCGCGGCCTTGGGCCGTGGGCATCGGGCGCAAGGCGCGGCGCGCTCGCAAGAGCGGGCAAACAACACCGGGTGCGCAAGCGCGAGCAAATCCCTCGCAACGTCCTGCCGCGGAGCTGTCGCACCCGCACGCTCGCGAGGGCTGGCGGCATATGGTGATTTCGCGCTTGGAATTGGGCCCGCAAGGGAGCGTGGCCGGAGCCGAAGAGCAGGATGCGGGCGCCGAGCGAAGCCCGCCGGTCCCTGCAGCTAAACCGCCACGCCCGGCATTAAGACCCCTAGCCGGTGCGCACCTGCTTCCAAGCAGGCCCGCAAAAGAACCAATCTTGCGCGCGCGGATCGAAACGAACGGGACGCGATCACCCCCTGCCGTCTCGGTAGAGCATCGGCTCGTTGCGACGGCCCTCAACGAGCGCTGGCCATGGGGCTTTCGGGTCCGGTCGCGGGCGCAGCTTAAGGATCGGCAACCAGGCTGAGATCAGCGGTCAGCGCCGCGCGCCCTGCGGTGGAGCCGAGGCCCCAAGCGGGCACAAGTTTTGGTTGGCGAGCGCACGAGCGCCATCTCAGCGCGCACCCATCGCGCCGAGGTCTCAAGGGCGCGGCTCGATCAAGCTCCAAGTCGAGTTCGCGGCTGGCCAGACGGGGCAGGTTCGGCGGATCGGTGATCGCCGCTTGGCCCACCGTTAACCGTTTTTTTAGCCCAGCTGCGCATCCTCGTCGCGGTTAGCCAAAAGCGGACGACGCGGATGGTCGAGGTTGCCCGCAGCATCGGGTGGACGACGCGCGCACTGCCGGGTGCCCTGTTCGGTCTGCTCCTCCGCTTTTTGGTTGAGCGCGTGCGCGGCTTACTCTCTCCGCTTCGCCATCACCGCGCGCTCCCATCCTCAGTAGGGCAAGGGCTCAACGTGCCGCGGAGGGAGTACTCGGCATCGCGCGCGGCTCGGAATGCTCACCCGCCACCGCATGGGTGCCAGACGACACCATCTGATCGCGCTGCCGCCATGGGGTCGGCTGAGCGCACCTCGAGCTCAATCGAGCATGGTGCGCGGCAGCCAGAGCACGATCTCGGGGAAGAGGATGCACAAGCCGAGGCCGATGAGCTGCAGCAGAACGAAGGGAACGATCCCGCGGTAGATCTCTGCCAAGCGTACGTTGGGAGGGCAGATCCCCTTCATGTAGAAGAGGGCGAAACCAAAGGGAGGTGTCAGAAACGAAGTCTGCAGATTGACCGCGAGCAGGATCGCGAACCAATAGACGATCTCGGGTTTGGCGACGTGGGTTCCGAAATCCAGCGTCTTGATGAGCGGTGCGAAGATCGGCAGGACGATCAGTGTGATCTCCACCCAATCGAAGAAAAAGCCGAGCAGGAACACGACTGCCATGATCAGAAGAAGAATGCCCCAACTGTCGAGGCCGGATGCGGCGATCAAGTCTTCGACGATATAGTCGCCGCCCAAAGAGCGAAAGACGTAAGAGAAGGCGGTGGCGCCGATGAAGATGAAGAAGATCATGGCGCAAGTGAGCGCTGTGCGCTCGCACACTTCCATAAGCGTGTGCAGATCGAGGCGGCGTTTGATGGCCGCGAGGAGGATGGTGCCGGCCGCCCCGACCCCCGCTGCTTCGGTCGGAGTGGCCCAGCCGGCGAAGATCGATCCGAGCACGAGGACGATCAGGAACACCGGTGGGAAGAAGCTCTTGAGCAAAAGCAGCACGAGTCCGCTCGGGTCGGCCGGCCCTTCGCTTGCAGCAAGCGGCGGCGCTGCACTCGGGCGCAGGGCGGCGAAGGCGGCGATGTAAAGGAGATAGAGTGCCGAGAGGAGCAGCCCCGGGAACACCGCGCCGAAGAAGAGATTACCGACCGAGATCGACAAGAGATCGGCCATGATCACGAGCATGATCGAGGGCGGGATGAGGATGCCGAGCGTACCCGAGGCGGCGATGGTGCCGGTGGCCAATTCATGGCTGTAGCGGCGCTCGAGCATCACCGGCAGGGCCATCAGGGTGAGCATGACCACCGAGGCGCCGATGATACCCGTGGTCGCCGCCATGATCGTGCCCATGAGCGTAACGGAGAGCGCAAGGCCGCCGGGGACGCGCCGCAACAAGATCTGCAAGGCGCGCAAAAGGTCGGCGGCGACATCCGAGCGCTCGAGCATGGTTCCCATAAAGACGAACAGAGGAACCGCCACGAGAACGAGATTCTCGGCGATACCGCCCCAAATCCGGGGCAAGAGATTGAAGAACTCGATCGGTTTGAAGACGCCGAAAAAGGTGCCGATGAAGCCGAAGGCGAGGGCGACGCCGCCCAACACGAAGGCCACCGGATAGCCGGAGAAGAGGAGAAGAGCGACGCTCGCGAACATCACGAGCGGCAAGAGATCCACGATGTCCATGGTCTCGGCTCAGCGGCTTGTGAGTGCCTGCGCCTGCTCGTTAGGAACCACCCACAGTTCGAGGCGGGAGCTGCGCGCGGGGGCGAAGAGGAAGACGATGAGCCGCAACAGCACCGCAAGGCCGGCCAAAAACGCGAGGATGAGGCCGACGAGCAGGACCGACTTGATGACCCAGCGGTGCGGGATGCCGATCAGGGAAACCGAGGCCTCGGCATTCGCCCAGGAGGTGTAAGCGAAATCGAAGGCGAACCAGATCACGAGTGCCGTATAGGGCAACATGAACAACAGACAGCCCAAGAACTCGAGCCAGGCGCGCGGCCGGCGCGCCATCCGCTCGACGATGAGATCCACACGCACATGGGCGTTCTTCACATAGCCCCAGCCCAAACAGAGGGCGAAGAGCGCCGTGTGGAGGTGCCACTCGAGTTCTTGGAGAATGGTGGAGTGGGCGATGCCGCCCGTGAGCGAGAGGCCGAGTTCGCGCAGAGTCGGGCTCTTACGGCTCAGCACGTCCCACACGGTGACCAGGATCATGGGCAAGATGAGCAAACAAGCGAGACGCCCGACCCACTCGACGATACGGCGCAGCATCTCGCTCACGCGCAGCAGCGGTTCCATCCCCGAGGTCCTCTTGCGCGACGCGTCCGAAAGAAGAAAGCGGCGTCGCGCGCGACGCCGCTTTTGCTTTCACTTGAGATAGCCGATCTCCCGCCAAGCGGCGTATTTCGCCCGAAAAGCTTTGTAGTGCTCCCAGATCTCCTTGAACCTGGGATCTGCCGCTGCCTCTTCTTCTGCCACCTGCTCCCAGGCTGCCTTGAAGGCGTCCAGGAACTCCTGCGGCCACTGGTGGATCTGAACGCCCTGCTGTTTGAAGAAGGCGATCGCATCACCCTGACGGGCCTCGCCCGCGCCCATGAGCCACAGATTGGCGTCGTTGCAGGCGACCTCGATCATCTTTTGATAAGATTTGGGCAACTTGTTCCAAGCGTCGAGATTGATGATGACGTCGACGAACGACGCCTGCTGGTGCCAGCCCGGGAAATAGTTGTGCTTAGCGACCTGGTAGAAGCCAAGGTTCTTGTCCAGCGATGGATAGGAAAACTCGGTTGCATCGATTACGCCGCGCTCGAGAGCCGGATAAATGTCGCCGGCGCCGAGCAATTGGGTGTTGACACCGAACTTCTGCATTACCTTGGCGCCGAGGCCGAAGAAGCGCATCTTCAGCCCCTTGAGATCATCCAAAGTCTTGATCTCTTTGCGGAACCAACCCGAGGATTCGGCGATCACGATCCCGCATTGGAAACCCTTGATGTTGTGCTTGGCGAGCTCGCGGTCGTAGAGCTCGTAGCCCCCGCCATGTTGCACCCACGCTACGTATTCGTTGACGCTCGGGCCGAAGGGTACCGAAGCGAAGAAAACGAGATGTGGGATGCGGCCGGCGTGAAAGCCAGGAGACGAATAAGACATCTCCACCGAGCCTTTGGATACTGCATCGAAGACTTCCAGTGCGGGAACGAGCGCCCCGGGTTCATGGAAGCGAATGTCGAAATTGCCATCCGACATCACCTTGATGTTCTCGATGAAGCGCAGCATGTTCTGGCCGAGAACATCGAGCGTGCTCGGGTACGAACTCGCGAGCTTCCAGCGTACCTTCTGTTGCGCGCTGGCTTCCGAAGCGCCGGTAACGACCGCCGCCGCGAGCGCGAGCACAGCCGTTCCGACCCGAAGTGCTTTGCCCATTGGTCGGCCTCCCTGTACGGCGAACGCGGGCTGAGCCTGCGGCGCCGGCCGGCGCGCTGTCAAGGACAGCGGTTCTACGCCCTAAGCGGGTGGTTCGACCGAACCGCGTCGGAACGGAAGGGCGGCGTGCAGCGCCGCCATCGTCTGCGCGAGTTCCCGCTCTTCGCGCGCCAACGAACGCGCGACCGCAGCACCAAAAGAGGGGTCGGCGAACCAGTGCGCGCTCCACGTCCAGATCGGCTCATAGCCGCGCAAGAGCTTGTGCGGGCCCTGCGCACCGGCTTCCGCGCGGGCGAGCCGGCGCGAAATGGCGAACTCGATCGCCCGATAATAGCAGCACTCGAAGTGCAAGAACCGATACTCGGCGCGCGCTCCCCACAAACGTCCAAACAGCGTGTCGCCGCCCACAAGATTGAGCGCTGCGGCGACGATCTCGCCCTCTTCGCGGGCCGCCACGACGACGAGCCGCTCAGCGCACCGGTGCGCGAGGCCTTCGAAGAAAGCGGGTGGAAGGTAGAGATTGCCAAAACGGCGGTCGACAGTCGCAACGTAAAGGGGAAAGAAGCGACGGAGAACCTCGGCTGCTGCTTCCCCCTCGAGCAGTTCGACCGCGATACCGCTCTTTCTTACCGCTTCGCGCTCTTTGCGGATCGTCTTGCGCTTGTCGCTTCTGAGCGCGTCCAAAAAGTCCGCAAAATCACGATAGCCCCGATTGTGCCAATGGAACTGAATGCCGCGGCGGAGCGCAAAGCCTTCTTCCGCCAAAAGCCGAGCCTCGTCTTGGCGGCAAAAGGTGATGTGGAGCGACGATACGCCGAGTTCACGCGCGAGCGCCACGAGCGCGCGCACCAGCACCCGCCGCTCCTCATCGGAGCGGGCGAGCAGGCGCCGGCCGGTTACGGGCGTGAAGGGCACCGCTACCTGAAGCTTCGGGTAATAGCGACCTCCCGCGCGCGCGTAGGCCTCCGCCCAGCGCTGATCGAAGACATACTCGCCGAAAGAATGCGCCTTGAGCCAGAGGGGAGCAGCTGCCACCGCTTCGCCTCCTCGCTCGAGCACGAGGTGCAGGGGCTGCCAGCCGGTGCGCGCCTGCGCGGCACCGCTCGTCTCGAGCAGATCGAGGAAGCGGTGGGCCACGAAGGGATCGCTGCCATCACCCAAACTGTCCCAGGCCGCTGGCTCGAGCGCAGCGATGCGGTCGAGGAGTCGTCGTTCAAAGCCGCAATCGCGCAATCCGTTCGTCCCCGTCGCTTGCCCACCCGAAGCGGCACGACCTCGGGCGCCGGGCTCTCCGTGTTGCACGCTGCGGAGCGTTGGCGCAACCTGCGCGACCGGGGGGACGATGCGCCGGGGAGAAGTCACGATGACCACGCCGCGTGCCCTAGGGCTCGCGATGCCAGCAGAGTGGGCGCCGCATCGCCGCTGTTGGATGGCGTGGCCGTGCCGCGAGGCGCTTTGGGGGACCAAGCTCGAGGCGGCGCGCCAGGTGGTCGCCGAGGTGGCGCGCGCCATCGCCGCGTTCGAGCCCGTGGTCATGCTCGCGCGACCCGAGCTCGTGGCGAGCGCGTCTTTGGCCTGCGGCCCCGGCATCGCGGTGCTGCCGATGCCGCAGGACGACAGTTGGACGCGCGATACCGGGCCCACCTTCGTGACCGGCCCCGGCGGCGCGATCGCTGGTGTCGCCTGGCGCTTCAACGGCTGGGGTGAAGTGTGGCCCGATCACGTCCAAGACGCGCAGATGGCGCGCCGCGTGCTCGAACATCTGGGGTTACCGCGCTTCGATGCGCCGATCGTTCTCGAAGGTGGGGCGATCGCCGTCGACGGGGAGGGCACCGGTTTGGTGTGCACGCCCTCGGTGCTCGACCCGCGGCGCAACCCCGGTCTCGACCGCAGCGCGATCGAGGCCGTACTGCGCGATTATCTCGGGGTCGAAACCGTCATCTGGCTGCCTTATGGCCTCCTCGACGACGAGACCGGCGGGCATGTCGACAACGTCGCCTGTTTTATCGCTCCCGGCCGTGTCGCGGCACTCGTGCGCGAGGAGCCCGACGATCCCGATCACGCCGGACTTTCGGCCAATCTCGCGGTTCTGCGGGAGGCCACCGATGCCCGCGGCCGAAAGCTCGAGGTGGTGCCCATTCGCGCTCCCAAGCCGCGCCTGCGCCCCGACGGGCGCCGGCTCACCCTTTCCTACATCAACTTCTATCTCGCCAACGGCGCCGTGATCATGCCGGCTTTCGCCGATCCAGCCGATCGCGCCGCCTTCGAGGCCCTCGCCGCTGCCTTTCCCGAGCGCGAGGTGGTCCAGATCGAGGTGCTCGATCTGGTTTGGGGGGGCGGCGGCATCCACTGCATTACCCAGCAAGAGCCGATGCCGCCGCCGTGAGCCGGCGGCTTCAGCGCGGCAAGAGTTCGAGTTCGACGCGTCGGTTCAGCGCCCGCGCAAGCGGGTCGCTTCCCGCCACGAGCGGCCGCTCCGGACCCATGCCCGCGGCCAGAAGGCGCGCCGCCGGCACCCCGGCATCGATCAGCGCCTGGGCGAGGTTGTGGGCGCGCGCAAGGGCCACCTCGCGATTGGTGGCGAAGGCGGCACCGCGCCGCGGCGGCTCATCGTCGGTATGAGCAGTCAGCAACAACAGCCACGGTCGCTCGCCGGGCAGCGCCTGAAGGGCTTGGGCGATCGCGCGTACCCGCGCAAGTCCGCTCTCGGAAAGCCGTGTTCCGCCGCGGTTGAACAGCAAGTCGGCGGGGATCACGACGCGATCGGCGGCGATCCGCACTTCGGGCGTGCCGGCGAACAGCGGGCGCAGCACCGCCGGCAGCGCCGCCTTGAGCTGGGTCTCGCTCTCTTGCTGCCGGCGCAAAGTGGCGAGATCGGCGCGCGCCGCCTCGAGCTGGCTGCGCAACTCGGCTGCCGATCGCTCCGCCGCCTGGTGCGCCGACGCGAGCTCGGAAAGCTGTTTGCGCAGAGTGTCGAGCTCACCGCGCGCTTCGCGCAAAGCCCGCTCGCGCGCGTCCAACTGGCCCTCAAGGGCCGCGAGCGAGGAGCGGGCAAAGGCGAGCTCCTGCTCGAGCCGCGCGATCCGTTCCTCGGCTTGCCGGCGCACCGTCTCGAGTTCGTTTCCAACCGCCTCGCGAGCCTTGGTGAGCTCGGCCAACTGTTTGCGCAGAGCCTCGAGCTCGCTTCGCGCTTCGCCGAGCGCGCGCTCGCGCGCGTCCAACTGGCCCTCAAGGGCCGAAAGCGCGCTTTTGGCCAAGCCGAGCTCCTGTTCGAGGCGCTCGATCTGCGCTTGCGCTTCTCGTTGGTGGGCTGCCAGGCGATTCTCCGTGGCTTCGAGCTGCGCGCGCGCCTCTGCGAGCAGCCTGTTGCGCTCAGCGGCTTCCTTCTCCGCCGCCTCGCGCGCGCTGCGCTGGGCAGAGAGCTGATCCTCGAGCTCCTGCAGCCGCTGCGCGCTCTCGGCGCGCAGACGCTCAAGGTCCGCCTCACGCTCCGCGAGCGCCTGCTCGCGCGCCCGAGCGAGACTAGCTAAGGCCTGCTGCTCGGCGCTCGCGCGCTCGAGCCGCTGCCGCAGCTCGAGGCTCTCGGCCTCGCTCTTGCGCACCGCTGCCTGGGCAGCTGCGAGTTCGCCGGCAAGCCGCTGTTCCTGTTCGCGCGCGGCGGCAACCAGCCGGTCGCGCTCGGCCGTGAGGCGCCGCAGATCGGCCTCGAGCGCGCCGATCCGCTCGCGCGCCGCCGCCAGTTCTTTCACCGCTCTTTCTTGTTCGCTTTGCACCTGCGCAAGGCGCAGCTCGAGTTCGCGCCGCTCGCCCATGAGCCGCGCCGATTCGCGCATCCGTTCCTCGAGTTCGCGGCTCGCGCGGTCGCGATCGGCAACGAGCAGCGCAAGCCGCCGCTCGCTCTCGCCCTTGAGCGTCTCGAGCTCGCGGGTGAGGCTCTCGCGCTCGCTGCGCATGCGGGCGAGCTGCTCTTGCAGGCTCGCGAGCACCCGCTCGCGCTCGGCTGCGGCTTCGGCAGCGCGCTCGCGCTCGGCCGCGGCGCGGCGGAGATCGGCCTCAAGGGCAGCGATCTTGTGCTCGCGCGCGGCGAGCTCGGCCACCAGCCGTTGCTGTTCGCGCTCGAGCTGCGCCACGCGCTCTTCAAGAGCGCGCGCGAGCTCGGCACCCGCGCGCACCTCGCGCAACGCCTCTTCCCGGGCGGCGGCCAGGCGCTGCGTCTCTTCGCGCAGCGCCGCGACCGTGCGCTCGCGCTCGGCCACGAGGTCCAAGGCGCGCTGTTGTTCGCGCGCGAGTTCCTCTTGCACCTGGGCGAGCCGGCGCAGGAGCTCCTCGCGCTCGCTGAGCGCGCGCGCGAGTTCCTCGCGCAGGCTCGCAAGCAGCCGTTCGCGCTCCGCCGCCTCCGCGAGCGCGCGGTCGCGCTCGGCGGTGATCCGGCGCAGATCGTCCTCGAGCGCGGCGATCGTGTGCTCGCGCGCGGCGAGATCGCCCTTAAGGCCCTCCTCGCGGGCAAGGGCCGCGGCGATCCGCTGCTCGAGCTCGCTGCGGACAGCAGCGAAGCCCTCCTGCAGGGCGGCGACCCGCCGCTCCTGTTCGCGTGCAGCGGCGAGCAGGCGGTCGCGCTCGGCACTGACCCGCCGCAGTTCCTCGTGCAGGGCACCGAGATCGGGCGATGAGCTCGTGGTGAGCGCAAGCGCGCTCGTTTCGACGAACAGCGACGCCACCAACAAGGCGGCGGCAGATCGCGGACGGATCCCAATCGGCATGGCGCACCCCTTCCTCGCG
>JAUQQO010000029.1 GCA_030549795.1 Pseudomonadota bacterium | reverse complement strand
CGGAGGGCGGGGATGATTGTTTCAATCCGCGCTCCCGCGCGGGGAGCGATGGCGGGCACGCTAACCCTGCTCACGGCGCGAAAAAAGAGGTGCCCGCGCGCGAACCTCACTCATAGATCGGGGCTCGATCCGCCCGGCAGCCCTACGCGAGTTCCCAAACTCCTGCTCCCATGCGGTATTCCGCCCCGCGCGAACCCTTGAGCCATCTCCTCGACGCTTGCGGTTCGCACCCTCACACCACAAGGGCTCCCCCAGGATCGTAGCTCGGCTTCGCGCCATGGTGCTCCACCCGTCGCCGCCAATTCGCGCCCAAAAAATAAAAGCGCAGCGAATCACGTTCCGGATCGATCTCGGCCAATAAACGCGCCTTAAGGCGCGCCCATTGCGCCGGGTCAATTTCGCATTCAAAAACGGAGTATTGCACTCGTTGCCCCCAATCCTGACATGCGCGGGCGACCCGTCGAAGGCGTCGCCGACCCGCTTCATCATCAGTCCGGACGTCATAGCTGATCAACACGAGCATGATCACTTCCACAAAAACGGAGGGTAGATATCCACGTCTCCGCGGAGATGCCGCGCCAGGAGCTGCATCTGCAACAAAGGTAACAAGCCGATTGTCACCGTTTCTTCCAGAATGGGATGACGCAGCTCCTCTCGCTTGCGCTCTTGGTACGCGACGATCACCTCACGTCGTGCCTCATCAGAAAGCAGCACCGCTCCATTCTCCATAACGCGGAAGTCGCGCGCAGTCAGTTGCCGCCGATTGATGAGCGACAGCACCAAGCGGTCAGCAAACCAGGGCCGGAACTCCTCGGCGAGATCGAGCGCAAGCGATGGCCTCCCCGGCCGATCCCGATGAAGGAATCCCACTGCCGGATCGAGCCCCACGCTCTCGCTCGCCGAGCGCAAGTCATGCGTAAGAAGCGTGTACACAAAAGAAAGAAGCGCATTGACAGGATCGAGCGGCGGCCGCCGGGACCGCCCACGAAATCGAAAAGCCTCGTCTTCGACCAAGATGAGTTCATCAAAAACATCGAAATAGATCCGCGCAGCCTCGCCCTCAAGCCCGCGTAGGGCATCACAGTCCTGTTCCCTTTGCACCCGCCGCGCGACGTCAGTAAGCCGTACTACGGCCTCTTCCAGCGATGCCCGCGCCGAGACGTCCAATTTGTCACTATGGTCGCGCAGCGCACGCCGTAACACTGCGCGTTGATTGAGGGTCTTGCCGAGCACCACCGACCGGGCGACACTGCCGCACGCTTGGGGGTCGCTGCTGCGCCGATATTGTTCCCGGCGCAGCAGGACGTTACCTGAGACCGGCCCCTCAACGCGCGCTATAAACCGGCCGCTCTCGGAAAGAAAGGTAACCGTTACACCATGTTCGCAGCAAAGCTCTAATGCCTTCGGGCTCGTGCTCACCCGTCCAATCAACACCACTCCCTTTAGTCCATGGATCGGAAAGCGGCCCTTTTCTTGCTCTTCGACGATGACGACCAGGTTCTGACCATCTCGTCTCAGCCGCGCTCCCTCGCTTGTCACGAACAGTGTGTTGAGATGCCGCTTCACTCAACATCCTCCTCGATCCAACGTGCGAGCCATCTGGCCAGCCGACGGCCGCCCGAGAGAGCGCGCGGATGGCACAGGTGAATGAGCGAGCAGGGATCGCAGCGGGACTTGTCGTAGATGGGCGGCGGCGTTTGGCCGGCGGCTAAGGCAATGCGGACCTCGTTCGCGACCGCGCGTGTGCGCGCGCGCAACGTGTCGTCGAAGTGCACAACCCTCCGCCGCCGTTGCTTGCCGTAGTACAGCGCTCCTTCCGGCACCGAAATGCCGAACATCTCTTCAAGCGCCATCGCTTGCGCGCAAAGCTGAACCTGATCGGCCTCGTGGGGCTTGGGCCGACCGCGCTTGAACTCGACCGGGTACGGCCGCCAGCGACCGTCGGGCATCCGGTGCAGCTCAACCAGATCCGCCACACCGACAAGGCCGAGGGCGCGCGAGCGCAGCGGCATGCTTGTCACGACGCGCACACCGCGGCGCAGCTCCCGCCCAAGCTCATGCACGCGCTCGTGCAACAATCGCCCTTCTGCAGTTGCGAGATTCTCGGCCCACTGCTGCTCGAGGTGGATCAAGCAACACTGGCGTGGGCAGACCACCCAGTGCTGGAGTGCGGAGAGGGGGACGAGCTCGTCCCCCTCGCCATCCTCTTCGATCGGCTCAACCGACACGCGCAGGAACCATCACGAACCGCTTCGTGAGCGGTGCGCCGTCCAAACTCACGCGGTAATCGTCGAAGCAGCGCGCCGGCCGCCCCTCGCGCACGGGCTCCACCCGCACGCGGTCGAACAGCGCATGTGCCGGCGCGTCGCCCAGCCTCGATTGGTGTTCGAACACGATCAGGTGGCGCGTGGTCATAAGACCCCGCGCAGCCGATCGGTCGTGCTCGAACATATGTTGCAGCGCTTCGAACAAGAGGTCGAGATCTTCTTTGGAGAAACCCGTCTTCTCCGCGAGAGACGCGGAGACGAAACCGTAACCCCGATAAAGACCATAAGCCACCGCGTGCTTGCGACCGATCGTGCGCTCCTTGGCGGCGTCGGCTTCGTTGGTCACGGCCATGCGGGTGATCGCGAAATCACGCGCGAACACGGGCTCGATCGAGCGCGCAAACGTCAACTGCACCGGGCCCCGTACCTGTCCTGCGTTCACCTCCGTGCTCATCACCGCACCGAACGTCCGTATATCAAAGTAGTTCTTGCACATCCACTCGGTGATTTCGGCCCCGGCTAACTTCTGCTTCTCTGGCTTTTTGCCGAGAGCGTCGTAGGCCTTGTGGTGTTCACGGTTGAGAACGGCGCCCTCGCGCACGTAGATCCGATGGGGTTCTTTGTTACCGTGCTTGAGCTCGACGTAGTTGCGCACCTTGCGCTTTAAGCAGACGTCGGTGACGAGCCCCTGCCCCGTTTCGGGATCGAAGCGCGGCATGTTGCCGGCATCGGGATCGCCGTTCGGGTTGCCGTCCTGGACATCGAACAAAAGAACGAAGTCGTAGCGATGCTGAAGCGCGGTCATTGTGCGATCTCCTCCTCAGTGGTGAGGTCCGAATCCGGGGTGGGCGCGGCCTCTGTCTTCGGTGTGTGCCGCTGGTGCCAGTAGCCGATGGCAAAGCGGCCCTGCTCAACCAGCGATAGGGTCGCGGGCAAGCTCGGCGGCAGACCACTCGTGATCTCGCCGATCTGCTTCTCGAACCAACGCGCGAGACCGGGCTTGTCCCCCTCGAGCTTGCCGAGATGACTGGTCGCGAGCGAAAGCAGTTGCGGAAAAACATAGGCCGGCATTGACGAGGCCGCGCCCCAGTATCGGTCGCGAATCGTCGCATTAAGACGTCGTTCGCCGATCGATGACTTAGGGCTTACAGCTTCCACCTGTAGACTTTCGAGAACAGCGAACAATCGTCCCAAGCGATACGCAGTGTCTTTTTCTTCGAGATCGAGTGCCACAGTTACCTCCTCGCCCAAATTGCGGATGAGAAAGACCTTGATGAGCGCTGCCCGTGCCCGTGTGGGCTCGCGTTCGGCAGCGCAGCGGTTGATTGCTTCTGCGAGCACGCGCTCCGGCAGCCGCGCCCCGGTGAACGCCGCGCGCAAGAGTTCGGCGCTTAGAAGCGGCGGGGCGTTATCGAGGTCTCCTTGGACCGAGAGGGCGCGGAGCAGAGCAGACAGCGCGAGGCTCTGCGGGTCGGGCTCCCCCTTCCTGCGCTTTTTCTCGCGATCGTCTTTGCCTTCGACGATTTCGAGCTCGCGGAACCAGCGCAGCACCGTTTCCGCCACGCCGTGGATCGTGCCCTCGTGGAAAAAGCGTACGGTGAGCCGCGACTTGCTCTCGGCCGAAAGGCCCAGAATGTAGAAGGGCGTATCGTCCTCGATGCAAGGCGGTACGCCCGTTTTCGGCGCCTCGTAGAGAGCGCGCACCCGCTCGGCGCCGCGGCTCGGATCGTCGGTGCTCATCGCGGCGAGGAACGGGCAGAGTACCGCTTCGTTGGCTGTCGCCCTGCCGGCCCAGAACACCACCGTCGTACCACCGACCGTCGTCTTCTGCGCGGAATCCCTCGCGAGCAGTGCGTTAAGCGCAGTTGTATAGGCGAACGCCGCCCAGGTACCAACGGGAGCGTTGGCGCCTTGCGCGAGGTTGAAGGACGTGAATGCTTCCTTGTTGAAGGAGATGATGTTCGCACCCGACGTCTGACTGCCGCTGACCCCCTTGATCGGAGGGTGCAGGCGCGCGATCGGCCCGAATTTTCCGGTGACGCAGCACTGGGCTGGATCTGTGGCTTCAACGCCTTCGGGAGCTTTTGCGAGAGCTTCCCGCACCAGGGGCCGATCGAAGATCAAACCCTCCGGATCTTCGACGAACTTAAAGCTCACATTGCCCGCCTGTGCCTCGAGCGCTGCCATCGTCTCCGGTGATGCCGCCGCGCGCACCGCTGCCACCGTGTCGCCGGCCAGAAACTTTTTAAGGGCGGCAAGTCCCGGATCGTGCACAGTCTGCGCGAGCTCCTCAATGCGCTCACGGAACAGCCGAAAGCGGCGTTCAGCCTGATCTTTGGCCAACTTTGCGCGCTTGTCGGGGTCTTCCTTCTTTTGCTCGAAGGCCTTTGGATTCGGCAGTCCGAGTGCGTACTCGGGTTTGTCCCAAAGCAGACAAGCGACTTCGTTGTTGGTGCGTTTGGGTGGGGCTGGAACGCGCATCACGCGGCCGCGCGCCCCGCTCTTGCTGTTCGGGTCGCGCAGATCGCGCACGCCTGTGACTGAACCGTCTTTGGCCAGTTCGATGACGAAAGCAATTGGCTCCTTGCTCCAGCCGGGCTCCGGCAGCGGGTGTTCGGCATCGGGGCCCGTGCGCCGTTCGTAGAGCTCTACCAACCGCTGCAAGATCATCCGCGCACCTCCAAGCTCTCAAAGGGCGGCACGTGCATGCGCCCCCGCTCGATGACGGGCTCGAAGAATCGGGGCATCGGCGGTCGCCGGCTGTAATCCCAATCGTAGAACATCCATCCCGGCCGCGGATTACCGGTTTCATCCGCGGGAGGGTCGGGTTCCTTTTCATCGAGCAAGCGAAAGTAGGCTGAAAATTCGCGACAGCCGAGACAGGGTTGCCGGTGACACTGGCCCGCTTCGGCCCGGCGTTTGAACATCAACACGTATTTTGTGATGCTGTCCTCGGGACCGGCGCGCGTCGAAAGACCGATGCGAGCATGGACAAGATAGGCGACGTCGCGGAGGACCATCGCCGCTCGCTGCTGGCGAACATCCGCATCGTCCGAACGAATCTCCAGGCGATCGGGGGAAGCCTTGAGTGCAACCTCGTTTCTGCGGATCTGCTGGAAGCGGACCGGCTTGAGGCGATCGATCCGCTCGACGATCCAGCGCATCTGTGGTTTCCACAGGATCGCTTCGAGAATCCCGCGTGCTGCCGCGGGCGTCATAATTTCGTAGGAAACGCGCTCCACTTTCATCTCAGGGCGCGTGAAGAGAGCGTAATCGCCCCAAACCAACAACCGAAAAGGCCGTGATAGTTCCATCGATCGCTCCCGGTGCTCAAACAACCAGCTCCGACGGCTCGTACGCGCCCAGCCGATCGACACGAAGGCCGAGCTTCTCGTCGTACAACCTTCCGTCCTCGAGGAACAGGAGTCCTGGTACGAGCGCGCGCGCCGAACCCGTGCGCAGCATTTCGGCTGCCGTCCTGCGATAGACTCCCACGACGTACCGCTGAGCGCGGCGCAACACCTCGCGCAGGCCCGCCCCGACCGCAGCGCGCCTTTCGATTTCGCCCACAAGCGCGCGTCCCTCGCCCCAGGGCACGAGGACCGGTATCTGCTCGTCCGGAATCATGCGAAATCGCTCGGCGGCGGTCCGGAAGGCGAAAGCCAGATCGGCCTTCGCGAGTAGCTTCTCGCCGGTTAGAAGCTGCGCCGTGTCGAGCTGCTCGCCCCGGCTCCAATAGAGCTCGCGGAAGTAGTGTTCGAAGGCTTCGTAGGAGAGCGGGTCCGAGTGCGTCGCCAACAGCTTGCGCCCGATCGCGGCGGCGAGCTTGAGCAGCCCGGGCGGGGGCTCGGTCGGCGGCTGAAAGACGACCACACGGCCGGGGGTATCGAGCCTTCCCTCACGATTGCAGCGCCCGGCCGCTTGCGCGATCGAATCGAGCCCGGCGATCGCGCGGAAGACAACCGGAAAGTCGAGATCGACGCCGGCCTCCACGAGCTGGGTCGATACCACGCGGATCTCGCGCGCATCATCAGCAAGGGCCGCTCGGACGCGCGCGAGGACTTCGGAGCGATGCGCCGGGCACATCAACGCCGAGAGGTGGAAGGTGCCCTCTGGCATGAGTTCCCAAAGCGCCCGCGCCGCGTCCCGGCGATCGACGATCGCGAGCACGCGGCGTTCCGCCCGCAGGAGCTCGGCCAGACGTTGCCAGCTGACCGGCTGCAGCCCGTCGAGCTGCTCAAGACAGGTTCGTCGCATCCGCTGGCGCAGCGCCTCGGGGTCGGGGGCGAGCTCGCGGGCGTGCGCCTGCAGTCCCTGGAAGCCCGGGCGTGCGCCCAGGGCCGGCTGCGTCGCGGTCGACACCACCACGCTCACCCCATAGCGCGCGATCAGCTCGTCGAGGGCAAAGAGGATCGGTCGCAAGTGGTCGACAGGCAAAAGCTGCGCCTCGTCGAGGATGATCACCGAGCGAGCGAGATTGTGCAGCTTGCGGCAGCGTGAAGGTTTCGAAGCGAACAGAGACTCGAAGAGCTGAACCGTCGTCGTCACAATGATCGGCGCGTCCCAATTCTCGCTCGCAAGGCGTGTGGCTGTCGTTTCTTTTTCGAGCGCCAGATTGCTGTGGTGCTCGACCACCGCCTCTGGATAATCCCGGAAGATGGCACGAAAGACGTCCGCGGTTTGCTCAATGATGCTCGTGTAGGGGATCGCGTAGATGACGCGTCGAAGCCCGTGGGCGCGCGCGTGCGCGAGCGCAAAAGCGAGCGAACTCAGGGTCTTGCCGCCGCCCGTGGGTACGGTGAGGGTGAACAAACCCGGCGGATCCTGGGCGTGCGCCCGGCAGCTCGCCAGCACTTCTGCGCGCAGGCGATTGACGGGCGTAGGCGGCGCATGGGCGGTGAGCTGTTCGAGATGGCGGTCTAGGGCCCGAGCGAGCGCCTCGAGCGGGGTTGCCTTTGGACGCGCGGCGGTGCGCGTGGGGTCCATAAAGGCTTCGGTGTCCAGAAAATCGGCATCGACCAGGGCCGAGAAGAGCATCCGGATCCAAAACGCCTGCCGCTCGGGTCGACAGACGTAAGCGGTAATCGAGGCAAGAGGAGGAAGCGGTTGTACGAGAAGCCGATGTGGAGCGCCGCCGCGTATCACGCTTTCGAGGACTTTGCGCGCCTTCGCTCGGTTGAGGCGATGCTCGAGTGCGGCTCGGTCGGCTCCGATCCAGTCGGGTAAACCGCTGTGATGGCCAGCGATGATGTAGGCTAAGGCCGTGCCGGCCCCTTTTCCGAACCGTTCGGACGCGAGGAGTGCTCCGGCGATCGAGTGCTCCGGCCCCCTTGTTCCAAAAGCTTCGATTTCGCTCTCGAGGTGCCCGTTAGCGCCAGCGACGCGACGTAGATAATGCTGGAATTCGGGGTCGTATTTTCCGAGGTCGTGCCAAAGGCCGACGAGCCGCGCCCAAGCCGCGCTCGCAAATGGCGCCGCGAACTCCTCCGCCTGCTGTGCTGTCTTATGGAGATGCTCAGCTAGAGCGTGCCATTGATCGGGGGGGAGATCGGCTCGGGCATGGGCAAAGGCACAACCTAAAGGGTCGCCGAACATGGGGGAGAGATCAACTTTTGCGACAAAATGTCCCGCTATCCAAAAGCCATCGCCGTGTCAACGCCCCGACCGTCCCTGGAGTTTGGTGCTTCCCGCCGTCGCATCCGCTTGACGCTCAGGCCGCGCGCGCGCATCTCCAGCTCATGAGCGCGATCACGCTTCTCGACCGCCGCAGCGGCGCCGCTTCTGCCCCTTCGCCCCGCAAGCCCGCCTGGATCCGGGTCAAGGCGCCGACGTCCCAAACGTTCTTCGCCACCCGCCGGCTCTTGCGCGAAAAAAAGCTGCACACCGTGTGCGAGGAAGCCGCCTGCCCCAACATCGGCGAATGCTGGCAGGAGCGCCATGCCACGGTGATGATCCTGGGCGATGTGTGCACCCGCGCCTGCAGCTTCTGCAACGTCAAGACCGGCATGCCGGGCCCGGTCGATCCCGACGAACCGGCGCGCGTCGCCGAACTCGTCGTCGCACTCGGCCTTGCGCATGTGGTGATCACTTCCGTCGACCGCGATGATCTCGATGATGGCGGGGCGTCTCAGTTCGTGCGCTGCATCAAGGCGATCCGCGCCGCATCGCCGGCGACCACCATCGAAGTCTTGACACCCGACTTCCGCGGCAAGGCCGGCGCTTTAGAAGCCGTGGTCGCCGCCCGCCCGGATGTCTACAACCACAATCTCGAAACCGTGCCGCGGCTCTATCGCAGCGTGCGCCCGGGTGCGCGCTATTTCCACTCCTTGCGCCTTCTGCAGCGCGTGAAGGAGCTCGATCCCACCATCTTTACCAAATCCGGCATCATGGTCGGGCTCGGCGAAGAGAAAGAAGAAGTGATCCAGGTCATGGATGATCTTCGCTGCGCTGATGTCGATTTCCTCACCATCGGCCAATATCTGCAGCCGACACCCCGCCATCATCCGGTTGTGCGCTTCGTCGAGCCGGCCGAGTTCGAATCTTATGCCAGCATCGGCCGCGCCAAGGGCTTTTTGTTGGTCGCCGCCTCGCCCTTAACGCGCAGCTCCTACCACGCCGGCGCCGACTTTGCGCGCCTTAAAGCCGCCCGTCTTGCCACTTTGGACGCGCCCACTTCGGCGACTGCCTGATCGTAACCCGATGCCGACCCACGCCGAAAAGCGCCATCTGCCCTATACGGCAGAGCAGTTGTTCCGACTGGTTGCCGAAGTCGACAAATATCCCGAATTCTTGCCCTGGTGCAAAGCCGCACGCATCACTAAGCGCGACGGCAACGTTTTCTACGCCGATCTCGTCGTCGCCTTCAAGATGCTGCGCGAGCGCTTCACCTCCAAGGTGACGCTACTTCCCCCGTACGGTATCGACGTCGAGTATATCGAAGGCCCCTTCCGCTACCTCAACAACCACTGGCGCTTCGAGCCGGCGCCCGATGGTGGTTGCATCGTCGATTTCTACGTCGACTTCGAATTTCGCTCGAAGTTCTTGCAGAACTTGATGGGCGTTCTGTTCAACGAGGCGGTCAACCGCATGATCGCCGCCTTCGAGGCGCGCGCGCGGGCGCTTTATGGTGAAGGCTCGCGCAGCGAGTCCCCCGCCCCCGTCCCCGTCTCGTAAGATCCCGGCCCCAGCCCGAGCTCGGTTTCGAGCGCGGAAAGCGCATCGAGGATCGCGCACAAGCGCGCCCCGGCCGGGGTGAGCCCATACTCGACCCGTGGCGGCACTTCGGGCCACGCGCTGCGCGTGAGAAGCCCGAGCCGGCACAGCTTGGCCAACCGTTCGTTCAAGACCTTGGTCGAGATACCCGCGATCGCGCGCTCGAGCGCCCCGGGTCGCCGAATGCCGCGCCGGACCGCGAACAAAATCTCAACCGACCATTTGCAGCCGACGACCTCGGCCAAGGGCCCGCGTCCGCGATCGACGAGAGCGGCGCCGCGTTCGTTGCGCGTCCGATCCTCCCCCATGGGACGGTTACTCCGCAGTAAGTAGTGCACCGAAAAGTGCCTTCTTGTTCGCTGCGCACACAAATGGTCGAACATGGCCGGGTCGCGTACCGGATCGTGAAGGGAGCGTACGCATGCGCCGTTTGGTATCCGCCATCCTTCTGCTCCTTCCGGCTGTGTCCGCCGTTGCCGCCGAAGTCGCCTATCCCGAGGGCTGGCGCAGCTGGCACCACGTCAAGAGCATGGTGATCGAGCCCGGCCATCCGCTCTACGAGGCCTTCGGCGGCATCCACCACATCTATGCCAACCCCAAGGCGCTCGAAGGCTACCGAACCGGCAAGTTCCCCGACGGGGCGGTGATCATCTTCGATCTCCTCGAGGCCAAGCGCGAGAACAACGCGCTGATTGAGGGCCCGCGCAAGGTGTTGGGGGTGATGGAGAAGGATTCGCGCCGCTTCGCCGCCACCGGCGGCTGGGGCTTTGAGGGCTTTGCCGCTGGCGATCCCGCCAAGCGGGCGGTGGGCGCGAAGGCGGCCGAGGCCTGCTTCGGCTGCCATGCCTCGGGCGACACCCGCGACGGGGTATTCAGCCGTCTGCGCGATTGAGCTCCGATCCCGTGCTCGCTGCGGTCGGCGCCGGAAGCGGTGCGGTCAGCGCCTCGAGACCCAAAGCGAGCAGCGCTTCCACCGCAGCGAGCCGCACCGCGCGGCGGTCACCCGCGAACAGGCAGCGTCGGTGCAGGATCAAGCCGTCGCGGCGACCGGCTGCGAGGTGGACGAGGCCCACCGGCTTTTCCGGCGTGCCGCCGCCCGGACCGGCGATCCCGGTGGCGGCAAGCGCGAGCCCGCAAGATGAGCGGGCGAGCGCGCCTTTTACGAGCTCGCGCGCGCAGGCCTCGCTCACCGCACCAAAGGTCTCGAGCGTCGCCGGGCTCACGCCCAGAAGTTCGATCTTGGCGCGGTTGTCGTAGACGATGAAACCGCGGTCGACGACCGCCGATGCTCCCGCATGTTCGGTAAGACAACCGGCAACGAGACCACCGGTGCAGGACTCGGCCGTCACGAGGCGAATACCGCGCGTCCGACACGCGTCCAAAAGACGCGCCGCCGCGGCAAGACAGCTGTCGGGAAAGCTCACGGCGTCCTCGCGAAGCGAGCGGTGGCGAGTGCTAAGGCAGCGATCCCCTCCCCGCGCCCGATAAAGCCGAGGCCTTCGGTTGTGGTCGCCTTGATGCTCACCGCGCTCAACGGCAGGTCGGTGAGCTCGGCGAGGCTCGCGCGCATCGCCGCACGGTGCGGAGCGAGCTTGGGCTGCTCGGCGAGGATGGTGACATCGAGATGTTCGAGCACGCCATCGCGCGCGCTTAAAAGCGCGAGCGCATGGCGCACGAACAGGCGCGAATCGGCATCGCGCCAGCGCGCCTCCGAAGGCGGAAAATGTTCGCCGATGTCGCCCTCTCCTACAAGGCCGAGCACGGCATCGGTAACGGCGTGCAGCACGACATCGGCATCGGAATGGCCTTCAAGGCCGAGCTCGCTTGGGATCTCGATCCCGGCGAGGACGAGACGGCGGCCGGGGGCGAAGCGGTGGACATCGATCCCCTGCGCGGTCCGGCGCACGGCGGCGGCGATCAGCCGCCGCTCGGCGAGCGCGAAGTCTTCGGGAAGGGTGAGCTTCATATTGTCCTCTTCGCCGGGAACGTGGACGACCGGCAAGCCGACCCAGGCGGCGACCGCCCCGTCGTCGGGAAAGCCTATCGGCGGAGCGTGGCGGTGCGCATCGAGGATGGCGTTGAAGACGAAGCCTTGGGGGGTTTGCACGCGGACGAGGTCGGCGCGTTCGACGTCTTCGACCACCCGCTCGCCCTGGATCCGGCGCAGGCTGTCGACCACCGGCAGTGCCGGAATGACCGCCGGGTGGTGCTCGAGCGCGCGCAGCACGCGGTCGATGAGCGCGGTGGAGACGAAGGGACGGGCGGCGTCGTGGATCAGCACGAGCCGTGGGGCGAGCGGGGCGAGCGCCTCGAGCCCGGCGCGCACCGAGGCCTGGCGCGTGGCTCCGCCCGCCACCCCGGGCAAGAGCGTCAGCCCGCGCGTCGCCTCTTCATAGAGCGGGCGGTGCTCGGGGGCGATCACCACCGCCACCCCATCGACCTTCGGGTGTCGGCAAAAGGGTTCGAGGGCTAAGCGCAGCACCGGCTGCCCGCCCACCCGCCGGTACTGTTTGGGGATCTCGCCGCCGGCGCGCACGCCTGCGCCTGCTGCGACGATCAAGGCGACGCAGTGCATAGGAGCTCTCTTCCGGTTGCGCGCAGCCTAGGCGCTGCGGGCGCGTCGCGCCAGGGGGCGGGCGTGGCTGCCCTTGCCTGCTGGTTTGGGCTCGGTTACCCTGCCTGCGATTTGTGCACAAACGCAATTCTGCACAGGATTCGCGCAGATGATGCGCCCTGCGGAGCCTCGACCTGCGGTGAGCCCGCCTTCGGCCGAACTTATGCTCGCCAATTTGCCGAGCGCGGTCCTCGCGCTCGACCCAGAGCTCAAGATCTGCGCCGTCAATCCGGCGGCCGAGCTGCTCTTTTCGGCGAGCGCGCGGCTGCTCGTGAGCCGGCCCATAAGCGAGCTCCTCGCCCCGCACGCCCGCCTGCTCGATCTCGTCCGCCAGGTCCAGGCCGAGGGGCGCTCCTTATCGGATTACGGCATGGAACTTGCCTTCGCTCGCGGCGAAGCGGTCGCGGTCGACTGCCATCTCGCCCCGATCGTCGAAACGCCGGGTGCGGTCTTGGTGGTGCTCCATCCCTGTTCCTTGGCCCATCGCTTCGATCCCCAGCGCGCCCAGCGCGGCTCGCAGCGCTCGATCGCGGGACTTGCGGCAACGCTCGCGCACGAAGTCAAAAATCCGCTCTCGGGCATCCGGGGTGCGGCCCAGCTGCTCGAGCCGGCGCTACCGCCCGAGGATCGGCCGCTTGCGGCGCTGATCTGCGCTGAAGTGGACCGCATCGTAGGCCTGGTCGAGCGCATGGAGGCCTTCGGGGAAGGGGCTCCCCTCCTGCGCCAAGCCGTCAACGTACACCAGGTGCTGGGGCACGTCCGCCAGCTGGCGCAAAGCGGCTTCGCCCGCCACGTGCGCTTTCAAGAAATCTACGATCCCTCCTTACCCGAAGTCGAAGGGGATCGCGACCGCCTCGTCCAGGCCTTCTTGAACCTCATCAAGAACGCCGCCGAGGCGGTGCCGCGCGAGGGCGGCCTCATTACCTTGTCCACCCATTTCCGCCACGGCTTTCGAGTAGCGGCCGGACACAGCGGAACGATGGTAGAGTTGCCGATCACCATCGAGATCAAGGACAACGGTCCCGGCATTCCGCCCGAGATCCGCGACCATCTCTTCGAACCTTTCGTCACCACCAAGCCCAAGGGCCGCGGTCTCGGCCTGGCGCTCGTGGCCAAGATCATCGCCGACCACGGTGGGGTGGTGTCGATCGAGGACGGCGAACCGGGCACTGTGGTGCGCGTTCGCCTGCCCGCCGTGCGGCCGCGGCCGACTGCGCGGAGCAAAGAGCGATGAGTGCCGCAACCGTCCTCGTCGCCGAAGACGATCAGGCGATCCGCACCGTGGTGAGCCGGGCGCTCGCCCGCCAGGGCTACACCGTGCAGGCAACCAGCGTGGCGAGCGCGCTTTGGCGCTGGATCGCCGAGGGCAAAGGCGATGTCGTGGTGTGCGACGTGTGGCTGCCGGATGAAAACGCCCTCGATCTGTTGCCGCGCATCAAAGCGCTGCGGCCCGATCTGCCGGTTGTCCTCATGAGTGCCCAGAGCACCATCCTCACCGCGGTGCGGGCAACCGAACGCGGCGCGTTCGACTATCTCCCCAAACCCTTCGATATCGCTCAGCTTGTGAGCACCGTTCAGCGCGCGCTCGCCCGCCGCCGCAGCCGACCCCTTGAAGGTGCGCTCGCGCCTCAAAGCGAGAACCTGCCGATCGTCGGCCGCTCGCCGGCGATGCAGGAGATCTACCGCATGGTCGCGCGCCTCGCCGGCACCGACCTTACCGTGCTCATCCACGGCGAATCGGGCACCGGAAAAGAGCTGGTGGCGCGCGCCCTGCACGATTTCGGCAAGCGCCGCGGCGGTCCCTTCGTTGCCGTGAACATGGCGGCGATCCCCCGTGAGCTCATCGAGAGCGAGCTCTTCGGCCACGAAAAGGGAGCCTTCACCGGCGCCATCGCGCGCCGTGCGGGGCGCTTCGAGCAGGCCGAAGGCGGCACCCTCTTCCTCGACGAGATCGGCGACATGCCGCTTGAGGCGCAAACGCGGCTGTTGCGCGTCCTCCAGCAGGGGGAATTCGTACCCGTGGGCGGCAAGGAGCCCTTGCGCACGAACGTACGCATCGTGGCGGCGAGCCATCGCGACCTCGCCCAGCTCGTCCGCCAGGGTCTGTTCCGCGAGGATCTGTTCTACCGCTTGAACGTCGTGCCGTTGCGCTTGCCGCCTTTGCGCGAGCGCATCGAGGACATCCCCGCCCTGGCCCAGCATTTCTTGGCCAAGGCGCAAGCCGAAGGACTGCCGGCCAAGATCCTCTCCCCCGGTGCCGTCGCGCGGCTCAAGGCGCATGATTGGCCGGGCAATGTGCGCGAGCTCGAAAACCTCATCCGCCGCATCGCTGTCCTTTACGTCGAGGAGACGATCGAAGAAGAGGTGATCGAGCGCGAGCTCGCCCGCACCCGGCCGACGGCGGCCGAACCGACGGCGCCGCCGCAGGACCGCCCGGTCGATCTCGCAAGCGCCGTCGAGAGCTTTCTTGATCGTTTTTACCTCGCCTATGATGCCGCGGCACCGCCGGCGATGGTGTATGAGCGCGTGTTGCGCGAGGTGGAACGGCCTTTGATCGAGCGTACCTTGCGCCTCACGCGCGGCAACCAGCTCGAGGCGGCGCGCGTGCTCGGTATCAACCGCAACACGCTGCGCAAGAAGATCCGCGATCTCGACATCCGCGTCCATCGCGGTCCATGATCGCACCGTGGTGAGCGAGCCTCCTGCTTCTCTTGCCGCCGCGCCCTTGCGCGCAACCGCGGCCGCCTTTGTTCGGCTGCGCGCTTTTTTGGCGCGCGCCGAGATCGAGCGACGGCTTGCCTTCGCGCTCGCGGTCTCGGCCCTTGGGTGCGCGGTTGCCACCTACATCGCCTTCGGCGGCCTGGGCACGGGCGGGGCGTCGGTGCGCACCGTCGTCCTCCTCCTCAACCTCGACCTCGTGTTGCTCTTGGCCCTGGCAGCGATCGTCGGCCGCCGGCTCGTCTTGCTCTTGCTCGCGCGCCGACGCGGCGGCGCGGCCTCGCGCCTGCACACCCGTCTGATCGGCTTCTTCAGCCTCCTCGCGGTGGCCCCGGCGATTCTGGTGGCCGTCTTCGGGGTCGCCTTTTTGGCCTCTGGACTGGAGTCCTGGTTTTCCACCCGGGTACGCACCGCGCTCGAGAACAGCCTTAAGGTGGCCGAGGCCTATTTGGCCGAGCATCGCGATGTGATCCGCGCCGATGCGCTCGCCATGGCCGCCGATCTCAACCGGGAGGGCCCGCTCCTTCTCGACCGGCCGCAGGCGTTTCGTCAGTTCGTGAACGCACAAGCGGCGATCCGGGCGCTCTCCGAAGCGGTGGTGTTCGACGGCTCCGGGCGCGTGCTCGCCACCTCGGGGCTGGCGGTGGCCCTCGGCTTTGAGGGTGTTCCGGAAGATGCGCTCGCGCGCGCCGGGCGCGGCGAGGTGGTCGTGCTCACGAGCGACACCGAGGACCGGGTGCGGGCGCTCGTCCGCCTCGACGGCTTCGGCGATGCCTATCTCTACGTTGGTCGCTTCGTCGACCCCAAAGTCCTCGCTTATATGGAGCGCACGCAAGAAGTCGTAAGCGACTATAGGCTCATTGAAACCGAGCGTACCGGCATCCAGATCACGTCAGCTCTCATCTTCATGACCGTAGCGCTTCTCTTGCTCATGACGGCCGTGTGGCTGGGCCTCGGCTTCGCCGACCGCTTGGCGGTGCCGCTCGGCCGTCTGATCGAGGCGGCCGAGCGGGTGCGCGCGGGCGATCTCGTCGTGCGGGTGCCGGAAAGCCCTGAAGCCGAAGACGAGCTCGGCGTTCTCACCCGCACCTTCAATCGCATGACGAGCCAGCTCGAGGCCCAGCGCCGGGCGCTCATCGAGGCCAACCGCGAGCTCGACGAACGCCGCCGCTTCATCGAGACGGTGCTCGCCGGGGTCACGGCCGGAGTGATCGGGCTCGATCAACAGCGGCGCATCCTCATCGCCAACGCGAGCGCCGCGACACTGCTCGGCGTGGGCGAAGCGGAGCTCGTCGGCCGGCCGCTCGAGGAGGTCGTGCCGGAGATCGCGCCTTTGTGTGCGCGCCTTGCCGGCGATCCCGAGCGCCCGGTGCAGGACTCGCTCGCCCTCGCCCGCAAGGGGCGCGTGCGCACGCTTCTCGTGCGCCTCGCCGCGCAGAGCGGACCCGCCGGCTTGACCGGCTATGTGCTCACCTTCGACGACATAAGCGAGCTCATCGCCGCTCAGCGCCAGGCGGCGTGGGCGGAGGTGGCGCGGCGGATCGCGCACGAGATCAAGAACCCCCTCACTCCCATTCGGCTGACCGCGGAGCGGCTCGGGCGGCGCTTTCGCGCCCGCATGCCGGAAGAAGAGCAGGAGGGATTCGCGCGCGCGGTTGAGACGATCGTCCACCAAGTCGACGTCATCGGCCGCTTGGTGTCGGAGTTCTCGGCCTTTGCCCGCATGCCGGCCCCCATCTTCAAGCGCGAATCGCTCGCTGTACTGTTGCGCAAAGCGGTCGATCTGCAAGAAAGCGCGCGTCAGGACATCCTGTTTCGCCTCGAACTGCCGCAAGACGATCCGCTCGTTCTCGACTGCGACGCCGAAAAGATCGGGCAAGTAATGACCAATCTCTTACAAAACGCCATCGATGCGCTGGCCGAGGCGCCGCCGCGATCAAACGGCGCGAAGCCCCAAATTACCGTGCGCGCGTTACGCACGCCGCGCGAGATCCTGATCGAGGTGGAGGACAATGGCCCCGGTTTTCCGCCCGGCGATCGCCACCGCCTGCTCGAGCCTTATGCCACCACCCGCGCCAAGGGCACCGGCTTGGGACTTGCCATCGTGCGGAAGATCATGGAGGAACACGACGGCCGGGTGGAGCTGGCCGACGGCAGCGAGGGAGGCGCGCTGGTCCGGCTCGCCTTTCCGGCGCGCGTGACGCGCGAGCCCGCGGCCACAGCGAAAAGCGAGACCGGCCGCCCGCATCCGGTGGGCGAGCCCACCGCTTGAGCCTCGGGACCATCGCATGAGCAAGGACATCCTGATCGTGGACGACGAGGCGGCGATCCGCGAGGTGGTGAGCGCCGTCCTCGAAGACGAGGGTTACCGGCCGCGGCAGGCGGCGACGGCGGAGGAAGCACTCGCGCAGATCCAGCGCCGGCTGCCCGGCCTCGTGCTCCTCGACATCTGGCTCGAGGGCTCGAAGCTGGACGGCATCCAGGTCCTGGAGCGGATCAAGGCCGAACATCCGCATTTGCCGGTGGTCATGTTCTCCGGCCACGGCACCATTGAGACCGCCGTGCAAGCGATCAAAAAGGGTGCCTATGATTTCATCGAAAAGCCGTTTAAGGCCGACCGCCTGCTGCTCGCCGTGCGCCATGCCCTCGAGGCGAGCCGCTTAAAGCGCGAGAACGAGGAGCTCAAAGAGCGCATCGGCGAAGAGCTCGAGCTGATCGGCAGCTCGCCGGCGATGGTCAAGGTGCGTCAGACGATCGAAAAGGTCGCACCCACCAACGCGCGCGTGCTCATCTTTGGCCCCGCCGGCTCCGGCAAGGAAGTGGCGGCGCGCATGATCCATCTGCGCTCGCGCCGCGCCGAGGGGCCGTTTGTTATCGTCAATGCCGCCGCCTTGAGCCCCGATCGGGTCGAACTCGAGCTCTTTGGCGCCGAGCCGGGCTGGCTCGGCCCCGATCAGGGGCGCATCATCGGCGCATTCGAACGCGCTGATGGCGGCACGCTCTTGATCGACGAAGTCGCCGATATGCCGCTTGAGACCCAGGGCAAGATCATCCGCGTCCTGCACGACCAGCGCTTTACGCGCTTGGGCGGCGATCAGCGCATCGAAGTCGACGTGCGGGTGCTCTCCACCACCAACCGCGACCTCAAACAAGAAATCGCTGCTGGTCGCTTCCGCGAGGACCTCTATTACCGCTTGAACGTCGTGCCGCTTGAGATGCCGCGGCTGGCCGATCGCCGCACTGATATTCCCGAACTCGCCCGCCATTTCATGCAGCTCGCTGCCCGCAACCTCGGAGTGGCGCCGCGCCGGATCTCGGAAGAGGCGATGGCGGTTCTGCAGACCGCGAACTGGCCGGGTGATGTCCGTCAGCTGCGCAACACCATCGAGTGGCTGTTGATCATGGCCCCCGGCCCCGCCGATCGGCCGATCGCCGTGCAGGATCTGCCGCCCGATCTCACGGCGTCGGCAACCAGTGCGCTCGATCCGCTCACCAATGGCGAGCTCGTCTCTATGCCGCTGCGCGAGGCGCGCGAACATTTCGAGCGCAGCTATCTGCAAGCGCAGCTGCAGCGCTTCGGCGGCAACATCTCGCGCACCGCGAACTTCGTCGGCATGGAGCGCTCGGCCCTGCACCGGAAGCTCAAGACGCTCGGCCTCAACAGCAGCGACGATTGATGGGGCGATGCCGGCTGGGAGGCTGTCCGGCTCCCTGCTCCCTCTTGGCCGTTGCGGTGCAAACGGCGGGGAGCGGCCGCGATGCGGGTGATCATCGCCGGCGCCGGTCAGGTGGGCTCGGCGATCGCCCGCTATCTCGCGCGCGCCGGGGCGGACGTGACGGTGATCGACCGCGATCCCGTGCTCGCCCAGCGCTTGGGCGACGCCCTCGACATCCAAGCCATCGTCGGCCATGCCGCGCTGCCGAGCGTACTCGAACGGGCCGGGGCAGCCGATGCCGATCTCTTCGTCGCCGTGACCCACGTCGATGAAGTGAACATGATCGCCTGCCAGGTGGCGCACTCGCTCTTCAATGTCCCCACCCGGATCGCGCGGGTGCGCGAGCGCGATTATCTCGAGGGGCGCTACCGCGATCTCTTCCGCCGCGAACACATTCCCATCGACGTCGTCATCTCCCCCGAACTCGAGGTGGCGCACGCGATCGCGCTTAGGCTTTCGGTTCCCGGTGCGCTCACCCTCGTCCCCTTCGCCGACGACCGAGTGCGCCTTGTGGCGCTGCGCATCGGCGAGGACGCGGCGGTGCGCGATACGCCGTTGCGCCAGCTCACCCATCTCTTCCCCGACCTGCACATCGTGTGCGTCGGAATCGTGCGCGGCGAGCGCTTCTTCTTGCCCTCGGGCGATGATTCCATTCGCCTCGACGATGAAGCCTATTTGGTCGTCGAGACCGCTCATCTGCCGCGCGTGTTGCCCGTCTTCGGGGCTCAAGAGCGGATCGGCGAGCGCATCGTGATCGTCGGCGGCGGCAATGTCGGGCTCGCCCTCGCGCACGAATTAGAGACCCGCCATCCCGAGCTCACCGTGACCGTCATCGAGGCCAACCGGGCGCGCGCCGAGTTCCTCGCCGAACGGCTCGCGCGCACCGTGGTGCTCAATGGCGATGCCCGGGCGCGCGACCTGCTGCGCGAGGCGGGCGCGGAACTCGCTTCGGCGGTGATCGCGGTCACCGACAGCGACGAGACCAACATCTTAAGCGCACTTTTGGCCAAGCAAATGGGCACGCGCTGGGCGATGACGCTGATCGCTAAGCGCGATTACGAGCAGCTGACCTCGACCATCGGCATCGACGTCGCCATCAACCCGCGCGATACGACGGTCTCGAGCATCCTCGCCCACATCCGCCGCGGCCGCATTCGCGCCGTCCACACCATCCGCGACGGCGCCGCGGAAGTGTTCGAGGCCGAGGCCCTCGACACCTCGCCCGTGGTCGGTACGCCGCTGCGCGAGCTGCGGGCGGAGGGTCTTGTGGTCGGAGCGGTGGTGCGCGGCGGGACAGTGATCACCCCGCGCGGCGACACCCAGCTTAGAGCCGGCGATCGGGTCATCTTGGCGGCGCGCGGGGAAGCGGTGAAACGGGTGGAGCAGCTGTTCGCCGTCCGCCTCGATTATTTTTGAGCCTGGCGGTGGAGTAAGGACCGAGGACATGACGCGCATCGCCTACCTCGACGGGCGCTTTTTGCCGATCGCGACGCCTGCGGTGGCAGTCGAAGACCGCGGCTTGCAGTTCGCGCACGGTGTGTACGAAGTGATCAAGGCGATCGGCGGCCGGCTGGTCGACCTCGAGCGCCATCTCGACCGCCTCGAGCGCTCGCTCGCCGAGGCCGCGATCCCGATGCCCACGAGCCGCGCCGTGCTCGCGCTTCTGCTCGAGGAGTGTCTGCGCCGGAACCGCCTGCGCGACGCCGTCGTCTATCTCCAGATCGACCGCGGGGTGGCAGAGCGCAACCATGTCTGCCCCGAAAGTGTCGAGCCGACCCTGTTCATCACCGTGCGTCCGCTCCGCCTTCCCGCGCAGGAAGAGTACGAACAGGGGGTGGCCGTGATCACCCTGCCGGATGAGCGCTGGGCGCGCTGCGACATCAAATCCGTGAGCCTATTGCCCAACGTGCTGGCGCGCAGCCGCGCCGCCGCGCTCGGCGCGCGCGAGGCCTGGCTCGTCGATGCGGGAGGCGTGGTCACCGAAGGCTCGGCGTCGAATGCCTGGATCGTCGATGCTGCTGGTGTGCTGCGCACCCATCCCTTGGGTCCGCGCATCCTGGGTGGTGTGACGCGGTCGGTGGTGCTCGAGCTCGCCCACGCCCAGGGCATCCCCGTGGCCGAGCGCGCCTTCACCCTCGCCGAGGCGGCAGCGGCGCGCGAGGCCTTTCTCACCAGCACGACCTCTCTGGTTCTGCCGGTGACCCGCATCGACGGCCGCCCGATCGGCGATGGCCGGCCAGGCCCCGTGACCCGCAGCCTCGCCCGCGCCTACGCCGCGCACATCGGTTTTAAAAGCGCGGCCGAAGAGTGACGGCATGGGGGGGTGCGATGCTCGGCACTCAAATTGCGACTTGCCGCTCGAGAGGCCCTTGGATATTCGGCTTCGTGCATTAGGTATCGAGAGGCGGTGACACCCAAAGGCGGCGTCGCCGTGCGGTTGCGGCGGCATGGCCGAGAAGACGGCCGGTCCCGCCGCTGATCGCAGCGGACGGCCGGTGCGTCGGGCGCGTCGTCGAGAAGGAATAACGGCGCATGCCAGCCGAGAAGCAACAGAACTTGCAAGACGTATTTCTTAATCACGTCCGCAAGAACAAAGTGCCCGTGACGGTATTCTTGATCAACGGCGTCAAACTGCAGGGTGTGATCGGCTCGTTCGACAACTTCTGCCTGCTGTTGCGACGAGACGGTCACGTGCAGCTGGTCTACAAACACGCAGTCTCGACCGTCATGCCGTCGGCCGCGGTTCGCCTGTACGAACCCCCAGCCGAGCAACAGGGTAGTCAAGACTGATCGCCGATCCTTCGCTCCTCGCTCGGCGCGCGCCGGCCGAAGGGCCGGGACGTGGGCGGTGCTTCGTCATCCACCCCGTTATGCCGGGGGCCAACGCGGCGCGACGGGATCCGCACCTGCGCCTTGAAGAGGCGATCGGCCTTGCGCGCGCCATCGACCTCGAGGTCGCCCATGCCGAGCTCGCGCCCTTGCGCCGGCCGACCCCGGCGACGCTTCTGGGCTCGGGCAAGGTCGAGGAGATCAAGGCCAGGCTCGCAGCCGAGCCGGTCGAGCTCGTGGTGGTCGATGCCGCGCTCACGCCGGTACAGCAGCGCAACCTCGAGAAGGCGTGGAACACCAAGGTCATCGACCGCACCGGGCTCATCCTCGAGATCTTCGGCGCGCGGGCGCGCACCCGCGAGGGCGTGCTGCAGGTCGAGCTCGCCGCACTCACCTATCAGCGCTCGCGTCTTGTGCGCTCGTGGACCCACCTCGAGCGTCAGCGTGGCGGCTTCGGCTTTCTCGGTGGTCCCGGCGAGAGCCAGCTCGAGCTCGACCGCCGCAAGATCACCGAGCGCATCACCCGCATCAAAGCCGAGCTCGAAGAGGTCAAGCGGACGCGCGCCCTGCACCGTCGTGCGCGCGCGCGCGTTCCCTACCGGGTGGTAGCCCTGGTCGGCTACACGAATGCCGGCAAGTCCACCCTCTTCAACCGGCTCACCGGTGCCGGGGTCGAGGCGGTCGATAAGCTCTTCGCCACCCTCGATCCCACCATGCGCCTGTTGCGCTTGCCCTTGGGCCTTAAGGTGATCCTCTCGGACACCGTGGGCTTCATTTCGGATCTGCCCACCCAGCTCGTGGCCGCCTTCCACGCCACGCTCGAGGAAGTGCAGACAGCGGATCTGATCGTGCACGTGCGCGACGTCGCCAATCCGGACCACGAGGCGCAAGCGCAGGACGTGGCGAAGGTGCTCGATGAGCTCGGGATCGACGCAGCGGAGCGGGAGCAGCGGCTCATCGAGGTGTGGAACAAGATCGACAAGCTCTCGGCCGAGGAACGGGCAGCGCTCGTCGCCGAAGCGAAGCGGCGCGCCGGGGTGGTGGCGGTCTCGGCGGTCACCGGCGAGGGCATCGGGGAGCTTTTGCGCGCGCTCGAAGAGCGGCTGTTGCGCGCGCACGCCCTCTTCTCCGTCGAGCTGCCGGTCGAAGCGGGGGCGGCGCTCGCCTGGCTGCACGAGCATGGTGAGGTGCTCGCCCGCGAGGAGTGCGCGGACGGGCTGCGCCTGACTGTTGCCGTGCCGCCCGAGCTGGTCGGTCGGCTGCGCGCGCGGCTCGACGGCGCCCGCATCAGCCCCGTGCGGCAGTAAAGCCGACGGCCGAGAGGTCGAGCGCTTCAGCCAGCGCCTGAAGCCGACCGCGGATCGCCTCGTCGTTCGGATCGACCGCCGGATGCCCGAGCGCGAGTTCGAGCCGGTCGCCCACGCGCGCGATCGGGCAGGCGTCGAGGATTTCCGGCACCCCGCCCGAGAGCCGGATGGCGAGATCGAGCGCCGCCCCGAGCGCTTCGGCGCGCTTGCGCATGGGCTTCTCGAGCAGGCCCACGATGCGCGCCACCGCGGAATCGTCCTTGCGCCCCTCATAGCGCCGGAACACGGCATAGGCGAGAAAGGCGCGCCCGGGATGGTCGATCGCCAAAAAAGGGTAGTGGGCGATGGCGAAGAAGGCATCGCGCGCGCGGCTCTCGGGATGTTCGCGCCAGCCGGTGTCAGCAACCAGACAGGTGGCCGTGCGCAGCCGCGTCTGCTCGGCCGTTTCGGCTAAAAACAAGGGTGCGGTCCAGCGCGCGAGCGCCGCCCCGAGGCCGAGAAGCCGCCCATCGCGCTGTTCGAGATCGGCGGCTTGCGCAAGCAGAGGATCCACCGCCTGCTCGGCGGGATCGAGGCGGGCGAACAGCCGCCCCTCGCGCAAACCCGTAGCCGAAAAGACGATGCGTGCCGGCTCGAGCCAGCGAATCACCCGCTCGAAAACGAAGGCCGCAGCCGGCAGGGCCTCGAGGCGCCGCTTGGCGACTCCCGAAAGCCGCGCCCGGCCGCGCTCGTCCAGCTCGACGATGGTGCGCGCGAGCGCGATCGCCTGATCAGGGGTGAGCGCGAGCCCGTGCACCACCCGAAGCGGGGTGTCGGCGAGCGCCATATGGGCCCGCGCCAATGCCCGCCAGCTGCCGCCGACCACGTAGAAGCTTCGCCCGCGTGCTGCCGCGCGCACGGATTCTGCCGCCTTGAGCCGCGCATCGAGCTCGGCGGCGAGCCGCGCGCGATCGCGGCGGAAGAGCTCGGCGGCGGCGAGCGCGCCAATGGGCAGGCTCACGCCCGCCGGCCCTTCGCGAACCACCGGCAGATAGGCGAATTCCACGCTCGCGCCGCCGAGATCGCCCACCACTCCCTCGGCTTCGCCAAAGCCGGCGAGCACGCCGAGCGCGCTCGTGCGCGCTTCCTCTTCGCCCGATAGCACGGTCACCGATTCGCCGGTCGCCGCTTCGACCGCGGCGGCGAAGGCGGGCCCGTCGCGCGCCTCGCGCACCGCCGCGGTGGCGACGATGTCGATCACCGAACAGCCCATGGCGCGGGCCAGCAGAACATAGCGGCGCAAGGTGGAAAGTGCGGGCCCGATCGCCTCCGGCGCGAGCCGTCCGGTCTCGGCGAGGGCGCGGCCGAGGCCGCAGAAGCGGCGCTCGTTGAAGCGCGACAAGGGTGCGCGGGCCAGCCGCTCGAAGACGACGAGGCGGATCGAGTTCGATCCGAGATCGATGACAGCTACGGGCCGATCGCGTTCAGCGATCATTCGGCCGCCGTCTCGACGCTCACCGGCGCGAGCGTGCGCGGCTGGCCGCCGCGCTTGCGCAACGCCCGCCCGCGCCCGGAAAGCGAAGGATTGGTCATGAAATAGGCATGGGCTGAAAACGGCTCGTCGCCCGGATCGACCCGCTCGTAGCTGCCGTCGGGCTTGAGGATCCAGGAATTGGTGTTGTCCTTGAGGTTGGCGACCATGACCTGGAAGAGGATCTGCTGGTGCACAGTCTCGTTTTCGATCGGCACGAGCGTTTCGACCCGGCGCGAGAGGTTGCGCTGCATCCAATCGGCCGAGGAGATGAACACTTTCGCCTTGCGCGACGGCAAACCGTAGCCGTTGCCGAAACAGACGATGCGGGCGTGCTCGAGAAACCGTCCGACGATGCTCTTGACCCGGATGTTCTCGGAAAGACCGGGCACACCCGGGCGCAGGCAGCAGATGCCGCGCACCACGAGATCGATCTTCACCCCCGCACAGGAGGCTTCGTAGAGCTTGGCGATGATCTGATCGTCGACGAGCGCGTTGAGCTTGGCCCAGATTTGCGCCTTGCGGCCGGCACGGGCGTGTTCGATTTCGGCGTCGATGAGGGCGTTGAGTGTCTCGCGTAAATTGACGGGCGCGAGGGCGAGTTTCTCGAGGCCCACCGGCCGCGCATAGCCGGTCATGAAGTTGAAGGCGCGCGCGGCATCGCGTCCGAGCGCCGGATCGCAGGTAAAGAACGACAGATCGGTGTAGATCTTGGCGGTGATCGGGTGATAGTTGCCGGTGCCGAAATGCACATACGTGCGCAAGCCCCCCGGTTCGCGGCGCACCACCATCGACACTTTGGCATGTGTCTTGAGCTCGATGAAGCCGTAGACGACTTGCACGCCGGCGCGCTCGAGCCGCCGCGCCCATTGGATGTTGCGCTCTTCTTCAAAGCGCGCCTTGAGCTCGACGAGCGCGGTCACCGACTTGCCGGCTTCCGCTGCCTCGATCAAGGCGGCGACGATCGGGCTGTCGTCGCTCGTGCGGTAGAGCGTCTGTTTGATCGCCACCACATTGGGATCGCGCGCCGCCTGAAGCAAAAACTGCACCACCACATCGAAGCTCTCGAAGGGGTGGTGGACCACGAAGTCCTTGTGGCGGATGGCGGCGAAACAATCCCCTCCGAAGTCCTTGATCCGTTCGGGGAAGCGTGCGCTAAAGGGTGGAAAGAGCAAATCCGCCCGCTCGTTTGAAATGATCTGTTTGGTGTCGGCGAGCCCCAGGATCCCCTCGACCTTGAACACGTCACCCGGCGAAACGCCCAAGTTCTCGATCAAGAACTCTTCGAGGCTCGCCGGCATCGAAGCCTCGACCTTGAGCCGGATGACGTTGCCGCGCCGGCGACGCTTTAAGAGAACCTCGAACAAACGCACGAGGTCCTCGGCTTCCTCCTCGATCTCGATGTCGCTGTCGCGGATGACCCGAAAGCAGCCCTGGCCGCGCAGCGTAAAGCCGGGAAAGAGCAGATCGGCAAAGCGGGTGATCAGTTGCTCGAGGCGGACGAAGCGCAATCCCTCCCCGGGCAGCCGCACGAAGCGCTCGAGCTGGCTCGGCAAGAGCACGATCGCGTTGATGAAATCATCGCGGCCCCGCTCGAGTTCGAGCGCCACACCCATGCCCAAATTGGGAATGAAGGGAAAGGGATGCGCGGGGTCGATGGCGATCGGTGTGAGCACCGCGAGCGCCTCATCGACGAAGCGCGCGCGCAAGCGTGCGAGCTCCTCGGGGCCGAGCTCGTCGACGTCGAGGACGAGCACACCCTCCTTGCGCAACAGGCCGACGAGCTCGCACCAGCAGCGGTGTTGGCGGTGAAAGAGTTCGGCGACGCGGGCATGGATCGCCTGCAGCTGCTCGAGCGGGCTCATCCCGTCCGGTCCGGCGGCGTTGACCCCGGCTGCCACCAGGCCTTTGAGGCCGGCTACCCGCACCATGAAGAATTCGTCGAGGTTGGAGCCCGAAATGGAGAGAAAGCGCAAGCGCTCGAAGAGCGGATAAGCCGGGTTGAAGGCTTCCTCGAGCACGCGTTCGTTGAAGGCGAGCCAGGAAAGCTCGCGATTGATGAAATGCTCCGGCCGCAGCGGCGGCGGCTCGCGCGACGGAGCCGCCGGTGCCGGCGCGGACGAAATCGCATCCTCCTCGCGCATCATCCGTTGGGCTCCGCCCGTGCCGCCGGCCAGTCCCGCGCAACTGGCTTTTGATGCTCTATATAGCTGCGCGGGCGCCTTCGCGAGTGCGGCTCGAGCGCCCCTGCGAGCAAAAGCGATGCGCGAGCTCTTGCTCTTTCGTCACGCCAAATCGTCTTGGGACGAGCCGGGCGTGCCCGACCACGACCGTGATCTCGCCCCGCGCGGGCGCAAGGCGGCGCCCAAGATGGGTCGGCTTTTGGCGCGCGAAGAACTCATCCCCGATCTCGTGCTCTGCTCGACCGCGACGCGCGCCCGGCGCACCCTCGAGCTCGCCGCCGCCGAGCTGCCGCGGCCGGTTGCGGTCAAGCAGCTCGCGAGCCTCTATCTCGCCCCGCCCTCGCTTTTGCTTCGCATCCTGCGCCGGCAACCGGATGCGGTGATGCGCCTTATGATCGTCGGTCACAATCCCGGCTTGCACCATCTCGCGCTCGCCCTCCTCGCCGATCCCGAGGAAGCGTCCAAAACGGGCTTGATGGAGAAGTTTCCCACCGCTGCCCTCGCTCGCATCGCCCTGCCGATCGCCCATTGGTCGGAGCTGCGCCCCGCTCAGGGCCGCCTTCTCGCCTTCTACCGGCCGCGCGCGCTCGCTTAAGCGCGCTCTTCGCGCTTGACCTCGTCCCACAGCGCATCGAGCACGATGAGGTCGAGCCGGGCGGGGTCACAGCCGCGCGCCCGCGCGCGGCTCTCGACCGCGCGGAAGCGGCGCTCGAACTTGGCATTGGCCGCGCGCAGTGAGTCTTCCGCATCCACCTCCAGCCTTCGGGCGAGGTTGACCACCGCGAACAAGAGATCGCCCAGTTCCTCGGCGAGCCGCTCCCTCGTCTCTCGGGTGTGCAGCGCGGCGCGCAGCTCGGTGAGTTCTTCTTGGATCTTGTCGAGGATCGCTTCGGCTTGTGGCCAGTCGAAGCCGATACTGGCCGCCCGACGCTGCAGCTCTTCCGCCCGGGCGAGCGCGGGAAGCGCGAGCGGCACGCCGTCGAGCACCGAGCCGGCGCCCTTTTGGGCGCGCTCTGCTGCCTTGGCCTCTTCCCACGCGCGGCGCTGCGCCTCGGCACTGTCGATGCACGCCTCGCCGAAGACGTGCGGGTGGCGGCGGATCATCTTGTCGGCGATGGCGTGCGCCACCGCATCGAAGTCGAACAGGCCCGCCTCTTGCGCCATCTGCGCGTGGTAGACCACCTGCAGCAAGAGATCGCCCAGTTCGCCTTTGAGTTCCTGCCAGTCCTGGCGCTGGATGGCGTCGGCGACTTCGTAGGCCTCTTCGATCGTATAGGGGGCGATGGTGGCGAAGGTCTGTTGTTTATCCCACGGGCAACCGTGCTCGGGGTCGCGCAGCCGGCGCATGACCTCGAGCAGCCGCTCGATGCCGGGTCGGTTGCGGTCGCCGGGCTCGCAGCTCACAGTAGGCTTCCCTGCACGGGCGGGGTGTCGCGGCCGCGCCCGCGCGGCCGGCCGCAGCCACCCTCGGCGCGCACAACCGCGAGCGCACCGTCGGCGAACTGCACCTCGAGCGCGCTTTCGGCGCCGAGCGCAGCGAGGCGCGGGATCACCCGACCGTCCTTGCGGCTGCGCACGATCGCAAAGCCCCGCTCGAGCACCCGCTCGTAAGATAGGCTCTCGAGATGGCGGGCGAGCCGATCGAGCACGGTTGCGCGCTCGTGGATCCGCGCCCGGACCCGCTCGGGGTCGAGGCCGCGGCCGAGAAGGGCGAGCCGCTCGCGCGCCCGGCACAGCCGATCGGCGATCAGTTCCTCGAGCCGCTTGCCGCGCAGCGCCACGCGCTCTTCGAGCCGCCGCACGACCGCAAGCGGCGAACAGGCCTCGAGACGGCTCGTGAGATCGTCGAGACGCTGCGCTGCCGCCCCCAGGATCTGCCGTGGTTCGGGAAGACCGCGCCTGAGCCCTTCGAGCCGCTCGCGCAAGCTGCGCAGCTCGCGCGCCATCGCGCTCGTTAGGCGAGCATCCAAGGTGGCGAGCTTGGCCTCGAGCTCGCGGCGCACCGGCACCGCCATCTCGGCGGCGGCGGTGGGGGTCGGCGCCCGCACATCGGCTGCGAGGTCGATCAACGTCCAATCCGTCTCGTGGCCGACCGCCGAGATCAACGGGATGGTCGAGGCGGCGGCGGCGCGCACCACGATCTCCTCGTTGAACGCCCACAGGTCCTCGATCGAGCCGCCGCCGCGGGCAACGATGAGGACATCGGGGCGCGGGATCGGCCCGCCCTCCGGCAGGGAAGAAAAGCCGCGGATGGCGGCCGCCACCTGCTCGGCCGCCCCTTCCCCTTGCACGAGCACGGGCCAGAGGATCACCCGGGTCGGGCAGCGCTCGCCGATGCGGTGCAGGATGTCGCGGATCACGGCGCCCGTAGGTGAGGTGACCACCCCGATCACCCGCGGCAGGAAGGGAAGCTTGCGCTTGCGCGCGGGGTCGAACAGGCCCTCGGCGGCAAGACGGCGCTTGCGCTCTTCGAGCAGCGCCATGAGCGCCCCCATCCCGGCCGGTTCCATCCGCTCGACCACGAGCTGGTAGCGCGAGCGGCCGGGATAGGTGGTGAGCCTGCCGGTGCACACGACTTCGAGGCCGTCTTCCGGCTCGAAGGCGAGCCGCGGCAGACTCGAGCGCCAGGCCACGCACTCGAGCACGGCGCGCTCGTCTTTGAGCGCGAAATAGAGATGGCCGGAATTGGCGCGCTTGAAGCCGGAGAGCTCGCCGCGCACGCGCACGAGCCCAAAGCTCGTCTCCACCACCCGCTTGAGTGCGAAGGCGAGCTCGGAAACGCTGAGCTCGGGCAGATTATCGGGGGCCGCCGGTTCGCGCGCAAAGGATAAGGTGCCGCGCTCCTGCGGCCCCGTCCAACTGCTCACAACAGTCCGTCCTCGATCAGACACTCGGCGATCTGGACCGCGTTCAAGGCCGCCCCCTTGCGCAGATTGTCCGCCACCACCCAGAGGTTGAGGCCGTGGGGGACGGTCGGGTCGTTGCGGATGCGCGACACATAGACCTCGTATTCGCCCGCGACGTCGCGCGGGGTGGCGTAGCCGCCGGGCTCGCGGCGATCGAGGACGACGACACCCGGCGCTTCGTCCAAGATCTCGCGTGCTTCTTCTGCTGAAAGCGGCTTTTCGAGCTCGATATTGATCGCCTCAGAATGGCCGATGAAAACGGGTACGCGCACGCAGGTGGCGGTAACAGCGATCGCGGGGTCCAAGATCTTCTTGGTCTCGACCGCCATCTTCCACTCTTCTTTGGTGTATCCGTCCTCCATGAAGACGTCGATGTGCGGGATGAGGTTGAACTCGATCGGCTTGGGGAAGTGAACCGGCTCTTTGCGCTGGTTCATATAGACCGCTTTGGTGTGGTCGAAGAGCTCGTCCATCGCCTCCCGGCCGGCACCCGACACCGATTGGTAGGTGGCCACCACCACCCGTTTGATGCGGGCCACGTCGTGGATCGGCTTGAGTGCTACGACCATCTGAATAGTAGAACAATTGGGATTGGCGATGATGTTCTTTTTGCGGAAATCCACGAGCGCGTGCCGGTTGACTTCAGGGACTACGAGCGGCACGTCGGGGTCCATGCGGAAGTGGGAGGTGTTGTCGATGACCACGCAACCCGCGGCCGCGGCGCGCGGGGCGTGCACCGCCGACACTTTCGCGCCGGGCGAGAAGAGCGCGATATCGAAACCCTTAAAGTCGAAGGTTTCGAGATCGAGCACATCGAGTGTCTTGTCTTCCCCAAAGCTCACCTTTTTGCCCAGCGAGCGTTCGGAGGCGAGCGCCACCACCTCGTCGACCGGGAAGTTGCGCTCGGCCAGGATCTGCAACATCTCGTTGCCGACGGCACCCGTGGCGCCGACCACCGCCACCTTGTAGCCCATTGTCTTTCCCTCGCGGCGAAACCTTCCTCTCGCTTAAGCCAGATGCTTTAGGCGCGAAAGAGCGGCCCATGGCGCCTTCCGCGTGCCCCCGCCCGTCGAACCTTAACGCCTCTTGAGCCGTTTTGTGCCGCGCGCGAGCCGACTTGGTCGCGCCGCGCGCTCATTTTGCGCTCTTAAGGCACAGCTTGCGCGCGCATGAGGCTGACTTTGCATGCGGCGGGTGCCGCGATCGGCGCTCAAACGAGCAGGCCCATCGGATCTTCACAATACGTCTTGAACGCTTCGAGGAAGCGCGCCCCGACCGCCCCGTCGACCACCCGATGGTCGACCGAGAGCGTCACCGTCATGAGCGTGCGGATGACGATCTGATCGTCGCGCACCACCGGTCGCTTCTCCGCTGCGCCGACGGCGAGGATGCACGCCTGCGGCGGGTTGATGATGGCGGCGAACTCGCGGATCCCGTACATGCCGAGGTTGGAGATCGTGAACCCGCCACCTTGATACTCTTCGGGAGCCAGCTTGCGGGCGCGGGCGCGCTCGGCGAGATCTTTCATCTCGGCCGAGATCACCGAAAGCGTCTTTTGATCCGCTTTGCGGATCACGGGTGTTACGAGCCCGCCTTCGATCGCCACCGCGACTGCGATGTCGACGTCTTTGTACTGTATGATCTTGTCTTCGGCGAAGCTGGCGTTGCACTCGGGAACTTTGCGAAGCGCGAGCGCCACCGCCTTGATGATGAAGTCGTTGACCGAGAGCTTGTAGTCGACCTTGGGGCGCGCGTTGAGCTTGGCGCGCAGATCCAAAAGCGCATCGAGCTCGACGTCGACGGAAAGATAAAAGTGCGGGATGGTCTGTTTGGCCTCGAGGAGCCGGCGAGCGATCGTCTTGCGCATCGCATCGAGCCGGATCTCCGCGACCGCGGGCACACGTGCCGGCGTTGGCGTGGGCGGCGGTGGGGGCGGGACGACTGCCTCGGCGGCCGGGGCTGCGGGCGCCGGGGCTGTCATGGCAGGCGCGGCTGCCGGTGTGGCAGCCACAGCCGCCGCAGCTGCCGCGGCACGCGCCGCGAGCGCCGCTTCGATGTCTGCCTTCACGATCCGCCCGTGCGGACCGGTGCCCTTGATCGTGGCGAGATCGAGGCCGGCTTGCGCCGCCATGCGGCGAGCGAGCGGGCTTGCGAAGATCCGCCCGCTCTCCCGCGTGCCTTCAGCTGGGGTGCCCGGCGCCGCCGCGGGAGCTGAAGGCGAGGGAGCAACGGCCGGTGAGTGCGCCCGCACCTCGCCGTTGCCGCGCTTAGGTGGCACGATCAGAGCGCTCGCGTCCTCCCCTTCGTGCAACAAGAGTGCGATCGGGGTGTTGACTTTGACCCCTTCGGTTCCTTCGGGGACCAGGATCTTGCCGAGGATGCCCTCCTCGACCGCCTCGACCTCCATGGTCGCCTTGTCGGTTTCGATCTCGGCGATCACTTCCCCGGCCTTGACCGGATCACCCTCTTTTTTGAGCCAGCGCGCGAGATTGCCCTCGGTCATGGTGGGCGAGAGCGCCGGCATGAGAATGGGTGTCGGCACGGAACGCGGCCTCCTTCCCTCTGTCTTGCCCGGGTTAGATGCGGCGGGCGACGAGCGCCTCGGCAGCCGCAGCGATGTCTTCCACCTGCGGCACCGCCAGCCGCTCGAGATTGGCGGCATAGGGCATCGGCACGTCCTTGCCGGTCACCCGCACGACCGGCGCATCGAGCCAGTCGAAGGCGTGCTCCATGGCGATCGCCGCCAGTTCGGCGGCGATGCCGCACACCGGCCAACCCTCTTCGACCGCGAGCAGCCGGTTGGTGCGCTTGACCGATGCGACGAGCGTTTCGACATCGAGCGGGCGCAGCGTGCGCAGATCGATGACTTCCGCTTCGATGCCCTTCTGCGCGAGCCGCTCGGCCGCTTCCAAGGCCTTACCGACCATGATCGAGAAGGTGGCGATCGTCAAATCGCGGCCTTTGCGCACGATCTTGGCGCGCCCGATCGGAACCAGAAGATCGGGGACGTCGGGCACTTCGAAGCTTCGCCCGTACAGCACTTCGTTTTCGAGAAAGACCACCGGGTTGGGATCGCGGATGGCGGATTTGAGCAGACCCTTAGCGTCGGCGGCGGAATAGGGGGCCACCACTTTGAGGCCCGGACAATGGGCATACCAGGAGCTGTATTCCTGGCTGTGTTGGGCGGCGACGCGGGCGGCGGCGCCATTGGGCCCCCGAAAGACGATCGGGCAGTTCATCTGCCCACCGGACATGTAGAGGGTCTTGGCCGCCGAGTTGATGATGTGGTCGATCGCCTGCATGGCGAAGTTCCAGGTCATGAACTCGACGATCGGCCGCAAGCCGGCCATCGCCGCGCCCACCCCAAGGCCGGTGAAACCATATTCGGTGATCGGGGTATCGATCACCCGCTCGGGGCCGAACTCGTCCAAAAGGCCCTGGCTCACCTTATAGGCGCCCTGGTAATAGCCCACCTCTTCGCCCATCAAGAACACGGTGGGATCGCGGCGCATCTCTTCCGCCATGGCATCGCGCAGCGCTTCGCGCACCGTGAGCTTGACCATCTTCGCCCCCGCCCAGCTCTCTTCCGGCTCCCGCGCGCGCAGGACTTGCGGCGCGGCGGCGGGTGCGGCTGCGGCGCGTGCCGGCTCCTGCGCCGATGGCGCAGGGGCCGCTGCGGCGGGTGCCGGTTGCGGCTCTTCGCCCTCGGCGAGCAACAGCGCGATCGGGGTGTTGACCTTGACCCCCTCGGTGCCCTCGGGAACGAGGATCTCGGCGAGCGTGCCTTCCTCGACCGCCTCGACCTCCATGGTCGCCTTATCGGTCTCGATCTCGGCGATGACCTCGCCCGGCCGCACCCGCTCGCCCGGTTTTTTGAGCCAGCGCGCGAGCGTCCCTTCCGTCATGGTCGGCGAGAGCGCCGGCATGAGAATGGGTGTGGGCATTGCGTGCCTCCCGGGTAGGCCCCTTGCGGTCGGTTCGCCTCGAGATCGCCGCGTTCGCCGTACGCGACACCGATCAGCTTTCGATCAACACATCGGTATAGAGCTCGGAGGGATCGGGCTCCGGGCTGTCCTGTGCGAAGCGCGCCGCCTCATTGCAGATGTCGCGGATCTCCTTGTCGATCTCTTTAAAGCGCGCCTCGTCGGCGATCCCTTCCGCGATCATGAGGGCTTTGAGCTTGTCGATCGGGTCGTGCCGCTCGCGCATCTCCTGGACTTCTTCTTTGGTGCGGTACTTGCCCGGATCGGACATCGAGTGACCGCGGTAGCGATAGGTGAGGGCTTCGAGTACGAAGGGCCCGTTACCGGCGCGCACATAGTTCACCGCTTCGATCGCCTTTTCGCGCACCGCGAGCACGTCCATTCCGTCCACCTGCGCGCCGGGAATGCCGAAGGCGAGCCCGCGCTGGAAAAGCTCGCGGGTCGAGGCGTGGCGTTCGGTCGAGGTGCCCATCGCGTAGCGATTGTTTTCGATCACATAGAGCACCGGCAGCTTCCACAGAGCCGCCATGTTGAAGGACTCGTAGACCTGTCCCTGGTTGGCGGCACCGTCGCCGAAATAGGTGACGCAGATCCCGCCGTCCTTCTTGTACTTGTGGGCAAAGGCGATGCCGGTGCCGAGCGCCACCTGGGCACCGACGATGCCATGTCCGCCATAAAAGCGCACTTCCTTGGCGAACATGTGCATCGATCCGCCCTTGCCCTTGGAATAGCCGGTGACGCGGCCGGTGAGCTCGGCCATCACCCGGCGCGGATCCATCCCGCACACGAGCATATGGCCGTGGTCGCGATAGCCGGTGATCACCGAATCCTTGTCGGTCAAAGCATGCTGAATGCCGACCGCGACCGCTTCTTGGCCGATATAGAGATGACAGAAGCCACCGATGAGGCCCATGCCATAGAGTTGACCCGCCTTTTCTTCGAAGCGACGGATCAAGAGCATCTCGCGATAGAGCTTGAACAGTTCTTCGGCCGGAGGAACGACCGGCTTGGGTTCTACCACTTCTACCGCGACGGTTTCGGCCGTCCTGGCCGCCCGTACACTGCTCGCCATACTCGGGCACCTCCCGCGCGTGACCGCCGCGCCATGATGCGGCCATCCGCTTGCGCTTAAATCTATACGAGCTGGGCCGACCGAGCCAGCGTGCCCCCTATTCGCGCCCCTCTCCCGAAAAGAGCACGACCGCCTCCCGCTCGCCCACATATCCCAGCTTGCGCAGCTCTTCTTCGAGCAGATCGGGTTCGATGCGCTCGGGCGAAAGCGCCGTTTTGCGCGCTTCCAGCCGCTCGCGCTCGGCTTTGAGCGCGGCGAGCTCGGCTTGCGCCCGCGCGAGCTCCTCGCGCAACGCGAACCAGGCGGGGATCCCGCGCTCGCCGCGCACGGCCTGCACCGCGAAATAGACGAGGAGCGCGAGTGCGAGCAGGCTCGGCCAGTGGCGCTTGATGGCCGCTTTGAGCGTGGCGCTGAGCGCGAAGGGGTTCACAGAACACCAAAAGCGCTCGGCCCCGGATAACGGGCAGCACTGCCGAGCTCTTCTTCGATGCGCAAAAGCTGGTTGTATTTGGCCAGCCGATCCGAGCGCGCGAGCGAGCCGGTCTTGATCTGCCCGGCGTTGGTGGCGACCGCGAGATCGGCGATGGTGACATCCTCGGTTTCGCCCGAGCGATGCGAGATGATGGCGCGATAGCGGTTGCGCAGCGCGAGATCAATGGTATCCAAAGTCTCGCTCAAGGTGCCGATCTGGTTGAGCTTGACCAGTACCGCGTTGGCCAAGCCGTCGCGGATTCCCTCGCGCAGGATCGAAGGATTGGTGACAAAGAGATCATCGCCCACGAGCTGGACGCGCGCCCCCAATCGCTGGGTGAGCAGCTTCCAGCCCTCCCGATCGCCCTCCGCCATGCCATCCTCGATCGAGACGATCGGATAGCGCCCGACCAAGGCTTCAAGATACGCCACCATGCCTTCCGCGTCGAGCGTTCGCCCCTCGAGACGGTAGAAGCCGTTCTCGTAAAATTCGCTTGCCGCGCAATCAAGGGCAAAGACGATGTCCGCGCCCGGCCGGTAGCCCGCCGCCTCGACCGCACGCACGAGGAAGGAGAGCGCCTCATCGGCCGAGGCCAGCTCGGGTGCGAAGCCGCCCTCATCCCCGACATTGGTGTCGTAGCCGGCGTCTTTGAGCGCGCGCTTGAGCGCATGGAACACTTCCGCGCCCATGCGCAGCGCTTCCGCGAAGCTCGGTGCGCCCACGGGCACGATCATGAACTCTTGGATGTCGATCGGGTTGTCGGCGTGCACCCCGCCGTTGATCACGTTCATAAGCGGCACCGGCAGCGTGCGCGCGCCCACGCCCCCCAAATAGCGGTAAAGCGGCAGCCCGAGCGCGGCTGCTGCCGCCTTTGCGCACGCCAGGCTCGCAGCGAGGATGGCATTGGCACCCAGCCGGCGCTTCTCGGGCGTGCCGTCGAGCCGACAGAGCGCTTCGTCGATGGCGATCTGCGCGCAGGCATCGCGGCCCAAGAGCAGATCGGTGATCTCGCCGTGCAGCGCCGCCACCGCCTGCCGCACGCCCTTGCCGCCGTAGCGCTTGGGATCGCCGTCGCGCCGCTCGAGCGCTTCGCGGCTGCCCGTCGAAGCGCCCGAGGGCACCGCGGCGCGGCCGACGGCCCCGCAGGCGAGCTCCACTTCCACTTCCACCGTGGGGTTGCCGCGCGAGTCCAAGATCTCGCGGGCGCGCAAAGCGACGATGTCGGTTCGCGCCAAGGCGTCCCTCCCTCAAAGCCGCGGCCGCGCTCGGCTCTTGGCGAGCCGATCGAAGGCCAAAAGATCGTCGAGCACAGCACCCAGGCACGCGAGCGGCACCATGTTGGGGCCATCGGAGATGGCGCGATCGGGATCGTCATGCGTCTCGATGAACACGGCTGCGACCCCGATCGCCACCGCGGCACGGGCGAGCATGGGCACGAACCGCCGCTCGCCGCCCGAGCGACCGCCAAGCCCGCCCGGTTGCTGCACGGAGTGCGTGGCATCGAAGACCACCGGCCAACCGGTCTCCTCGAGATAGGCAAGCGCTCGAAAGTCGTTGACGAGCGTGTTGTAGCCGAAGGACACGCCGCGCTCGGTCACAAGTATGCCGGCGGCACCGAAGCGCTCGAGCTTGGCCACCACCTGCCGCATGTCCCAAGGCGCCAAGAATTGGCCCTTTTTGACGTTGATCACCCGCTTGGTGGCGGCTGCAGCCGCTAAGAGATCGGTCTGGCGGCACAAAAAGGCCGGGATCTGGAGGATGTCGACGGCTTGTGCCGCGCGCGCGCACTGCCAGCTCTCGTGCACATCGGTGAGCACCGGGCAGCCGAAGCGGGAGCGGATCTCGGCCAAGATCGCAAGCCCCACTTCGAGCCCCACCCCGCGCGCGCTTTCCGCACTCGTGCGGTTGGCCTTATCGAAGGAGGCCTTAAAGACGAAGGGTACGCCCTTTTGGCGGGTGAGCGCCACCAATTGCTCGGCCATGAAGAGCGCATGCTCGCGGCTTTCGAGCGCACAGGGGCCGGCGATCAGCACAAAGGGCAGGTCCTGGCCGAAGCTCACGGGGCCTACGGCGACGTGGCGGCTAGCGACACTCACACGAGCCTCGATTGCGAGAGCGCCGCGGCGATGAAGGCGGCGAAGAGGGGATGGGGGGCGAAGGGACGCGATTTGAGTTCGGGGTGGAATTGTACGCCCACGAACCAGGGATGGTCGCGCCGCTCGACGATCTCGGGCAGTCTGCCATCCGGGGACATGCCGGAGAACCAAAGACCCGTGCTCTCGAGCAGTTCTTTGTAGCGGATGTTGACCTCGTAGCGGTGGCGGTGGCGTTCGCTGATCCGCCGCACGCCATAGGCCTTGTGCGCGAGCGAGCCCAAGGCGAGCTCGCATGGATAAGCGCCCAGACGCATCGTCCCGCCCTTGGCGTCGCTCGCGCTGCGCCGCTCGATGGTGCCGTCGCGCTCCCACTCGGTGAGCAAGCCGACGATCGGATGCTCACAGGGTCCGAACTCGGTCGAGGAGGCCCCGGGAAGGCGCGCGATGTTGCGCGCCGCCTCGATGCAGGCGAGCTGCATCCCAAAGCAGATCCCCAAAAAGGGCAGCTTGCGCTCGCGCGCAAAGCGCACCGCGGCGAGCTTACCCTCCACCCCGCGCTCGCCGAAGCCGCCGGGGACCAGCACCGCATCGGCATCTTTAAGCCGCTCTTCGAGATCGGAGCGGGCGAGCTCTTCGGCGTCCACCCAATCGACCAGCACCCGCACGCGGTTGGCGATGCCGCCGTGGACGAGCGCTTCGTTTAAGGATTTGTAGGCGTCGGCGAGACCGGTGTACTTGCCGACGATGGCCACCCGCACTTCGCCCTCGGGTCGCTCGAGGCGGGCGAGGATCTGCCGCCAGGGAGAAAGATCCGGCTCACCATCAGCTGGAAGACCGAGCGCGGCCAAGAGCTGGGTGTCGAAGCCCTCGGCGTGGTAGCGCAGCGGCACCTCATAGATCGACCTGCAATCGCGCGCTTCGATCACCGCCGGTTCGCGCACGCTGCACTGGAGCGCGATTTTGCGCTTGGCCTCGGCGGGGATGGGATGTTCGGTGCGGCACAAGAGGAGATCGGGTTGGATGCCGATACCGCGCAGCGCCGCGACCGAGTGCTGGGTGGGCTTGGTCTTGAGCTCCTTGGCCGAAGCGATGAACGGCACGAGCGTGACATGGACATAAGCACAGCGGCCGCGCGGCAGCTCGAGGCCCATCTGGCGGATCGCCTCGAGAAAGGGCAGTCCCTCGATGTCGCCCACCGTGCCGCCGATCTCGCAGATCACGATCTCGGCGTCCTCGGTATCGTTGGTGATGAACTCCTTGATCGCGTTGGTGACGTGCGGGATCACCTGGACGGTAGCGCCCAGATAGTCGCCGCGCCGTTCGCGGGTCAGCACCGTCCAATAGATGCGCCCGGCCGAAACGCTGTCGGTGGCGCGCGCCGGAACGCCGGTGAAGCGCTCGTAGTGACCGAGGTCGAGATCGGTTTCGGCGCCGTCGTCGGTGACGAACACTTCGCCGTGCTGGTAAGGCGACATCGTCCCCGGATCGACATTGAGATAGGGATCGAGCTTGCGCAGCCGCACGCGATAGCCGCGGGCCTGCAAGAGCGCCCCCAAGGCCGCCGCGGCGAGGCCCTTGCCGAGCGAAGAGACCACCCCGCCGGTGATGAAGACGTAGCGCGTCTCGCTCACGCGCGCGCCTCGATCGGCTCGGCGCTCACTGCGCCACCGGTGGTACGGGCGTCGCCGGCGCGCTCGGCGAAGCCGGTGCCACATCCAGAATGGAGGTCGGCTTGCCGGTGTTGCCGGAGAGGATGGCGAGGATGATGCTCGTCGCGATGAAGCAGCTCGCGAGAATGGCGGTCGTGCGGGTGAGCAGATTGGCCGTGCCGCGGGTGGTCATGAGCCCCCCCATGGTGCCGGTCCCGAGGCCCAGCCCGCCCCCTTCGCTGCGCTGCAAGAGAACCACGCCCACAAGCGCCAGCGCGATCATGACGTGGATCACGAGCACCACGGTCGCCATCGTCGTCCCGCCCGCGTAATCGGAAAGCGAAGCTCAGGCTCCGCCCCCCGCTTGATAGATGCTCCAGAACGCAGCCGCGTCCAAGCTCGCCCCGCCTACGAGTACACCGTCTACGCCGGCACAAGCCATGATCTCGGCGGCGTTGTCGGGCTTCACCGAGCCGCCGTAGAGGATCGGGATCGCATCGCCCCCCACCACCCGCCGCGCGAGCATCCTGCGCACCGCCGCATGGGTGGCGACGATGTCGGCGGAGGTGGGCGTACGCCCGGTGCCGATCGCCCACACCGGCTCATAGGCCACCACCAGACCTTCGGGGCCGATCCCCTCGGGCAGGCTTCCATCGAGCTGCGCCCACAGCCGCTCTTCGTGTACGCCCGCAAGCCGCTCCTCCTCGGTCTCTCCCACGCACAGGACGACGAGAAGGCCGGCGGCGCGCGCCGCGAGGAGCTTGGCACGCACAAGCGCATCCGTCTCGCCGAGCCCGTGCCGGCGCTCGGAATGGCCGAGGATGACCGCTTTCGCGCCGGCATCGACGAGCATGGGGGCGGAGATCGAGCCCGTATAGGCCCCGAAGGACTTCTCGTGGCAGTCCTGGCCGCCCACGAGGATGCCGGTTTCGCACACCCGCTGCGCCACCGCGTGGAGGATGGTGAACGGGGGGAAGATCCCGAGCGTGCCGGAAAGCCGCACCGCGCGTTGGGCCAGCGCCCCGGCCAGCGCCAGGCCGTCGGCACGCAGCCCGTTCATCTTCCAGTTGCCGAAGACGATCGGCCGAGCCAGCCGCATCCGTTCGCCCGCCACGCATGTTCGGCGCTGAGCTAGCACAGCCCTCGCACGCTTTGAAGGCGCGCACATTTCACCATGCCCTCGGCGGAGGTTGCACAAACGCCGCAGCACGGCCAAAGTGCGCGCGTCCGACGGCAGCGAGAACGCGCTCCCCCATGCTCGACGCGATGCGCCGCTACGCCACCAGCTGGGTGGTCAAAGCCTTTCTTTTGCTCCTCGTGCTGAGCTTCGCCATCTGGGGTGTTGGCGACATGTTCTTGCGCGGCGCCCCGACCGAAGCGGTGGCGAGCGTGGGCAAGAGCGAGATCCGCGCGGAAGCGCTCGTGCGCGAGACCGAGCGCGCGTTTCGCGAGCTGCGCGATCAGCTGGGTGGCGAGCTCGAGCGCACGCCAGCGGTGATGGAAGGGCTCATGCGCCGTACCCTCGAGCAGCTCTTGGCGCGCGAGCTCGTCGCCCTGCATGCGCGCGAGCTCGGGCTCGCGGTCGACCCTGCTACGCTTGCCCGCATCATCCGCGAGCAACCGGCCTTTCAGGGGCCGCAGGGGTTCGAGCGCGAGCGCTTTACCTGGGTGCTGCGCGAGCTCGGCTTGAGCGAGGCGGGGTACACCCAGGAACTCGCAGGCGAAATCCTGCGCGCGCGGCTTCTCGAAGCGGTAACCGGCGCGGTGGCCGCTCCCGCCGTGCTTTCCCGCGAACTCTCCCGCTATCGCGAGGAGCGGCGGCGCGGCCGCGCGCTGCTCGTGCCGGCGGCGAGCGTCACCGTGCCCGAGCCCGACGATGCCACCCTCGAAGCCTGGCTCGAAGAGAACCGCGCCGCCTTCACCGCGCCCGAAACGCGCAGCGTCGAGCTCGTCGTGCTCGCCGCTGAGGATTTGAGCGAGGAATTCGCGCCCTCGGAAGAAGAGCTGCGGGCCGAGTACGAACGGCGGCGCGCCAGCTACACCGTTTTCGAACAGCGCCGCGCAAGCCAGCTCCTGGCGAGCGACCCGGCGCTGAGCGACGAGGCGCACCGGCGTGTGCAAGCGGGCGAGAGCTTGGAATCGATCGCCTCTGCGCTCGGCCTGCCCCTTTCGACCCTCGGTCCGGTCGCCAAGGGCGTGCTGCCCGAAGAACTCGACCGCGTGCTCTTCGCCCTTGCCCCGGGGGAAGTGAGCGCGCCTGTGCAAACCGCCTTCGGCTGGCATCTCTTACGCCTCGATGGCATCGAGCCCGAGCGGGTGCGGAGCTTTGCGGAAGTGCGCGAGGAGCTGCGCCGCGAGCTCGGCCGTCGGGCGGCGATGGATCGGCTCCCGCAGCTCGCCGATAGGCTCGATGATGCGCTCGCCGCCGGGGACAGCCTTGAAGAGGCGGCGCGTAAAGCAGGCGCCCGCCATTATCGGCTGAGCGCGGTCGATGCTGAAGGCCGCGACGCCTCGGGCGTGCCGATCCGCGAGGTTGCGCTCTCCAAAGAGATGCTCGCCGAGATCTTCCGCTTGCGGGCACAGGAGACCTCGCTCGTGATCCACGCCAAGGACGACCGCTATTTCGTCGTCCGGGTCGAGAGCATCACGCCCGCGCGCCCACAGACGCTTGCGGAAGTGCGGCTCGCCGCGACGCTCGGCTGGAAGCTCGCCGAACAGCGCAAGCGCACCCGCGAGCGCGCCCGCGCCCTGCTCGCCCGCATTCAAGCCGGCGAATCACCCTTCGACCTCGCGCGTGCCGAACCCGGGCTCGAGGTGCACATGATCGGCCCCTGGCGGCGCTCCGATGCCGACCCGAACCTCGGCGCGGAGGTGGTGCGCGCCCTCTTCGCCGCCCCGCTCGGCGGTCCGGCACCCGAGCCGGTTGCTGCCGCCCGCGGCTTTGCGATCGTGGTGGCCGATGAGGTGCTCCCCGCTTCCGAAACCGGCGATCTCGAGCCGATCGCCCAAGAGCTGCGCGGCGCGCTCCTCGAAGGGCTGCTTTCCGGCTACGAGCGGGCACTCGAAAAGCGCTATCCTGTAAGTCGCGAAGAGCGGGTGCTCGCTCGTTTGGTCGAACAAGTGGGACGTTGAGGTCTGTGCTCGCCGAACCCGATCGCGCCTCCTTTGTCCACGCCTATGAGGCCGGCCGGCCGCAAGTGGTGTGGACGAGCCTTGTTGCCGATCTCGAAACGCCCGTATCGGCACTGCTCAAACTCGCCGGCGGTCGGCCGTGGAGCTTTCTCCTCGAGAGCGTGGAAGGGGGCGCGGTGCGCGGCCGCTATTCGATCATCGGCTTAAAGCCCGATCTCGTGTGGCGCTGCTTCGGGACACGGGCGGAAGTGAACCGCGAGGCGCGTTTCGCGCCCGATGCCTTCACCCCCGAGCCTCTGCCGGCGCTCGATTCGTTGCGCGCCCTCATCCGCGAAAGCCGCATCGCCATGCCGCCCGGGCTGCCGCCTCCGGCTGCGGGCCTGTTCGGCTATATGGCCTACGACATGGTGCGGCTTATGGAGCGGTTGCCGTCGATCGCCCCCGATCCCCTGAGCCTGCCCGATGCCGTCTTTCTGCGCCCGACACTGGTTGCGGTGTTCGACAATCTCGCCGATCAGGTCACGCTTGTGACCCCGGTGTGGCCGCGTGCGGGGCTCTCGGCTGAGCGCGCCTGGGAGCTCGCACAAGAGCGGCTGTTCGAGGCGGTGGAGGATTTCGACCGCGGCATCCGCCACGACCCGCCGCGCAAGGACACGCTCGCGGTTGAGCCGCGGCCGATGATCACGCGCGAACAGTTCGAAGCGATGGTACGCCGCTGCAAGGACTATATCGCCGCCGGCGATGCCTTCCAAATTGTGATCTCGCAGCGCTTTACTGTCCCCTTCACACTGCCGCCTCTGGCTCTTTACCGCGCCTTGCGCCGGCTCAACCCCTCGCCCTTTTTGTTCTTCTTGGACTTCGGCGAGTTCGCGCTGGTCGGCTCGAGCCCCGAGATCCTCGTGCGCCTGCGCGCCGGCAAGGTGACCATCCGCCCCTTAGCCGGTACGCGCCGGCGCGGCGCGACCCGCGAAGAAGACGAGGCCTTGGCGGCCGAGATGCTCGCCGATCCCAAAGAGCGCGCCGAGCACCTCATGCTCTTGGATCTCGGGCGCAACGATGTCGGACGGGTCGCGGAAGTCGGCACGGTGCGGGTGACCGAGAAGATGGTGGTCGAGCGCTACAGCCACGTCATGCACATCTCCTCCAACGTGGAAGGGAAGTTGCGCCCCGGGCTCGAGGCGCTCGATGCGCTGATCGCCGGCTTTCCGGCCGGCACGGTAAGCGGCGCACCGAAAGTACGGGCGATGGAGATCATCGAAGAACTCGAGCCGGTCCGCCGCAGCTTCTATGCCGGCACGATCGGCTATTTCGCGGCCGACGGATCGATGGATACCTGTATCGGTCTTCGAACAGCGCTTATCAAAGACGGGGAGATGATCGTCCAGGCCGGAGCCGGCATCGTCCACGACAGCGATCCGGCAGCCGAATATCAAGAGACCATCAACAAGGCGCGCGCGCTCGTTCGCGCCGCCGAGGAGGCGGTCCGCTTTGCCACCCGCGGGCGCTAAGGCGGTCGCAGGCGCCGCGCACGCCGCCGATGCGCGGGCGCACCGCCTTGCAATTTTTGGGCCCGTGCCTCGCATCCCCGTTTGCGGCGCCTGCGCGTTTTTCGTTTGTCTTGCGGTCTTCGCCGCTGCGGCGCGCGCGCAAACCCCGCCCGCGCCGAGCGAGGTCGAAGCGCTGCTCGCGCGCATGCAACAACAGCTCGAGCGGCTGAGCGAAGCGGCAGCGGAGCGCGATCGCGCCCTCGAATTCTTGGAAAAGCAGATCGAGGCCGCAGCTGGTCGCCTTGCCGTAACCGGTCAGACCGCCGAGAGCCTCAAATCCAGTAAAGCCGAGCTCGAAACCCAAGTCGAGACTTTGGCCTTGGATCGCGCGCGGCTCGAAGCGCGGCTTAAAGACCTCGAAGACGAGCAGAGCCGCAAGATCCGCGAGCTCAACGCGCGCCTGGAGCAGCTCTCGGCTCGTTTGAGCAGCGCCGAGCGCGAGAAGGCCGGCTTGGGCGAACGGCTGGTTGCGGTTGAGCGCGAGCGCGAGCTCGAGCGCGAGCGCACCACCTCTTTGAGGCGCGAGCTCGAGGATCGCGAGGCGCGGATCCAAGAGCTTGAAGCGCGGCTGCGCGCGGGCGAAGCCGAGCTCGTCGCCGCCCGGAGCGAGCTCGATCGGCTCAACCGGCTGTTGGGTGCCACGACCGAGCAGCTGCGCCGGGTGGCGAGCGCGCTCGAGCGCTCGGAGGCCGAAGTCGACCGGCAGCGGTTGATCATCGACGATCTCGGGGCGCGGCTCAACGCCGCGCTCTTACAGCGGGTCGAGCAGCTCGAAGAGTACCGAAGCGAGTTCTTCGGTCGGCTGCGGCGGATCTTGGGGGATCGGCCGGAGATCGTGATCGTGGGCGATCGCTTCGTGTTCCAGGCCGAGGTCCTGTTCCCTTCTGGCTCGGCGCGGCTGCAGCCCGAAGGTGAAGTCCAGCTCAGGCGCCTCGCTGCCACCCTGCGCGAGGTGGCAGCGAAGATCCCGCCCGATATCGACTGGGTGCTCCGCGTGGATGGGCACACCGACCGCCGTCCGATCGGTGCGGGCTCGCCCTTCCGCTCGAATTGGGAGCTCTCCACCGCGCGCGCGATCTCGGTGGTCGAGTTCTTGATCCGCGAGGGCATTCCGCCCGAGCGATTGGTGGCTGCCGGCTTCGGCGAGTTCCGCCCGCTCGATCCAGGTGATAACGAGCTCGCCTGGCGGCGCAACCGCCGCATCGAGTTCAAGCTCACCGAGCGCTAGCCGAAACGAGCCTCCAATGGCGCGCTCGATCATCCTCGACTGCGATCCCGGCCACGACGATGCGCTGGCGCTTCTCTTGGCGCTCGCCTCACCCGAGGAGATCGAGCTTTTGGCGGTGACCACCGTCGCCGGCAACGCTCCACTCGCGCGCACGAGCGAGAACGCCCGCAAGCTTTTGACGCTTGCCGGTCGCCTCGACGTCCCCGTCTATGCCGGCTGCGCGCGCCCCATTCTCGTCGAACCCGCACACGCCCAAGCCGTGCACGGGGAAACCGGGCTCGACGGCGCCGAACTGCCCCCACCGCGCGTTCCGCTCGCTGATGGCCATGCGGTCCAGGCGATCGTGCGCGCGGTCATGGAACGTCCGCCGGGAACGGTGAGCCTGTGCGCGGTGGGGCCGCTTACCAACCTGGCCCTGGCCGTGTTGCTCGAGCCGGCGATCGTGCCGCGCCTGGCCGAGATCGTCGTCATGGGCGGAGCGATCGGTCTCGGCAACGTCACCCCCGCAGCCGAGTTCAACTTCTGGGCCGATCCCCATGCCGCCGCGGTGGTCATGGGCTGCGGCGCTCCCATCACCCTCGTGCCGCTCGAGCTCACCCACAAGGTGCGCCTAACGCCTGCGCGTCTTGCGGCGCTGCGCGCGTTGGGCACGCCCCTCGCGCGGGTACTCGCCGACCTGCTCACCTTCTACGACGGCCGCTATCGTGCCCGCGGTGACCAGGACGGAGCGGCGCTCCACGATCCCTGCGCCGTGGCGTGGCTCGTGCGGCCCGAACTGTTCACCGGCCGGCGCGCCCGGGTGGCGATCGTGACCGAACCCGGCCTCTGTCGCGGCCGCTCGGTTGTCGACCTGCGACCGCCCGCTCCCGAGGATGCCAACGCCTTGGTGCTCACCGAGGTCGACACGGAAGGCTTTTTCGCCCTCTTGCTCGCGCGCCTCGCTCGTCTTTGAGCCGTAAAACCGACGTGCGAAGGCGCTTTCGCGCGCGCCGGCCATGGTCTAAGCGAACCCGAGGGGGGACTGTGACCGAACGCCGCGAGGAAGGGGTGCGCCATGCCGATTGGGATCCGTCCGCGATCTGCCGCCGCCTTGTTGGTGGCGTCGCTGTTCGTCGAAACGAGCGCGCTTGCGCTCACCACGAGCTCATCGCCCGATCTCGGCGCCCTGCACGAGGAACTGCGGCGGGTCAGTGCCGAGCGCGACCGCCTGCTCGCCGCTGCACGCGAACAGGAGCGGCGGGTCGCCGCCCTGCAGG
>JAUQQO010000015.1 GCA_030549795.1 Pseudomonadota bacterium | reverse complement strand
CCTTGTTCATCCCTACCGCCGGCGACCGAGACCGGCTGTCCGGGCGGGGCGCGCCTTGCCCCCGATCCCTTTGCTTCGCCACCCTCCCGCCCCGCCCCCGACCCGCCCTCGGCCGCAAAAGCCGGCTGCATCGGCGAACAGGCGGCACACGGGTCCGTCTCGGCCTGCACCCCCTTCGAGCCGGGCTTCGCCGAGAGAGCCGCTCCGCCTGCCCCCACAGCGCCCGCTGCCGGCGGTGCCGCGCGCGACCCGCCGCCACCCGAGGAGTGGGTGGAACGGGGGCTGCGCACGCTCTTGGCCCAGGGGCGGTTTGAAGAGGCGGCACGGCTGGGAGCGCGGCTCGCGCGCTTGGCCGCCTCCGCACCGGCCTGTGATGAGCCCGATGCGGAAGCGATCGCCGCCACCCTCACAGCCGAAGAGCGGGCGGCGTGGGAGGCGTTGGGCTATGAGCAGTGGGTGGTGCCACCCGGCTGTGGGCGCATGCCCTTGGCCTCGCTCACCGCCGAATGGGTGACACCGGCCGACCGCTGGCGCGTCCTCGAAGAGCTGCACCGGCTCGGCGATCCCCAAGAGACGGCGCGCGTGCTCGCCCATTTCGAGCGCGCCGGGCTCGACCCCGGCGCCGATCACCCCGCGTTCGCACGACCCGAACCGAACGGCACCGCCCCCAAGCCCACAGCGGCGCCCCCCGCGCAACGAGAGGCTGCCGCGAGCGAAGCCTTTGCGGGCAGCGCAGCCGCTGCCGCTTTTGAACCCGCTGGCGCCGCTTCTCCTGTGCCCTTGGGCGAGAACGCCGAGGAGCCGGGCGGGGCAGATCCGCAAACCCGCACCTGGCTCGCCCGCAACCCCCTGTTGCGCAAGCTGATCGAAGACAGCGCCACCTACCACGAAGAGAGCCGCATCCGCACCGAGGCCCGGCGCTGGCAGGAGCATGCCCGCGCGCTCGGCCTGCCGTTGCCGCCCCGAGGCGAGGCGGCCGTTGCGCGCGCCGCTGCCCTCACGGGCGAGCCCGGCGCCGCAGCCAACACGCGCAGCCCAGAAAAGGGCGAGCCGGAGCCGATCCGCCCACCCCATCCGCTTTTGCCGCTCTGGTGGGGCCAGCCGCGCGATCCCACAACCGGCAAGCCGCTCGCGCGCTGTGCACCAAACCGACCAAACGAACCCGAGCCGGCACGAGCCGACGCAAACAGCCCCCACGCTTCCACCCCGAGCCCGGCAACACCGCCTCCCGGCGCCGCCGATCCCGCCGCCTTCGGCCCCGCCCGGCTGGAGCCGCTTCCCGACCCGCCGAGCTGGCCGTCTGCGCCCCAAGACGAACCCGAACCGCTGCGCGCCAGCCGCAACCCCCACACCCCCACACCCCCACCGCCCGCAAAGCCCACCCCACCGACCACCCCCATCGCCACCACATCCTGGACGCCCAGCCGCCTGGGCGCACTCGTGCCGGCATGGTATCGGCTGCGGGCGAGGGATCGTACTCCGTCGCCGGACGGGGGCGCGTTTTAAAGTCCTGATTGAGAGATGACCGCGCATGACCTTGATCTTGGGTTTAAACGCCTATCACGCTGACAGCTCGGCCTGTATCGTCAAAGACGGTGTGCTCTTGGCCGCTGCTGAAGAAGAGCGCTTTCGGCGGATCAAGCACTGGGCGGGGCTGCCGGTCGAAGCGGTGCGCTATTGCCTTGCCGAGGCCGGAGCAACGCTGGCCGATGTCGATCACATCGCGATCAATCGCGATCCGAAGGCGCATTTCCTGCAGAAAGCTCTCTTCGCGTTCCGCCAGCGCCCCTCGTTCGCGCTTATCCGGGATCGGCTTGCGAACGCCGCCAAAGTGCGCTCCCCGCTCGATGAGCTCGCGAGTGCCTTGAACGTGCCGCGCGAGCGGGTGCGCGCCAAGCTCCACGCGGTCGAGCACCATCTCGCCCATCTCGCCTCTGCCTTCTTCGTCTCACCGTTCGAGGAGGCGGCGGTGGTCTCGGTCGATGGTTTTGGCGATTTCCTCTCCGCCATGTGGGGCGTGGGGCGCGGCACCGAGATCGAGGTCAAGGGCCGGGTGTTCTTTCCGCACTCACTCGGGCTCTTCTACCAGGCCATTACCCAATATCTCGGCTTTTGGTCGTACGGCGACGAGTACAAGGTGATGGGGTTTGCACCCTATGGTCGGCCCACCCGCATGGCCGAGATGGAGCGCATCGTCCATCTCCACGCGGATGGGACCTACAGCCTTGGCCTCGAGTTTTTCCGCCATCACGCGGAAGGCGTGGAGATGGTCTGGCAAGGGGGATATCCCGAAGTCGGGCGGATCTTCTCGCCGGCGCTCGAAGAGCTGTTGGGTCCTGCGCGCGCCAAGGACGCTCCCCTCGAGGAGCGGCACGCCGATATCGCCGCTTCGGCACAGGCCATGTACGAGCGCGCTTTCTTTCATCTGCTCGATGTCGTTCAGCGCGAAAGTGGCCTCAACTGTCTGTGTCTTGCCGGTGGCTGTGCTTTGAACTCAGTCGCCAACGGCAAGGTCTACCGGCGCACGCGCTTTCGGCGCCTGTACATGCCGCCAGCGGCCGGCGATGCTGGAGGAGCGATCGGTGCGGCTTTCGTGGTCTGGCACCAGCTACTCGGAAATCCGCGCAGCTTCGTCATGGACCGTGCGAGCTGGGGGCCGGGATGGTCCGACGAGGAACTCGCTCGTTTCGTGGCGAATCACCGCGCGGCGATCGAAGCGCAGGGCTGTCGGATCGCACAAGCCTCGGACGATCGCGAGCTCGTGGAGCACGTGGCTGCGGCGATCGCTAAAGGGGCCGTTGTGGGTTGGTTCCAGGGCCGCATGGAGTGGGGCCCACGCGCGCTCGGCAACCGCTCGATCCTCGCCGATCCGCGCCGACCCGACATGAAAGACATCCTCAACCTAAAGATCAAACGGCGCGAGAGCTTTCGACCCTTTGCTCCCGCCATCCTGCGCGAGCGGGTCGCTGCCTGGTTCGAAGAGGAGGACGATGTTCCCTTCATGATGCAAGTCTTTCAGGTTCGCCCGGACAAACGGGGTCTCATTCCTGCAACGACGCACGTCGACGGGTCTGGGCGCCTTCAAACAGTAACTCGTGATGCTAATCCACGCTATTATGATCTGATCACGGCGTTTGAGAAAAAGACGGGAATTCCCATCCTACTGAACACGAGTTTCAACGAGAACGAACCGATCGTCTGCCGTCCCGAAGAGGCACTCGATTGTTTTTTGCGCACCAAGATGGATCTGTTGGTGTTAGGGCGGACGATCCTCGCGCGCGAAGAGGGAGCAGCCGAGCACACCACCGACGCGCGCAGCTGAACCCGCGCGGGCGGGATCATCCTAGATGTGCAAGGCGCGGCCGAAGGCGGCGAGCACCGCCTCGTGCATCGTTTCCGAAATAGTCGGATGGGGAAAGATCGTGCGCATGAGCTCGGCCTCGGTGAGCTCGGATGTGCGCGCAAGGGCAAAGCCCTGGATCATCTCCGTCACTTCCGCCCCCACCATGTGCGCGCCCAAGAGCTCCCCCGTCTTGGCATCGAACACGGTCTTAATCAGCCCCTCGGGCTCACCGAGCGCGAGCGCCTTGCCGTTGCCAACGAAGGGAAAGCGCCCCACCCGCACGTCGAAGCCGCGCGATTTGGCTTCCGCCTCCGTGAGCCCCACCGAGGCCACCTGCGGCGTGCAATAGGTGCAGCCGGGAATGGTGCTGCGCTCGATCGGATGCACGCCTGCGACGCCGGCGATCGCCTCTACGCACACCACCCCCTCGTGGCTCGCCTTGTGGGCGAGCCAGGGCGGCCCCGCCACATCGCCGATGGCGTAGATCCCGGGCTCGTCCGTGCGTCCGAAGCCGTCGGTTACGATGTGCGTCTTTTCAACCCGCACCCGCGTCTTTTCGAGGCCCAGATCCTCGACGTTGCCGACGATCCCCACTGCCAGGATGACGCGCTCGAAATGCTCTTCGCTGATCTGCCCGTTTTTGCGCATGCGGGCGACGACCCCGTCCTTGCCGCGGGCGAGCGCTTCGACCGTGGTCTCGGGGCGCAAGCGGATGCCGCGCCGCTCGAGCGCCTTGTGCACGAAGGCCGAGATCTCCTCGTCCTCGGCGGGCAGGATGCGCGGCAGCACCTCGACCACCGTCACCGCACTGCCGAGCGCGCAGTAAAAGGACGCGAACTCGATCCCGATCGCCCCGCTGCCGATGATCAACAGCGAGCGCGGCAATTCTTTGGGGACCATCGCCTCTTTGTAGGTCCACACGAGCCGGCCATCGGGCTCGAGACCAGAAAGCACGCGCGGGCGGGCTCCGGTGGCGAGCACCACATGGCCGGCGCGCAGCACGGTTTCGCCCCCGTCCTTGCCGCGCACCGCCACGCGCCCGGAGCCGGAAAGCCGCCCGTGCCCGTCGAACACCGTGACCTTGTTCTTCTTGAGAAGATGCGCCACACCCCGCGCGAGCTGGCCGGCCACCGCACGCGAGCGCTGGACGAGCTTGTCGAGATCAAAGCGCGGGTTTTCGCAGGCGAGGCCAAAATCGGCGGCATGGCGCATGAGCTCGAGCACTTCCGCCGAGCGCAACAGGGCCTTGGTCGGGATGCAGCCCCAGTTCAAGCAGATCCCGCCCAGATGTTCGCGCTCGACGAGCGCCGTTTTCATCCCCAGCTGGGCGGCGCGGATGGCCGCGACATAGCCGCCCGGCCCACCGCCGATCACCACGAGATCAAAGGACTGCTCGGCCATCGCGTCTCTCCCGGCTCGCGAGGCCGGATTGGCCGAGACGGTTAGCGCCGTCAACCGAAGCGCATGCTCAGCGCTCGCCGCCCACCGCGTCGCCTCGCCCCTTGCCCTTGGCAGCGGCGATCGCCCGCCACACCCGCTCAGGGGTCAAGGGCATCTCCAGGCTCGCAACGCCGAGCGGCGAGAGCGCATCGAGCACGGCGTTGACCACGGCGGCGGGGGCGGCGGTGATCCCCGCTTCCCCACAGCCTTTCACCCCCAAGGGGTTGGTGGTGGCGGGCACGGAATGGAAGGCGAGGGTGAAGGGCGGCAGATCGGCCGCGCGCGGCAGCGCATAGTCCATGAAGCTGGCGGTCAGAAGCTGGCCGGAGCTGTCGTGGACGACGCGCTCGAACAGCGCTTGCCCCACCCCTTGCGCGATGCCGCCGTGGACCTGGCCCTCGACGAGGAGCGGATTGACGATCGTGCCGAAATCGTCGACCGCGGTGTAGCGGACGAGTTCGACCACGCCGGTCTCGGGATCGATCTCGACTTCCGCTACGTGGCAGCCGTTGGGGAAGGCCGAGGGCGGGTCTTCGCTCACGAGATCGGTATCGAGGGGCTGGCCGCGCTCGCGGGCCATGCGGGCAAGCGTGAGGAGCTCGATGGTGCGGTCGGTGCCGGCGATGTGGAAGCTGCCGGCCTCGAAGATCACATCCGCCTCGGCTGCTTCCATGAGTTCGGCGGCAAGCGCGCGGCCCTTGGCGATCACCTGATCGGCGGCTGCAAGGGTGGCTTTAGAAGCCACCATGAGCGAGCGCGAGCCGCCCGTGCCGCCGCCCCACAAGAGCTGGTCGCTATCGCCTTGGATGAGCTCGATCCGCTCGAACGGCACGCCGAGCTTTTCGTGCAGCACTTGCGCGAAGGCAGTACGGTGCCCCTGGCCGTAATCGAGCGTACCCGAGAGAAGGAGCACGCGGCCGTCCTCGGTGAAGCGTATGCCGCCATGCTCTTTGCCGGGCGGGGCTGTGACCTCGAGATAGGCGCAAAGGCCCCGCCCGCGCAACCGACCGCGCGCTTCGCTCTCGGCGCGCCGCGCTTCAAACCCCGCCCAGTCGGCCTGTGCGAGCGCGGCATCGAGCACCGCTTCGAAGTCGCCGGAATCGTACGTGAGCCCGGAAGCCGCCCGGTAGGGAAGGGCGGTCTTGGGGACGAGGTTGCGGCGGCGCAGTTCCACCGCATCCCGCCCGAGCTCACGCGCTGCCTGTTCGATCAGGCGTTCTGTGAGGTAAACGGCCTCGGGCCGGCCGGCACCGCGGTAAGCGGTCAAGGGCGTGGTGTTGGTGACCACACCGGTGATCTCGAGCGCGAGCAGCGGGATGCGGTAGAGGCTGCAGAGGTTCTTCTGCAGCACGAGCGTGGGGATCGCGGGGCCGTAGGCCGTCACAAAAGCGCCGAGCTCGCCCAGCCCCCGCACGCGAAGTGCAAGAAAACGGCCATCGCGGTCGAGCGCCAGCTCGCCTTCGAGGATGGAGGAACGACCGTGGTAGTCGGAGAGGAAGCTCTCGGTGCGGTCGTTGATCCACTTCACTGGTCGGCCGAGGATCTTGGCGGCGAAGAGAAGCGGGGCGTGCTCGGGAAAGGTCGAGGCCTTCATGCCGAAACTGCCGCCGACGTCGCCCGCGAGCACGCGGATCTCTTCGGGGCGGCACTTCAAGACGGTAGCGAGCTGATTGCGCAGGCCCATCACCCCCTGACAGCCGGTGCGCAGCACATAGCGGCCGTCCTCGAAGCTCGCGATCGCCCCGCGCGGCTCCAGTGGTGCCACCACCACGCGGTTGTTGTGCACCCGAAGCCGCGTGACGTGGTGAGCTGAAGCGATCGCGCGCGCCACTTCATCCAGCGGGCCCCAACACCATTCAAAGGCGCGGTTGTTCGGGAGTTCGGCGAAGAGCTGCGGGGCGTTGGGGCGGATCGCCGCCTCGAGTTCCACGACAGCGGGAAGCGGTTCGATGTCGAGCACCACCTGCTCGGCGGCATCCTTGGCCTCATTGAGGGTCTCGGCGACGACCATCGCCACCGGCTGGCCGGCCCAGCGGACCCGCTCGAGCGCAAGCGGCGGGAAGGGCGGCACCACCATCGGTGTCCCGTCCCGGTTGGTAAGCGTAACCGCACAGGGAAGCGTTCCGAGACCGGCGGCGGCGAGATCGGACCCGGTCATGACCATGCGGACGCCGGGCATCCGGGCTGCGGCAGCGACATCCACCTTGCGCAGGATGCCATGGGCAACGGCCGAGCGGACGAACACCGCGTGCAGCGCACCCGGCACCGTCACATCGTCGGTGTAGCGGCCGCCGCCGCGCAAGAGGCGAGGATCTTCGGTGCGCGGCACCGCTTGAGCGATGCCGAACTTCAAGCTGCGCGGCGAAAGATCCATCGATCACCCCATAGCTCAAACTCGAATGAGCCGCCCGGGAAAGCCAGGCCAGGCAGCGCCGATCGACTTACCAGTGCGAGCCGAGGCTGCGAACCGATCGCGCGGCATGACCCTCGCGCGCGAGCAGCCGAGCCGCTCAGCGCCCCGCCCGTGCAGACCCAAGACGGACCCCGGTCTCGCGCTCGAGAGCACAGATCACGGCAGCCGCGTCGCGCTCAGCGAAACCCTCCGCGAGCGCGGCGCGGAACAGTTCATCGGCACGGCGCAACAGCGGCAGATCCAAACCCAGCTCTTCGGCGAGCGCACGCATCAACGCCGCGTCTTTGGCAGCAATGCGCAGCGGCGTGCACGGCTCATCAGCTACGAGGCAGAGCCGTTGCCAGTGCGCCAGCTCTGCTGGGCTCGCTCCCAGCTCCTGCGCAAGCGCGCACATCGTTTGAAACTCGCCGCCGTCAGCGGCGACCACCGTCATCACCTCGGCAGCGGCGATCAGATGGAGCAGGCGGAGCACGCTCGCCGCCAGGGCGAGGCGGCTCGCGGCACCCACCGGCCCCACGACGTACACCCGCTCGGCAAGGCGTCCAGCGAGCGTACGTATGCGCTCGATCGTGCCGGGTTCGCCCGACAACAGCTGGACGAAGGCGTCGCTTTTGGTCTCGCGACGCACAAGCGGCCCCTCCACATAGGCAATCCCTCGCGCTTTGAGGACGCCATTGAGGCGCCGGGCGGTCGAGGGACGAATGAGCGACAGATCGAAGAACACAAGACCAGATCGATCGAGCGCTAAGGCGATTTCCTCGACCGCCTTTTCGCTCGGCAGACAGCTCAAAAGAACAGAGGCGCGCTCTTGGAGTTGCGCGAGATCGACGACCGTCGCGACCGGACCGAGGCTCTCAAGAGCCCGCGCTTTCTTGCGGTCGCGGTCGAGAACGACGAGCGCATAGCCGGCTTGAAGGAGGCGACGGGCGAGCTTGCCGCCGAGCTCTCCTAGACCGATGATCGCAATCGGTTCTCGTTGCATGGTCCCTCGCGCTCCGCTGGATCCGGTCTAGTTCGCCCTCGCCACTGTGCTATGCTCGTGCCGGTGGAGGACATCATGGCGCGCACCGCAGCCGAGCTCTACGAGGAAGATTTCTACGCCTGGACGCAAGCCCAGGCGCAGGCGCTGCGGCGGCTCGCTGCCGAGCGCTGGAACGGGCCGCTCGACCTCGAGCATCTGGCCGAGGAGGTGGAGGACTTGGGTCGAGAGCAGCGCAACGCCGCCCGCAGTTATCTCCGACGCGTCATCGAGCACCGCTTAAAATTGGCTTACTCGCCAGCGCGCGAGCCGCGAGCCGGCTGGCGCGCTTCGGTGCTGCGCGGGCTCGCCGAACTCGAAGACCGCCTGACACCTTCCGTCCGCCGCGATCTGCACGAGCAGCTACCGGTCCTCTTCGCGCGCGCACGCGAGCTCGCCGCGCTCGGTCTTTCGGCGCATGGCGAGGAGGAGGCAGCGGCACGGCTCCCCGCGCGCTGTCCGTGGACACTCGATGAGCTCTTGGCCCCACCACCCGAAGAGGAGCCGCCGAGCCCAAAGCCCGAAGCGACTTAGGGACCGACCCGCTCGCGGCGGCCGCTGCGCGCCGAGCGCAGAATCGCTTCGATCGTATGCTGCACCGCGAGCGCCGAGCGACCGGAACAGACGGGCTCGCGTCCGGCATCGATGGCATCGAGGAAATCAGCGATCACCGCGCGGTGGGCGTCGTGGGGGAAATCCATGAAGGCGGCACCGGAACCCGTAGGCTCGGGCGGGACCAGCTGTTCGACCCCGCCTTCTTGGCGCCGAAGCCAGAGCCCGCCGCCTTCGAGCACGGCGGCAGCTTCGCTCCCGACGATCTCGATTCGCTCGGGGGCACCCGGATAGCAGGCGGTCGTGGCCAAGAGGCTGCCAAGAAGCCCGCTTTCGAAGATGAGCGCGGCGGCTGCGAAGTCCTCGCACTCCATCTGGTGCAAGGGAGTCGTGCCGGCCACGGCCGCGACTTCCCGGATCGGCCCCAACAGAGCGATGGCGAGGTCGAGCGTGTGGATGGCCTGGGTGATGAGCACCCCGCCACCGTCGCGCTGGAGCGTGCCGCGCCCGGGCTCGTCGTAATAGGACTGCGGCCGCCACCAGGGGATGCGGATCTCGGCATAGGCAAGGGTGCCGAGAGCACCCTCCTCCAGAAGCGCGCGCAGCCGCAGCGAGGCCGGGCGCATGCGCATCTGGAACATAACAGCGAGGCACACGCCCGCCTCCTCGCACAAGCGCACGATCCGGCCGGCAGCGCTGGCTGTGCGCTCGAGCGGCTTTTCGCACAGGATATGTTTACGCGCGTGGGCGAGCCGGCGCACGAATCCCTCGCGGGCATCGGGCGGGGTCAACAAAAGCGCGATGTCGATCGCGGGATCGTCGATGAGCGCTTCGACGTCCTCGCTTACCCGCACCTGTGGGAAGCGCGACGCGAAGGCAGCGCGGCGCGCGGCGCTGCGGCTCCAGGCAGCAGCGAGTTCCACACGGGGCGTGAGCTCGAGCAGGCTCAAGACGTGCGGGGTCACCGCCGCACCGAGACCGATGAGGAGCGCGCGATGGGACATGGCCACGACCTCCCTGTGCCTGCGAGCCTTGCCGCGGGGCGCACGCCGTGCAAGCGGTACGCGCGCGGCCGCACCTTGCGATTGAAGCGCAGATGCGCGATCGAGCGCGCATGCTGCGTCTCTATCACGTCCCCTTGTGCCCCTATTCGCGCAAGATCCGGGTCGCGCTGCGCGAAAAGCAGCTCGTGTGCGAACTGGTCGAGGTCCAGCCCTGGCTCATGGAGGACTGGTTCCTCGAGCTCAATCCCGCCGCCGAAGCGCCGGTGCTCGTCGACGGCGACCGCGTCATCTGCGACAGCCGGGCGATCGAAGAATATCTCGAAGAGGCCTATCCGCAGATCCCGCTTATGGGGCGCACGATCGAACAGCGGGCGGAAACACGCCGGCTGCTGGGCTGGTTCGACAGCAAGTTCGCGCGTGAAGTGAGCGACCCTCTCTGGCGCGAAAAGGTCGTCAAGCGCTGGAAGCGGGCCGGTTTTCCCTCTTCGGAAGCACTGCGCCGAGGCGCGGAAGCGATCCGCTTGCACCTCGCCTACATCGATTGGCTCTATCAAGAGCGCAAGTGGCTCGCCGGCGATTTCTTCAGCATGGCGGACATCGCGGCCGCAGCGCATCTTTCCGTACTCGATTATTTGGGTGACGTGCCCTGGGCGGAAGCGGAAGGAGCCCGCGAGTGGTACGCCAAGATGAAATCGCGCCCCTCCTTCCGACCGATCCTCATGGACCGCATCGTCGGCTTGAACCCGCCGGCTCACTATGACGATCCGGATTTTTGAGCGACCGTTGTTGCGCTGACCGACGGGGGTTACAGGGTTAGAGCACGCCGGCGGTCTGACCGTCGCGCGAGGTGGTGAGGAGGAACAGCGGGGATGGCGATCAGGGAAGAAGACTTCGTTCAAGCCAGTTTCGTTCTCCTTCGCTCGGACATCAAGGACCTCGAGGATCTGGCGAAAGCGGAAGGTGTCAACGTGAATGACATCCTTCGACGCGCGATCGCCACTTACAAATATTTCCGTGAGCAGGAGCGGGCAGGAAAGACCATTCTTTTACGCGACGAGAAGGAGACCTACACACGCGTGCGACTTCCCTGATCCTACCGCGGAGGGAAGGTCATGTCCGCCGCAGCCGGGGACGAACGCCCCGCGGCATCGCAGTCGCCATCGATGACAGCGGTCTCCTACCCCGAGCGGCCCGTCTCCAACGAGCTCACTCCGCACACAGAACTCGAAAGCATCGCCCGCCGGCGCGAGCGCATCCGAGGCTATCTCGCGATTGGGCTCGTAGCTCTATTTGCCTTAACGATCGCGGCCTCCTTCCTGCTCGTTTGGCTTTTCCCCTATAAATTGAGCGAGCTTAAGGACGTACTGCCGCTCGTTCTGACGCCTGTGACCAGCGTGGTAAGCGCTGTTCTTGGTTTCTACTACGGTGCTCAAGCTCGCCGCGAAGAGTGAAGCGACCGGAGATCGCACAGCCGAGCGCGTGCTCGCCGAGCTGCGCGCGCGCGCAGCCAAGCTCGGCCTCGTCCCGCCGCGGGTGAGCGATCCCGCGCTGCCCGCCGAAATCACCCTGCGGCTCAAGGCGTTCGTCGATGCCGGCCTGTGCGGAGAGATGGACTGGCTCGCCCGCGCCCCCGAGGTGCGTGGAAATCCCGCCAATCTCTGGCCGCAAGCCCGCTCGGCGATCGTCACCGGCATCTCCTACGCGCCTGCGCGCGATCCCTTGCCCGAACTCGGCCTGCGCGATCGCGGCTACATCAGCGTCTATGCCCGCAACCGCGACTATCACGAGCTTCTCAAGGGCAGGCTCAAGGAGCTTGCGGGTCTTTTGGCCGCGCGCACCGCTGCTGCCGTCAAGGTCTTCGTGGATACCGCACCGATTATGGAAAAACCCTTGGCGCAACAGGCGGGGCTCGGTTGGCAGGGCAAACACACCAATCTCGTAAGCCGCCAATATGGCTCGTGGCTGTTCTTGGGGGTGATCCTCACCACCGCCGAGCTACCGCGCGATCCGCCCGAGCGCGATCATTGCGGAAGCTGTCGGCGTTGTCTCGAGATCTGCCCCACGCGAGCGTTTCCCGCTCCCTACCGGCTCGATCCGCGGCGCTGCATCAGCTACCTCACGATCGAGCACAAGGGGCCCATTCCGCGGGCGCTCAGGCCGCTTATGGGCAACCGCATCTATGGCTGCGATGATTGTCTTGCGGTGTGCCCGTGGAACAAGTTCGCCCAAGCGGCGCACGAGCTCGCCTTCCACCCGCGCCCCGAGCTCGTCGCGCCCGCCTTGGCCGAGCTCGCGCAGCTCGACGATGTCGCCTTCCGCCGGCTGTTCGCCGGTTCGCCCATCAAGCGCATCGGCCGCGACCGTTTTTTGCGCAACGTGTTGATCGCGATCGGCAACAGCGGCGAGCCGGGGCTGCTTTCCGTCGTCATTAAGCGCTTGCGCGATTCCTCACCGCTCGTGCGCGGCGCTGCGGTGTGGGCGCTCGCGCGACTGGGCGGGCCCGCCCGCTTCGCTGAATGGCGCGCCCGCTTGGCCGCCGAGGAACCGGATGCGCAGGTACGCGCCGAGTGGGAGGCCGAGTCCTAGAGATGGTCGCCCAAGCGGTCGATCACGAACTTGCCGTCTTCGAAATGGCCGAACAAGCGTTTGTCGCTGCCCGTCCAGGCGTCGACCTCGTGGGTGGAGGGAGGTATCGGTGATCCCGCGAGCTTCTTAACGTCGAGGCTCTTGGGATTGTGACGCCCGTTCGTAGCCACCCAGCGGGCGAGCTCGTCGAGCTGCCGGTTGAGCCGCGCGAGGTCGGTTGGGTCGAGCTTGCGCGCCTCGCGCTCGAAGCGATCGGTGAAGACGAGTTCGGGCACGGCGGGCGGGAACAGCCGCTGGCTGTAGAGTTCGGCACAGGCCTGATCGAGCAGCGCCGCACCCCACTCGGAAAGACAGGCCTCCTTATCGATGACGAACAGAAGGCTGTCGGGAACGGAACCGAGTTCGCTTACCGGCAGCCGCTGCACGGCGCGCAGCCGCCGCAGCGCCGCAAGGTGCGGTTCGAGCGCGCGCGCCACGTCCCACACCACCGGCAGGCGGGGGATGCGCAAGAGCTCGCGCGCGCTCTCGAACAGGAACACCGTTTCCCAGCCCTGCAGCATGGCGAGGGACTGCAGATAGGCGTTCACGCTCTTAAAGCCGCCGGTGAGATTGAGCAGCACCCGCTGCCCGGCGGTCGATTCGATCAGCCGCTCGGCGAGCGAGCTGAGCGCCACCCGGAAGTTGGCCAAGAGATCGGTGCGCAAGTCGGGGACTTCGAGGATCTCGGCCTCGCCCTGGCGGGCGGCGATCCAATCGCGGACGATCTCGGCGCAGCTCTTTCCCTGCAGCGTGTCGGTCGCGATCAACAGGTGACGATCGTCAGCAGCGAAGGACTCGCCTTCGAGCACGTCGGGGATCGCGAGCAAGCCATTGAGCTCGGCACTCAGCCTGCGCGCTTCGACGACCCCGGCCTGCGCCAGCCGGCGGCGCCGGGAATCGATGAGGCTCTCGAGCGGCCCGCGGTCGGCAGGCGCGAGATCCTGGACGCGGGCATTCGCGGTGCGCCGCAACAAAGGCAAAAGAGCGGGTTCGGTGCCGTTGGTGAGCAGGCTCGTGCCGACCGTGGAAACGATCAGACGCGGCATCGCTGTCATTGTCTCATCGAATGCGACCCCTAGATCAACGAAAGTCGATCGTTCGGCAAGAGGTGCCAGCGCTGCACCCGGAGGAATCGCTCTGATCCTGCTCTGTTTCGGCTACGGCTATGTCGCGCGGCATCTCGCCTCCTCGCTGCGCGCCGAGGGGGTCGAGATCCGCGGCACCACGCGCAGCGCCGAAAAAGCGCGCGCGCTCGAAGCAGAAGGCGTGCGCGCCTTTCTCTTCGCGCGCAGCCGACCGCTTACCCCCGCCGCTTTCTCGGGGGTCACTCATGTCCTCGTCTCCATCCCGCCGGACGAACAGGGTGATCCCGTACTCGACACTCATCAGGAAGAGCTGCGCCGGCTCACGACGCTCTCTTGGCTTGGCTATTTGGGCACCACGGGGGTGTACGGCGACCGCGGGGGGGCTTGGGTCGACGAGGACACGCCGATCGAGCCCACGCTCGCCCGCACCGATCGCCGGGCAAGAGCGGAAGCGGCTTGGCTCGCTTCCGGCTTGCCTGTGCACCTGTTTCGCCTCGCCGGGATCTATGGTCCGGGCCGCAACGCCATCCGCCAGCTCCTCGACGGCACCGCACGGCGGATCGTCAAGCCGGGGCAAGTCTTCTCGCGCATCCACGTCGACGACATCGTAGCTGTGCTTAAAGCCTCGATGGCGCGACCGCATCCCGGGCGGATCTACAATGTGTGCGACGACGAACCGGCACCGCCGCAAGATGTCGTCGCCTTCGCGGCCGAGCTCTTAGGTGTGCCGCCGCCACCCGAAGAGCCCTTCGAGACGGCCGATCTCTCGCCGATGGCGCGCAGTTTTTACCGTGACAACCGACGCGTGCGGAACGCGCGCATCAAGCGCGAGCTCGGCATCGTGTTGCGCTATCCGACCTATCGCGAGGGGTTGCGGGCTCTCTTGCCGCTCGAGAGGGGCGATCGGCGCTGAGCTGGGCCTGGACGGCCCGGCGCAGACCCGCCAATCTGCCGGCACCGAGTGTAGGAGAGGGAGGTCGGGATGAGGTTCAGCCCCACGCTCGCGGCGGCCGTGCTGTTCACCGTCGTCGGCACCGCGCAGGCGCGCGATCTCACCATCACGTCCTGGGGCGGGGCGTATCAGGCAGCGCAGCGCCAGCTCTACTTCGAGCCGTTCCAGAAAGAGACCGGCATCAAGCTGGTCGAAGATACCTGGGACGGCGGTATCGGCGTGCTGCGCGCCAAGGCGCAAGGGACGCCGGTGTGGGACGTCGTGCAGGTAGAAACCGACGAGCTCGTGTTGGGCTGCGAAGAAGGGATCCTCGAGCCGCTCGATTGGCAGATGCTCGGCGGCAAGGACAAATTCCTTCCAGCGGCGGTGCACGAGTGCGGGGTGGGTGCGATCGTCTGGGCCACCGTGCTCGCCTACGACGGCAACAAGTTCCCCAACGGCGGTCCACGCTCCTGGGCCGATTTCTTCGACACGCAGAAATTCCCGGGCAAGCGCGCGCTGCGCAAGGGGCCGCGCCAGGCGCTCGAGTTCGCCACCATGGCACAGGGTGTGCCGCCGGCCAAGGTCTACGAGGCGCTGCGCGCCCCGGGCGGCATCGACAAAGCCTTTGCGAAGCTCGACAGCATCAAGAAGGACTTGATCTTTTGGGAAGCTGGAGCACAACCGCCACAGCTGTTGGCTTCGGGCGAGGTGGTCATGACGTCGGCCTATAACGGCCGCATTACCGCCGCCAATCGGCAGGATAAGCGCAACTTCAAGATCGCGTGGGACGCCGGCTTCGTCTATCAGATCGATTCGTGGGTGATCTTGAAGAATTCACCCAAGAAAGCCGAAGCCATGAAGCTCGTCCACTATCTCACCCGCCCGGAGAACCAGGCCAAGCTGCCGGCGCTCATCCCTTACGGTCCCACCCACCTCGACGGCGCCAAGCTCGTGCCGGCTGAATACGCTGAAGAAATCCCGAGCTCGCCCAAGAACTTGCCTCATGGCGTGTTCTTCGACGCGGCGTTTTGGGTCGAGAACGTGGAAAAGCTCACCGAGCGGTTCAACGCTTGGGCGGCACAGCGCTGAGGAGCGGGCGGACGGTCGCCCGGGCAGCCGTCCGCCTCGGCACGTAAATGGCGGCCGCATCGGTTGAGCTGCGCCGAGCGCTCGCCCGCGTCGAACGGCGGCGCGCGCTCGGCGGGTTTTTGCTCGCCCTGCCCCTCGTCGCCTTTCTCGTCGTGTTCTTCTTGCTGCCCATTCTCGGCATGCTCGCGCGCGCCGTGGACAATCACGAACTCGCAAGCGTCATGCCGAAAAGTGCCGAGGCGCTGCGCAACTGGCAGGGGATCGGTCCACCCCCGGAAGAGATCGTCTCGCTCTTCGTGGCGGAACTCAAAGAAGCCTACCGCCGCCGCGAAGTCGCCATCGTCGCGCAGCGGCTCAACCGCGAGCAAGCGGGATGGCGCAACCTCATTCTCTCCACCGCCCGGCGGCTGCCCGACGATGCAAAGGGAAGTTGGCTTGCGACGTTGATCGAGCTCGATCCGGCGTGGGCCGAGCCAGCGATCTGGGCCGGGCTGCGGCGCGCCGCCCAGCCGTGGACGGACATCTTCCTTCTCGCTGCGTTGGATCTGGCTCGCGACGAGTTCGACTCCATCGTGCGCGCCCCCGCCGAGCAGGCGATCTACCTCGATGTCCTCGCGCGAACTTTTTGGATCAGCGCTCTCGTCACGCTGCTTTGTCTCATCTTGGGTTACCCGCTCGCCTATCTTTTGGCTTCTTTGCCCGAGCGCTGGGCCAACCCGCTGTTGATCGTCGTGCTCTTACCCTTTTGGACCTCGCTTCTCGTGCGGACCGCGGCATGGATCGTCTTGTTGCAACGCGAGGGTGTAATCAACGACTTCTTGATCCGCATCGGTTTGGTGTCAGAACCCCTGCCGCTCGTGTTCAACCGCGCGGGCGTACTCATCGCGATGACGCACGTCCTCTTACCCTTCATGGTCTTGCCGCTTTACAGTGTCATGCGCGCCATTCCACTTTCGCTCACCCGGGCTGCACTGTCCCTGGGCGCCTCACCCTTGGTGGCCTTCTGCAGGGTCTATTTGCCGCTTTCCATGCCCGGAGTGGCCGCCGGCTGTCTTCTCGTGTTCATCTTGGCGGTCGGCTATTACATCACGCCGGCTCTCGTCGGTGGAGCCGCCGATCAGATGATCAGCTATTTCGTGGCGTTCTTCACCCTGCAGACGGCGAACTGGGGCATGGGGGCAGCGCTCGCCACCGTACTCTTGGCCGTCACGCTCATACTCTATTGGATCTATTCGCGGCTCGTGGGGATCGAACGCTTGCGGCTCGGCTGAGATGCTAAGTTCCGGTCCCTTCGCCCGCGCCTGTCTTTGGGGTTATGGGCTGCTCGTTCTCGCCTTTCTCATCTTGCCGATCCTCGTCATCGTCCCGCTCTCCTTCTCGTCCGGGGCGTTTTTGCACTTTCCGCTGCCTGGCTTGAGTTTGCGCTGGTACGCACGCCTGATCGAGCACGAGCCGTGGCGGCTCACACTCAAAAACAGCGTGATCGTCGGTGCGGTGGCAACCGCGCTTGCCACCGTGCTCGGGACACTCGCCGCCTTGGGCCTCGCGCGCGCGCGTTTCCCGGCCAAGGGGCTCATCATGGCGCTCGTGCTCGCGCCGATGATCGTGCCGGCAGTGATCCTCGCAACCGGTGCCTATTTCTTTTATCGGCCGCTCGGTCTTGCCAACAGTCTACTCGGTCTTGCGCTCGCCCACGCCGTGCTCGGCGCACCGTTCGTGGTGGTCACCGTATCCGCCACACTGGGAGCGCTCGACCCGAGTCTGGTGCGGGCCGCGCAGAGCCTGGGTGCGCCACCCTGGCTCGCCTTCCGCAAGGTGACGCTGCCGATCATCGCGCCGGGCGTCATAAGCGGTGCGCTGTTCGCTTTCGTTACCAGCTTCGATGAAGTCGTGGTAGCACTGTTCTTGACGGGGCCGGCCCAGCGAACCTTGCCGCGGCAGATGTTCGACGGCATCCGTGAAGAGATCAATCCCGAGATCTTGGCTGCTGCCACCATTTTGATCGTTCTCGCTGTGGCTTTACTGATTACCGCCGAATTGCTGCGCCGCCGTAGCGTCCGCCTTCGTGGGCTTTCACCATGACCGTGCTCATCGTCCACGCTCATCCCGAACCGCGCTCCTTTTGTGCCGCGCTCAAAGAGCGCGCGCTCGGGTTCTTCACCGAGCGCGGCCAAGAGGTCTTGCTCTCCGATCTCTATGCCATGCGCTTCGATCCCGTGGCCAAGGGCGAAGACTTCCCGACACGGCGCGATCCCGACTATCTCGTCTACGCGCTCGAACAGCGGCACGCGTTCGAGACCGGAGCACTGGCCTCCGACATTCGGACCGAAATCGACAAAGTCCTCAAAGCCGAACTGCTGATCCTCAGCTTTCCGCTCTGGTGGTTCTCGGTGCCGGCGATTCTCAAGGGCTGGTTCGACCGGGTTTTCCTCTCCGGTCCCTTCTACGGCGGCCGACGCTTCTACGATCGCGGCGGTCTTAAGGGAAAACGCGCCACCTGTCTGATCACCACCGGATCGCGCGCGCACATGCTCGATGAGGGCGGCATCCACGGACCGCTCACCCTCATGTTGCGCCACCTCTTGCAGGGCACGCTCGCTTACGTCGGCTTTACCGTGCTGCCGCCGTTCGTCGCCTGGCACGTACCCTACATCGACGAAGCCGCGCGCCGGGAGTATTTGGAAGCGCTCGACCGCTACCTCGAGAACCTCGACCAGCTCTCACCGCTGCCGGTGCCATCGCTCGCCGATTTCGACGCGCTCATGCGCCCGCTCGCTGGACGGCGCGCCGGCACCTGAGATTGCGGCCCGCCTCTTAACACTTCTTCAACCGAACCGGTGCGAGAAGATCGGGCATCGCGGAGGTTCGATGCTCGCCCTCGTTGTACGCACCGTGCTCGGCTGGATGCGCACGTCCGTGAACTGCGCTCGGGCGCTGGTGCCGGCGTTGCGCGCGTACCTGTGCGCTGTGCGCGCCGCGCGTACCGCGCGCCCCGTCGCGGCGAAACGCGAAGCGAGCCTCGCCGTGGACGGAGGGCGGCTCGAAGCCGGGCACCCGTGCGGGTTCGGGTTCCGCGAACCGGCTGCGCTCGCCTCACGCCTCGAGCAAGCGGCGCGCCGTCGCCCGTGCTCCTCAATAGACGTCTTGGCCGCCGTTGACCGGGATCTCAGCGCCGGTGATGTACGACGCTCCCTCAGAGCAGAGAAAATAGATGATCGAGGCCACCTCCTCGGGCGAACCCAAGCGGCGCAGCGGGATGCGCTCGACCAGCTGCTCGGTGCCCGGGGAGAGGATGGCGGTGTTGATCTCGCCCGGACACACGGCGTTCACGCGGATACCCAAGTGCGCGAGATCGGCTGCGAGCTCGCGGGTGAGCGCGGTCAGAGCCGCTTTGCTGGTGGCATAGGCCGAGCCCGCGAAGGGGTGCACGCGGTGTCCGGCGATCGAGGTGAGGTTGACGATCGACCCGCGGGTCTTGGCGAGCAAAGGCGCACAGGCGCGGCTGAAATAGACGGGGGCGAAGAAGTTGACCGCAAACACCCGCTGCCAAAGCTCCATGTCACCATCGAGACAGCCGAGCCGCGTCCCGCCCTCGCCCTTCGGCGAATAGCCCGCGTTGTTGACGAGCGCGTGCAAGGGCTGGCCATCGAGCAGATGCTCGAGCTTGGCTACCGCCTCCGAGAGACGATGCGTTTCGGCGAGATCGATGGTGATGTGGGCGTGGCGCTCGTTGCGCGGGCACTGCGGCGGCACTTCCTCGCGCGAGCAGGTGATCGCCCGCCAGCCCTGGCGGACGAAATAGGCCGCAGTGGCATGCCCGATTCCCCGGCTCGCTCCGGTGATGAAGACCGTTTTGCGCTCGCTCATGGCGGCTCTCCGCACCCGGATCCGCCTTCGACTTGGCACGGCTCCCCCGAGCCGACAAGGACCCGCTCCAGCGTTTGACCATGCGCGCCGTCCGCACGACAGCGCGGTGCGGTCCCTGTGCGTCCACACGCAAAGCGGAGAAGGAATGGTCTTCACACGGCGAAGCCGAGGACCAAAGCGGGCGCAAGGCGCACCGCGCTTGGGCTCGTGCGGACCCGGTTCGCGGGCGCGAGCGCCCTTTCGAGCACCGAGAGGCCCGCCTTCTCCGCACCAGCCCACGCGCGCTGTGGCTTTAAGGCGCGCGCCGCGCTTAAGCGGCCAAAGCGCGATCCCGCGGTTCTCATGCACCGCCGCTGTGCCGTCGATCCGTTTCGCGCGTCGCGCAGGTTGAGCCCGGCATGAACGCCTGCGCGGAGGGAAGGGGACGGGCCGGCGCGGCGGGTAAAACGGGTGGGCGGGAAAAGCCGGTTTTCAGCCGGCGGGTCGGTGCGGCTGCCTCGCGCGAAGACCTCGGCGATGCCCGCGCGACGCTCGCGCGCAAGAATCGCTGCGGGGCACCGCCTTCTGCCTTCGCGGTCGCGGCGGCGACCGCTGCGCCCGGCACATGTCGCGTACGGCAGCGCCTGGGATCAGGGGGCGAGCCGCTCGATCCGCCAACCGGATGCGGTAGGCGTGTAGACGAGGCGGTCGTGTAAGCGCGAGCGACGACCTTGCCAGAACTCGAAACGGTCCGGAGTGAGCCGATAACCACCCCATTGGGCCGGGCGCGGCGGCTCTTGCGGATAGCGCTGGCTGAATTCGGCGAAGCGTTGGGCGAGTTCGTGGCGGTCGATCGGGCGGCTTTGCGGGCTCGCGAGCGCGGCGATGCGGTGCTCGTAGGGGCGCTTGGCAAAGTACGCATCCGATTCCGCGGCGCTGACCTTTTCCACGCGTCCCTCGATGCGTACCTGCCGGTGCAGCCGATCCCAGTAAAAGAGCAGCGCGGCGAAGGGAAAGCGCGCGAGTTCCTGACCTTTCCGGCTCTCGTAATTGGTGTAGAAAGTAAAGCCGCGTCGGTCGAAGTCTTTCAAAAGCACCATGCGCAGCGAAGGGCGCCCATCCGGGCCCACAGTCGCAAGCGCCATGGCGTTGGGTTCCTGGAGATCGGCGGCGAGCGCCTCCTGCAACCAGAGGTCGAACTGATCGAAGGGATCGGCGGCTGCGTTCTCTTCGAGCAGCACGCTGCCCTCATAATCCACCCTTAGGTCTTCTAAGCGGCCCATGTGTCCTGCTCCGCAATGGTGCTTCAAGCTCAAGCGTGCTTCTGGCCGCTCTCGTTGGGCTCGCGCGAGAGCCGCTTTAAGCCGGTTTGAGCGAGCCAAAGGGAGCGTCCATGGAAGGCATCCTCTCCATCCAATCGCACGTCACTTATGGTCACGTGGGCAACAGCGCCGCCGTTTTTCCCTTACAGCGGCTGGGCTTCGAAGCATGGCCGATCATGACCGTGCTCTTTTCCAACCATACCGGTTACGGTCCGCCGCGCGGACGCGCCGTGCCCGAGGATTGGTTGCGCGAGATCCTCACCGGCCTCGAGGAACGCGCCGTTTTCGCGCGCACGCGAGCTATACTTTCGGGTTATCTCGGCGATCCCGGCACCGCGCAGGTGGTGATCGAAGCGGTCGAACGCGTCCGTCGACATCGACCCGATGCGGTCTATGCCTGCGATCCGGTGATCGGTGACGACGGCCGTGGCGTCTTCGTGCGCGGCGAGATTCCGCTGCTTTTGCGCGACCGTCTGCTGCCACTTGCCACCCTCGTCAAGCCCAACCGCTTCGAGCTCTCGTTCCTCTCGGGCATCGCGGTGCACAGCCTTGAGGACGCGCTTGAGGCGGCAACCCGCCTGCGCGCCCGCGGACCCGAGCTCGTGGTGGTCACCAGTCTCACCTCAAGCGAGCGCGCAAGCGAGCTCGGCATGCTCGCCGATACGGCGGCGGGTTCCTGGGTGGTGTGGACCCCGAAGCTGCCATGCACGCTCAACGGCACCGGTGATCTCTTCACCGCGCTTTTGCTCGCCAACTGGCTGAGCGCGCGCGATCCCAAGCGCGCGCTCGCCCGCACCGCCGCAGCCGTCTTCGGGCTGGTCGAGGCGACCTATAAGGCGGGTTCGCGCGAGCTTTTGCTCGTTGCCGCGCAGCGCGAGCTCGTCGAACCGAGCCATTGGTTCGAGCCGGTTCGGCTACGTTGATTCCTGCGCGAGCCGGCGGCCGATCGCAAACGCCGCGCGCTCGATCTGCTCCACTTCAAGACGCGCGTGCGGGAGGAGCCGGCGCAGACGCGTGACGTCCAACACGAAGCCGTCGCGTTCGCGCGGGTCCTCGACCACGAGGCGGCCACGGCCATAGCCTTCGATGACCCGAAGCGCGAGCCGACCGAGCGGCATGCCGATGCCGGAGCCGAGGTTGATCACCCCTTGCGGCGGATCGAGGGCGAGCGCGGCGATCCACTGCGCCGCTTCTTCGACCGGCACGAAGTCGCGCTCGGTGAAAGGCGAGACATCGAGCCGCACTTCACCCTCGCGCGCGAGCGTGGAGAGAAGCCGGGTCATGAAGCTCTGCCGTTGCGCATCGCGCTCGAAGCCGAAGATGTTGGCAAGACGCAGGCAGGTCAGGCGCAGCTCGGGAATCTCGCGCAGCGCGCGCTCGAGGGCGAGCTTCTGTTCGCCGTAGCGATCGCGCGGCCCGAGTGGATCCGTTTCGCGCAAGGGGGCGCGCGAGGGTAGATAGACCTTGCGCGTGCCGAGCGAAACAAAGGCGATCCCGCGCTCGGCGGCACAGCGCGCGCAAAAAAGCTCGAGATCCTCCTCGAGCCGCCAGTGCGGCGTGCCGAGGGCCGGATGCCGCCCGGCCCAGATCACGGTGCGCACGCCGTGCAAAAGTGCTGGATCGGCTATTCGTGCATGGCCCACAAGCCGACCGCGCGCGCCCAAGGCGCGCACAATCGCCGATCCCAAAAAGCCGCGGCCGACGACGAGGACGCTCACGCCGAGCGGCCGAACTCGACGATCACCGGCCGGCGGTCGCGCACCGTCAACGCGATCCGCCCATGCTTGAGCGCGAGCGCGGCATCGCCGAAGATCTGACGTCGCCAGCCGGTGAGCGCCGGAACCGGAGCGTTGTCGTCGAGCGCGATCGCTTCGAGATCGGAAGCGCTTGCGACCATGCGCTGGGCGACGTCGGCGCGATCGCAGCAGAGCTTCAAGAGCAGCTTGAGCATGTCCACCAAGGGGCCGATGCCGCGTGGCGGCTCCGGCTGCTCCTCGGGCTCGGGGAGAGCCGTTTCGGGCAAGGCGAGCGCCTCGTTGATGGCAGCGACCACCTCAAGAGCGCTCGCCCGATCGAGGCTGATGCGCTCGTGGCCGCGCAACTCCTCCACCGTGCGCGGGCGATGGGCGGCGATTTCGAGCAAGAGATCATCCCTAAGCACCCGCTGGCGCGGCAGATCGCGCGCTTGCGCGGTGCGCTCGCGCCAGGCGGCAAGAGCCCGCACCACGGCCAAAAAGCGCCGGTCGCGGCTGCGCACCCGCAAGCGGCGCCAGGCCTCTTCCGGTGGTTGTTCGAACTGCGCCGGATCGCTGATGCGGGCGAGCTCTTCTTCCACCCAGCTCGTGCGCCCCGCCGCTTCCACCCGACGCACGAGCTCCTCATAGATGGTGCGCAGATAGGTGACATCGGCAAGCGCGTAGGCGATCTGAGCTTCCGAAAGTGGCCGCCGCGACCAGTCGGTGAAGCGGAAGCTCTTATCGAGCCGCGCTTTGGCAAGTTTCTGCACGAGCGTATCGTAAGCGACTTCCTCTCCGAAGCCGCACACCATCGCCGCTACTTGCGTGTCGTAGATCGGCTCCGGAACCCGACCCTTCATCAACAGCCAGAAGATCTCGAGGTCCTGCCGGCAAGCGTGGAAGACTTTGCGAACCCTGGGCTCGACCATCAAGTCGAGCAAGGGGGTGAGATCGAGCCCGGAGGCGAGGGGGTCGATCGCCGCCGCCTCCCGCGCGCCCGCCACCTGGATAAGACAGAGCTTCGGCCAATAGGTGCGGTCGCGCATGAACTCGGTGTCGACGGCGATATAGGGTTCACGGGCAAGGCGCGCGCACAGCGCCGCGAGCACCGGCGTCGAGGTGACGAGCTGCATGGCGAGGGCTCTCTAGCCCTCCTGCGGGCACAAGGCTAGCCGCGAGCGGCGCATCGCAGCGCAACCCAAATCCCAGCCATCAAAGCAGCACCATTTCGCCCACACGCCGCCCGCGCATCGGCTGTACCCGGCTCGCGCAGCCCGATCCGGGCCCGCCCCGAGATACCGCGCTTCGGGGGTGGCCGCCCGCGCACAGGCTCGCGTTCGAGAACCCCAAGCAGCCCTTAAGGGCGGGCGGCTCGGCTGTTCGCACAAGGCTGAGCGGGCTCGTCGTGGCCGAATAGCGCTCAAGGCGTCCCCACGCATGGCGCCGACGACGACCGCGGGGCCGGCGAGCAAAACCACAGGGCTGCCTTAACGAAGCGCGCGCACAGCGGCGGCGCGCAAACGCGCGCGGCCGAAGGCGCTCACTTTGGCGATGAGCGGTTGCCGGTCGAGAAACGAACACCAATGGCCTCACCGTCCCCAATCGGCGTCTTTTCTCAAAGCGGGTGGATGTCTTTCGTGGATGTTCGCGATCGCGGCGTTGGGGTTCGCTTTTCTTCGTGCTCACGAACCATGGTCATGGGGTTGGCGTGCGAAGCCGGAATGCAAAAGAATCGGTTGGATCGAGAGCGATCCCGGCGCCTCGGGGGCGAGAAGCCAGCGCCAGCCGTCGGGTTCGTCTTCAAGGCCGAGCTGCCGCGCGACCACCGCAAGGGCATCGGCGGCCGCGCCGGAGCGCAGAATGCGCAGGCGCGTGCAGCCAGCCCTGCGCGCGCAGGCGGCAAGTGCGCGCAACAGCGCCTCGTGGTAGCGCGGCTCGATGGTCACCTGCAGCGCAGCGAGCCAGGACACCTCGAGCGTCGTGCCGTCCGGCCGTGGTGCGAACTCATAGCGGGCGAGGGCGACGACCACGCCGCAGGCGTTAAGCAACGCCCCGATCTGGCGGCGGGCGTCCTCTTCTAGCCACGCCCTTACCTCGGCGCACCATGTCGCCAAGTCGGGACCGGCCCCGAACAGCCGGGCGAGCGGCCAGGCGATCGCCAGTTCATCGCACGCGAGCACGCGCCAAGACCAAGCGCCATCCTCTGCGCACCACGGGGCGAGCCACACATCCATACAGGCAGAATGTCGCGGCGGCGAAAGCTCGGCATTGACCCAAATCAAGGAGTGGGCGTTAGTTGTCGGTCGTTCGGGAGGGAAACGTGCTCGAGGGGTCGCGGACGGGTCGGCTCTCAGCGGGTCCAAGGCTCAGCTGCATCGGCCTGTGCGAGAGCTGCCGCGTGCGCGGAGTTGCCATCTGCCGTGCACTCGAGCCCAACGCCCTCGAGGAGCTCGCGGCGCTCGCGACGCGGATCGCGGTACCCCCGGGCAAGTTGATCTTCGAGGAGGGCGAGCCCGCGAGCTATCTCTTCACGCTCGTCGAAGGCGTGATCAAATTATACAAGGAATTATCCGACGGACGACGGCAAATCACGGGATTTTTGGTTCCAGGAGATTTTCTTGGGCTGGCGCACTTCGCTTCGTACGCATACAGCGCCGAAGCGGTTACCGAAGTTGCTCTTTGCCGTTTTCCGCGCGAAAGCTTCCTGCGATTTATGGAACGCCATCCCGCGCTGGAGCGCGAGCTCTTAAGCAGAGCGAGTTCCGAGCTCGCTTCCGCGCAAGAACAGATGCTGTTGCTCGGGCGCAAAAGTGCCAAGGAGCGGGTGGCGAGCTTCCTGTTGTCCTTCGCGCGCCGCCAGGCGACGGGGGAAGGAGCCGTCGTCGCTTTGCCGATGAGCCGCAGCGACATCGCCGATTACCTTGGTCTTACGATCGAGACCGTCAGCCGCTCTTTTCGCGCCGTGGTCGATGAGGGCCTGATCCAACTCACCGACCGACATCACTATCGGGTACTGCAGCCGGATCGGCTGCGCCAGGTCGCCGCGGTCAGCTGACCGTACGCACAGCGCGTGCACACAGCCGACGCGGCATCACCGATGTGCGCCTTCAACCCATGCCGTCCCAGGCGAGAAACAGTACGGTGCGCGGGGGAAGGTCGAGGGTGAGCGAAAAGGGGCGGCCGTGACGGGGTTCGGGCTCGGCGCGAAGCTCGGATGCGGTCGGCTCGAAGGCGCCGCCGAACTCGCACGCCTGGGTAGAGAGGATGAGCCGCCAGAGGCCTGCGCACGGTACTCCGACTGCGAGCGCGCCGTGGTGCCGCGCGCCCAGATTGGCGACCACGAGCACGGGCGCATCGCCCGGCTGGCCAAGGCGCAGCCAAGCCGCAAGCGCAGGGTCCTCCTCGAAGTGGATCCACGAATGTCCACCGGGATCGCCATCGAGCCGGTGCAGCGCGGGAAAGTCGCAATAGAGCCGGTTGAGCGCGGCGATCAGGCGCAAGAGTGGCGGATGCTCGCGCGACTCGGTGAAAAGGGCTGGATCCGCCGCATCAAGGCTGTCCCAAGCCAGGAGCTTCTTGCCCGGATGGCCCCACGCGTAGCCCAGAGCTGCGCGCAGGCCTTCTGATGAAAAGGCGCGTTCGCCCGCTTTTCGCTCGGCTGCGCCGGTTGGCGCGCTAAAGCGCAGCGGCAACACGAACTGCTCGGCGAAGGCATGGGCGCGCAGGAGGGCAAGTGCGCTAGTGGCGCTCGGACAGTCCGCGGCATCGCGCGTCAAGAAGGCCGCAAGCGCAGACGTGAAATCCCGGTTCTCGGCGAAGGTGAACCCGAGCCCGCCAAGAGCGGTCGCACGCGTAAGGCCGCGTGCGAACGGAACGGTTCCGGCGATCGTGATCCTGTCCGGGAAATCTCGCGCGAGCGCATCTGTGAGCGCGCGCACAAAGCGCGAGGCGGCATCCTCCTCGGCAATCGCGAGTTCACCGAAGCGCAGCCCATCGAGATCGAAGACCTTTAGCAGGAAGCGGGCGTTGGCGGCGAGATAGCGCGCCACCTCGCTGCGCGAGACATCCCAACCGCGGCCGTGCGCGGGTTCGAAAAGCGGGGCACCGTCGAACCGCGCAAGCCCGAGCTCAGCGGGATCGACGCTCGGTAAGCAAAAGTCGAGTACGACACCCACAGAAGCCGCATGCGCCGCCTCGACGAGGAAGGGAAGGGCGTCCAACGCCGCGCCGCTCAAAAGCGGCGCGAAGGCAGGGGCGGTTGCGCGCGTTGCCTCACGCTGCGGCACTTGCCGATCGGGCGCGCGCAGCGCAAGGTGCGAGAAGCCCAGTTCGCGCGCGATCGCGACGATCGCGCGGCTGCGCGCAACGGCTTCCGCACCCGAGATCTCGGGTGTGAGCCAAATCGCGAGCGGAAGCTCGAGCACGGCGACCGGCCGCGCGCGCAACCGATCACGAGCCCGTGATGCCCGCCACTGCGCGTCCTGCCTAAGCGGCCCTGGGGGCATGCGTACGACCGCGGCGCCTTCCGCTTCGGTTGCAAGGGCGAAGGGGTCGCCGCGCAAGGGCAGCGCCCGGCCGGCTTCATCGCAGATGGCGAAGCGGTAACGGGTCCCTGCGGGCACGCCGGGGACGAAGAGTTCCCAGATCCCGTGCCGGCGTCGCCGCATGACGTGGGTACGGGGGTCCCAGCCGTTGAAGTCGCCCACGACCGCAACACGCGAGGCTCGCGGCGCCCAGACCGCGAAGGCGACGCCTACCGTACCCTGATGGACGCACAGCCGCGCCCCCAACCGCTCCCACGCTCGCGCCGGCGCATCCCACAGCTGAGCGAGTTCGGCTTCTTTACCGATCGGCTCGAACCGGTAGGGGTCCTCGAGGTCCCACCACCATGGCCCGCGCCGCGCGCGCAGCCGGTAAGCGCTCAATGGCGAAGGCTCGGTGAGCAGACCTTCGAAGAAGCCGGCCTCATGGCGCCGCGCGAGTTCGCCCAAGAGCGTGCCGTCGAGGGCGCGGACCTCGAGCCGCTCGGCGCCCGGTGCGAAGGCGCGTACGACCGTGCCGTCTTCGACCCCATGGGGGCCGAGCACGGCGAAGGGATCGCCGTGCCGACCCTCGATGATGGCGGTGATGGTCTGGTCGTCGAGCCGCCAGGGCGGGTCCGAGGAGCTCATCGCTGCGCGGCTATACCGGCGCGCCGCTCGATGATGTGGCGCAGAAGCCCGCGCGTGGAGGGATCGAGCTCTTGCGGTTCACGGCCGCCTTCGAGTGCTGGCAGAAGGCGCGCGGCGAGTTCCTTGCCGAGCTCGACGCCCCATTGATCGAAGCTGTTGATCTCCCACAGCACGCCTTGGACGAAGACGCTGTGCTCGAAGAGGGCGATCAGCCGGCCGAGCGCGCGCGGGGTCAAGCGGTCGAGCAGGATGGTCGAGGAGGGGCGGTTGCCGGGAAAGGTTCGGTGGCGGGCGAGCAGCTCGAGCCGTTCGCCGCGCACACCGGCCTTCGCGAGTGCCTCGCGGGCTTCCGCTTCCGTGCGTCCGAAGGCAAGGGCTTGGGTTTGAGCGAGGAGATTGGCCAGAAGCTTCTCGTGATGGCCGGGAAGATGGTGATCGGGGTTCACGCAGGCGATGAACTCGCAGGGCACGATCTCGGTGCCCTGATGGAGGAGCTGGAAGAAAGCGTGCTGGCCGTTGGTGCCGACCTCGCCCCACACGATCGGGCAGGTCGGGCGACCGACCGGTTGCCCGTCGCGGCGCACCCGCTTGCCGTTACTTTCCATCTCGAGCTGCTGCAAAAAGGCCGGCAGCCGCTCGAGCCGTTGATCGTAGGGGAGGACGGCGCGGGTAGAAAACCCTAGAAGATCACGGTTCCAGACCGCGAGCAGGGCGTGGACCACGGGCAAGTTGCGCGCAAGCGGGGCAGTGGCGAAGTGCCGGTCCATCGAATGAGCGCCCTCGAGCAGCTCTTCAAAGCGCGCGAAGCCCAACAAGAGCGCGATCGGCAGGCCGATGGCCGACCAAAGGGAAAAGCGGCCGCCCACCCAGTCCCAAAAACCGAAGCTGCGCTCGGGCGGGATGCCGAAAGATCGCACCGCCTGCGCATTGGTGGATACCGCCACGAAATGCTGCGCGATTGCCTCCTCGCCCAAAGCGGCCGTCAGCCAGGCGCGCGCCGAAGCGGCGTTCTGCATCGTCTCTTGCGTGGTGAAGGTCTTGGACGCGACGATGAAGAGCGTGCGTGCCGGGTCGAGGCGGGCGAGCAGGGGCGAAAGATGCGCTCCGTCGACATTCGAGACGAAGTGCACACGCAGATCCGGCGGCGCGAGATGGGCAAGCGCACGGCAGACCATCTGCGGGCCGAGATCAGAGCCGCCGATGCCGATGTTGACGACATCGGAAAAGCTGTGCCCGCGCGCGCCGCGAACGGCGCCGGAGCGCACGGCCTCGGCGAAGGCGCGCATCTTGGCAAGCTCGGCGCGCACCTCGGGCATCACATCGCGGCCGTCGCAGAGGATCGGCTCCGGGCCGCGATGGCGCAGCGCCACATGGAGCGCAGCGCGGTCTTCGGTGGAGTTGATGTGCGCGCCGGCGAACATGCGCGCGCGCCAACTCTCGAGATCGGCGGCGCGGGCAAGCGCACACAAGAGCTCGAGGGTTTCGGTGCGGACGAGCTGCTTGGAAAAGTCGAAGACGAGATCTTCGAAAACGAGCGAGCAGCGCGCAAAGCGCTCTGGGTCTTCGGCGAAGAGCGCGCGCAGGCTCCACTTCTTCGCGTGTGCGGCATGTGCCGCGAGGGCGGCCCAGGCAGCGTCCAGGGCACTCACCGTCGTTTCTCCAAGGCGAGGGTCAAAGCGGCTCGGGCGAGATCGGTGATCCGCCCCCAATCCCGCCCGGTGAGGGCATCCGGCGGTGCGAGCCAGGAACCGCCGACTGCGAGGACATTGGCAAGGGCGAGATAAGAGGGCGCGGTCTTGGGTCCGATGCCGCCAGTGGGACAAAAGCGCAGCTCTGGAAACGGGCCGGCGAGGGCGCGCAACTGAGCGGGCCCGCCCGCAGGCTCGGCCGGAAAGAACTTGGCTACGGTGCGTCCGTGGTCGAGCAAGAGCATCGCTTCACTTGCGGTTGCGATGCCGAACAGGACGGGGACGGGCGAAGCGGCGGCGGCCGACAACAGGCGCGGCGTCACCCCCGGGCTCACGGCGAAGGCGACTCCAAGGCGGGTGACATCGGCGAGCTGTTCGGGTGAGCGCACCGTTCCGGCGCCCACGACCATCTCCGGCACTTCGGCGCGAAGGCGGGCGATCGCGGACAGAGCCGCAGGCGTGCGCAGCACGATCTCGATGACGGAGATTCCGCCATCAAGGAGCGCCCGCGCGAGCGGCACGGCGAGCTCGGGATCGTCCAGTGTGACCACCGGAATGACCGGACCGCGCGTTAGGATCGCTTCGAGCGCGGCATCCGCCTCACAGCGCCACTGTGCCACCCACGCCTCCTCGGGCTCGGCCTCTCGCTGACGGGGTTTTCTAGCGCGCTGCTGTGCGGCTGTCGTGGGGCGCATCGAGCGGCCAAATCCTGTGCTCGGCCGCTGCGGGCGCAACCGCACACTCATGATATGATCGAAATCGGTGCTGAGTGCAGACGTTCAAGGTCTTGATCGGGCTGCAGGGATACCAAATCGAGAGGCGAAAACAGTTGCTTGGACATCGGTGAAAGCGCAAAAAGGGAGGACAGAGACCATGAGCGCGTTGGCTCCTGTTCCATTCAGCTGGTCGACGTCGCTCGTGACCAGCCGTCCTGCCAATGACGATCCCTTCGTACGTTTGTGGAACGAGGTGGATCGTCTGTTCAGCGAAGTGTTCCGCACCGCTTTCTCCGATTGGCCGCAGCGGCAGACCTATACGCTGCCGATCGAAATCGTCGAGACGGCTGACGCCTTCGAGCTCGCGGCCGAACTGCCGGGGGTGAAGCCCGAGGACGTCACCATCGAGCTGCGCGGCGATCTGCTCACGATCAGAGGCGAGAAGAAGGCCGAGCGCGAGGAGAGCGGTGCCACTTGGCACGTGAGCGAGCGGCGCTTCGGCAGCTTCGCGCGTAGCCTGCGGTTGCCCTTCGCCGTCGAGGCCGAGCAGATCGAAGCCAGCTTCAAAAACGGCGTCCTCGTGGTGAAGGTGCCGAAGCCCGCGGCCTTGCGCCAAGAGGTCAAGCGGATCGAGGTCAAGGCCGCCGCGTGAAGGGTCGCGCGGCACCGGAAATCGACAATCAGAGCCAAACACAACAGTGAATGGCCGAGCGGTCGCCTGGGCTCAGGCGGCCGCTTCATTGTGTCATCGAGCAAAAAAACGCGCCCGGTTCGATATCCGAGCCGCGCTCCACCGGTGCGGTGCCGGCAGTCGCCCGTGGTCCGGTGTTGCGAAGCGGGGAGTGTCTTGGCTCGGCCCGGCGCCCAAAAAAGCCGACCGGCGCGCCGTGGCCGCCAGGAGGTGCTACCGTGCGCAGCGCAAGATCGAAGCGCGGGGCAAAAGCAGACAGGGCGATGTTGGCGTCCCCTAGGGGATTCGAACCCCTGTTTTCGCCGTGAGAGGGCGATGTCCTAGGCCACTAGACGAAGGGGACGTGCAACGCCTCTGGAGGTAGCGGCGGACGAGGGCCGAATCAAGACGCATCGGGGCGCCTTGGTGAGGCGCGCTCGAACAGCGCGATCAGTTCGACTTCGGGCGAGAAGAGGAACTGATCGATCGGCCGCAACGCGGTGATGCGAAAGCCGGCATCGACGAGAAGGCGGGCATCGCGCGCGAAGCTCTCAGGCGCGCAGCTCGCATAGATGAGCCGTGCGATCGATGCTCGGGCGAGCGCGCGGCATTGAGAAAGCGCGCCTGCGCGCGGCGGATCGAGAAGCGCGACATCGAAGCCGGCGAGTTCGCTCGGGTCGAGCGGCCGTCGCTCGAGATCGCGCGTCTCCACGGCGATGTGGCCGCTGCCTGCGACGGCGCGCCGCACGGCCATAACCGTCTGGGAATCGCGCTCGACCAAAAGGAGCCGAGCGAGCCGATCGGCGAGCGGCAGCGAGAGCGCGCCGGTGCCGGCGAACAGATCGACGAGCCGCGCTCCCGCTGGCACCCACGCCTGGACTGCCGCTTGCAGCGCCTGTTCTCCCTCTTTTGTGGCTTGCAGGAACACCCCGGGCGGCGGGGCGACCGAAAAGGCGCCGAAGCGCAGCAGGGGCGCGCGGCGAACAGCGATCACTTCCGCGCTCTCTTCCGTCTTCGCTGCCCAAGACAGACGGGCGAGGTCGAGGGCGCGGGCGAGCTCGGCGAGGGCTTCGCGATCTTCGCGGGCAGGTGGCTGTGCGGCAATGAGCGCGAGATCGAGGCCCTGAGGAACGAGGGTGAGCGCCACTTCGCCCGAACCCGCGCGGCGGACGAGTGCGAGCCGGGCGAGCTCGGCGCGTAATGGCGCGAACGCGGCTGCGAGCTCGGGCCGTGCGATCGGGCACTGCTCGATGGCGATCACGCGGTGGCTGCGGCGGGCGCGAAAGCCGAGTGTGAGGCAATCGCGCGCAGCGGCAAAGGCGAGCCGCACGCGGCGGCGCGAGGCAAGGGGGGCCGAAACCAACGGCAACTCGCTTGCCACCTCGAGCCGCTCGCGGGCAAGCGCCGCGCGGATGCGCGCGCTTTTGAAGGCGCGGTAGCTCTCAAGCGGCAGATGCTGGAGTGCACAACCGCCACAAGTGCCGAAATGGCGGCAGATCGGTTCTGCGCGCTCTTGCCCCGAAAGCCGAGCAACCGGCTCGGCGCGCAAAAGGGTGGTGGTGACGGCCGTCACCCGCACTCGCCATCGTTCGCCGGGCGCGGTGAAGGGAACGAACAGCTTGCGCCCCGCGACCACCGCTTCTCCATCGCCGCTCGTGCCGAGACGGGTGATCTCGACCTCGAGCTCCGCACCGGGCTGCGGCGCGAAGCCGCAAGGATTACAAGGATTAGAGGGGCTGTGGGCGCGGCTCACCGCCGTTCCGGCACGACACGCAACAAAAGCCGCCGCGCACCGCTCGCGGCATCGACGACAGCGAGATAGGTCTCACCCGTAGGCGTGCGCAAAAGCAAGAGGATGCGCTCGCCTTCAGTGGCGAGATCGACGATCGCCGCACCGGCGGGCAGGGGAAGCTCGCCCACGATCGCTTCGCCCGCGGGCTTTGCTTCCGAGGCGGTGAGCGGCGTCGGCGCGCGATCGCTGGTTGGCGCGACGCGCGCCACCACCACATAGACGAGCGCGGCGATCGCGAGCAGGAGCAGGACGCCGGCTGTCACGACGAAGAGCTTGAGCGCTTTGACCCAGGGATCGACCACGGTTTCTCCCGAGATCAATGGCGCGCAGCGCAAGCGCGTCGAGATCGGTGCCGAGGACATCGGCGAACGCCTCGATCGGTTGCTCGCGCGCCGACTGCCCGAACTCTCGCGCTCGCGCTTGAAAGCGCTCGTGCTCGAGGGACGCGTAAAGCGCGCTGGCCAGGTGCTAACCGACCCGGCCGAGCGGGTCAAACCGGGCCCGCCGCTCGAGGTGCTGATCCCGCCGCCGCGCGCGGCCGAACCGCAAGCCGAAGCAACGCCACTCGAGATCCTCTTCGAAGACGAACACCTCGTGGTGGTGGTCAAGCCCGCCGGGATGGTCGTGCACCCTGCGCCGGGGCATGAAGGGGGGACGCTCGTCAACGCGCTTCTCGCCCACTGCGGGCCGAGCCTTTCGGGTATCGGCGGGGTGCGCCGACCGGGGATCGTGCATCGGCTCGATCGCGAGGTCTCAGGCGTACTCGTGGTCGCCAAGCACGATCGCGCGCACCTCGGGCTCTCGGCCCAGTTCACGCTGCACCGGATCGAGCGGATCTATGAAGCGCTCGTGTGGGGCGTGCCGTCTCCGGTCGAAGGCCGCATCGACCGGCCGATCGGCCGCGATCCGCGCGACCGCCTCAAGATGGCGGTGGTGCCCGATGGCAAGCGGGCGGTGACGCGCTACCGGCTCCTCGAGGCGGCGGGAATACGGGCAGCAAGGCTCGAACTCGCGCTCGAGACCGGCCGGACCCATCAGATCCGGGTGCATCTCGCGAGCATCGGCCATCCGGTGATCGGCGATCGCCTCTACGGCCGCAGGCTACCCGCGGGCCTTTCTGCCACCGCACGGGCGCGTATCGCCGGGCTCGACCGCATCGCGCTGCACGCCCGCACACTCGGCTTCACCCATCCGATCACCGGTGCGGACATGCGCTTTCAAGCGCCCGCGCCCGCGCTGTTCGACGAACTCATGGAGCTGTTGCGCGCGGAAGTTGCTTGAACTCCCCGCCGGCTCGGCTACCTTGGGGGTGGAGAAGTCTGTGCACCGCGAGGGCCCCGCGGTGTTGGTCGAGCCGGGCCGACTCCACCGGCGCGTTGGAGCTCCAATCCATGGCAAGGCTGCCGATTGTTCCCGCTGAAGGTAGCGGGCTTGCCCGCTATCTCGAAGAGATCCGCCGCTTCCCGATGTTGGACGCGGAGGAAGAATACATGCTCGCCAAGCGCTGGCGCGAGCATCACGACGTCGAGGCGGCGCACAAGCTCGTGACCTCGCATTTGCGGTTGGTGGCCAAGATCGCCATGGGCTACCGTGGCTACGGCTTGCCCATGAACGAAATCATTTCCGAGGGCAACGTCGGCCTCATGCAGGCGGTCAAGCGCTTCGACCCCGATAAAGGCTTTCGCTTGGCCACCTATGCCATGTGGTGGATTCGAGCTGCGATCCAAGAATACATTTTGCATTCTTGGTCGCTCGTCAAGCTCGGTACGACAGCAGCCCAAAAGAAATTGTTCTTCAACTTACGCCGCCTCAAGAGCCAGATGCAGGCAATCGAGAGCGGTGATCTGAACCCCGAGACGGTCAAGCAGATCGCCGAGACGCTCGAAGTGACCGAGCAGGACGTGATCGAGATGAACCGTCGGCTCGAGGGGCCGGATCACTCGCTGAACGCACCCTTGCGGCTCGAGGGCGAGACCGAATGGCAAGACTGGCTGGTCGACGAGCGAGCCAGCCAGGAAAACGAGCTCGCGGAGGCCGACGAACTCGACCATCGCCGCGCGCTCTTAGCCGAGGCGATGAAGGTGTTGAACGAGCGCGAACGGCACATCTTGACCGAACGCCGTCTCAAAGACAATCCGGCCACTCTCGAAGAGCTCTCCGCTCAATACGGCATCAGCCGGGAGCGGGTCCGGCAGATCGAGGTGCGGGCGTTCGAAAAGCTGCAAAAAGCCATCCAGGCCAAGGAGGCCGAACTCGCCCGCGAGGCCGCCGCGCGTCCGTTACCGCTGCCGCCGCCGCGCTCCTGAAAAGCGCGCGCGGCGGGGCACTCGCGCGCGGCCATCGCCGCGGTGAAAGCGGTCGCTCGTAAAACCGAGGTCGCGCGCGCCGTTGCGCTCTAAGGGTGTGGGCTCACGCACAACGCGTGCTCAAAAGTGCACTTCGAGGCCTGTCGCTACCGTCCCCGCGGCGCACTGCAAACCCGCGCCCCGTGCCTCATGGGTCGCGCGGACGAGTTGATTGACGCGCACGCTTCATTGACACGCAGGCTGTTGCGAGCGGAAGGCGCGTCGCTTGCGAAGGCGAGCCCAGCGGCCGCGGAAGACGGCTTATCGACGTGCTCGAGGCGCACCTCAAGGCGCGCTCGATGTGCTGCGCGGCGCTTAGAAGCTGTGCGGATGCGGCCGTCCGAGCGCGCGGTCAACCGGGGTCGAAGACGCACGAGCACCCCTCACCGGGCAGCTGCCGATGCGCGGACCTGAGTATCGTGAGCCCGGCAGACGGCTAGTGAAACGAGCGCGCGACACGCGGCGACGCGGAGCGAACCCGTCTTCGAACCCCTCTCGCCCGCGGCATCGGGCGCGCCCGAAAGCGCGCGCGTGAACGCCATTGAGTGGCGGGCGAGCGGCGGCCCGGGAAAGGGAAGGGGGCTCGCTCAGGCGCGCCCGGCGGTGGTGGACAAGAGCACCGGATCGACGCCGATGCGGGCCATGGCCTTGTGCCACTTGGCCTCATGATCGGAGCCGAAGACGAGCTCCTCGTCAGCCGGTACGACGAGCCAGCCGTTGGCCTGGATCTCGCCGTCGAGCTGGCCCGGCGCCCAGCCCGCGTAACCGAGCGCGAAGACGTGTCGGCGGGGGCCGTTGCCTTCAGCGAGCGCCTTGAGAATGTCCAAGGTCGCGGTGAGCGCGAACCGATCGTCGATGACCAGGGTATTCTCCTGCACGTAATCCGGGCTGTGCAGGACGAAGCCGCGGCCCGATTCAACCGGTCCGCCCACGTGCACCGGAACGTGGGAGAGATCGATCTCGGGGCGGATCCCGAGCTGGGCGACGATCTTGGTCAAACTCAGATCGCGGGCGACCTGGTTGACGATCAGCCCCATCGCGCCCTGCGGAGAGTGGGCGCAAATGTAGATGACGCTCTTCGCGAAGCGTGGATCGGGCATTCCCGGCATAGCGACCAAGAGCATGCCGGTCAGATGCCCGGTTTCTCCGGCGAGCCCTCGTATGGTCCTAGCCATGCTCTCCACATAGGCGCTCTCCCGCCGCGGCTCAAGACGGTTGGCCGCGCGGCTGCGCAGCAGGCAGGACCGGCGGCCGCAGACGGGGTGGACGCGACCAAGAACCGGGGATGCGGCCGGCTGCGGCTTCCGGCGCCGCCGCGCGCGCGGGTCCGGCGAACACGAGCGGGCGGGAAAGGGCAGCTGCGGCCACAACCGCCCCTCGTTCGGGCAGCGCCTTGTTGGGGTCGAGTGCCGCTGCCACCTCGGTAGGCGGGCTCGGCAAGAAGAGGCCGGGCAAAGGCAGTTGAATGGCGAGCCAGCGCCAGGTGGCGCGGGCTTCGAGGCGGTTGACGGCGCGCAGCGCCGCCCGTTCCACGGCTGCCGCGTGCACCGGCACGACGGAAAGGGGGGCGGTGCGCAACGGCGTCGTGCGCACGGACCGCGGGTGCAAAGAAAGCGAGGTGGCTGCGACCGCCTCCGGTTGCCCGCCGAGCTTCGCCCACAGCTTGAAGACGCGCTCGCGGTAGCTGCGGCCCCGGTCGGGATCGCGGGAATGGTAGCGCTCGACGGCGCCCTCCCAAGAGCCTGCTTCCTCGCGCAGCGTGGCGAGAAAGGCGGCGGCGTAGGCGGCGTTGGCGAGCGGATCGAAGGCCGTCTCGAGGTCGGCGAAAGCCGTGGGGTGCCAACCGAGGTTGATCTGCATGCAGCCGACGTCGATGTTGGTGCGGCCTTGCGCGCGCAGGGCGCGCACATGCGCAACCGCCTCCTCGCGGCTGTCGAACTGCGCCGCTTCGCCGGCGGCGTTCACCGTCCACGGCCAGGCGATCCAACGCCGACGCTCGGCGTCGAAGCGGGCCGATTCGGCAAGCGCGATCGCCTGCAGGATACCGGTGGGGAGCCCCTCGTCGCGCTCTACCCGGGCCGCAGCCTCGGCGCAGAGCGAGCCGACCGGCCCGAGCTCGGCCGCGATGCGCGCGGCAGGCGCGCGCGCCTGCAGGACGAGGGCAAACACGCTGAGGATGAGCAGGAGCAGGTGCATGGCGGCTCCGCGGGCACGACCGCGCCGCAGTCGGCCCCGCGCGGAGTTCTAGCGCGCGTTCCTTACTGATCGGTAAACCGCAGCGGTGGTTGTCGAAGCACGCCGCGCGCGCCATGTTCGCGGCGCCAACTCGTGGAGGAAACACGCCATGCCGATCGCCGTAGGCGACCGCCTACCCGAAGCCACCTTCAAGATCCGCACCCCCGAGGGGCTCAAGGACATCACCACAAGCGAACTGTGCAGCGGTAAGAAAGTGGTGATCTTCGCCGTGCCGGGGGCGTTTACGCCGACCTGCCACGCCAAGCACGTCCCCTCCTTTTTGAGCAAGCTCGAGGAGTTCAAGGCCAAAGGGGTGGACACGATCGCCTGTGTGGCGGTCAACGACGCCTTCGTCATGGATGCCTGGGCCAAGGCGACCGGGGCGGAGGGAAAGATCCTGTTCCTTTCCGACGGCAACGCCACCTTCACCAAAGCCATCGGGCTCGATTTCGACGGCTCCGCCTTCGGTCTCGGCGTGCGCTCGAAGCGCTACAGCATGTACGTCGAGGACGGAGTGGTCAAAGCCTTAAACGTCGAGGACGCTCCGGGCGTTATGGATCGCTCGAGCGCCGAGGTCCTGCTCGCCCAGATTTGACCGCCGCGCAGGGTGGTGGCTCGCCCGGCTTGGGGATGGCGGCGCGGGCGAGCCGATCGGCGCGCTCGTTTAAGGGATCGCCGGCATGACCGCGCACCCAGCACCATTCGATGGCGTGGCGTTGGGCTGCCGCATCCAGCCTCTGCCAGAGGTCGAGATTCTTGACCGATTTGTTGTCCGCGGTGCGCCAACCGCGCGCCTTCCAGGTCGGCAGCCATTTCGTTATGCCGCGCCGTAAGTAATCGCTGTCGGTGATCAATCGCACCCGCATCGGCCGCTTTAAGGCCTCGAGCGCCGCGATGGCCGCGGTGAGCTCCATGCGGTTGTTGGTCGTGCACGGCTCGCCGCCGAAGAGTTCTTTTTCGTGACCGCGCCAACGCAGGATGGCGGCCCAACCGCCCGGGCCGGGGTTGCCCGAGCAGGCGCCGTCGGTGTGGATCTCGACCGGCTCTTCGCTGGCGATTTCCGGCTCAAGCTGCGCTCGTGCGCCCTCCATCACGCGATCCCGTAGGCCTGCGGTCCGGAAATGCTCTGATGGAAGCGCAGCTTGAGCAGATATTCGCGCGGATCTTTCGGCCTCACCAGCGCGTCGGGAACCCGGTTGAGCCAATCGAACAGCCGCGTGAGCAAAAAGCGCAACGCAGCACCGCGCGCGAGCAACGGCAGCGCGCCGATCTCGTCGGCAGACAACGGGCGCCGGTCGCGATAGCCCGAGATCAACGCGCGCGCCTTGGTCACGTTAAACGCGCCGTCGTTCTCAAAGCACCACGCATTGAGGCAAATCGCGAGATCGTAAGCCAAGATGTCTTCGCAAGCGAAGTAGAAATCGATCAGCCCGCTGATCCGCTCGCCTTCAAAGAAGACGTTGTCCGGAAAGAGATCGGCGTGGATCACGCCTTGCGGCAGATCGCGCGGCCACCGCCGCTCGAGCTCTTCGAGCTCCTGTTCCAAAAGCGCGCTTAGACCCTCCGCTACCTCGTGCGCGCGGTCCCGCGTCGCAGCGAGCAGGGGGCGCCAGCCAGAAAGACCGAGCGCGTTCGCCCGGTGCAGAGGAAAGCCGCGGGCAGCCAGGTGGACGGAGGCGAGCGCCGCCCCCACCGCGGCGCAGTGGCGCGGTAAGATGCGCTTGAGGCTCTTGCCCTCGAGAAAGCTCACGATCGCCGCCGGCTTGCCCTTGAGTTCGCGCAGCATCGCGCCGTCGCGCGCGCGCACCGGCAAAGGACAAGGCAAGCCGCGCTCTGCCAGATGCATCATGAGACCCAAGAAGAAGGGGAGATCGGCCGGGTCGACGCGCTTTTCGTAGATCGTCAAGATGAAACGACCGAAGGTCGTTTCAAGACGATAATTCGAGTTTTCGACCCCTTCGGCGATGGGCTCGAGCGCGATCGCTTCGCCAATGTCGTAGGCGGCGAGAAAGGCGCGCAGCTCGCCCGGCTCGATGCGCGTGTAAACCGCCATGCCTCAGCCGAAAACCGGCGCCCGCACGGGGATGGGTGGGGGCTTGAAGCTCACCCGTTCTTCAACCAGGCGGTGTTCTTCGAGGCACACCGAAAAACGCCTGCGACAGGCGGCGATCACCTCCTCGACCAGGATCTCTGGTGCCGAGGCACCGGCGGAAAGACCGAGCCTGCGCACGCCCGCAAACCAGCCCCAATCGATCGCCCGCGCATCGGCGATCAGTTGCGCGCGCGGAGCACCAGCGGCGAGGGCGGTTTCCACCAAGCGGCGCGAGTTGGAGGAATTCCCTGCGCCCACGACGAGGAAGAGATCGACCTTGGGGGCGATCGCCGCGACCGCGCGCTGGCGGTTGGTCGTGGCATAACAGATGTCCTCGCCGCGTGGCCCCTTGATGCCCGGAAAGCGGCGCTCGAGCACGGCGATGATGGCAGCGGCATCGGCAACCGAAAGCGTGGTCTGCGTGGCGTAGGCGACGCGGGCCGGATCCGGCACCGTGACCCGCTCGGCGTCGTCCAAGGTCTCGACGAGGAGGACGGTACCCGGCGGGACCTGTCCCATCGTCCCGATCACCTCGGGATGACCGGCGTGCCCCACGAGCAACACGGTCCGCCCTTCCGCGACGTGGCGCTCGACCTCGCGGTGGACCTTAAAGACGAGCGGACAGGTGGCATCCACGTAGAGAAGCCGCCGCCGGCGCGCTTCCGCCGGAACCGATTTGGGGACCCCGTGGGCGCTGAAGATTACGAGTGCACCTTCGGGGACCTGGTCGAGCTCGTCGACGAACACCGCTCCCTTGCGCTCGAGCTCTTCGACCACGCGGCGGTTGTGGACGATCTCATGGCGCACATACACGGGCGGCCCGTGCACCTCGAGCGCGCGCTCGACGATGCGGATCGCCCGCTCGACGCCGGCGCAAAAGCCGCGCGGGCCGGCAAGCAGGATGGTGAGCTCGGGTCGCTCGGAAGTGGCCAAATCGCGGTCTTCCACGCCTCACGATCCAATTTCAGGGCCCGAAGCGGGGCTTAGCACGGGTCGGCAGCAAAGGCGAGCCGAAGCGTGGCGCAGGCCGCGCTGCCAGGCATTCAGCGGTAACCATTCCTTAAGCGGAAGCCTTTAGCGTCGGGCGCGCGCCAAGCTGTGGGGGTGTCGATGGAAGCAGAAGGCGCGTCGGCGCGCGCAACCCGGCTCGATAAGCTGCGCGAGCTCATCTGCCATCCGGGTACGCCTGCGTCCGAGCGGCGCGCTGCGCTCGTTCGGCTCGAGGCGATCCTGCGCGGCGAAGAGGAGGCGGGGGCGCGCACCCGCGTGACCCGCTCGATCCGCATCGGACCATCGCGCCGACCGGTGCCGCTCGATGAGTTCGACCGCCTCGAACCCTACGCCTTTGGTTTGAGCTGCGGCGACGTCGCAGCCGAGCTCGCCCGCGCCTGCGTGCGCGCCGAGTGTCGGCCCGATCGCATCGATCTCGGCTGGCATCCCGAGCAGGGACCCGTGGTTGCCGTGTGCTTCAAGAACCGCCCGATGCCGGAGCTCGAGACGTTCCGTCACGCCGTTCGGGCGCGGTTTCCCGACGCGAAAGTCACGCTCTCGAGCTTCGTGGCCGAAGGGGAGCGCCGCATCCTCGTGTTCTTGGCACCGGGTGGGGCAAGCGGTTCGGCATCGCGGTGAGCGGCCGATCGGGCGCGCGCGCAGCTGGGCAGGGCGCGATGCTGCGGCTAGCCTCGGATCGGTTGGGCGGTTGTTGCCTTGGGTTGCGGGTCCGCAGGCGCGCACAAGGCAAGCGGACGAGAAACACTTGCCTGGGGTTGCGGGGTCGGGTGCTCGCACAAAGCCAAGGGGACGAGAAAGAGGAGCTGGCTCTTGGTCGAGCCCACGCGCAGGCGCGCTCGCGATGAGGGGGGGAAGATGGCCAAAGGCTATTGGGTCGCGTTCATCGACGTGCAGGATCCCGAGGGCTACGAGGCCTATCGGCGCGCCAATGCCGCTGCCTTCGCCAAATACGGTGCGCGCTTCTTGGTGCGCGGCGGGAGGTTCGAGGTGCCGGAAGGGTCGCCGCGGTCGCGGGTGGTGGTGATCGAATTCCCAAGCCTCGAGGCGGCACGGGCCTGTTACTCCTCCCCCGAATATGCGGCCGCCAAGGCGTTGCGGCAGGGCAAGTCGACCATCGATCTCGTGATCGTCGAAGGCTACGAGGGACCGCAGCCAGGCGAAGCCTAAAGGGCGCGCATTTGTGCTGCCCGTGGTGTGCTGCGCACGCGAATGGTGGGCGCACGCGGCTTCCTTTAGGCTTGTTCGCAACGCAGCCATCAGAGAACCACGAAACGCGATCGGGGAGGAAGAGTGACGCGCATCGGCTTTATCGGTCTTGGCACCATGGGAGCCCCCATGGCTGCCAATCTTCTACGTGCGGGCCACGCCGTATGCGGCTTCGACCGCAGCGAGGCCGCGCGCCGGGCGGCCGCGGCGCGTGGCATCCCGGTGGTCGACGAGCTCGCCCGCGCGGTGCGCGGCGCCGAGGTGGCGATCACCATGCTGCCCGACGGGCCAGATGTAGAAGCGGTTGCAGCCGGTCCAGACGGCCTCTTCGCGCTTCTCGCTCCCGGATCGCTCCTCATCGATTGCTCCTCGATCGCGCCCGAGATAGCGCGGCGCCTGGCGCGTCTGGGCGCGGAGCGCGGCATCGCGGTGGTCGATGCGCCCGTGAGCGGCGGACCGGGCGGCGCCGAAGCCGGCACGCTTGGGATCATGGTGGGCGCGGAGGCGGAAGCCTACGCGCGTGCCGAACCGCTCCTCACCGCGTTGGGCCGCCCCCGCCACATGGGACCGCCGGGTGCCGGTCAAGCCACCAAACTCTGCAACCAGATCGTCGTCGCCCAGCACCTCGTCGCAGTGGCGGAGGCGATCACGCTGGCCCGCGCGCAAGCTTTGGATCCGCTTAGCGTGCTCGAGGTGCTCGCCGGCGGCGCGGCACGCTCTTGGCTCATGGAGACCTTCGGCGCCCGCATGGCGGCGGGTGAGGCGAACCCCGCCTTTCGCATGCGGCTCATGCTCAAAGACCTGCGGCTCGCTCTCGAGGCGGCCTTCGCGGTCGGCGCACCGCTGCCGGCGACCGCGCTGTGCGCGAGTCTCATGCTCGCGCAAGCCGCAGCCGGCGAGGACGAACTCGGTCACCATGCGGTGGTGCGGGTCTACGAGCGGCTGTGCGGGCAGCACAGGGGCCAAAACGGCACGGAGAGGAGCGCATGACGCTGCCGCGGCTGGGTTTTCTCGGCATCGGGATCATGGGCAAGGAAATGGTGCTGCGCCTTCTCGAGCGCGGCTTTACGGTCACCGTGTGGAACCTCGAGCCTGAACGGCTGCCATTGGTGACCGAACAGGGGGCCGAAGCGGCACCTTGCCCCGCGGAGGTCGCGCGACGCTGCGACATCCTTTGTCTTTGCGTGCTGCACGCGGCGGCGGTCGAGAACTGCTGCTTCGGTCCGCACGGGGTCGCCCAAGTGCCGGGTGAGGGGCGGCTCGTGATCGATTTTTCCACCGTCAATCCGGACGATACGCGCAGGATCGCGCAGCGGCTCGCACGCGAGGCGGGCTGGCGCTGGCTGGACGCACCGGTCTCGGGCGGCCCGGCTGTCGCGCGCGAGGGCAAGCTCGCGATCATGGTGGGAGGCGAGGCAGAAGATGTCGCGCGCGCCCGGCCCGTTCTCGATGCCCTCGGCGCCAATGTCACCCACATGGGACCCTTGGGTGCCGGCCAAACCGCCAAGATCGCCAATCAGGCCATTGTCGGTGTGGGCTATTTGCTGATGGCGGAAGTCTTGGCGCTGGTCGAGAAAGCGGGTCTCGATGCAGCGCTGTTGCCGAAAGCTCTCGCCGGCGGGATGGCCGATTCCACCATCTTGCAGCGTATCTTTCCGCAACAACAACGCCGCGACTTCGAGCCGCCACGCGCCTACGCCCGTCAGCTCGACAAGGATCTTTTGAACGTGCGCGCGTTCGCGCACGGCTTGGGGCTGCATCTGCCGCTCGTCGAGCTCGCCGTTGCCCGCTACCACGCGTTCGCGAGCGTCAACCCCATGGCCGATGCGGCGAGCGTCTCGCGGCTTTACGAAGGCGAGAGTTGACGGCGCAGCGCTCCACCCGCATGGCTCACATCAAACCAAGGGGGAGGCAACGATGAAGAAGGCGATCGTCGGCTTCGCACTCGGGCTTGCGGTTACCACACCGGCGCGAGCCGAACTGGTGATCCAGTTCGGCACCACGAGCCAGCCGGGCTCCGTGCAAGTGGCTTCGGCCGAAGAATATGTGAAGCGGGTGAACGCGCGCTTGAAGGGAAAAGCGCGCATGGAGCTCTACCATTCGAGCCAACTCGGCTCGGACAAGGACATGCTCCAGAAAGTCAAGCTCGGCACGCTCGACATCTCGCAGCCCTCGACCATCACCTCGACGATCGTGCCCGAGTTCGGCCTCTTCGATATGCCCTATTTGGTCAAAGATCGCGCGCACATGCGCTGCATCGCCAAGGAGATCGTCTGGCCGATCCTCGCCCCCAAGCTCGAGGAAAAAGGCTATAAGCTTTTGGGCGTGTGGGAGAACGGCGTGCGTCAGATCACCAACAACAAGCGCCCGATCATCACGCCCAAGGACCTCGAGGGTCTCAAGATCCGCATCCCGCAAGGCGTCTGGCGCGCCAAAATGTTCGAGGCTTATGGTGCTGCACCGGTGCCGATGGGCTTCGCCGAAACTTTCGTCGCGCTGCAGACCGGTGTCGTCGATGGACAAGAGAACCCCTACGTCAACATCGAAAGCGGCAAGTTCCACGAAGTGCAAAAATATCTTTCCGAGACCAACCACGTCTACACGCCGTCCTTCCCCATGACGAGCGTGCGCAAGTTCAACAGCTATCCGATCGAAGTCCAAAAAGCCCTGCTCGAAGAAGCGATCCCGGTGCAGGAATGGACCTACGCGCTCGCCGAGAAAGAGGACGAGGCCTCGCGTGATCGTCTGATCAAGGCCGGTATGCAATTCAACAAGGCCGATCGCGACGCCTTCGTCGCCGCCTCGCGCTCGGTTTACGAACTGTTCGAGAAAGAAGTGCCCGGCGGCAAAGCGCTCATCGACAAAGCGCTCGCGCTCGCCAACGGCTGCTAAACGCGAGCAGTCCCGTGCGCGCCCTCTCGCTCGCGCAACGGCTGCTCGAGCGCAGTCTTATCGCGATCGGCATCACCCTTCTGTTCGCGATCGCGCTGCTCGTGGCGCTCGGGGTCACGGCCCGCAAGTTGGGCCGCCCGATCGGCTGGTACGACGAACTCGCGGGCGTGCTCTTGGCCTGGCTCACCTGGTACGGGGCGGCGCTCGCCGCGTTGAAGCGCGCGCATCTGGGCATGCCCAACCTCGTCGCGCGCGCACCGGCGCCGTTGCGGGTCCCGCTCGTCGTCCTGCGCACGCTGCTCGTGTGCGGGGCGATGGGGCTCATCGCCTGGTGCGGCGCGCAGATCCTCGCCATTTTGGGCGATGAGCGGCTCGTGACCGTGCCCTGGCTCACCGTCGGCATCGCGCAGTCGACCATCCCGATCGCCGCGACGCTGTTCGTCGTCGCCGAACTGCTCACGCTGCCCGCGCGCTTGGCCGAAGCGCGCACGCGCGCTGCTGCCCGCGATCCCGAGCGTGTGGTGCTCGAGGGGGTGCGATGAGCGGGCTTTTCTTGCTGCTTTTCCTGGCCGTTCTCGTCCTGCTCGATGTGCCGATCGCGGTGGCGCTTGCGATCCTCGCTTTGGCTGCGTTCTGGCTCACGCAGGGCTTCGATTCGCTGCTCACGAGCGCGGTGACGCTCTTTAGCGCGTCCACCAATTTTCCTCTTCTCGCCATCCCACTCTTCATCCTGGCCGGCACGATCATGAACACGGCCGGCATCACCCGCCGCCTCGTCGCCCTCGCATCCGCGCTCGTCGGCTTCGTGCGCGGCGGGCTCGCGATGGTCAATGTCGCCGCCTCGCTCTTCTTCGCCGAGATCTCGGGCTCGGCGGTGGCCGATGTCGCCGCGCTCGGCAGCGTGCTCATGCCGGCGATGGAAAAGCGCGGCTATCCCAAAGAGTTCGCTGCCGCGGTGACCTCGAGCTCGGCGAGCCTTGCGATCATCATCCCACCCAGCATCCCCATGATCCTCTACGCGGTCATGGCCGATGCGTCCATAGTGCAGCTGTTCGTGGCCGGCATCGTGCCCGGTCTCGTGGGCGGCGGCCTCATGATGGCCTTGTGCGCCTTCTACGCCCATCGCCGTGGCTTTCCCGTCGAGCACGCCTTTGATCTCTGCCGGCTCTGGCAGGCGACGCGCGATGCCGGTTGGGCACTGCTCTTGCCCGTGATCATCTTGGGCGGCATCTTCAGTGGCTTTGTCACCGCCACCGAGGCAGCGGGCTTGGCAGTTGTGGGCGCGCTTTTCGTGGGTGCGATCTACCGCGAGCTTTCCTTGCGCGCGATCATCGCTGGTGCTGCCGACGGCGTGGTGCAAACCGCCGTCGTCATGCTGTTGATCGCGACTTCCGCACTTTTAGGCGAGTATTTGACCGAGGTTCGTCTTCCCCAAGCACTGGCTGCGGCCATCACCGAGGCCACCACCAACCCCTGGGTCGTGCTCGCGCTCTTGAACCTGTTGTTCCTGGTTCTCGGTTGTTTTTTGCACGGTGCGGCAGCGATCATCCTCGTGGTCCCCATCGTTATGCCGATCGTCAAGGCCGTCGGCATCGATCCCGTGCACTTCGGCCTCGTCGTCACCCTCAACATCGCCATCGGCCAGCAAACGCCCCCGGTCGCCTCGGTCCTCATGACCGCCTGTTCGATCGCCAAAGCGGACGTGTGGGCCGTCACCCGCTGGAACCTTCCCTTCATAGGCGTCCTGCTGCTCGTGCTGTTGCTCGTGAGCTACGTCCCCGCCATTCCCCTGTTCCTGGTCGAACTCCTCTACCGATAGGAGCCTCCATGAGCGGGACCGTACACCTCGAGATGGTCGAGCCGGGTATCGCCCGCGTGGTGATCGATCAGCCGGCGCGGCTGAACGCCATCTCCCAAGCGATGTGGGACCGCCTCGGGGCGATCTTCGCCGAGCTCGACCGCGACGACGGACTGCGCTGCGTTCTTCTTACCGGCCGTGGCGAACGCGCCTTTTCGGTCGGCGCCGATATCACCGAGTTCGAGGCCATTCGCTCGACCGTGGAGAAGGCCAAGGCCTACGCCAAGCGAACCCACGCGGCACTTTCCGCCCTGCGCGCGCTGCGCCATCCGGTGGTGGCGGCGATCGAGGGGCTGTGCGTGGGCGGCGGGCTCGAGCTCGCCTGTAATGCCGATCTGCGCATCTGCGGGCAGTCCGCGCGCTTTGGTATTCCCATCAAGCGCCTCGGCCTCGTGGTCGCCTACGGCGAACTCGCCCCGCTCGTGCAGCTCGTGGGCAAAGCGCATGCGCTTCGGATCCTGCTCGAGGGAGATCTCGTGGGGGCGGAGGAGGCGCTTAGGATCGGCCTCGTCAATCGGGTAGTCGGCGATGGCGCTGTGATGGAAGAGGCACTGGCCACGGCGCGGCGGATTGCTGAAGGCGCACCCTTAGTCGCCCGCTGGCACAAAAAATTCGTCAATCGCCTTATGGATCCGCGGCCGCTAACCGCCGAAGAGGAGGAAGAATCCTACCTCTGCTTCGGTACCGAAGATTTCCGCGAAGGCACCCGCGCCTTTCTCGAAAAGCGCAAACCCGTGTTCCTCGGGCGCTGAGGAGTTCGCAGTGAGCCTTTTGACCGGCATCCGCGTCGTCGACCTCACGCACGTGATGGCGGGGCCGACCTGCACCCAACTCTTGGCCGATCTCGGCGCTGAAGTGATCAAGGTCGAGCGCATGCCTGAGGGCGACGACACCCGCCGTTCGATCCCGCCGACCCTCAAAGCCCCCGACGGCAGCGAAGAATCGGCCGCGTTTTTGATGATGAACCGGGGCAAGCGTGGCATCGCCCTCGATCTCAAAAAGCCAGGCGGCCGGCTCGTGATGGAGCGATTGCTCGATCGCGCCGACGTGTTGGTCGAAAACTACCGCAAAGAGACGCTCGAAAAGCTCGGGTTCGGCTGGGAAACCGTCCACGCCCGCTGGCCGCGCCTCATCTACGCTGCGATCAGCGGCTTCGGCCGCACGGGCCCCTATGCCGAGAAAGGCGGCTTTGATTTGGTCGCTCAGGCGATGAGCGGGATCATGAGCATTACCGGCCGCGCACCGGGCGAACCGCCCGTCAAATGCGGACCGCCGCTCACCGACATCGGGGCAGGCATGTTGCTCGCGGTCGGCATCCTCGCTGCGCTGGTCGAGCGCGCGCGGACCGGGCGCGGACGGCTGGTCGAGACTTCGCTGTTTGAAGCGGGGATCGTTTTCACCTACTGGCAATCGGCGATCGCACTTGCCACCGGGATCGCCCCCGGCCCCTTGGGCTCGGCGCATCCGCTTTCGGCGCCTTATGAGGCCTTTCCCACCGCCGATGGCCGCTGGATCGTGGTGGGTGGCGCGAACCAGGCCAACTGGCGGCGGCTGTGCGCCATCTTGGAGGTGCCCGAACTCGCCGACGATCCGCGCTTTGCCACCAACGCCGACCGCATGCGCAACCTCGAGGAGCTGCGCGCGCTTCTTTACGCCCGCTTTCGCACCCGCCCGGCGGCAGAGTGGCTCGCGCGCCTGGACGAGGCCGGCGTGCCGGCGGGACCGGTCAACACCATCCTCGAGATGCTCGCCGACCCGCAAACGCTCGCGCGGCGCATGCGCATCGAGGTCCCGCACAGCACGCTCGGCCGGGTGACGACCCTCGGCTGTCCGATCAAAGTCGAGGGCCTCGAGACCGGGCCCAAGAAAGGCGCGCCGCGATTCGGCGAGGATACCGAGGCCGTGCTCAGCGAATGCGGCTTCTCTTCAGCCGAGATCGCCGCGCTGATCGCCGAAGGCGCGGTTGCGACCCCGAAGAGCCGCGCGGAGGCGGCGCGGTGAGCCCGCGTCTGGCCCTCGTCATGGGCGATCCGGCAGGCATCGGCCCCGAACTCTTCGTTCGTCTTCTAGCCGAACCGGAGATACGGCGATCGGCGGCGATCATCGGAATTGGAGACGCGCGCGTGCTCGCCCGCGGCGCCGAACAGGCGGGGATCGAGCCCGAGATCGCCATCGGGCGCGATTTAGAGGCATTGTTCGCGGTCGCTGCCCCTGACCGAGCGGTGTTCTGGGACCTCGCCAACTGCGATCCGATGGACTGTCCGCCCGGGCGGGTCTCGCCGGCCGCCGGCGCTTCGGCGCTCGCCAACTACCGCGCGGCGCTTGCGCTCGCGAACGCGCGCGCGATCGACGCGATCGTCTTCACCCCCTTCAACAAGCAAGCGATCAGGCTCGTCCATCCTGCCTATGAGGACGAAGCGGCCGAGGCCAAGGCGTTCTTCGGCCTTAAAACCGAGCCCATGGAGCTCAACCTGGTCGAGGCCTTTTGGAACGCGCGGGTGACTTCGCACGTGCCGCTTAAAGAGGTGCCGAATCTGCTCTCCCGTGCGCGCATCCTCGAGCGCTTGCGCCGGCTCGACGAAGCGCTCACAGCTGCCGGCAAGCGTAGGCGCCGGATCGCGGTGGCGGCTCTTAATCCGCACGCCGGCGAGGGCGGTGCCTTCGGGCGCGAGGAGATCGAGCTTATCGCCCCTGCGGTTGCCGACGCGCGGGCACTGGGCATCCCGGCCGAGGGACCGTTTCCTGCCGATACCGTGTTCTTGCGCGCAAGCCGCGGCGAATTCGATGCCGTGCTCTCCATGTACCACGACCAGGGGCAAATCGCGGTCAAGCTCTTGGGCTTTTCGCACGGCGTCACCCTGCTGTGGGGGCTGCCGGTGCCGATTGCGACCCCCGCCCACGGCACCGCCTTCGACATCGTCGGCACCCGCCGCGCCGACCTCGCTCCGACGCTGCGGGCGGTGGCGGTGGCGCTGCGGATGGCGAGGAGCAGCTGAGCACGCGGGCTTGCGCGTGCCCGCACAGGAGATGATCCTCGCCCTTTGAAGGAGAAGCGGCGAAGGCGAGCCGGAGGGACGAGATGGGAGGCTCACGCTATGCGACCACGCGCCGCGCTGCGCTCGCACTCGGCGGCGCTGTGGCCCTGAGCGGACTGAAAAGCACAGCGGCAAAGGCCAAGCCCGCCCAGGCTGCGGTGTGGATCACGGGCGCGCGGGATCCCAACGAGGCTCTCGCCCGCATCTTCACCCGCCTGCCGGCCGATTTCGCCGCCGGCAAGCGGGTGGCGCTCAAGGCCAACTTCAACAGCGCCGATCCCTTCCCGGCCGCCACCGCCCCCGACACGCTCGAAGCCCTCCTGGCGCAGTTGGCGGCGATGCGCCCGAGCCGTCTCACGCTCGCCGAGCGCTCCGGCATGGGCGACACGCGCAGCGTGCTCGAGCGGGCAGATGTTCCCAAGCTCGCCGCGCGCTTCGGGCTCGAGCTCATCGTACTCGACGGGCTCGCGCCGGCGGGTTGGGTCCCGGTGCGTCGGCCGGAGCTGCACTGGCAGCGCGGCTTTCTCTTAGCGCGCGCCTTTGCCGAAGCCGAACGCGTCGTCCAGACCTGCTGCCTTAAGACCCACCGCTTTGGCGGCCACTTCACCATGGCGCTTAAGAACGCCGTGGGTGCGGTGGCGAAGTTCGATCCCACAGACGGTTACGATTACATGCGCGAGCTGCACAGCTCGCCGCATCAACGGGCGATGATCGCCGAGATTTCCACCGCCTTTCGCTCCGATCTCGTGATCATGGATGCGCGCAAGGGGTTCCGTCTCGGCGGACCGGAATCGGGCACGCTCATCACGCCCGGGCTCTTTCTCGCGAGCACCGATCCGGTTGCGATCGACGCCGTCGGGGTGGCGCTCCTGCGCCGCTTCGGAACCACGCCCGAAGTGGCGCGCGGGCCCATTTTCGCCCAGGAGCAACTGGCGCGGGCAGCCGAGCTTGGGATCGGTGTCGCTTCGGCGGCAGCGATCGAGCTCATTGGCCTGGACGAGGCCGGAACACGGGCGGCCGAAGAGATCCGTCGGCTGCTGGTCTAAAACGCCCGCGCGCCTGCTCGAGCGATCGGCTGCGCGCGCAGCACCCATCCGCTTCGCCGTGCGGGGCGAGCCGCTTTCGTGCCGGCCGACGCAAAGCGCCGGGGCTCGAGCAGAAGGCGCGAGCCGCGCTCGAACGCACGGGCCGGCAGGGCTGATCAGCCCGGGCTTCGATGGACGGCGGCGCAGGTGCTTGCTAGCGCCTTCTCGCGCGGCCGATGGGGACGCGAAGGGGGGATGCGATGCGGCTGTTCGATCTTTCGGACAAAGTGGCGATCGTTACCGGCGGCAACGGCGGGATCGGGCTCGGCATGGCCAAGGGCCTGGCTGAAGCGGGTGCGGCGGTGGTGGTCGCAGCGCGCGACGAAGCCAAGAACGCGCGCGCGGTGGCCGAGCTCCAAGGGCTCGGGGCACGGGCGCTGGCGGTTGCGGTGGACGTGACGGACGAAGAGTCCTGCCGCGCGATGGTAGCGCGCACGGTGGCCACCTTCGGCCGGCTCGACATCCTGATCAACAACGCCGGCATCAACATCCGCAAGCGTCCGGAAGAATATAGCCTCGAGGAATGGCATAAGATTCTCGAGACCAACCTCACATCTGCCTTCATCTGCTCGGTACTCGCCTATCCCGAGATGAAGAAGGCCGGAGGAGGCAAGATCATCAACATCGGCTCGATGATGTCGATCTTCGGGGCATCGTTTACCGCACCCTATGCGGCCAGCAAGGGTGGGATCGTGCAGATGACCAAGGCGATGGCCTGTGCCTGGGCGCCGGACAACATCCAGGTCAACGCCATCTTGCCCGGGTGGATCGACACCGATCTTACCCGGCGCGCCCGCGAGCAGATCCCGGGCCTGCACGAGAAAGTGGTGGCGCGCACCCCCGCTGGACGTTGGGGTACGCCCGAGGACTTTGCCGGCATTGCGGTTTTCTTGAGTTCGTCAGCTTCCGATTTCCTGACGGGAGCGGCGATCCCGGTCGACGGCGGCTATTCGGTGCAGGGCGCGGTGTAAAAAATCCTGCGCATGCCCCTTGCGCGCGCGACCCGGCGCCGCCATATCACGGCGCACGTGATCGAAGCCCTGTGCGGTGGCTGTCCTCGCGACTCCCTCGCCCAGTGCGGTCACCCGTGGTCGGAAAGCGTGCCGGCCACCCAACCAAAGCGAGAGAGTAACGAGGTTGCAGATCGGTATCGTCAAGTGGTTCAACGCCACCAAGGGCTACGGCTTTCTCCGTCCGGAGAAGGGCGGGCCTGATGCGTTCGTGCACATCAGCGCGGTCGAGCGGGCGGGTCTCGACGGGCTGCGCGAGGGTCAGCGGGTGCAGTACGAGCTCGTGCGCGGCCGCAACGGCAAGAGCTCGGCCGAGAACCTGAAGCTCATCGGCTGATCGGCCGAAGCGCGAACGGAATGCGCCTCTCGGACATGCGTCCGAGGGGCGTTTTTCGTTTCATAGCGCGCTCGTTTTGAACGGATCTTGAAGACAGATCGTCGAGGGCCCTGGTGCCGCAGGAGGGATTCGAACCCCCGACCCGCGCATTACGAATGCGCTGCTCTACCGGGCTGAGCTACTGCGGCCGTGGCAACCGATATAGCGGCCGCAGGTGCCCTTGCAAGCCACAGGGTTCGACCACGGCATCAGGAACCACGCACCCCAGCCACGCAAAGCGGCCGCACGCGTTGACGCGACATGCGCCCGCTTGTCGAAGAGCCCACGCGCCGTCTTTGGCCAAATCTCGTCGGCGAGGAGGGCGATGCCGATCGAAACGTTCAGCGGTAACGGTCTCGCGATCGGCGCACCCGACCCGCTGCGCTGCCTCGCCACCGGCGTGTGCTTTCGAGAAGCCAGAGCGGCCGGCGGCAGGAACGCGCCGCGCGAGCGAACCGTTCGCCGCCGCGCTCAGCGCCGTCCGCGCCGAGGGGGCAGTTCGTCGGGGGTAATCTTGCCGTCCTTGTTGCGGTCGAGCCGCTCGAAGGCCCGCACCTCCGCCGCCATGAATTCTTCCCGCGTGACCACGCCGTCCTTATTCGTATCCAACCGCTCGAAGCGACGGGCGCGCACCTGGTCGAACTCTTCGCGCGTGATCACGCCGTCACGGTTCACATCCGCCCACCCGAGCGGTCGGCGCGGCTGAGCGAGCGCTAGGCTGCTTGCGCTCACCACACCGAAGAGCACGGCACTCGCCGCGACCAAGACTATCGAGCGCGACATCACCCAAGCCCCCTTCGTTCGCGCCTACGCACCGGCTGGTAGTCTCTTCGACGGGTCAACCACGCAAGCGGGAGCTCGGCAAGACCGCCTCGACCAGGTGCGGACGCAGCCGCGCGAGGATCAGACCCGCGACCAGGACAAGCCCCGGGACGGCGAGGAGGTTCATGGTCTGCCAGCCGAGCGTGCTCTGCACCAAACCAGCAAGCGAAGCCGAAGCCGAAACGCTCGTGAACACCACGAGATCGTTAAGGCCCTGGACCTTGGCCTTCTCGGCCGGGGTGTGGGCGGTGGTCAAAAGCGTGGTGCCGCCGACGAACATGAAGTTCCAGCCGATGCCCAAAAGGAACAGAGCGATAGCGAAGTTGGCGACATCGACACCCGCCACGGCGATCGCTACGCACAACAGATTGAGACCGACGCCGGTGAGGATGATGCGGTCGGCGCCGAAGCGGGTAATGAGCCGACCGGTCACGAAGCTGGGCAAGAACATGCCGAGCACGTGCCATTGGATGACCTGCTTGGTCTCGGTGAAGCCGTGACCACAGGCGAGCATCGCCAACGGCGTCGCGGTCATGAGCAGGTTCATCGTCACATAGCCGACGAGCGCGGCCAAAAAGGCGATGATCGCCGTCGGCTGCCGGGCGATCACGCGAAGCGGCCGCCCCGGTTCCTTGGCGCCCGCAGCCGAGCCGGCATAGCGGGGCAGATCGAGGAAGATAAGGGCGAGGAGCGCGAGCAGAGCGAGCCCAGCGATGGCGAGATAGCTGCCGGCGAAGAGCACGGGCGCGAAGAGTTCGCGCGTACGATCAGCGAGTTCGGGTCCCAAAACGGCGGCGACCACCCCTCCCGCCATCACCCAGGCGATGGCGCGTCCGCGCGCCGCGACGGCATCGGGAAATCCGGCGGCATCCGCCGCGTCCGCAGCACTGAAGCGGAAATATTGGGCAAAGGCCGCATAGGCGCCATAAAGGACGCCGGCTGTGCAGAAGAGCAGAAAGCTTCCCTCGAGAATGGCGAAGGCGCCGAGCAGACCGGCTGCGATCCCCAAAGCCATTCCGAGCATGAGGCCCAATCGTCGCCCGATGCGCTGCATGAGCAAGGACGCAGGCATGGTAGCGCTCATGGTGCCGAGGAACTGCAACCCCAAGGGCACGGTGGCGAGCTCGGGGGCGGGGGCGTATTGCAGCCCGACATAGGGGGCTGTGCTGATGACGACGGTGTTGGCCATAAAGAACAGCGCCTGCGCGAAAGTCAGGACGCCGACGTTCTTGACGAAGGTGGGCGTGCTCATAGCTCCGCAATAGTCGGGGTGGGAGAGGATCGGAAGGCGGCGCAAGGGCACAGCCGGTCCCCGTTGCCGTGGGAGGGCGCGAAATGGCGCGGCTCGCAACGCTACTGGTCCTGTTGGCCGTGTTCGCGCCGATGCGTGCGCTGGCCGGAGGCTGTTTCCCGGTTGCGCAAGCACCCGCGCGGCTGTGGCTCGCCTCCTTCCACGAGGCGCAGTTGCCGGCAGGGGTGGTGGTTCGCCTCACCTTCCTCGGCCATGCGAGCTTTTTGATCGAGACCAAGGGCGGGGCGAGCGCGGTCACCGACTACAACGCCTATGTCACCCCGCCCTATCCGCCGCGCATCGCGACCATGAACAACGCCCACGATACTCATTATACGGAGCGTCCCGATCCGCGCATCGAGCATGTCCTGCGCGGGTGGAATCCGAACGGCGGCTGGGCCGAGCACGATCTGATCGTGGCCGATCTGCGCGTGCGCAACATACCGACCGCGGTGCGCGGGCGGTTCGGCGAGCAGGAGCTCTCCAATTCCATCTTCGTCTTCGAAGTGGAGGATCTCTGCATCGCCCACTTGGGCCATCTGCATCACCGGCTCACCTCTGAGCAGCGGGCCGAATTGGGTGAGATCGACGTGCTCTTGGCACCTGTTGATGGCAGCTACACCATGAGCCAGGAAGAGATGCTCGCTGCGATCGAGGACATTCGCCCGAAGATGGTCATACCCATGCACTATTTCGGCCCAACCGTGCTCAACCGCTTTCTCGCTCTGGCCGAGGCGCAAGGCTGGCGCATCGAGCGCCGTCTCGAGCCTGTTCTCGAGCTTGCCCGCGATCGGCTGGTCGAGCGGACGATCGTCGTCTTGCCGGGCCGCTGAGGGCGGCGATCAGGGCTCGGGACCGAGCGAGGGAGAGTTCGACCGCAACCAACCGCGTGCCGTGAAGAGCTGGCGAGCGCGCTCGCGCACGTAAAAGAAGGGCGAGCAGAGAAGGACGAGAAATTCGGCCGGACGCATGAGATTGGCGAGCAGCCATTCGCGGTGCCGGGAATGGGTAACAAGGTGGCGCAAGCGCCACTTGTTCTTTTTGCGGCGCTTCTGCTCGGTGGTGAAATTGTCGCTCGAGAAGGCCAATTGCGTCGCTACCATCGGGAAAAAGGCGTAAGCACCTGGAAGACAGGCGAAGGCGGCATCGACCCCGCGGCCAACCAGCGGATGTTTGGCGACCGGCCGCTCCCAGGGATGCTCGGCGAGCCAGTGCAACAACCGCGCGCTCGCGATGTAGGCATGGGCGCAGCCCGAGCGGGTGCGCAACAGCCGCAGTCCGATCGGCCAGGCGGCCAGCGGCCAGTGACCCAGATAGAACAGCAGCCAATCCTCGGGCAGACGGGCAAACGCACGGCCGATGGCAGCGACGGTACGCGCGCTCAGCCGGCGAAAGGCGACGTCGTCCTCGAAGATCAAGGCGTGACGGGCGCCGCGCGCGAGCGCATCGATGGCTACCGTGCGGTGAGATTCCCAGCTGCCGATCACCCCTTTCACCGGGTGCCGGTCGGGGCGGTAGAAGATCACCTGCCGGCACAGCCCGACGCGGTGGAACTGTGCTGCTGCACTTCGGGCGCGATCGGGTCGGGAGGCGAGCGAGATGCAGTAGACGGCATCCAGAAACGACCAGTCGGGGCCGTCTTCCCTCGCGGTCCCACCGCCGCAGAACGGGCAGTTCGGGTCGGGCGGACAGCGGTGCCAGCGCGGTGGCGAGCCGGTTCCGGCAAAGGGCAGGACCTCAGCCGGTGCGGCGAGCGGCATCGGACATGCGACCACAGACGCGGGATCCAATGACTGTTCGCTCATCGCATGCAGCTTCCCGCCACCAATCCTTCACGGATGGAATCGACGATTCCCTGGAACACCCAGCGGCCGTAGCGGCCGATCGGGAAGATGTCGTAGCGGCGCAGCGTCTTAAGCGCGCGCTCGCGCCATCGCGAGCCCGGCCAGGACCAGGTGTAGGCCACCTCGATCCAATCCGCCTGCATCACCTCAACCGCGCCGATAAAGCCCCAATCCTGGAGCTCGGCGATGACCGCCTGTTGGTAGCGCTCGATCTCTGCCTCGGTGGGCCGAGTTCCGCCCAACCAGGCGCGCTCGACATAGAGGCTTGCGAGCTCGGCGCGGTCGGCGCGGGCGGGCAGAAAGCTCTCCTCGACGTTGCTGTAGCAGCCGACGCGGTAAAAGCCGGAGCGCGAATCGGGCACATAGAGCCAATGCGCGTCGGGCAGCTGCGGCCCGCGGCGGGCGCCGATGTTGAGCACCAGAACCGAGGTGTAGGGATCGGTTGGCTCGGCAACAGAAAGGCCGCTCAGCGCGAGGGTATGGTTGAGCGGTAGGCTCGAGAGCAACCGACCGTACCGCCGCGCGGTGCCATCGGCGAAGAAGACGCTCCGCTCGATCGGATCGATGCGCACCACTTGCTTGGCGAAGGCGATGTCGAGATCGCGCGCGAGGCCGCGCACGAGCGCATCGAGCCCATCGCACGGATAAGCGAAAAAAACATTGTAGCCGGCCGCCGAGGTAGCGCCGAAGGCGCCGCGAAGGGCAAGCGCGAGATCGCGCGGCGACTTGTAGGCGTCTTGGGGCGCGATGCGATCCAAAAGGCCCGCCGTGTAGCGTTCGTGGAAGGGGCGGAAGAAGAGCTCGAAGAGGGTCGGTCCGAAATTGGCGCGCAGCCACTCGGCCAGGGTCTCTGCTGGTGGAGCGGGGCGGGCCATCTCGGAAAGCGCTTGCACGGCGATCTCTTTTCCGAGCGCCGCGAGATGGTTTTGCAAAGGGTAGGGGACGAGGAGCCCGCGGCGCGCGAAATAAACAGCGGCGCGGCGCGCGTAGCGACGCATCGGCGCAAAGCGCTCAAGCCAGCCGAGCACAAGTGGGTCGTCTCCGAACAGCCAATGGCCGCCTCCGGTCTCGAAGCGCCAGACGGCTCGCGCGCGCGGTGGAGCAGCGTAGCGGTCGTTGGTCGCCTGCGCGACGTAATAGGAGCGACAGATGCCGCCGGGATCGGCACACGCCTCGACCACGGGCAGCCCGCCCGAACGCGCGGCGGATAGACCGGTGACCCCGGCACCGAGCACAAGACAGGAACCCTCGGACATCGCGGCGCTACCTCTTCCCTGCCTTAGGTCTTCAGATCGGATCACCGGCGCGCGAGCGCTGCCGGCTCGGGGAAGCCGAACCCTCGCGGTTCTGCAAGGGGGCGCGCCCACGCGTTGGCTTGCACAGCGCGCGATCGACCGTCACCCATGGCGCCTGAGCTGCTGTTGTCTGGCCGGAGGTCAAGGGTGGTGGAAGAGCGGTTCGACTTCGTCGTCGTCGGTGCGGGTTCGGCGGGCTGTCCCCTCGCCGCGCGGCTATCGGAAGACCCTGCAACGCGCGTGCTCTTGCTCGAAGCCGGTCCCGAAGACCGCAACCCTTGGATCCATCTGCCGATCGGCTATTACCGCACGATCTTCGATCCCGCTACCGCCCGATGCTTTAAGACCGAACCGGACGAGAAAGTGGCCGGGCGCCAAATCGTCTGGCCGCGCGGGCGCGTGCTCGGCGGCTGTTCCTCGATCAACGGCTTGGCCTGGGTGCGCGGTCAGGCAGAAGACTTCGACCACTGGCGCCAGCTCGGGTGCACCGGCTGGTCCTTTGCCGATGTCCTGCCGGTCTTCAAGCGCATCGAAACTTACGGGCCGGGCGATCCGGCCTGGCGCGGTCGCTCGGGCCCGATCGCTGTGTCCGCACCGCGCTACCGCAGCGCCTTGTTGGAAGCCTTCATTGAGGCAGCGGGCCAAGCGGGGATACCCTTCAACCCCGACTACAACGCGGCGCGCCAGGATGGGGTGAGTTGGTTCCAGCTCACCATCCGCAACGGCTTTCGCTGCTCGGCTGCGGCGGCTTATTTGCGCCCGGCGCGGCGGCGCCCCAACCTCGAGATCCGCACAGGCGCGCTCGCCTGCCGGCTCCTCATGGAAGGCCGCAAGGTGACGGGCGTCGTCTATCGACGCCATGGGGTCGAAAAGAGCGTCCGGGTGAACCGGGAGGTGATCCTCGCCGCCGGCGCGATCGCCTCGCCGCAGCTGCTCATGCTCTCGGGGATCGGCCCGGGCGAGCATCTAAGCGCGCTCGGGATCCCGGTCGTGCACCATCTTCCCGGGGTGGGGCGCAATCTCCAGGATCACTACCAGAGCCGCACCGTCTACCGGTGCACCCAGCCGATCACGCTCAACGAGGTCAGCCACTCCTTGTGGCGCAAGGCTTTGGCTGGCCTCGAGTGGGCATTTCTGCGCCGCGGGCCTTTAACCGTAGGCGCCGGTGTGGTCGCACTCTTCTGGCGCACGCGCCCCGAGCTCGCCACACCCGACGTCCAATTCCACGTCATTCCCTTCAGTGCCGATCGGCCGGGCGAGGCGCTGCATCCGTTTCCGGGATTTACCGTCTCGGTGTGCCAGTTGCGCCCCGAAAGCCGAGGCTGGCTCGAGCTGCGCTCCCCCGATCCCGAGGACGCACCCAAAATATACGCCAACTATCTCGCGAGTGAGACCGACCAGCGCACGATGGTCGACGGGTTGGAGCTGATCCGCAAGGTGATGGCGCAGCCGGCGATCCGCCCCTTCGTCGAAGCCGAGTATCTACCGGGCCCGCAATGCCGCACCCGCGCGGAGCTCTTGGCCTATGTGCGCGAGCGGGGAACCACGATTTTCCATCCGGTGGGGACCTGCGCTATGGGTCCGGATCCGGCGGCGGGTGCGGTGGTCGATCCCTGCTTGCGGGTCCACGGCATCGACGGCCTGCGGGTGGCCGATGCCTCGATCATGCCGACTGTGGTCTCGGGCAACACCAATGCCGCGTGCATCATGATCGGCGAGCGCTGTGCCGACTTCATTCGTGCAAGCGGACGCGGTGCTTCCGTTTAAGAGGCGGGGCGGAAGAAGCGGACGCTCTCAGCCGACGGTGCGCTCGGGCGGGGTGACGGCGGCGAGAATGGCGCGCAAACGGGTGTAGATCTCGGGGTTGCCGGCAATGAGCGTGCCGGGGGCGAAGAGATCGTCGTCGCCTTCGAGGCGGCCGACGCGGCCGCCCGCCTCGCGAACCAACAGGATGCCGGCGGCGATGTCCCAGGGCTTCACGCCATATTCCCAAAAGCCGTCTTGCCGCCCGGCGGCGACATAGGCGAGGTCGAGCGAACAGGTGCCGAGCCGGCGCAGAGCCGCCACCCGATCGGCGACCGCATCGAGCTGGCGGGCGAAGCCCTTGGCGCGCGCCGGCCAGTCTTGCACCGGAAGGCCGCAGCCGATGAGCGCCTCTTCGAGGCGCCAGCGACGCGACACGCGCAGCCGGCGGTCGTTGAGGTAGGCGCCGGCTCCCTTCTCGGCGACGAACAGTTCTTCCTTGATCGGGTCGTAGACGAGTGCTGCTGTGATCTCGCCATGCTGTTCGAGAGCGATCGAGATCGACCAGTGCGGCAGTCCGTGCAAAAAGTTGGTGGTGCCGTCCAACGGGTCGACGATCCATCGGTTATGGCGCGAGCGTCCTTCGATCTCGCCCGATTCCTCGAGGAGAAAACCCCAATCCGGGCGGGCGCGCTGCAAGGTCTCGCGGATGATTTGCTCGGAGCGGCGATCGGCAGCCGAGACGAAGTCTCCAGGCCCCTTGATCGAGACCTGGAGCTGTTCGACCTCGCCGAAGTCGCGCACGAGATGGCGCGCCGCAGCGCGCGCGGCGCGGATCATGACCTCGACGTTGGCGGACCAGCGGGCCACCTCAAGGACTCCGGCGCAAGGTCGAAGACGCGAAGCGAACATAGACACTCGCTGCCGCCTCGACCAGGGTCGGCGACGCGAAGGCGCACCCCTCGTGCGCTCGCGCGCGGCCTTCAGCACGCAGCGCGCGCGGGGCGTGGCGGTCCGAGCAGGCCGCGGTAGGCGGCGAGAGCCGCCTCGGGATGGTGCCAGATGGCGACCGGCGGGATCAGAAAATCGCTTCCCGCTTTAAGAAGCGCCGCAGCTTCAGCGGGCGTTTCGCAGCGCGCCGCGCAGGGAAGCACGAAGAGCCCGCTCCACCAGCGCACGAGCGCCAGCCGCCGCGCAAACGGCTCCTCTTCGCCCAACAGAAGCCAATCGGCACCGGCTTCACCGGCCTCCATCGCGGCGTGACGGGAGCGAGCGATGATCACCCCGATCGGGCGCTCGAGGCCCAAGAGCCGTCGCGCCGCCTCGAGGCCCTCGGCAGAGCGCAAGAGCACGCCATCGGCACCGGTTTGGATCACCAAGGCCGGCTCTTCGAGCAAAAACAGCGCCGCCCCGTGTTGGTGGCAGCGGGTTACGCACTCGGCCAGCAGCGAAAGGCGCGCTTGCGCCTCCGCGCCGCTCGCGTCGACGATCACGCCCGCCACCTCGCCGCCTTGAAGCGCGCGCTCGAGGCACGCCGGAAAGTCGGCAGGCAACGGCTGCGGCGCCGCGAGCAAAAGCGCCGGGGCGAATTCCTTTTCACGCGCGCTCGGCTGCACCGTCCGCGCCGCGCGCTCTCACGCTTCGCCTCGGTAGATCGCGATCACCTTATCGAGAAGCGCCAAGGCCTCCGGCTTTTTGCGCTGGAAGCTGTTGCGCCCGATGATCGAGCCGTGCCCGCCGCCGTCGCGGATCGCCCGGACCTCGGCCAACAGGCCCTCGGTGTCCTTGGCCTCGCCGCCCGAGAAGACGACCAGCCGCTTGCCGTTGAAAGCCGCCTGCACGACATGCGCGACCCGCTGGGCGAGCGTCTCCATCGGCACCTGCGCCTTCTCATAGGCGGGCTTGGCGGCATCGAGATCGATCCGCGCCGTGGGCGGCTTCACCTTGATCACATGCGCCCCCATAAGCGCCGCCATGTGCGCCGCATAGGCGACGATGTCGAGCGCGGTCTCGCCCTCCTTGGAGACCTTGCCGCCGCGCGGATAGGACCAGACGACGACCAGCAGCCCCTTGGCCTTGGCCTCGCGGGCGATCTCGCGCAGCTCTTCGAGCTGGGCGTAGCAGGCTTCCGAGCCCGGATAGATGGTGAAGCCGACGCCGATGCAGCCGAGCCTGAGCGCATCGTCGACGGTGGCGGTCACCGCCTGATCGGGGACGCCGGCGTGCAAGCTGTTCGCGCTGTTGAGCTTCAAGATGAGCGGCACTTCCCCGGCGTAGGCGGAGGCACCGTGCTCGAGCGCGCCTAATGGCGCGGCATAGGCGGAAAGGCCCGCCTCGATCGCGAGCTCGAAGAGATAGTTGGGATCATAGGCGGCCGGATTGGGCGCGAAGCTGCGCGCCGGCCCGTGCTCGAAGCCCTGGTCGACGGGCAGGATGACGAGCTTACCGGTGCCGCCCAGCCGCCCGTGCATGAGCAGGCGGACGAGGTTGGTCTTAACACCGGGATTTTCGGATTCGTACCACGAGAGGATCTTCTTGACTTCAGGAGTGACGCGCATGGTGGGTCTTTCCCTCCTGGGCTCTGGGCCGTGCGGCTCGGCGCCTCTTACTGCCGCTTCGCGCGCCGATGAAGGCCCTCGTGTCTTTTCCGGGTACGCGGCGCGCAGCCGAGCGGCGGCGTCTTCAAAGGGCGCGAGCGCCAACACCGGTGCCGGCAGCTCCTCGAGCACGCAGGCGCCGAGCTGTCTTGCGATGTCGCGCAGCTTGCCGATGTGGGCGGGAGCATCGCGCAGCACGATGGCGCGCGCACCGGCCCGCAACGCCGCGAGCGCCGTTCCCGGCGCATCGCCGCAGTCGACAACGATCGGCCGCCCGACCCATTCGCCCAGAGCCACGCAATAACCGACGCCCAGAAAGCGGGTGAGCGCAGCCGAGGTGGCAAGCGTGATCGCCATACCCAGTTCGGCTTCGAGCGCGAGGGCGGCTTCGGCTTGCCACCGATCGTTGACGAGGACGGTCAGCTGCGCGGGGCGAGCGCTTTGATCCCCGGCAGCTCCTTGCCCTCCAGCCATTCGAGAAAGGCTCCGCCGGCAGTCGAAACATACGAAAAGGATTCGAGCACGCCTGCGTGCGCGAGCGCGGCCACCGTATCACCGCCACCGGCGACGGTGACGAGCTTGCGCGCCCGGGTGAGCTCGGCTGCCGTCTTGGCAACGGCGACGGTCGCGGCATCGAAGGGAGGAACCTCGAAAGCGCCTAAAGGTCCGTTCCACAAAAGCGTCTTGGCACTGTTGAGTTTCTCTTCGATGTCGCGCACGGTCCGCGGCCCGACATCGAGGATCATCTCATCGGCACCCACTTCCTCGACCCCCACCACCCGGCTGGGGGCATGGGGTTTGAACTCCCGCGCCACGACCGCGTCGAGGGGCAGGAGAATTTCGACGCCTTTGGCCTGTGCGCGCTCGATGATCGCTTTCGCCTCGTGAGCGAGGTCGGGCTCGCATAAGGACTTGCCGACCGAGAGCCCTTCGGCGGCAAGAAAGGTGTTGGCCATGCCGCCGCCGATGATAAGTGTGTCGACCCGATCCAAGAGATTGCCCAAGATCGCGAGCTTGGTCGAGACTTTGGCACCGCCCACAAGCGCCGCGGCGGGGCGGGCCGCGCCTCCGAGCACGCGCTCGAGCGCCTCGAGTTCGGCCTGCATGAGGCGGCCAGCGTAAGCCGGGAGCAATTCGGCCAAAGCCACGACCGAGGCGTGCGCACGGTGCGAGCAGGAAAAAGCGTCGTTGACATAAAGCTCGCCGAGCTCGGCGAGCGCGCGCGCAAAGGCCGGATCGTTCTTCTCTTCCTCGGGATGAAAGCGCAGGTTTTCTAAAAGCGCGATCCCGCCCTCGGGTAATCCCGAGACCACCGCTCGCGCCTCGGGTCCGATGCAGTCGGATGCGAAGGCGACCGGCTGGCCCAGCACGCGGGCGAGTGCCTCGGCGATGGGCGCGAGGCTCAAGCCCGGCTCGGGCTTGCCCTTGGGGCGGCCGAAGTGGGAGAGGAGGATGACCTTGGCCCCTTTGGCGGCGAGCTCGCGGATCGTCGCGGTGCTGCGCTCGATGCGGGTGGCATCGGTGACCTTTCCATCCTGCATCGGGACATTGAAATCCACTCGCACGAGCACCCGTTTGCCCTTGACCTCGACGCCATCGAGCGTGCGGAACGCGACCATGACCGCGCCTCCTCCCTCCTCGTGTCTGAGATGTTCCGACCGCTTGCGCGAGCTAGCACGTAGCTTCCCGTTGCGTCCACGCGTCGCTTGATACCCAGTGGAGACGGCCGGCTCCGAAACGGACCGACTGCGCGCGAATGCCGCAGCCGCGGCTCGTGGATGTGCGGCGGTTAAAAGCTTCTGCGAAGGGCCCAAAGAGCGAGCGCGAGGGTCACGGGGCTGGCGAAGCGCGCCGGGTGAGGTGGACGAGCCGCACGGCGTTGCGATCGACGGCGAGAAAACTCGGCCGCGGCTCGACCCACGAGCCGGCATTGACGTAGATCACGGGCCGACGGTCGGCTGCGGGGGCGCGGAAGCGGCGGGCGAGCGGGGTGTGGGTGTGCCCGCACAAGACGAGATCCGCATCCCGCTCGAAGGCCCAGGCAGCCGCGCCTGTGGCGACGAAGTGGTGCAGCCCGGCGCGGCGCGTCCACCAGCGATCGAGATTGCGCGGCCAACTGCCGTCGCGCGACAGCCAGCGCATGCAAAAGGCATAGCCGAGGCCGATCAGGCGGGCGAGCGCCCGGCTGTGGGGCAGGGTGGGGTCGAAGCGGTCGCCGTGGGTGGCAAGGCAGCGGCGACCGCGGCTCGACCAAGCGTAGCTCTCGCACACGTCGATCCCGAAGAGATCGCGGATCAAAGGCGCGAGGTGGCGATCGTGGTTGCCCGCCACCCACACGACTTCCGCGCTACCCTCGCGGGCGAGGGCGGCGAGATGGTGCAAAAGACGCCAGGCCTCCGCGCACAGGCCGCTCAGGCCACCGTCGTGGACGATGTCGCCTAAGAGAATGAGGCGCTCAAAGCACCACCGCTTGAGGGTTTCGCGCACCAAAGCCGGACGCGCGGTCTTAAGTCCGAGGTGGAGGTCGGAGAGGACGAGCGTTTCGGTTACGGGCTCCGTCTCGTAGCCGACCCGGCGCACGAAGCGGGTCGGATCGCCCAACCCTTGCGACATGGCACACCCCGTTCGGGTCGTGGACCGCTCGAAGCGAATACGCGACTCCGAGCGGGGTGGCCTTTAGTCGTCCGACGTGACGAAGCGGTTCCCTTCGCGTTGCGGTTCGATGGAAATGCGTTGCCGAGCGCTCAAAGCGAGCCCATGAGCGCCGCGACGTCCACCATGCGGTTGGAGAAGCCCCACTCGTTGTCGTACCAGGAGGCGACGCGCACGAGTTCGCCCTCGATGACCTTGGTGGCATTGAGATCGACGGTCGAGCTCGCCGGACAATGGTTGAAGTCGATTGAGACCAGCGGCTCGCGCGTCACCGCGAGGATCCCTTTGAGCGCACCTTGGGCGGCTTGCTCGAGCAGAGCGTTCACCTCTTCAACCGTGGTCTTGCGCTCGGGCACGAAGGTGAGATCGACGAGGCTCACGTTCTGGGTGGGGACGCGAACCGCGACACCGTCGAGCTTGCCCTTGAGTTCAGGCAGCACGAGGCCGACGGCGCGCGCGGCCCCTGTGGAGGTGGGAATGATCGAGCAGGTCGCCGCCCGGGCGCGGTAAAGGTCCTTGTGGAAGACGTCCAACAGGTTTTGGTCGTTGGTAAAGGCGTGGACGGTGGTCATATGGCCGCGGCGGATGCCGATGCCCTCGTGCAGCACCTTGACCACCGGGGCGAGACAGTTGGTGGTGCAGGAGGCGTTGCTCACCACCTTGTGCTCGGGCCGCAACATGTGCTGGTTGACACCGAAGACGACCGTAAGATCGGCACCCTCAGCAGGTGCGGAGACGAGCACTTTGGCGGCACCCGCGGCGAGGTGGGCGGAGGCCTTCTCCTTGCTCGTGAAGACGCCGGTGCATTCCATGACGATGTCGACGCCGAGCTCGCGCCAGGGCAGCTTGGTGATGTCGCGCTCGCACAGGACCTTGATGGGGCCCGTACCGATGTCCATGACGTCGCCTTCGAGGCTCACCTTGCCCGGAAAGCGGCCGTGGACGCTATCGTAGCGAAACAGATGAGCGTTGGTGGCAGGGGGGGCGAGGTCGTTGATCGCCACGACCGTGACGTCGCGGCGGCCCGTTTCGGCGATGGCGCGAAGGACAAGCCGGCCGATCCGGCCGAACCCGTTAATTGCAACCCGCACGGCCATGGTCTGTTCACTCCCCTGATCGTCGTTCATGTCCACGCTACCGCGCCAACAGGCGCGCGTTCTCGAAGCGGGTCAAGAAGGAACCCGTGGCGCTTGCGAAAGCAATCGAGCAAATGCCGCACCTCGTGGGTCGTTGACGGAGTGCGACGCGGCGTGCGAAAGGATCGCATCTTCAATGGTCTAGGGGTGGAAGCGACGATCGGATGTCAACGCTCGAGGCAGCCGAGCGGAGAGTGGGCGAAGCGCTCGCGCGGCTCGAGGCGGCGCTCGTGTTGCGGCCGCTCCCCGAGCGGCTGGAAGCGGAAGTGCGGCGGCTTCAAGACGAACGCGCCGCGCTCGACCGCGACTGCGAGCTGTTGCGGGCGGAGTGCGACCGATTGCGGCGCGAGCTGGAGGCGCTCACGGAGCGTTGTCGTCGCCTCGAGGAAACGGTGCGCGAGGCCGAGCGTCGTCTGGGGCCGCTGATCGAGGATCTAGAGGAACTGTTGCGCAGCTGAGCGGGGAGACGGTTCGTGCCCACCCTCGAGATCACCGTCGCCAACCGGCGCTATCTCGTGCAGTGTGACGAAGGCCAGGAAGGGCGCCTCAAACGCCTTGCGGCCTACCTCGATGGCAAGGCGAGCGAGCTCGTGCGGACGACGCCGCATCTCGGTGAATCGCGGCTGCTCTTGTTGGTCGCCTTGTTGGTCACCGACGAGTTGTTCGACGCCTATGATGAAATCCAACAGTTGCGCGGGCGGATGGCACAGGAAGCGCGCGCTGGGGAAGCCGACGCGGCCAAGGTGCTCGAGCGTGTCGCCGCGCGGCTGGACGAGCTTGCTCGAAGCGTAGCGCAGACCTAAGTAGCAGCACGGCGGTTGCTGCCCGGTACGAGTAGCGCTGGACATCGCCCGGGCCTAGTTCGTCCCCAAGGGAGCTGTCCCTGTCGTGGTCGTGGCCACGGCATATGGCGCCCACCTGCTTAGCAGCACTCGGGACGAGCGATGCGCGAGACGGCCAGGGTGGCGCCGCCGCTTTTGGTTGGCATCGATTCGAGAATCGGGACCCTCTCCCTGAGCGACAGGCGGCGCGAGCTTCCCTTGCGCGAGGCGAAAGCGGCACTGCGGGCGCAGATGCGGGCACTTCGCCGCGCTCGTGGGCCGCGCGAGCGCACAAGCGCTGGCGAGGCCGTGGCGCACCGGCTGGCCGCGCTCCTCGACGAACTGCCCCAGGGTGCGGTCGCGCTCTTCCACGCCCTTGCGGAAGAGATCGATACTGAGCCGGCGATGCAGGCGGTGCGCGCGCGCGGCCGGCAACTCCTGTTGCCGCGCCAGAACGGGCGAAAGGGCGCGCTCTCCTTTCACCTCTTCAACCCGGGCGATCCCCTCACGCGCGGCCCCTTCGGCGTCTTCGAGCCGCTTGCGAACGCTCCTGTGGCCGAACCGGCGGTCGTCGTGGTGCCGCTGCTCGCCTTCGATCGCCGCGGCGGGCGGCTCGGCTATGGCGCCGGCTTTTACGACCGTACGGTCGCCGGCTGGCGCAAGCGCGGGCTCGAGCCCGTGCTCGTCGGCCTCGCCTTCGCTTTCCAGGAAGTGGAAAGCGTGCCGACGGGTCCGCACGATCTGCGCCTTGCGCACATCATCACCGAACAGGAGACGATCACCTGCTCAATGGTGCGCTCCGGGTGATCGGATGGGGCCGGAGGGGAGGGAAGGGTGCGGGTTCTCTTCGTGGGCGATCTCGTCGGCCGCTCCGGGCGTCATGCCCTCTTGACGCGGGCAGCCGAACTCAAGCGGCGGCTTGCGCTCGATGCGCTCGTCGTCAATGCCGAAAACGCCGCCGGCGGCTACGGGCTGACCCCGGCCCTTGCAGCCGAGCTCTTCGCCGCCGGGGTCGATCTCATCACCACCGGCAACCATGTCTTCGACCAAAAAGAGATCATTCCCGAGCTCGAGCGCGAGCCGCGTCTGTTGCGCCCGCTCAACATGGCGCCTGGGACACCGGGGCGGGGGGTCGGGGAAGTCCGCTGCGCGCGCGGCCGGCGCTTGCTCGTCCTACAGGTCATGGGCCGCTTGTTCATGGGCCTTTATGACGACCCTTTCCGCGCGCTCGACAGCGAGCTCACGCGCCACCGGCTCGGCAGCACCGTGGATGCGATCCTCGTCGACGTGCATGCCGAGGCGACGAGCGAGAAGATGGCGCTCGCCCATTTCCTCGACGGTCGGGTTTCGCTCGTGGCCGGAACCCACACCCACGTGCCCACCGCCGACGCCCAGATCCTTCCCGGTGGCACCGCTTATATCACCGATGTCGGCATGACCGGTGACTACGACAGCGTGATCGGGATGGACAAGGAAGGCTCCATCCGCCGCTGGCGCTCCGATCTGCCGAGCAAGCGTCTCGAGCCCGCAAGCGGCGAGGCCACGCTCTGTGCGGTCTTTGTCGAGACCGACGACGCCACTGGTCTCGCACGGCGGATCGCGCCCGTGCGCTGGGGCGGCCGTCTCAGTGCCGCCTGGCCGGAGGGGATGCCTTAAGCACAGCGCAAAGCCCTATTCGCCCGCGAGCTCGGCGAGCAGACACTCCAAGGTTCGTGCCAAGCGCGCCTGCTCGATTAAGAGCGCGTCGATCAGCGCAGCGCGCTCGGCTGCGGAAAGGTCCATCTCGTCTTTGAGGATCTCGGCGATCGCGCGAATCGCGGTCAATGGCGTTTTGAGTTCGTGTTCGAGCAGCTCTCTGCCGCGAAGCGGACGTGCCAACGCCGCACGCGGCTCGGGCTTCCCGCAGCGCTCCATTTGCGCCTCCAGCCATGCAGGTCCGAAATCGGCGAGATAGTGCAGCGTGCGCAAAAAGCCGTAAGGGCAGCCATGCACGCGGCGCTGTGCCGCAAGGCCCAACCATAAGGCCGAGCGCGCAACCACGGCCGCGAGGGCGGCTCTTCGCCGATCGCAAAGGCGCGACGGTTCGTCCCCGGCTCTCGAGGTCGACCGCTGCACATCGTCCAACCGGTGGTTTGCCGTCTTTCGCTGCTCTTGCGGTTCATGAGGCTGGCTTGGACGGCTCTTTCCCGCACCGAGCCCGCTGGCCGAGCGGCGGCCCGTTGCGCAGGTTTCACTATGGGCTCTGTTCGCGCCCGGTTGCACGGCTGTTGAAAAGCGTGCTTGAGGGGCGCGCGCAGCGCCCGCGGTTCGGGCGCGCGCTTTGCTTAGAGCGAGTGATTCGATGGCCCATCCCGTGATCCGAATCCTGCCCGGCCACGACAAGCGGCTGCGCGGCGGTGGCCCCTGGTTGTTCTCGAACGAAGTGCAGATGGACAAGGCCGCCAAATCGCTCGAGCCGGGCACGCTCGTGCGGCTTGTGAGCCACGACGGCAAAGCCATGGCGCTCGCGCAGTTCAACCCGCACTCCTTGATCTGCGCGCGCGTGCTCACCCGCAACACGGAAGCGGAGATCGACACCGCCTTCTTTGCCCGCCGGTTCGAGCGCGCGCTCGCATTGCGCAGCCGGCTGTTCGCGCGTCCCTTCTACCGGCTCGTGCACGCCGAGGCGGACGGATTTCCGGGCGTCGTGGTCGACCGTTTCGGCGACATCCTGGTCGTTCAGATCAATACCATCGGCATGCAGAGACTCGAGGCCTTGCTCCTTGAAGCCCTCGACCGGGTGCTCGCTCCAGCGGCGATCGTGTTGCGCAACGACAGTGCGATTCGCGCGCTCGAGGGCCTTCCCGAGGAGGTCCGCGTCGCCAAAGGCGTCGTGCCGGCTACGATCGAGCTCGAAGAAAACGGCGTGTGCTTCTTCGCTGATGTACTCAAGGGACAGAAGACCGGCTGGTTCTACGACCAGCGGAACAATCGCGCCTTTGCGGCGAGCCTCGCCGCCGACCAGCGGGTACTCGATCTCTACTCGTATGCGGGAGGCTTCGGCCTGCTCGCTCTCGCGCGCGGGGCGCGCGAGGCCTTATTGATCGACCGCGCCGACCATGCGCTTGCGCTCGCCCGCGCGAGCGCGGAACGGCAGGGCGTGGCCGACCGCTGCAGCTTCCGCAAGAAAGAAGTGTTCGAGGCCTGCGAAGAGCTCATCGCCGAGAAGGCGCGGTTTGGCCTCGTGGTCGCCGACCCTCCGGCTTTTGTGAAGAGCAAGAAAGACTTACCGGTGGGTCTTCGCGGCTATCGCAAACTCGCGCGGCTCGCCGCGAGCCTCGTGAGCGAGGCCGGATTCCTGTGCATCGCCTCCTGCTCGCATCTCGTCGCGGAGGAGGACTTCGCACGCGAGGTGTTCGCCGGCATCCGTGCGGCGGGGCGCGGCGCGCGCCTTTTGTATCGCGGTTTCGCTGGGCCCGATCATCCCGTGCACCCGGCCCTACCGGAAGGCGCCTACCTCAAGTTCCATGCCTACGCCCTCGACTGAAGCCGGGACGCGAGGCGCGCTCTCGGATTAGTTGTTGAACCTCTGAGAGAAAAAAACTAGAAAGAGAGCCCGGAGCCGAGCCCCGGAGGGCGGCATGCGGGCCAGTGAGGTCGAAACGGAACGCGCAGAGGCGGGTACGGCAACCGTCCAGGGCCCCCCGCCGCGGGTGATCGGGTTCGCCCGTCTGTTGGCGATGCTCGATCGACCAGTCGCGGAGCGCGAGCTGCTCGCCGCTTGGCCCGCGGTTGCCGAGCGCTCGGAACCGGAAGAGCTTGTTAAGCTCGCAGCGCGGCTCGGGGTGGCGGGCAAGCTCCTGCGCGTGCGCGGGCGACGCGGGCTGGCTGCGCTGCCCACGCCCTGTCTGTTGCTCGGTGAGCAGCCGGAGGCGGTGCGCATCCTGCGCGGCCGCACCGGCCAGCACTGTGTGGTGGTCGATCCGCTTGCGGGCGAGACGGTCGCCGTAACCCCCAAGAACCTGTTGGGCTGGGTGCGGCACGCGCTCTTGCTGCGGCCGCTTGCGCGCCGCGATGCCGAAGCCGGCCTGCTCGCACCGCGCGCGATCCTGCGCCGGCTGGGACCGGCGCTTGCAGAGGTTGTTTTAGCTTCGGTCGTACTCAACCTCATCGCGCTTGCCACCCCGCTCTTCATGATGACCGTCTACAACAAGGTCATCGGGCATGCTGCGCTCGCCACGCTCGACGTCCTCGCGATCGGCATGGCGACGCTTTTGCTCTTCGAGCTTTTGTTGCGCGCGTTGCGCTCCCATATCGCGAGCCACACGGGCGCGCGGCTGGATGTGGCGCTCGCAAGCGAGGTGGTGCACCGCTTGCTCGCGCTGCCCTATCGACGACTGGCCGCCGCGGGTGGGGCAGAGGTCGCCGAACGGCTCAAGGAACTCGAGCTCTTGCGCGGCTTTCTTTCCGGTCAGCTGCCGCTTTTGCTCGTCGATCTCGCTTTTGTGGGCCTGTTTTTGGTGGCTCTGTTCGTGATCGCGCCCGTGTTGGGCTGGATCACGCTCGCTGCCATCCCCCTTTTCGTCCTCCTCTCCGCTCTTACCCATGGGCCTTTTCGGCGTGCACAATCCGCCGCGAGCCGTTGGGCGCTTGCCAAAAACGCTTCTCTTGCCGAGGCCTTCGGCCAGGCGCTCACGGTCAAGGCGCTCGCTCTCGAACCCGAAATCGAACGCCGCTTCGAGCGGTGGCTGGTGGCGAGCGCTTGGTCGAACTTCAAGAGCATGTCCTTGTCCGGGGCGGTGGGCGCCATCGCGCAAGCAATGCAGCACGCCACGGCACTTGTGCTCGTCTATGTGGGGGCGCGCGCGATCGTGGCCGGCGAGCTCTCGATCGGTGCCCTTGTCGCCGGTTCTATCCTCTCGGCGCGTGCGATCGCGCCCGCCCGACAACTCTTCTCTGCTGCTCAGCAGCTCGCCCAAGCGCGCGCTGCTTGGTCGCGTCTTGTCGAGGGGCTCGCTGCGAGCTCGGAGGCCTTGCCCGGATCGCGCGCCGCCCTGCCGGCCCTTAAAGGGCACATCCGCTTGGAATCGGTCCGCTTCACCTATGTCGAGGGACGGCCGCCGGCGCTCGCCGACGTCTCGCTCGAGGTGCGACCGGGAACCATGCTCGCCATCGTCGGCCCCCCGGGTTCCGGCAAGAGCACGCTTCTTAAAGTGATCCTCGGGCTCGAGCAGCCCCAATCGGGCCGGGTACTCGTCGACGAGCACGACGTTGCGAGCATCTCCCCGGTCGAGCTGCGCACCAAGATCGGCTTCGTGCCGCAGGAGATCGAGCTCTTCGCCGGCACGATCGCTGCCAACATCGCGCTCGGCGCCACTGATCAATCGTTCGCGCGCATCGTCGCGGCCGCCAAGTTCGTGGGGCTGCACGACATCGTCCAACGCCTGCCGCAGGGCTACGAGACCGAGCTCGGCGAGCGCGGACAGGGCCTCTCCGCGGGGCAGCGTCAGCTCGTGGCGCTCGCGCGTGCTCTTTTGCGCAACCCGCGCGTGCTCTTGTTGGATGAAGCTACGAGTGCTCTCGATGCCGCGACGGAGGCGCAGCTGCTCGCCAACCTCAAGCGGGCGGGAAGCGGCCGCACGATCCTCTTCGTCACCCACCGCCTCGCCGTGCTCGAAGCCTGCGATCGCGCAATTCTCATGGACCAGGGGCGGATTGTCGCCGAAGGAACAGCGGCCGAGATCCGCGCCCGCCTCGGCTCGGCCGAACCGCCGCAGCCGAGCCGGCGCAGCTCGGGCTGAGGCGAGCCATGGCGCGCGTGCTCGACGATCCCGGCCTGTTCCACGACGCCCGCTCGCTCCTAAACAGCCGTCCCTCGCCCTGGGCGGGGGCGGTGGTGGTCGTGATCGCCGCGCTCGTCGTGGCTGCGCTCGGCTGGGCGGCCACAGCCGAGGTGGAGGAAGTGGTGAGCGCAGTGGGCCGCCTCGAGCCCACGAGCAAGGTCAAGCTCGTGAACCACCCGCGCGGCGGTCGGGTGGCCGAAATCTTGGTGCGCAACGGCGACCGCGTCGCCGCGGGGGCGCCGCTTGTGCGCCTGGAAGGCCCGGTTGAGCTTGGAACCTACGCCGAACTCCTCGCGCGCTGGCAAGTCAAAGCGGTCGAATCGGCGCGCCTTTGGGCGGAAGCGCACGGCGGTCCGATCCGCGTCGATCCGGAACTCGCGCGCGAGCGCCCCGATCTCGTCGAGGCCGAGACGCGGTTGATGGAAAGCCGCGCGGCGGCTCTCGCGGCCCGGCGGGCAGCGGCGGAGCGCGCGGTTGAGACCCGCGCTGCCGAGCTCCGCCGCGCCGCCGCCGAAGAAGCGCGGATCAAGAACAGTCTCGCCCTGCTCCAACAACAGTTGGCGGCGGTCAACGAGCTCACCGACCGCGGCCTTTATCCCAAGCTCAAACAAGTCCAGGTGGAACGGCAGGTGCGCGAGGCGGAAGGCGAGCGCGCGAAAGCGGAAGCGGCTCTGGCTGCGGCGCGCAACGCGCTGGCCGAGGCCGAGGCCAAGCGCGCCGCGCTCGAAGAGGAATGGCGTAGCGAAGTCTTGTCCGAGCTGCAGCGGGTGAGCGCCGAGCGCGATCGGCTTTTCGAGCAGATCGTGGCACAAGTGGGACTGCTCGATACCATGCTCGTGACCGCACCCGTGGATGGGATCGTGCAGGACCTCGCGGTCACCGGGCCCGGCCAAGCGATCGCCGCCAATGAGACCATCTTGCGGCTGGTCCCGGAAGGTGAGGGGCTCATGGTGACCGCGCGCGTGGCGAATGAGGACATAGGGCGCATCCAGCCCGGATTGCCGGCGCGCCTTAAGGTGCGCAGCTTCGATTATCTGCGCTTTGGGACGCTCGATGCGCGCATTGCCACGGTTTCGCCGGACACTTCGCCCGAGCCGGGCAGCCAAACGTCGAGCTACATCGTCACGCTGGAGCTCACGGCTCAAGAGTTGGGCGGGCGTGGCCGCGAATTCGCGCTCCAACCCGGCATGCTCGTCGATGTCGAGCTGCTCGTGGGCGCGCGTACCGTGCTCTCCTATCTCACCGATCGGCTCTGGAGGCTCACCGATACCGCCTTCCGCGAGGGGTGAAGGGGGATCAGCCCTGCACCCGCTGTGGTCCGGTCATCGAGATCACGCTGAGCGAGCCGTCGGGGCGCTTGGCGAGGGTGAACACGCGGCTATCAAAGCCGGAGCACCAACTGCCGCCGCCGCGCCACGGGTGCTTTTGGCTGTCGTTTCCAAAGGCGCGGTCTTCCCAGAAATAGTTTACCTCGAGAACCAGCCGTTCGGGTGTGTCCTCGAGCGTGTGGATGGATGCGATCGCCATTTCCGGTCGCAGACAAGTCGCGTTGCGCTCGAAGGCATAGCGTTCGTAATAACTCTCGATGGCGAACTCGAGCCCTCGGTAGGCGGAGAGCTCGGGATTGCGGGGGGCGCAGGCGGCGACGACCGCCAGTGCGGCGGCCATGATCAGAGCTCTTGTTGCGTTCTTCCCCATCGACGACCTCGAACCGTGCGCGGCATCGGCGTGATGCCGGAAAGCTTTCCACAATAAAAAGATAACGCACCGTCGATGGGGCGAAAACGCCGCTCACCCCTGAGCCAGCGCGACAAAGTGCGCGCCTTCAGGTGCGGGTTTGACAGGCGGGCGCAGCCTGCCTATATGCGCGCGGGCTTCGTCCAGCCCTGACGATAGAGGTGATCTCCCGTGAAGCGGACCTACCAGCCGAGTCGGCTCGTGCGCAAGCGTCGTCACGGCTTCCGCGCTCGGATGGCGACCAAGGGCGGCCGGCACGTTCTCGCCCGGCGTCGAGCCCGCGGCCGCAAGCGGTTGTCGGCCTGAGCGCGCAAGGCCAGGCTAAGCGGCCGCTCTTGGTTGGGCTCAAGCGTCGGTCCGAGTTCCTGGCGGCAGCTAAGGGCCTGCGCTTGCACACGCCCAACTTCATCGTGCAGGCTGTGGCGCGCCCCGAGTCCCCCGAGCGGGTCGGCATCGGCTTCACCGTCACGCGCAAACTCGGTAAGGCCGTCGTGCGGAACCGCATCCGCCGGCGGCTGCGGGAAGCGGTCCGTGCGGCAGCCGATGCGCTCGCGGCGGGTGGCCTCGACATCGTAATCGTGGCACGAGGGACGGCGCTTTCATGCCCGTTCGAGGAGCTGGTTCGATCGCTGCGCGCAGTCTTCGCCGATCCGCGCCTTGGACGGTTGCGCGGGCGCTCGTCCGTGCCGGCGAAAGAGCGCTCAGCTGGAGCCTCACCATCCTCATCCGCGCCTATCAGCTGATCGTCTCGCCCCTTCTCGGGCCGTCCTGCCGCTATTTGCCGAGCTGCTCGGAATATGCGCTCGAGGCGATCACGCAGCACGGGCCGTGGCGGGGCACTTGGCTCGCGCTTAAGCGCGTGGCGCGGTGCCACCCCTGGGGTGGTTCGGGCTTCGATCCGGTACCCGAAGCGACAAGGCCAGGCGATGGCGCGCTCCCGCCCGCCCGAGGCGCGGGCGCTTGCACTCGAGCCCTTGGGAGTTCCCGATCCCGATGATGGGCGAACAGAGAAACCTTTTGCTTGCGATCCTGCTCTCGGTCGGGATCATCTTCGCTTTCCAATATTTCTACGAGATCCCGCGGCTGCGCGAGCAACAGGCGCGGCAAGCCGAGCTCGCTCGCCAGGCCGAGACCGCGCAACCCACCGCCTTAAGCCCCCCTGCCGAGACCGTGACCCCAGTGGTGCCGGGATCGGCGCAGCCGGTGGGCGAGACGCCGGCGCAAGGACCGCGCATTCGCCTCGACAACGGTCGGTTGCACGGCTCGATCGCGCTTTCCGGCGCGCGCATCGACGATGTCACGCTCGCCGACTACCGCGAGACCCCGGATCCCGAATCGCCGGAGATCCGCTTGTTGGCGCCGGTGGGCACTGCACACCCCTATTTCGTCGAATTCGGCTGGGTGGCGGGTACGGCTGGCGTGGTGGTGCCGGATTCCCGCACCCTCTGGCAGGCCGACGGCGATCGCGTGGGGATCGATCGCCCGGTTCAGCTGCGCTACGATAACGGCCGCGGTCTCGTCTTCACCCAGAGCTTCGCGCTCGATGCGGATTTCATGCTCACCGTGCGGCGCACGGTGCGCAACGACGGCACGGAACCGGTCACCCTTTACCCTTATGGTCTCGTGAGCCGGTGGGACACCCCGCCCACACTCGGCTTCTTCATCCTCCACGAGGGGCCGTTGGGCGTGCTCGACGGCACGCTCCACGAGCTCGATTACGACGATCTCAAGGGCGGTCCCGCCCAAGAGTTCAAAAGCCGCGGAGGTTGGCTCGGTATCACCGACAAATACTGGCTCGTGGCGCTCGTGCCCCCGCAACAACAGGAGATCGTCGCCAGCTTCCGCTACGTTCCGCTCAACGGGCGCGATCGCTATCAGGTGGATTTCCGAGGACCTGCGCTCGCCGTGGCGCCAGGGCAGACGATCGAAGTCGTCGATCGCCTGTTCGTCGGCGCCAAGGAAGTCGACAAGCTGGACCGATACGCAGCCGAGTTCGGAATTCCCCTATTCGACCGTGCAGTCGATTTCGGTTGGTTCTATTTTCTGACCAAGCCGATTTTTCATATCCTGCATTTCTTCTATAAGTGGACTGGCAACTACGGCGTGGCCATCCTGCTTCTGACCTTGCTCGTCAAGCTGGCCTTCTTCCCGCTCGCCAACAAATCCTATCGGGCGATGAGCCACATGAAGAAGCTCCAGCCCGAGATGATGCGGATCCGCGACCTCTACGCCAACGACAAGGTCAGGATGAACCAGGAGCTGATGGCGCTCTATCAGCGCGAGAAAGTCAACCCGATGGCCGGCTGTCTGCCGGTACTCATCCAGATCCCGGTATTCTTCGCCCTCTACAAGGTCCTCTTCGTCAGCATCGAGATGCGGCACGCGCCGTTCTTCGGCTGGATCAAGGACCTCTCGGCACCTGACCCGACCAGCATCTTCAACCTCTTCGGCCTTTTGCCCTTTGAGGTGCCATCCTTCCTCACGATCGGGGTTTGGCCGATCGCCATGGGGGCGACCATGTGGCTGCAGCAGAAGCTCAACCCGCAGCCCGCCGATCCGGTGCAAGCGAAGGTCATGAACCTGCTGCCGATCTTCTTCACCTTCCTGTTCGCCACCTTCCCGGCCGGGCTCGTCATCTATTGGACCTGGAACAACCTGCTCTCGATCGCCCAACAGTGGCTGATCATGAAGCGCATGGGGGTGAACGTGAGCTGAGGGTGCCACCCGATGTCGGTCGAGACGCTCGTCCGCCGGCTGGAGCTCGATCTCGAGGCGGGGCGCCGCCTGTTTGCAGCACCGGTACGCTACGTGACGAGCGTGGCGCGCCTCGATCAATTGCCCGAGGTGGGGCTTCCCGAGATCGCCTTCACCGGTCGCTCCAATGTCGGCAAGTCGTCCCTTCTCAACGCGCTCGTCGGCCGCAGCGGCCTTGCGCGCACTTCGCATACCCCCGGGCGCACCCAGGAACTGGTCTTCTTCGAGCTGGGTGGGCGGCTCTTGCTCGTCGACATGCCGGGCTATGGTTTCGCCCGCGCTCCCAAGGCCAAAGTCGAGGCGTGGACGAAGTTGATCTTCGCCTACTTGCGCGGGCGCCCGTCGCTCGCCCTTGCTTGTCTTCTGATCGACGCCCGCCACGGCCTCAAGCCCAACGACGAGCAAGCGATGGAACTCTTGGCCGAAACGGCGGTGCCCTATCTGGTCGTGCTCACCAAGGCGGATCTCGTGCCGCAAGCCGAGCTCGAGCGGCGCGCAGCCGAGCTGCACCGCGCGCTCTTGCGCCGGCGCGCCGCGTTGCCCGAGCCGATCGTGACGAGTGCGCGCGATCGGCGCGGGCTCGCGCTCTTGCGGGCCGAGCTCGCCCTGCGCAGCGCATCCGAACCCAAAAGCTCAAGCGCGGAGTAAGCCATGAGCGTGGTGCCGCCCGAAACGCAGCGTATCGCGAACACGCTCATCGAGGCGCTGCCCTATATGCGTCGCTACCGCGGCGCGGTCATGGTCATCAAATATGGCGGGCACGCCATGGGCGACGAGCAAGTCGCAGCCGATTTCGCGCGCGACGTTGTGCTGCTCAAACAGATCGGCATCAATCCCGTTGTGGTCCACGGCGGCGGGCCACAGATCAAAGTCATGCTCGATCGCCTCAAGATCCAATCGAGCTTCGTCGACGGTCTACGCGTGACTGATGCCGCAACCGTCGAAGTGGTCGAAATGGTGCTCGCCGGTCGCATCAACAAGGAAATCGTAACCGCCATCCAAAACGCCGGCGGGGTGGCGGTGGGCCTATGCGGCAAGGACGGGCGTCTGATCGAAGCCAAAAAGCTCACCCGCACCCGCCGCGATCCCGACAGCGCCATCGAACAGGTGGTCGACCTCGGCTTCGTGGGCGAACCCACCCGCATCAATACGCATGTTCTCGACGTCCTCACCCAAAGCGACATCATTCCGGTGATCGCACCCATCGGCGTGGGCGAGGAGGGGCAGACCTTCAACATCAATGCCGATACCGCAGCCGGTGCGGTGGCCGGGGCGCTCAAAGCCCGCAAGCTGCTCATGCTCACCGACGTCCGGGGGGTGATGGACGCCGACAAGCGCTTTGTCCCGACCCTCGATAGCGGAACCGCGCGGGCCTGGATCCGCGATGGGGTGATCTCGGGCGGCATGATCCCCAAGGTCGAAACCTGTCTGCGCGCGGTCGAAGAGGGAGTTGAAGCGGCGGTCATCCTCGACGGCCGCGTGCCGCACGCCATTCTCTTGGAGCTCTTCACCGCCGGCGGTTTCGGCACCCAGATCGTGCGCGCCGGCTAAACGCTCACTCGCGCAGGGAGAGAATCCACGCCGCGAGATCGCGCCGCTGCTGATTGGTGAGCGGCGGCGGCGGCATCGCCGGGTGCGGCGGCACGATCATACGGTCGGCGAGCGCCTGCGGATCCGCCCAGCTGCGGGCGATCGCCGTGAAGCTCGGCACGCCGTCGGGCACCGGGCGCAGCGAACCGGGAACCAGATGGCACGTGCTGCAGAGCTCGAGGGCGAGCGCGCGCCCTACCACCGGATCTCCCGGCTGCGCCTGGGCCGTGCCGGTCGTCCCGAGCAGAAGTGCTGCGAACCATCCGAGCGCAAGCCGCGCCAAGCTCTCTCCTCCGCACGCGTCACATTGCCAGGACTGGCACGCGCGCGCACAGCCGACAAGGGAGTATCCAACCCTCAAGCTTCCCGGCGCGAGGAGGGGGTCGCGAAGGCCGCCTTACCGCACGGGCGCCCGCCCGGCGAAGCGGGGCGCCCGAAGACGCGAAACATCGCGCACCACAGTAGGATGCGCTTCGCGCACACGACAAAGGGCTAAAAGAGCGCGTTAGCCCTTGCAGGCCTCAGGGAAGGGATCGCTGCGCACCAAGAGCCAGTCGAGCAGCTTCACGAGATCCTCACTCCACACTTCGGGCACCGCGCGCGGCCAGAGAACAGCCCGCGTAAGCGCGAAGAGGGCCACATCGGGGCCGGCTTTTCCAGCGGCGAGGCAGCGCTTGAGCGATTCCGGTGGTTCCTTGCGCAAGACCAAAGCGCCTACGGTCGAAGCGGCGATGAGGGTGGCTGGAAAAAGGTAGAGAACGAGCAACAAGCCCAACAGCCGGCGCACAGCCGCTTGCTCCGTGTCGCGCAACACCGCCCATCCTGCGCGGTACCATCCTGTGCGGTAGGATAGCGCTGGCACCGGGTGCCGGAAGAGCGGAAGGAGCACAGGCGGTGAACCTCGTCGAAGCCTTGTTGCACGCCCTCTGTGCCCGCGGCGTGCGGGAGATCTTCGGGATCCCGGGCGATTTCGCCCTGCCGCTGTTTCGGATCGCGGAATCGAGCGGCATCTTGCCGATCTATACCTTCTCCCACGAGCCGGCGGTGGGCTTCGCCGCCGATGCGGCGGCGCGCTTTCGCTCGGCGCCCTCGGTGGCGGCCGTCACTTATGGGGCGGGGGCGTTCAACATCGTCAACGCGGTGGCCGCCGCTTATGCCGAAAAGTCGCCCGTGGTCGTCATCTCTGGCGCTCCCGGCCGACACGAGGCGCGCATGGGGCTGTTGCTGCACCATCAAGGTCCGCGACTCGACACCCAGTTCCGCCTGTTTCGCGAGATCACGGTCGCTCAGGCCCGGCTCGATGACCCACGGACCGCACCGCAAGAGATCGCCCGCGTGCTGCAGGCGGCAGTGGAAGAGAGCCGCCCGGTCTATCTCGAGGTTCCCCGCGATGCGGTGGCGCTCCCGGTCGATCCGGTGCCGGATCCCGAGCCCTGGCCCTTCGATCCGGAGGCCGTTGCCGCGTGTGCGGAAGCCGTCTTGGACCGGCTCGCAGCCGCGCGCCAACCGGTGCTGCTCGTCGATGTCGAGATCCGCCGCTTCGGTCTTGAGGCCAAGGTGGCGGAGCTCGCGCGTCGACTCGCCATTCCGGTGGTCACCACCTTCATGGGGCGCGGGCTGTTGAGCGAAGCGGATGCGCCGCTTTTGGGAACCTACCTCGGCTTTGCCGGCGATCCGGCGATCGCCGAGCTGGTCGAGGGCTCGGATGGGCTGTTGCTGTTGGGTGTCATCCTCTCGGATACGAACTTCGGAGTGAGCGTGGGTCGGCTCGACCTCAGGCGAACCATACGCGCCTGCGACCGCAGCGTGGCGATGGGGTTCCACGTTTTCCCCGACATTCCGCTGCGGGCGCTCATCGATGCGCTGCTTGCGCGGGCCCGCCCGCTCGGGTCGGCGACCGCAGCCCCCAAGCCCTCGGTGCCGCGCGGCCTCGTCGCCGACGAGGCGCCGATCACGCCCGACGACATCGCCCGCGCGCTCAACGATCTCTTCGCGCGCCACGGGGTGATGCCGGTCGCCTGCGACGTCGGCGACTGTCTGTTCACGGCCATGTCGCTTGACCACGGTCCACTCACGGCACCGGCTTATTACGCCGGTATGGGCTACGGAGTGCCGGCGGGAATGGCGGCCCAGCTCGTCACCGGCCGCCGCACGCTCGTCCTCGTAGGCGACGGTGCCTTCCAGATGACCGGCTGGGAGCTGGGCAACTGCCGCAAACTCGGCATCGATCCGATCGTGCTTGTCTTCAACAACCGCAGTTGGGAGATGCTGCGCGTATTCGAACCGAATGCGCGCTTCAACGACCTCGACGACTGGCACTTCGCGCAGGCCGCAGCGGCTTTGGGCGGGGAGGGCAGGCGAGTGCATACGCGCGCCCAACTGGCCCACGCACTCGAAGCTGCGATGCTCACCCGTGGCCGCTTCCAACTCGTCGAGGCGATCATCCCACGCGGGGCCATTTCCGAAACCCTGAGGCGGTTCGTCGCCGGTGTCCAGGCCCTGCGCCAGATGCCGAACGGCTAGCGGATAGCCGGACGTGGCGGTGCTCGAAGCGACTGCGGCGATCGTGCGGCGGGCCGCTCTGTTGGGCTGGGTGGGACGGATCGGTGCGGCCGCACTTTTGCTCTGCGGTGCACTCGTAGGCGGCTGCCTCGCCCTCGGCATGCCCGGCGCGGCGCTGGCACTTGGGGGGCTTACCGCCCTCTCCGGCGGCTTCGCCTTGGCCCTGCCGTTTTTGCCCGGCTCCGTGCTGCAGCGGCTCTTTCGCATCCTCTTTCGCGTCCTCTTTCGCCTCGAGGTGCGCGGTGCGGAGCATTTCGCCGCCGCGGGCGACAAGAGGATCCTCATTGCCAACCACGTTTCCTTTCTCGATGGGCCGCTTCTGCTCGCCGCTCTGCCCGAGCTGCCGGTCTTCGCGGTTTGGCACGACTGGCTTTCGCGCTGGTGGCTCGCGCCCTTTCAAGAGCCCTTGCGCCTTGTCGCGATCGATCCGACCAAGCCCATGGAAGCGCGGCGGATGGCCGATCTGGTCGCGAGCGGTACTCCGCTTGCCATCTTTCCGGAGGGTCGGATCACCGTCACGGGCGGGCTCATGAAGATCTACGCGGGACCGGCGTGGATCGCGGATCGCGCGGGCGCGATGGTGGTGCCGGCTTGCATCGCCGGTGCCGAACGCAGCCTGTTCTCGCGCTTATCGAGGGGGCAGGTGCGGCGTCGGCTCTTCCCGCGCCTTGCCGTGACCCTGCTGCCGGCGCGAAGGCTCGATTTGCCGCCCGCGCTTAAAGGGCGCGCGCGTCGTCGGCGCGCCGCGACCTTCGTGCACGATCTGCTCGCCGAGACCCTCTTTCGCACCGTCAACCGCCCTGCAACCCTGTTCACGGCACTGCTCGAGGCCCGCAGCCGGCACGGGGCGCGCGCCGAGTTCGCCCAAGACGTCCGCGGTCAGCGGCTGAGCTTCGGGCGACTGGTGACGGCGGCGGTGCTCTTGGGCCGCAGGCTCGCCCGAGAGACGACGTCCGGCGAGGTGGTCGGGCTGTTCTTGCCCAACGCTTGTGCCACGCTTGCGAGCTTCATGGCCCTGCAGGCGATCGGGCGGGTGCCGGCGATGCTCAACTACACTGCCGGGATCGCCAATCTCACAGCGGCGGTGGAGGTGGCGCGGATCCGCCTCGTCCTCGCATCCCGCAGCTTCGTCGAACAAGCGCGCCTCGAGCGCGAGCTCGAAGCGATCGCGGCGCACGCGCGCGTGCTGTACCTTGAGGATCTACGGGCTGAACTCGGGGTGAAGGCCCGCCTTCGCGCCTTCTTCGATTCGCTGCGCGCGCATCACATCCACCGGCGATTCGCCGTTTCACCGACCGATACGGCGGTGGTGCTGTTCACCTCGGGCTCTGAGGGTAAACCCAAAGCCGTAGCGCTCGCGCATGCCAATCTGCTCGCCAATGCTCGCCAAGCGATGGTCTGCTTCGACTTCGGTTGCCACGACCGCTCCTTCGCAGCGCTGCCTCTGTTCCACGCCTTCGGGCTCATGGCCGGGCTCGTCTTACCGCTTCTCGTGGGCGCACGCGTTTTTCTTTACCCTTCGCCCTTGCACTACCGCACCGTGGCCGAGCTCGTGTACGGAACCGATTCGACGGTTCTCTTCGGCACCGATACGTTCCTGCGCGGTTATGCGCGCGTCGCCGATCCTTTGGATTTCCGCTCGCTGCGCTATCTCTTCGCCGGTGCCGAAAAACTGCAAGAGGAGACCCGCCGGCTCTGGCAGGATCGCTTCGGGGTGCGGGTGCTCGAAGGCTATGGAGCGACCGAGACGGGGCCGGTCCTGGCGGTGAACACCCCTGCCCACAATCGTCCGGGCACCGTCGGCCGTTTCTTGCCCGGTATCGAATGGCGGCTCGAGCCGGTTGCCGGCATTGCCGAAGGGGGGCGGCTGTTCGTGCGCGGACCTAATCTGATGCGCGGTTATCTCCACCCCGATCATCCCGGCCGCCTCGTGCCGCCGCCGGACGGCTGGTACGACACGGGCGATCTCGTCGCGATCGATGAGGAGGGCTTTTTGCGCATCCTCGGGCGCGCAAAGCGCTTTGCCAAGGTGGGCGGCGAGATGGTGAGCTTGGCTGCGGCGGAAGAGCTCATCGCGCGCGCCTTTCCGGACGACCACCATGCGGTGCTCGCGATGGCTGATCCGCGCAAGGGCGAACGGCTCGTACTTGCGACCACCAAGCGCGGCCTCGACCGCAGCGCGCTCGCGCGGCTTTTGCGCGCGGCCGGGGCGAGCGAACTCTTGATCCCGGCTGAAGTGGTCGCGTTCGAGACACTGCCGCGGCTTGCCACCGGCAAACCCGATTATCCCGCCATCGCACGGCTCTTGGCCGAACGCGCGGGCGGCGGTTCGGTGATCACCTGAGCTTCGCGTTACGCGGCAAGTGCGGTTGCCCCCTCGACCTTCGCCAGGTACCAGCCGGCGTCGCGCAGCACGACGGTCTCACCGCTTACGAAGCCGTTGAAACGGGTGCGCAAGGCGTTGGAGTACGCCCCCATCATCCCCACTTCGAGCCAATCTCCCTCTTTGACCTCGCTTACGATCCAGTGCGGGCCGGGCATGCTGTCGATGCTGTCGCAAGTCGGCCCGAAGAGGTCGAAGGGGGCACGTTCGCCGCACACCACTCCCGAGGGACGCACCAAGCGGATCGGAAACTGCGGGCCGATCCACTTGAGCTCGGCCAAATTTCCGTACACGCCGTCGTTGATGTAGAGGGCGCGGTCGCGGCGCAGCTCGACGCGGGTGAGAACAGAGGCACCGTCGGCGACGAGCAGCCGGCCCGGTTCGCACTGGAGCGCGCATCCGAGCCGGTGCGTGAACACTGCGCCCATGATGCGGCGCACAAAGGCCTCAAACGGCGGCTCATCGCCCTTATAGCGCGCCGGAAAGCCGCCGCCCACGTCGAGATGGTCGATGCCGCCCGCCGCATGCGCGACCTCTGCTGCGATCGCGATCGCACGAGCGAAGGATTCGGGATCGACGCACTGCGAGCCGACGTGGAAGGTGAGTCCGACCGCGGCCGCCACCGCCCGCGCCCGGCGCAACAGATCAACCGCGCGTTCGCTTTCGACCCCGAACTTGCCGGTGAGCGTCAAGAGCGCTCCTTGACCCGGCACGGCGAGCCGCAAGAAGAGCTCGAGATCGCGCGCATGGTCGGTCGCGGCGAGGATCTTGGCGAGCTCGTCCTCGTGGTCGAAGGCGAAGCGGCGAACGCCGTGCTCGTGGTACGCCTCGGCGATGGCTTCGTAGCTTTTGACGGGGTGCATGAAATGACAGTGCGCGTCCGGCAAAAGCCGCTTGACGAGGCGAACCTCGCCGATCGAAGCGGTATCGAAGTGCCGAACGCCGCCGCGCCAGAGTGATTGCAGGACGATCGGCGTATCGTTGCACTTGACCGCGTAGAGAACGTCCCCCGGGAACGCTTCGACGACTCGCCGCGCCCGCTCCTCGATGAGATGCGGGCGGACGCAGACCACCGGATTCTGAGGGGAACGCAACGAGAGCAGCGCCGCGGCGCTGCCGAAGGTTTCAGCCATACCGACCTCCCAACCCCAGGGGGAGTCAAGACGATCAGTCAGCCGCCGCCGCGCGCGCCGCAGTGCTTAGGCTTCCTTCTCGGGACGGCGCATATGGGAGCAATCAGCGCGCTTGTAAAGAGCAAAGTTGCGCACAGTGCCGCACCGCGCGCATGAGCCGCTGAGAGAGCTCAGCGAAAGGCCGCACCGCGCGCTGTCGCGTGGGGGCACGCAGCGTATCGCATGTGCGGCTTTCCTGCGCCGGCGCGCGCGTGGAGGCGCTTGGCGCTTTTAAGCCGTCGACTCAAGCGCACCGAAGTCGGCTCACGTAGGCGACAGCAGGAGGGCGAGCATCGACTCGCCAACGCGCAAGCGCCGAGATTGAGCCACGAGGGGCAAGGCGTGAGCGATGAGGCCGTGGCGAGGACGGGTGCTTCGCGGCCGATGCTGGACGTGCCGTCAACGGTGAGCGACACTGCGCACTCGGGTATTAGTTTCTAAAGCGTTAACGCGCGCGCTCATTGACCCGAAATCGACGAAAGGGCTAAGGATCGCGGTGAGCGTTTCGAACGGTGGGTCACGGAAAAGCGAAGACATCCGTTCACTCACGAGAGGAGGAGTTTGCAATGGCGCGACAGACGGGTGGCGATCGCAGGGGGCGGCTCATAGGTACTGATGAAGACGACATCCTGGTAGGCGATGCGCTCAATCTCGAACAGAACCAAATCGGCCGTGCGAACGTGATTACCGGCGGCGCCGGCAACGACTTCCTGTACGGTGACGCAGGCAACGAAAACGACCCCTTCACGCAGGGGATCATCCGCGCCGGGGCGCGCGGCGGTGCCGACCGCATCTATGGCGGCGACGGCGACGACAGCATCCAAGGTGACGCCCAGGTGATCGACGGCGGCATCGGCGGCAACGACCAGCTCTATGGTGACGCCGGCAACGACTTCATCTTCGGCGATGCAGTCATCGGGCGTAACGGCGCGCGCGGAGGAAACGATCGCATCTTCGGCGGTGACGGCGACGACCGCCTGTTCGGTGACTTCGCCATCGACGACGGCACGAGCTTTGGCGGCAACGATCAGCTCACCGGCGGTCCTGGTCGCGATGTCTTTTTCTTGGGCAAGGGGCGTGACATCATCCGCGATTTCAAACAGGGAGAAGATTTGCTCAACATCGAGCAGGTTCTCTTCGGTGACCGGCAACTGCGCTTCGCCGATCTCGACACCAATGGAGACGGCAGGCTCACCAACGACGACGCGTTCGTGACCGTCCGAGGAACCAAAGTCACGATCGACCTCGGCGCCGCAGCCGGTGCGACACCCAACGTCGACGTCACCGTCATTCAGGTGACCAAGGGCGTGGTCTTGGGCGCATCCGACTTCGTTGAGTTCGGTGGTCGCTTCTGGGATCCACTTCCGAGCAGCTAAGGCAGACCAGGCGACACCAGAAAGACGGCCCCAAAAGGGGCCGTCTTGCTTTTGGGCACAGGCTCGGCCAACGAGCCGGTATGAGATCGCTGCCGCGACGGGGCCTTTTGGCCCTCGCTGGAGGACTGTTGTGGATCCCGCGGTCGCCGCGCGCCAACGGCGATCTCGCAACGCCTTATCGTCAGCCGAGGGAATGGAGGGCTGTCGACCAGTTCCTCGCTGATCGGCGCGGGATGCGCTTGTGGAGCGGCGACAGCCGGGCCGAGGCGCGGCTCGCGGCGCTTCTCCAGGCACTCGAACAGCGCGCCTTCGAACACGGGCTCGATCCCTCCTCCTACGCGCCGCACCGGCTCGCCGCCTGGCGCACGGAGCCGGAGCGATTGGAACGCGAGGCGAGCCTGGCGCTTTTGGCCTACGCCTTGGACCTGCGTCTCGGTCGCGCGCTGCCGAATTTGCCGCCGCGTCCGCCGACGCCCGAGGAAAGCCCGCGCAGCCTCCTCGAGGCTGCGTTTGCTGCCCCCGATCTCGGCCGCTGGTTGGAAGGTCTCGCTCCCCAGACCCCCCGCTATGCGCGCCTGCGCGCGCTCTTGGCCGAGTTACGCACCGTCGAACGTCGCGGAGGCTGGACCCGAGTCCCTTTGCCGCCGGACAAACTGGAACCGGGCGACCGTCACCCCGCCGTGGCAGCGCTCAGGCGTCGGCTCGCCGAGACCGACGGCTTTCTAGGCCCCCTCGACGGCGACGAGCTCGACCCGCCCCTGGTCGCGGCCCTGCAGCGCTTTCAAAAACGACACGGGCTGGATCCGGACGGCGTGATCGGCAAGCGCACCGCAGCCGCACTCGCCGCACCGGTGGAATGGCGGATCGCGCAAGTGATCCTTGCCATGGAGCGGTTGCGACGGTTGCCGCCCGAGCGCGGTCGGCATTGGCTTCTCGTCGACATCGCGGGATTTCGCCTGGAATTGGTCGAGGAATCGCACGCGGGGCAGGAGCACGTGCTGATCGAGAGCCCGATCATCGTCGGCACGCGCTACACCCAAACACCCGAGCTCACCACCCGCGTTCGCGCCGTCACGCTCAACCCCTTCTGGCACGTGCCGCGCAGCATCGCGGTCAAAGAAATCCTGCCCGAAGTGCGAAAAGATCCGAGCTGGCTCGAGCGCAACGAGATGGCGGTGTTCGACCGCGAAGGTCAGCGGGTCGATCCCGCAAGCGTGCCGTGGGGTGAGCTCGGGCCCAATCGATTTCCCTTTCGCCTGCGCCAGAACTGGGGACCCAAGAACCCGCTCGGGCGGATCAAACTGGAGATGCCCAACCCCTTCGACGTCTATCTCCACGACACCCCAAAGCGAGAGCTCTTCGCCCGCACGGTCCGCACCTTCAGCCACGGCTGCATCCGCGTCGCGCGGATGCACGAGCTCGCCGAGCTCTTGCTCGCCGAGCAGGGCTGGGACCGAGCGCGCATCGAGGCGGCGATCGAGGCCGGCGGCCCGCGCACCATCTCCTTGCGTAACCCCGTTCTCGTTCACATCACCTATCTCGGCGCCGCCGTCGACGCAGACGGAACGGTGCGCTTTCGCGACGACGTCTATGGCCGCGATGCCGCACTTGCGCGCGCTCTTGGGCTCACGGTTTTCCCGGCGCGTTGAGTTCGCGGCGCCGAGCCCACGTCGAAAGCCGGCTATCAAGGCCCCATCCGACGATCCGATCCGAAGCCTAGCCTCGCCGCGCCGGGCGCTTGGCATGGCTGCGCCACACTAGCTAAAATTTCGTTCAAAAAATCTCGAGGAGCGCCACGTCGGTAAGGGGGAACCATGTCCGTGCGATCGAAGCGCGCGCAATCTCTCGATCCCTTCGAGGAAACCCTGCGCGCGTCTGCTGAGGCATCTGCCACCCTCGTGATCGGAACCGAAGAAAACGATCTGATAAGAGCGCGCGGCTCGGTGCGCGCGGGTTTGCGCACAACGCGGGGACCCGATGAGGTCGAAGGCCGCGGCGGCGACGACGACATCGACGCGTCTGGTGGCGACGACCTCGTCTATGGCGACGTCGCCTGGGTCGAGGGCATGGGCTGGACCGCGGATGTCGTGGGCGGCCGCGACCGGATCCGGGGCGGTGCCGGCAACGACGTCATCTACGGCGAAGGGACCGGCGGCCCACAGTATCGCACTTGTGCCGACGACTGGATCGATGGCGGCCCGGGCAACGACGACATCACGGGCGACACGGAGGGAGCCGCCTATGGTGTTCGGCTCGGAGACGATCGCCTGTTCGGCGGCGGCGGCGACGATGTCATCCGCGGCGACTGTCATGGGATCGGCCGCGGCGCGAGAGGCGGTGACGATCGCCTCTTCGGCGGCTCGGGCAACGATCTTCTCGTAGGCGACGCATTCGGCCTGGCGATCTTTGCCAGCTCCGGCGATGACTATTTGGACGGCGGCAGCGGCAACGATGTGCTCGTGGGCGACGGAGTGATTGAGCAATATCACGCCAGCGCTGGCCGCGACGATCTCTTCGGCGGTCCGGGCGATGATCGGCTCTACGGTGACGTCCCGCTCGGAGAGGATTGGAAGCGCTTGATGGGGGGATATACCGGCTTGCCGGAAGAGATCTTTTGGTGGGCCGGTAACGACGACTATTTGGACGGTGGAGACGGTGATGATCTCTTGTGGGGTGGGCCAGGAAACGACCTGCTGATCGGCGGTCCCGGCCGTGACCTGTTCGTCTTTGCCCCTGGTGCGCGCATACGTGACGTCGATCGCATCCGCGATTTCACGCCCCTCGATCGGATTGATCTCACCCGCTGGGGGCTCGACGGATCACGGCTCGATACCGACGAGAACGGCCGCATCGGTGAAGGCGACGATGCCGTATACCGCGATGAGCAAGGCAATCTCGTCATCGACTTGGGCTCGGCGACCGACACCGTCGATCCCGACACGGCAGTGATCATCCTCGAAGGGGTGAGGAGCCTGTCGCTCGAGGCCTTTTTGCCTCTTTCACCCCAATCCTAGCCGGCGAAGAAGGGATAGTCGCGCCCGGGAGCGGCAGCGATGAGCTCGCGCGTATACGCATGACGCGGGGTGGCGAGCACCTCCGCCGCATCGCCTTCTTCCACCACCCGACCGCGGTGCATCACCGCGACGCGGTCGCACAATTGGGCCGCGACGCGAAGGTCGTGGGTGATGAAGAGCACGGCGAGCTCGAGCCGCTCGCGGATCTCATCTAAGAGCGCGAGCACTTGCGCCTGGACGGAGACGTCGAGCGCCGAGACGGCTTCATCAGCGATCAAGAGTTCGGGTTCCATAGCGAGCGCGCGGGCGATGCAGATGCGCTGGCGCTGACCGCCCGAGAACTGGTGCGGGTAGCGGTCGAGAGCTTGGGGGTCGAGACGCACGAGGCGCATGAGCTCTTCGGCGCGGGCGCGCGCTTCCCTGGGCGCCATGCCGAAGTTGATCGGCCCTTCGGTGATGGATTGGCCGACCGTGCGGCGCGGGTTCAAGGAGCGATACGGGTCTTGAAACACCACCTGGACGCGCCGTCGGTGCGGCCGCAACTGGCGCTTCGGCAGCCGTCCGATGGGGTCGGCTCCGAGCCACACTTCCCCCTCGCTCGGATCGGTAAGGCGCGCGATGCAGCGCGCCACGGTGGATTTGCCGGACCCCGATTCGCCGACGATGCCCAAAACCTCGCCCTTGCGGATGACGAGATCGACCGCTTCGGCAGCGCGCACCGGCGGCCGGGTGCGAAACCAGCCGGCGGCCTCGTAGACCTTCCCGAGCTTCTCGGTCCGCAAGACCACGGGCGCACCGGCGCGGCCACGCGGGTGGCGGGGCACGAGCGAGGGAACCGAGCCGATGAGCATGCGCGTATACGGGTGCTGAGGCCGTCGCAAGATCTCGTCCTTGGGACCCTGCTCGACGATGCGCCCCCACTGCATCACCGCCACCCGATCGGCGATCTCGGCCACGATCCCGAAATCATGGGTGATGAACAGAACGGCGGTCCCGTGGCGCTCTTGTAAGTCTTTGATGAGCCGCAGGATCTGCGCTTGCGTGGTGACGTCGAGCGCGGTTGTCGGCTCGTCGGCGATCAACAGCGCCGGCTCCATGACCAGCGCCATGGCGATCATGATTCGCTGGCGTTGGCCGCCCGAGAGCTCGTGCGGATAAGAGCGGGCGAAGCGATCCGGGTCGGGCAGCCGCACCTCTTCGAGGATGGCGCGTATCCGGCCCTCCCGCTCCACGCGCGACAGACGGGTGTGGGTGCGCAGCACTTCGTCGATCTGCGCGCCGCAGCGCATCACCGGATTGAGCGCCGTCATCGGCTCTTGGAAGATCATGGTCATCTTGGCGCCGCGCAGTGCGCGCAGCCGCGCGGGCGGGGCATCGAGCAGGCTTTCGCCCTCAAGCAACACGCGCCCGCGCACGGGCTCGAGCTGACCTTTGGGCAGAAGGCCCATGATCGCCTGCGCCGTGACCGACTTTCCCGAGCCCGATTCGCCGACAAGACACAGGATCTCGCCGGGGGCGACAGAAAAGCTCACACCCTCCACGGCAAAGGCGCGATCGCCACCGCGCGGCAAGGCGATCGTGAGATCCTCGACGAGAAGGGCGGGGCGGGTGGACATGGAAGCGTCAGCGCCGACGCCGCGCGTCACCCGAAAAGCGGCAACTGACCCGCGCGATGCCGGGACTTTCGGTGGTGTCCTCGATCAGGATCTGCGCCGCGAAATCACAGGCAACGGCAGCAGCACGGCTGGCGGGCAGACTCGCGCTCGCAACCGCGACGATCACCACATCCTCCTTTCGGCAGCGCTTTAAGCGCTCGCGCAATTGACTTTCACTCGCGACTGCGGCGCCGAGTTCGCACAGTTGGCTCGCGCGCACGGGCGCGGCCGCCAACGCCGCGATCGCGATCAGCGCTGCGCCGAACGGGGCGGCGCGCGCCACGCGGTCAGCTGAGATCGACGGCATAGCGCTTGAGATCCTCGAGCCGGCAATAATCGAGCGCGCGGATATGGGTGGCGGCGAGCACCACTTTGGGCGCTTTGCCGGCCGCAAGCGCCTGCTGCCAACGCGGCGCGCACAGACACCAGCGATCGCCGGGTTTCAAGCCCGGAAAATCGAATTCCGGGCGCGGTGTGGAAAGATCGTTGCCCACGGATTTGGAAAAGGCCAAAAATTCTTCGGTCATGATCGCGCACACGGTGTGCGAACCGATATCTTCTGGTCCGGTGTCGCAACAGCCGTTGCGGAAAAATCCGGTCCGCGGAACGAGACTGCAGGGCTGCAAGGGTTCGCCGAAGACGTTCAGGCGCGGCTCGATTCCTCCCGTGATCTCGCGCATCGCTCCATCTCCTGGACAAGCCGACGCTAATCTGGCGCGCGCCCGGCTCGTAACGGCGCGCTTGGCCTCAGATTCGCCGGACGAGCTTGGGATCCAAGACATCTCTGAGCCCGTCACCGAGCATGTTCACGGCCAACACGGTCACGGCGAGAAAGATACCGGGGAAGAGGATGTTGTGCGGGAAAACGCGAAAGAGCGTACGGCCCTCGGCCATGATGTTGCCCCAGGTGGGGATGTCGGTCGGGATGCCGACGCCCAAAAAGGAAAGGATTGCTTCGACCAGGATGGCAGATGCGGCGATGTAGGTGCCCTGGACGATGAGTGGGGCTACCGTGTTGGGAAGGACGTGCCGCCACAAGAGCTGCGGCAAGCGGGTGCCGACCGCAACCGCCGCCTCGACATAGGGTTCTTCGCGCACCTGCAGGACGACGGCCCGCACCAAACGAACCACGCGCGGGATTTCGGGTACGACGATGGCGAGAATGACGGTCGACAATCCCGCCCCCCACAGCGCCACGAGCGCGAGCGCCAAGAGGATCCCGGGGATCGCCATCAGCCCGTCCATGATCCGCATCACGATGGCATCGAGCCAGCGCAGATAGCCCGCGACGAGCCCGATCATAAGACCAATGGCAACCGCGAGACCGGCTACCGCCGCGCCGACCAGAAGCGAGATGCGTGCACCGTAGACGACGCGGGAATAGACGTCTCGACCAAGGGCATCGGTGCCCATGTAGTGCACGATCCTCATTTCGCGGCCTTGGTCATCTTGGATGACGCGCTCGAAGCCGGGGCGCTTGTTGCGGTTGGCGGGATCGATGGCCACCGGATCCGATGTCGCGAGCCAGGGCGCGAGGATCGCCATGAGCGCCACGAGCAGCAGGATCAAGCCGCCAGCGAGCACCCCCGAATGGTGCAAGAGGCGCAAGGAGAGTGGAACATGGCGCGCGGCGGCGGCTGCGGCGGCTGCAGCCTCTTCGACCGGTTGGGCTAAGCCGAGTTCCTCGCTACGGGTGCTCAATAGCGGATCCTCGGATCCAAAAAGGTGTAGATGATGTCGATCACGAGATTGATCAGGACATAGGCGAAGGAGAACACCAAAATAACGCCTTGGATGGTCGGATAGTCGCGTCCCAAGACCGCATCGACCGTGAGCCGACCCAATCCGGGAATGTTGAACACGCTCTCGGTGACCACCACACCGCCGATCAGGAGCGCGATCCCAAGGCCGATCACGGTAACGATCGGCACCGCGGCGTTGCGCAGCCCGTGCCGGAGGAGCACGACCGACTCGCGCAGGCCCTTGGCGCGGGCGGTGCGAACATGGTCTTCGCCCAAGACCTCGAGGAGGCTCGCGCGCGTGATCCGCGACACAAGCGCGATGTAGATCACGGCGAGCGCGCAAGAGGGCAGGGCGAGCTGAGAGAGAAACGGTCCAAAGCCGGCCGCAAGCGGCTTATAGCCCTGAACCGGAAACCAGCCGAGCTGGATGGCGAAGACATAGATCAAGACATAGCCGAGCACGAACACCGGGACGGAAAAGCCGAGGACGGAAAAACCCATCACGAAGCGATCGAGGAGCGAGCCGTGCCGCCAGGCGGCGAGCACACCCAGCGGCACGGCGACGAGCACGGTGATGGTCATCGTGGTGGTCGCAAGCGCAATTGTTGGGCCGATGCGCTGGGCAATCAGCGTCGCCACCGGCATCTTGAAGAAAAAGGACTCGCCGAGATCGCCTTGGAGGACTTTACCGAGCCAGATCGCGAACTGCACGAGCAGCGGCTGATCGAGTCCGAGCTTGCTCCGGATCTCGGCGATCTGCGCGGCGGTGGCGTTTTCACCCGCCATGATCGCCGCTGGATCGCCGGGAGTAAGGCGCAGCATGAGGAACACGAGCAGGGCCACGGTGAAGAGCACCGGCACCGTGGCCAACAGCCGGCGGATGATAAAGGCGATCACGGCGCAAGCACCGACCGGGCGAGGGATGCGGACGGGCTCGCGGCAGCTTCCGACCGCTTGGCTTCAGCCGCGGGATGCGGCCGCTGCCGTTGCGGCCCGGGGCCCAGCCCGGCGAGCCGAGCGAGGCTGCACCGGCCGCAAGGCAAGCGAGGAAGACCGCCTTCGCCCGTGCGGCCCTCACGCGCACTCATGCCGCCCGACACCCGTCTGCGGCTGCCACCGCACGCGCGCTGGTCACCCTTTCTTTTCGATGTTCCACATAAAGGGCACGGGAGATTCGAGCACGCCCGAGATGGTCTTGCGGTGTGCGATCGGCTGGTACCACTGCCCCATCCAACCGTGCGTGGTGCCCTCGGTTGCCACATAGACTTGGATTTCCTCGGCGATCTTCTTCTGCGTCGCGAGGTCGGTCGCTTCGGCGAAGGCCCGTTTCATGGCTTCGAGCTTGGGATCGTCGAACCAACCGAACCAACCCTTCTCACCTGTGGCATTGAGACCAGCCGTGGCGATGGGGTTCAAGAGATCGGCTGCAACCCAAGAGGTCATGAAGGCGTTCCACCCGCCTTCCTGCGGCTTGTCCTTCTTCGCCCGCCGCGCCACCAGCGACTGCCAGTCCATGGAGATCATCTCGACCTTGAAGCCGCCGCGCTCGAGCAGTTGCTTGGCCACCGGCGCGAGGTTGGCGAGGACGTAAAGATCGGTGGAATGCATCAAGACGACCGGCGTGCCGTCGTAGCCGGCCTCCTTCAAGAGCTGTTTGGAGCGCTCGAAGTCCGACTTGAGCATCACTTCGCCACCTTTGTCGGTGGCGAAGGGTGTGCCGCAGATGAACATCGCCGCGCAGGTCTTATAGTACTTGGGATTGCCGATCACTGCCTTAAGGAAATCTTCTTGGTTCAAGGCCTCGAGCGCCGCGCGACGGATCTTGGGATTATCGAAGGGCGGATGGAGGCTGTTGAAGCGGAACATATATTGGTTGCCGAGTGTGTTGGCTTGGAACAAGACGATGTTGGGATCGGCCTCGAGCACGGGCAACAGATCGTGCGGCGGGGCTTCCATGATATCGATCTCGCCCGAGATGAGCGCGTTCACCGCCGTCTGGTGATCGGGCATCGAAATCCACTCGACACGGTCGACCTTCACCACTTTACCGCCCGCACCCCAGGACGGCGGTTCGTTGCGGGGTTTGTAATCCTTGAATTTCTCATAAACCGCGATGTTCCCCGGCTTCCACAAGTCCCTGCGGAAGACGAACGGACCGGAACCCGTATAGTCGGTGATCTGCTCGCTGGCTGGTGTTTCCGCCACCCGTTTGGGCATCACGAAGGGAACATTCGAGGAAGGCTTGCCGAGCGACTGCAGCACAAGGCCGAAGGGCTTCTTCAAGCGCAGCTCGAAGGTCTTGTCGTCTTTGGCCTCGATCCGCTCGACATAGTTCATCATGAAGACGCCCATCGAATCGCGCTGGCCCCAGCGCTTGATCGAGGCCACGGCGTCTTCGGCTTTGACCGGCGAGCCATCGTGGAAGAGGAGGCCATCGCGCAAGGTGAAGGTGTAGGTGAGATTGTCGTCGCTCACCGTCCACCGTTCAACCATCTGCGGGCGGATCTCGCCCTTTGCGTCCATAGCAAAGAGCGTATCGTAGACGTTGTAGCCGTGATTGCGGGTGATGTAGGCGGTGGTCCAGATCGGATCGACGATCTTAAGATCCGAGTGCATCACCACGCGCAGGACCGTTTCGGCGGTCGCAAGCGAAGCCGCCCCGCCCAGGCCGAGCCCGACCGCGGCAACCGTCGCCAGAAGTCTCGTCCTCACCCTCATCGCGTTCCTCCTTCTCGGCCCGCACGCGTGGCGCTTTTCGGTAGCTGGCGCGCAGAAGTGTAACCGGCGCCTCGAGGGCGACAAGCCGGCTGAGCGCGCCCTTGGAGGAAAGCACAGCCGGGGCTATCAGCGAAGCGCGCGTGCGGCTTCGGCGGAGCTCTCCGTGCACCTGCTTCGGACCCTTCTGCTTTTGATCGTGCTCGTGCTCCCGAGCGCGGCTCCTGCGGGCGAAGCGGAGCTGCGCTTGTTCGCGCGCAGTGAAGGGATCGTGGACGTGGAAGGGTTCATCGAGACCGTGGTCTCGCTGCGCAAGACGAAGAAACTGCCGCCGCGCTATCTCACCAAGGCCGAAGCGCGCAAACTCGGCTGGGAGCCCGGGGTAGATCTGTGTACCGTCGCGCGGGGGCGCGTCATCGGCGGCGACCGCTTCGGCAACCGCGAAAAGAAACTGCCCGAAAAGCGGGACCGCAAATGGTACGAAGCGGATATCGACTTCTTCTGCGGCTCGCGCGGACCCAAGCGCCTGGTGTGGTCGAACGACGGTCTCATGTATCTCACCACCGACCACTATCAGACCTTCAAGGAGGTGCCGAAGTGAGCCTGCCGGCGCGGTCCTGTCGGCTCGACCGACGCACCCGCACCCGTCGCGCCGCGCTCGCTCGTCTCGCTCGCGAGCTCCGCTTTCCCCCGCACTTCGGGCACAATCTCGATGCCCTCTTCGATCTGCTCACCGGCGACCTGCCCGGCCCCATCGAGATCGTCTGGTCCGGTGTGGAGCGCGAGGCGCTCGCGCGCGATCCCGAACTCGGGCCACTGCTCGACACGCTCGAAGCGGCGGCCCGCGAACGCCCGGACCTCCGGTTGATGGTGGTGGGGCGCCGCGAATAAGCGCTACTGTCTGTCAATTGCGAGGATACGACCGCTTCCGCGGCGTGCTGGCCATGCTTGGGCGCCCACGCGACACAGCGAGCAAAAACGACGCGTTGCGCCTGGCGCGCGCAACCGCACTCTATTAAGCGGTCGTAGCACCGTTGCTCGAGAAGGGTGCGCCTTTGATGTGGGGGCGTTTTCAGCTGAGCGTCGCGCTCGCCATGGCCGCAGCGGGATGCGCGGCGCAGGCTCCGTTTTCCTCCGATTGGCCGATGCGGTCGCAGGCGTGGGAAACGCACAGCCTCGCGCGCTGGAGTGAGCCCAAGCCGGGGGTGCGCTGCGATCGCCTCGCGCGCGTCTGCTATGATCGCAACGGTCCCGAATTATCCTTGACGCGCGAGTATTTCGGCAAAGACGCTGCCAAAGAACTGGAAGAGCGGATCGGCGGCGACTGGCGGCGCGATACGGTCTACGAGCCGGCTCGCGGCGTGCGCTGCGATCTCGAGGAAGCGCTGTGCACCCGCCGCGGCGAACCCGATTACAAGAGCACGCGGGAACAGTTCGGGCGCAAGCCGGCGCTGGCGGTCACCGCGCCGGATGGGACGATCCGGCCCGATCGCCGCACCCTGTGCGATCCGACACGGCAGATCTGCGAGCGCGACGGCCTCCCGAGCGTCGATCGAACCCGTTTCGTGTTCGGTGATCGGGCCGCGCGTGAGCTCAAAGAGCAGCTCAAAAATCGCCCCTAACGCCTTGCCGTCAAAGGCCGTGTCGCCTTAAGGGATGCGGTTGAGGAAGTTCAAAGGCAGACCCGGGCGCGGCCAGTCGACGGCGACCAAGCGGCCGGAAAGGGAAAGAGTGATGTAAGCGGTGCGAAGATCGGGCCCGCCGAAGCAGATGTTGGTGGTCATCCGATCCGGCATCGGTACGAAGTCGACGAGCTCGCCAGAGGGCGAGATGACCGAAATCCCGCCGGTCATAAGCGTGGCCACGCAAATATTGCCCGAAGCCTCGACCGCTAGGCTGTCGAAGCGCTTGTACTCGCGGCCGCCGGCCTGATAGACGAGCCGGCCGCCGTGCGGCGAAGGCCAGGGGTATTTCTTCACTTCGCCGGGGCCGACGATGTCGAAGGCCCAAAGCCGTGCGCCCTCCGTTTCCGCCACATAGAGCACCGTCTCATCGGGCGATAAGCCGATGCCGTTGGCGGTGAGCACCGGATAGGCCACCTCCTTGATTTCTTTGCCGTCGGGGGAGAGCCAATAGACGCCCCCCCAATCGAAATCGTGTGGGCGGCGCTTGCCGAGATCGGTGAACCAGATGGCACCGGTGCGGTCGACGACGAGATCGTTGGGCCCGCGCAACCTCTTGTCCGGCAGGCCGCGGGTGAGGACGGTAACCGCGCCTGTGTGCGGATCGATGCGCTCGATGCGCCCGCAGATGTAATCATGGGCTTGCCAAGCCGGCCGCATGCCCTCGCCGGGTTCGACGACGAACTCGAAACCGCCGTTGTTGCACACATAGAGCGCGCCGTCTTTGCCCACCGCGAGGCCGTTGGGGCCGCCACCGGGGGAAGCTACGACCGAGACCGTACCATCGGGGGCGATCCGGCTCACCGTGCGCCGCGCGATCTCGACCAAGTAAAAGGAGCCGTCCGGCATCGCCACCGGGCCTTCGGGGAAGAGAAGTCCGCTCGCGATCGTGCGCATCTCGATCATCGCCGCCTCCCGATCCGCATGCAGCCGCCATCCTGGGCGACCGCGGTGCCGCCGGCAAGCCGAGCCGCGTGCACAGGAGATGGGCGTTAGCGCGATTGTGCGAGCAGATAAGCGACGTGGCGCAGCGCCAAGAGATAGCCGTGCGCCCCGCAGCCGGCGATCACCGCCTGCGCAACCTTGGAGACATAGGAATGGTGGCGGAAGGGTTCGCGGCGGTGGATGTTGGAGAGGTGAACCTCGATGATGGGAAAGCTGCAGGTGGCGAGCGCGTCCATGATCGCGATCGAGGTGTGGGTGTAGGCGGCGGGGTTGATGACGATCGCCGAAGCCGCTTCGCGCGCCTCTTGGATCCAGCTCACGAGCTCGCCTTCGCTATTCGACTGGCGAAACTCCAAGGCGAGGCCGAGTTCTTGGGCGAGTGCGCGACAGGCCGCCTCGATGTCGGCGAGCGTGGTGTGGCCGTAGATTTCGGGCTCGCGCTTGCCCAGCAGGTTCAGGTTGGGGCCGTTGAGGACGAAGACGGGGCGCTCGGACATCGCAACTCTCGCTCAAACGGGATGGCACAAGGCTAGCTGGCTTTGCCTTGACGCGGAATTCTCGGCAGCTCACGCGCGTGGGTGAAAGCGCGCAAGGCTGTGGGGGCACGCGGCTTGCTCAACAGCGTGCTCGGGAGAAAAAGAGGCCCGGGGTGACCCCCGGGCCCGAACTCGGAGGAGAACACAAGGAAAGACGTCCCGCTTGCCCTTCGGGACGATGCGTACCTTCAGCTACAACCGGTGGTTGCGCCGCAGGTATCGCATTTCAGGCAGGTGCCGTTGCGCACCAGCGTAAAGTTGCCGCAAGAGCTGCACGGATCGCCCTCGTAGCCCTTAAGGCGCGCGATCTGTGCTTGCTCCGTGCGCGACATGGGGGAAAGGCGGGCGGTCTCGCTCGCCGCCGCGCTCGTGGTCGCGCGTCTTGCCGCGCTTGCCTCGACCACGCCGCCGCCGCCGGCCAACAGCCGCAGGTTGCCGCGGACGAAGCCGGCGGAGGCGATGCGCGCCACTTTCTCGAAGCCGAGATCACCCTCTTTAGCGCCGACGCCGATGGCATCGTGGCGCATCTCGTTGGGGTCGATGTTCGCGAGGTCGGTCCGCCCGAGATAGGAGATGGCGAGTTCGCGGAAGATGTAGTCGAGCACCGAAGTCGCGAACTTGATGCTGTCGTTGCCCTGCACTGGGCCTGAGGGCTCGAAGCGGGTGTAGGCGAAGGCTTCCACGAACTCTTCGAGCGGCACGCCGTATTGCAGTCCGATCGAGATGGCGATCGCGAAGCTGTTCATGAGCGAGCGGAACGCCGCGCCCTCTTTGTGCATGTCGATGAAGATCTCACCGAGCGTTCCGTCCTCGTATTCGCCGGTGCGCAGATAGACCTTGTGCCCACCGACGATCGCCTTTTGCGTGTAGCCCTTGCGCCGGTTGGGGAGCTTGCGGCGTTCGGTGACCCAGCGCTCGACGACGCGCTCGGTGACCTCGATCACCTTTTGCACCGGCGACCGCTCGCGTGCTTCCTCTTCCGGCTCCTCTTCATTGCCGTCGGCGATCACCGCGGCGAGCGGCTGCGAGAGCTTGGAACCGTCGCGGTAAAGCGCGAGCGCTTTAAGGCCGAGCCGCCAGCCCTCGAGATAGGCGTTGGCGCAGTCCTCGACCGTGGCCTTGGCCGGCATGTTGATGGTCTTGGAGATGGCGCCGCTGATGAACGGCTGCGCTGCCGCCATCATGGCGAGATGCGCGCGCACCGATAAGAAACGCTTGCCGATCCGACCGCAGGGATTGGCGCAGTCGAACACCGGCAGATGCGCTTCTTTGAGGTGCGGCGCGCCCTCCACCGTCATCGTGCCGCAGCAATAGGCGTTGGCCGCCTCGATTTCTTCTTTGGTGAAGCCGAGGTGCGCCAAGAGGTCGAAGCGGGGGTCGGCGAGCTGCGCCTCGCTGAGCCCGAGCTTCTCCTTGCAGAACTGGTCGCCGAGCACGAACCGGTTGAACGCGTATTTGATGTCGAAGGCAGAGGGGAGGGCGGCTTCGAGGCGCCTGAGCGCCTCGTTGTCGAAGCCGCGCGCCCGCAGCCGCTCGTGGTTGACCCCCGGAGCGCCTTCGAGGGTGCCGCGGCCGACGGCATAGGCCGTGATCTCGGCGATCTGATCGGGAGTATAGCCCAACACTTCGAGTGCCTTGGGCACCATGCGGTTGATGATCTTGAAGTAACCGCCACCGGCCAGCTTCTTGAACTTGACGAGGGCGAAGTCGGGCTCGATGCCGGTGGTATCGCAATCCATCACGAGCCCGATGGTACCGGTGGGCGCGATCACTGTCACTTGTGCATTGCGTACCCCGTGACGCTCCGCCGCTGCCAGTGCCTCGTCCCAGGCGCGGCGCGCCGCCTCGACCAGTGCCTTGTCGCGGCACGCCCCGGCATCGAGCGGCACCGGCGGCGTGTGCAGGCCTTCATAGCCCTCGCGCGCGCCCCACGCGGCGCGGCGATGGTTGCGCAGCACCCTAAGCAGCGCCTCGCGGTTCTCCGCAAAGCCGGGGAAGGGCCCGAGCGCCTCCGCCATTTCGGCTGAAGTGCGGTAAGCGACCGCGGTCATAAGCGCGGTGATCGCGGCGCACATCGCCCGACCCTCGGCGCTGTCATAGGGCAAGGCGAGCGACATCAAGAGCCCGCCGAGATTGGCGTAGCCGAGGCCGAGGGTGCGGAAGCGCCACGAGCGCTCGGCGATCTCGCGCGAGGGGAACTGCGCCATCAACACCGAGATCTCGAGCACGATCGTCCACAGCCGCACGGCGTGCACGAAATCGTCGATCGCGAAGCTGCCGTCCTCGCGACGGAAGGCCATCAGGTTCAACGACGCCAGGTTGCACGCCGTGTCGTCGAGGAACATGTACTCCGAGCAGGGGTTGGAGGCGTTGATCCGCCCCGAGGCCGGGCAGGTGTGCCAATCGTTGATCGTGGTATCGTACTGGATGCCCGGATCGGCGCTCGCCCAGGCAGCGCGCGCGATCTTCTGCCAGAGCTCGCGTGCCTTGACGGTCTTGGCGACCTTGCCGTCGGTGCGGCGGATGAGATGCCAATCGCGGTCCTCGAGCACCGCGTGCATGAACTCGTCGCTCACCCGCACCGAATTGTTCGAGTTCTGCCCCGAAACCGTGAGATAAGCCTCGCCGTCCCAATCGGTATCGAAGACCGGGATCTCGATACCTTTAAAGCCCTGGGCGGCATAAGCGATGGCCTGCTGGATCGCTCCTTCCGGTATAAACGCCTTGCGCGCCTCGCGTACCGCCTTTTTCAATGCCGGATTGGCAGAAGGATCGAAGCGATCCGGCCCCTCGTAGCTCGGATCATGGCAGGCGGCCATGATCGCATCGACGTGTTTTTTGAGCTGCCGCGAGCCGGCGACGAGTGCGGCCACCTTCTGCTCTTCGACCACCTTCCACTCGATGAACTCCTCGATGTCCGGATGGTCGACGTCGACGATCACCATCTTGGCGGCGCGGCGGGTGGTACCACCGGATTTGATCGCTCCGGCTGCGCGATCGCCGATCTTAAGAAAGCTCATAAGACCCGAGGAGCGACCGCCGCCCGAGAGCGGCTCACCCTCACCGCGCAAGGTCGAAAAGTTGGTGCCGGTGCCCGAGCCGTACTTGAACAGCCGCGCCTCGCGCACCCACAAGTCCATGATCCCGCCTTCGTTGACGAGATCGTCCTTGATGCTCTGGATGAAACAGGCGTGGGGCTGCGGCCGCTCGTAGGCCGAGGTCGAGGGGAGGGCCGTGCCGGTCGCCTCATCGACGTACCAATGACCCTGCGCCGGACCGTCGATGCCGTAGGCCCAGAACAAGCCGGTGTTGAACCATTGCGGCGAATTCGGCGCAGCGATCTGGGCGGCGAGCATATAGCGCAGCTCGTCCATAAACGCCCGCGCATCCGCTTCGCTCGCAAAATAGCCCCCCTTCCAACCCCAATAGGTCCAGGTTCCGGCTAGCCGATCGAAAACCTGCTTGGCGCTGCGCTCCCCGCCGAACCGCTCTTCTTTCGGCAGCTGGGCGAGCGCTGTTTCGTCCGCCACCCGGCGCGCGAGCCAAGCCGGTACGCCTTCTTCCGGCACCGGCCGCACGACCTTGGGCACGCCCGCCTTGCGGAAATACTTCTGGGCGAGGACGTCGATCGCCACCTGCGACCACGTCGCCGGGACTTCGATGTCCTCGGCGCGGAACACGATCGAACCGTCAGGATTGCGAATCTCGCTCGACGCTACGCGGAACGCGATCGAGGCATAGGGCGATACGCCTTCCTGGGTAAACCTCCGCTCGATCTTCAGCGACACCGTGATCCTCCTCCGAGCCTGGACGCTAGGTGTTCCGCTTCCGTTCGTCAACCCGGCGCGCTCGCGTGGTGATCACGATTTTTGTCCTCATCAAGCCGCTAAACGCCACTCTCACCGCGGCTGATCTCAACGTACAGTTTAGCGCGCTTTCCACCCCAACGCAACCACCAACACGCCCACACCGACGAGCGAAGCGTAGCTTCCAGACACTACATATAGCAACGAGGCGGCGAAGCCAATCCATATGTTGGAGTTATCCACCGTTTTCTTTCCGCCCACAGGCAGCGCGGGAGCGGGCGCTCGGCCCATGCTCCTCGCTCGAGCGCGCTTGAGGGAGCGCTGCGCAAGGCCGATCAAGGAAGTCTATCTTGAGTATCAATCAACTCTCAATTGCGCGGTTTTCCCGAACTGCCCACAGCCCCCCGCTTTCTCAGCTCTCCCCTCAGTCGATCCTCAATCCGCAGTCTGTCCACAGTTTTTCCCCTCGCGCCCTCGGCGTTTTTGGCCGTTTTCGAGGCCTGAGGGGGCCTGGACAGAGGCGCTTGGCTCGGTCATCTGAGCAAGCGTCGGTTGCCCGCGGAGGAGAGACGTGCTCGCCTGGCTTAAGGACAATCGCTTCGGTACCTGGTGGTTCACCCGCCGGCGCGGCGAGCTCGTGGGCACGGACGAATATGGCAATCGCTATTACCGCGAGCGCGGGGCCCGCGACTGGCGCAGCGAGCGGCGCTGGGTGGTGTATGCGGGCGAGGGCGAAATCGAGCCCTCGACCGTTCCGCCGGGGTGGAACGCTTGGCTCCACCACAATCGCGAAAAACCGCCGAGCGAAGAACCTTTGCCCACCAAACGGTGGGAAAAGCCGCACGAGCCTAACCGCTCGGGTACGCCAGAAGCCTGGTTCCCGCCGGGTGACGAGCGCCGCGGCGGGCGACGGCAGCCGGCTACCGGCGACTACGAGGCTTGGCGGCCCTAACGCGTGCCGCCTCGACCCGCGAAAAGCACCGCGAGTTCGAGAAAGCCCTCGAACACTTCGGGCGGCTGAGCTCCGGCGAGCATCCCAACTCCGGGTAGGACGAGCGCCGGGACGCCGTCGATCCCAATGCGCTCGGCCTCGCGATGGGCGCTGTGCACCCGCGCCCACGCCTCGTCCTCGAGGGCGCCGCGCGCCGCCTCGATCGTCATTCCGCTCGCCCGGGCGAGCGAAAGGAGCGTGCGAGGGTCGCCGAGATCGGCGCCGTCCTCGAAAAAGGCGGCGAAAAGTCGGCGCGCGAGCGCGAACCGGTGCTCGTAGGGCGCGGCGAGAACGAGTGCGTGCGCCAAGGTGGTATTCGGCTGACGCTCGATGCGTTCGAACGCGAAGGCGAGGCCGAGCGCGCGCCCGCGCTCTTGGATGCGCGCCTGCACACGGTGCGCCGTCTCGCTCGAGCCGCAGGCGCGTTCGAGATAGAGCGCGCGCGGCACGCCATCCTGCGGCAGATTGGGATTCAACAGGAACGGATGCCAGTGCAGCGCAAGGCCCAGCCGCGCAAGGAGCGGCTCGAGCGTGTGCAGGGCGATGCGGCACCAGGGGCAGGCGAGGTCGGCGACGAACAGGATTTTTGTCGTTTGCTGCGCCGCAACAAAACCCACGTCGTCCACAGGAATTCCATCCTTCGCTCCAGGTCGTTTTTTATGCATCGCAGCAAACACATTCACTGTCGGCGAACCCCCAGATGCGCGGAGTCGCGAACTCGACACTGTTGCCGGCCGGGTCGCGGACGTAGAAGGAGCGCCCGCCACGTGGCCAACACTGTTCGTGTTCGATCGCCACTCCGGCTGCCTGCAACCGCGCCTTCCACGCTTCGAGTTCGGCTTCCGCTACAGCGAAGCAGACATGGCCGGGGCCGCGCGCGCCGTGCGCCGGTACCCCGCTCTGGCGCGCCGTCGCTTGGGGATCGAACAGCAACAACATCGCCCGCTCGAGGCGCAGGAAGAGGAACACCCCGGGCCGCTCAGAGTCGACCTCAAGGCCCAAGAGGTCGACGTAGAAGCGCCGTGCCGCGGCGAGATCGTCGACGTAAAGACAGGTTTCGAGGATCGCGCGAATCGGGCGCATGCGGCTTCGACCAGAGCCAATCCCCAAACAGCGAGCTTAACCTTTTGCGGGCCGCGTGTCAGGTCGCAGCGCTTTGGCCAGCGAGGGCTTTTGCGGGCTCGCGGGCCAGGCGCAAGAGCCGCGCGTGCAGGGCGGTTTGAGGATCGACGAGCGCATCGAGGACGGAGAAATGATGGGCACCCGCTACTTCGACATATTCGGCGGGAAGTCCGCGCATCGTGCAGGCGGCAACGAAATCCTGCGATTGCCGTTTGAACTCGGCGCTTTCCGCGCCGCCCACGGCGCACACGATCGGTACGAGCCGGTCGCTCAGCTGGAAAAGCGGGCTGTTGCGCACCACTTGCGCGCAGTCGAGCTGCAGCCACGGCTGCAGGAAGGAGAAGGGAAAGGGGCGCAGATCGAAGAGCCCGCTCAGCGCGAGCCCGGCTTTGAGGACATCCGGTGGTAGTCCATAGCGCCCCGGCCAGTCGGTGATCGCGAGCATGGCGACGAGATGGCCGCCGGCGGAATGGCCGGAAACGGTGATGCGCTCGGGATCGCAGCCCAGCGCGCGGGCTTCCCGGAAGGCCCAGGCGACCGCGGCGCGGGCTTCGCGGACGATCTCGTCGATCCCCACCTCCGGGCACAAAGCGTAGTTGACAACGGCAACAGCGATACCTGCGCGGACGAGCGATTCGGCCACGAAGGAAAAGTCGGCGGCCGAAAAGCGCCGCCAATAGCCGCCGTGGAAGAAGAGGTGGAGCGGTGCACCGGGCGAGGAGGGAAAAAAGTCGAGATATTCCTCGCGCGTGGGGCCGAAGCGCACGCCCAACTGCGCCGGCAGCTCGCTGCGCACCCGCGCGCTCTCTGCACGCCAGCGCTCGATCACAGCTGCGCTCTCGGGAACCGCCGAGGCGGCATCGTACTCGCGGTCGATCTGCGCGCGATCGGTGAAGTCGCGATAAAAGCGCATGGTCCGCAAAGGCCTCCATTCGCCTCCGCGAAAGAGCGCGAACGTGCGCGCGCGACAAGTCCGGGACGCGGGCAGCTGGGGTGCAGGGGCCGCAGCCCGCGCGGGTATCGCTCCCCTTGCTCGGCCGTTACCGTTCTTGATGGTCTTGAGCTCAGAGCGCAGCACGTTTGTGTAGAACCATTCGAAATCTTAATTTTGACCTCGGCAGATCGAGCCCAGATCAAGCCATGACATCGGGCGTTGCCAGCTCGGGATGCACACTCTATATGCAAGCTCGTCACGGCGACGAGCTCGCCCAGCCTTTCGCTGCGCCTGACGAAGAGGAACGCCATGGCCCCCGTAACGAGCAGTTGTCCGATCGTCGCTCGCTTGCGCGCCGTCGGATTGCGGCCGACGCGGCCTCGGGTGGGCCTGGGCAAGCTGCTCTTCGAAGGGCCGCCGCGCCACGTCTCGGCCGAACAGCTGTACCAAGAAGCGCGCGAGCGCCGTCTGTTCGTGTCGCTCGCCACCGTCTACAACACCCTGCACCAGTTCGCAGCCGCTGGTCTGTTGCGCAAGGTCGTGGTCCATACCGGCCAGACCTTCTTCGACACCCGTGTGTGCGACCATCACCATTTCTATGACGAGCGCACCGGGTTCATCCGCGACATCGACGATTGCGAGATCGCCTTCGCCAAACTGCCCGAAGCTCCGCCCGGCTATACGATCACCGGGGTCGAGGTGATCGTGCGCGTCGAAGCGCAGCCCTCGCGCCCCGCCAACGGGCGCACAACCGCCCAGGACGCCGATCGCGAGCAAGAGGCGCGCGCCCAAGCCGCCGCTTCGTAAGCGTGAGCGCGCGCGGGCGAGCTGCGGCGCTCAGGATGAAGTGTGCGGCAACGCGCGCAACGGCTCGTCCCTCATCGCGCTGTTGGATAATCAGCCTCGGCCGCCGCTCGCATGGTGGGATTGGGTTGCCCTTTTTCCTCGGCCACGATCCGCGCCAAAAGCGGCAGGCAGCGCCCACAGCGCACCCGCACCCCCAACAGACGATGGACGCATCCGGCCCCGCGACAGTCACGTCGACAAGCCGCCTGCCGGCACACATCTTCCGAGAGCCGGTTGCACACGCACACGATCACGGGCCTGCACCCCACAGTGCGGTGTCACCAGTGCGAGCGCTGAGCGCGCGCGTGACTCTGGCCTGTTCACCGAATGCGGCGCGAGGGAACCACGAATGGGAGACAGAACCATGGCGAAAGCATTGAAGGGTGATCCCGAGGTGATCGCGGCTCTGAACGAGGCGCTCAAGGGCGAGCTGACCGCGATCAATCAATATTTTCTCCATGCGCGTATGCTCGAGGACTGGGGCTTCAAAAAGCGCGGCAAAGAAGAATACGAAGAAAGCCTCGAAGAGATGCGCCACGCTGATAAGCTCATCCAGCGCATCCTGCTGCTCGGAGGCCTTCCCAACCTTCAGGATCTCGGCAAGCTCTACATCGGCGAAAACCTCAAAGAAGTGATCGAGTGCGATCTGCGGCTCGAGCTCGAGGGCATTGCGCACTATCGCAAAGCGATCGAGATCTGTGAGCGCGCCAAGGACTATGTTTCGCGCGATCTTCTGATCGAGATCCTGGAAGACGAAGAGCGGCATCAGGACCATAACCGATCTGAACTGGAACTCATCGAGAAAATCGGCATCGAGAACTTCTCGCAGTCGCAGATCTAAAACGGGCGTCACGCGCGGGGCACGGCCCACCGAGGTCGTCGCACCCGCACCCGGCGCACTCCCACAGCTCGGCGAGCTCGGCGGCAGCCGCCGACAATTCAGCTGCCGCCGAACCGACCAGAGCGCGGGCGAGGCTCGCGCCTCCGCCTTGGGGTGCCGCGCGGACGAGTGCGAGGATCCAGGCCTCATCCGAGCTGATACAGGCACAGCTCAAAGGCAATAGGCCGATGTCGCGCGTGCCGTGAGCTTCAAGACAGGTGCACACGGTCTCAAAGGCGGCGAGGGCGCGCTCGAGATAGGCGAGCCCGAAGGCCAGACGAAACCCCCGCACGAGAACGGCTGAGGTGGTGCATCCATCGCTCAGCCGTCGCCGCAGTGCCCAAAGTACGAATTGTTCGAATAACGAAAGCTGGCCGACCACGCGACCAGAAAGACGCACCCATCCACGATCACCCGAACTCCAGTCGTCACGATGACAAGACATGCGTGTCCTTGAGCGCTCCTAACGAACCTGTCCCTCTAACAGCACAGTGCTAAGCCGCCGTGAAGCTCTTTTCGCGCCGGCATTGCTACTATCGAGTGAGAACGATTCGCGAGTACAAAGAATCGAAACTGCGCGCAGGAGCACAGGATCGCTGCGGCCTCGAAGCGAGGAGGAAGCAGCTCGGCGCATCGCGGCAAAACGCAGCGGTCTTTCGGCTGTGCTCTTAGGGAGCGAGCAGGGGACGGGGTGGAGGCCCTTCGAAGACGAGCCAGGCGATCCCCGCTGCGATCAGCCACAGCGGTAGGGGGGAGGGCATCAGCGCGAGGAGCCCACCGCGCACGCCCAACGCGCGAGCGAACAGATCGAGGGCGGCGATCCCGAGAAGCGGGCCCAGCCACTTGCCACCGAGATGGAGGGTGAGCACCGGTGCCGCGAGGAAGAGGGCGAGGTGGAGCATGGATGAACACGCCGATCGCATCGCCGCACCAAGCTTGGTGAAAAATTGCTTTGCAGAGGAGCGTGCGTGCCGTTGCGCGCGCACCGAAGTGCGCGGCTGAGGCGAGCCGGCCGCGCGCGGCCGTTCGCGTGCGCCGGGCAACGGGCCTCGGGTTTTTCGGCTCGTTACGGCGCCGGGCGAAGGGCTTCCGCGCGCCCGCCCGCCCGGGGCTGCATGGGCTCGGCGATGCCGAAGCGTCGGTTGCTCTCGAGCTCGTGGAGAACGGCTGAGGGACAGGCAAAGAGCAAAGGATAGACGAGCGGGAACGCACAGCGCACCGGTGCGCAGGGCTCGAGCGCCTGCAAGACCTCCGCGCCTAAGCGCGCATCCGCGACGATGGCATCGCTCTCGGCGGTATCCAGGCGCGGAGTGTGGAAGGCGGTCTCGAGATCCATGCGGAAGTCGAGAAGAAAGCTCGTGAGTTGGAACACGGCGGGAAGGATCCGCCGTCCGCCCGAAGCGCCGAGCGCGAACCGCCGATCGCGCGCAAGCCCGACGATCGGACACATGTTGGCGAGCGGCCGCTTGCCGGGAGCGATGCTGTTCGGTCGCCCGGGGCGCGGATCGAACCACATGACACCGTTGTTGAGCAGGATGCCGGTGCGCGGCGAGAGCACCTTGCTGCCGAACAGCGAGAGGAGTGTTTGGGTGAGGGCGACCAAATTGCCCGCGCGATCGACGACGCAGAGATGGCTCGTAGAGCTCGGCTGCGGCGCTTGTGCCCCCAACCGTTCGAGTCGCTCGGCCTGGGCTTGCCGCAAGGCCCGGGCATAGGCGCAATAGCTGCGCGCGCTCGGCTGCGTTCCCTCGAGTGCCGTGCGGTCGAGCAGGTCAGCGGCGCGCGCGAAGCTCACCCCGCCAAAGAGCCCCGGCATCGCGAGTACTCGCGCCTCGCCCCAGGACACGCTCAAGGGCTCGACCAGGCGCGGCTCGTAGGATGCCAGGTCCTCGGCGGAAAGCCGCGCGCCGATCGCGCGCAGATCGGCGAGCAGATCGGCTGCGATCCCGCCCCGATAGAAACTCTCCGCCCCCTCTTCCGCCAAGCGCTCGAGGGTGGCGGCAAGTGCGGGAAGCGGCAGGACCGCCGGCTCACCCGTCCAACTCGGGGCGGGCGGATGTCCATTGGGCAGGAAGACCTGCGCGGCCTGAGGATACTGAGCGAGCGCTGCGGCCTGAGTGGCGACCATTAGCGTCGCGTACCAGTCGACCCTCAAGCCTTCGCGGGCGAGTGCGAGCGCCGGCGCGAGCAGTTCGCGCAGCGGCAGGGTGCCGAAACGGCGACGGGCGAGCTCGATCCCACAAAGCCAGCTCGGCGTGCAGATCGATAGCGGGCCCACGAGGTTGCGGTCGCCTTCCACTTGTGGCCAGCCGAAGAGATCGCCACCCGCTTTGCCGGTGAGCGGATAATCGTTGGGATCGAGCCGGCGCGGAGCCACCATTCCCATGTCGATCGCATAGCCGCGGCCTTCCTCGGCGTGCCAGAAGAGCAGGGCGCCGCCGCCACCCAGCCCGCTCATCCAGGGCTCCACCACCCCAAGCGCAAAGCCGGTGGCGATCGCCGCGTCCACTGCATTGCCGCCCGCTTCGAGGATCGCGGCACCGGCCTGGGCGGCCCTGGCGTTCTGGGCGACGACCAGGCCGGCGCGGCTCTCGACCGCGTTCTTGCGGATTCGCCATTCGCAGAAAGAGGAAGGATCGAACATGGCGCTCATCCTCCGATCGCATCGGCAAAGGCCACCTCGGGCGGATCGAGGGGCCAGATCGGGCGGCGAAGGTGACGGTAGCTCAATCGGGTGAAGTCCTGATCGAGCGCGCCCGGCCCGTTCACCCACAGCACCTCCGCCGCAAGCGGCTTAAAGCCGGCGTAGAAATGCTGCATCGACTTTACCACCACGAGCTTTTTGTCGTGCACGGAGATACCGTGGTCGGTGAACAGAGCGGGATCGAAGGCTTGGGTGCGGATGCTGTTGAGCAAGACTTCGATGCCACCGATGCGGATCGCCGCTACGTCTCCGAGCCGGGTGCGGCCGGTGCCGAAGCGCTGCACGGCACCGCGGGCAAGGCCGATCACCTCGGCCTCGACATCGAGGGGCGGGCCCGAGGCAGGCCCGACCTTGCCACCCACGCGCAGGCGCAGCCGCGCACCGAGACCGGCGAGATGGCAAAAGCGCACCGCGACCGGGTCCCAAAGCGGGCCGAGGCAGACATCTTCAAGGCCGAGCGCGAGCATCCGCTCGAGCATAAAGGTGCTATCAGACGGTGCTCCACCTCCCGCATTGTCGGCGGTATCGGCGATCACGATCGGGCGTCGGGGTGATTTGAGGGCGCGCGCGAGTCCCTCCTCGAGCCCGAGCACGGGCTCGGTGGTATTGCCCCGCATCGCCCGCACCTCGCGCGCGAGACTGATTGCCAGCTCTTGCGCCCGGTTCGCGTCGTGATCGGCGATCACGAGCACTTTCGCCGTACAATCGGCAACGTCGCCCCAGGGAAAACCGTGGGCGAGCGAGACGGAGAGGATGCCGTTGCGTCCTTCGAGCGCCTTCATGCGGTCGACAAAGCCGCGCACGGGCTCGCGCGGGGTGTGGAAGAGAGCGAGCATGCGGCAATCGGCCATCGCCATGACGGGACGGATCGCACCGCTTGCGGCACGGAGCGCGAGATCGACGAGCTCATGGGCGCGCTCGAGCGTATCGGTGTGCGGATATTCCTTGTAGAGGACCAAGAGATCGGCATTCGCGCGCATCTGTTCGGTGAGATGGCAATGCGGGTCGAGTTCGGCGGCGACAATCGTCTTGGGGCCAACGCGGGCGCGCACGGCAGCGAGCAGGTCCCCCTCGCAATCGGCGCAGTCCTCGGCGATCATCGCCCCGTGCAGGCTCAAGAGCACGACATCGACCGGCAACGCGGCCGCGAGCTCCTCGAGCAGGCGCTCGCGCAGCTCGGCCCAGGCGCGCGCCGTGGTCGGGCCGGCAGGAGCGGCAAAGGCGTGCAGGCCCTCGATCAGCTCGTGGCCCTCGCGTTGGGCCCGAGCGCGCGCTGCGACCAAGGGCCCGGTGAAGAAGTGCGCTTCGGCGGGATGAGTGCCGGGCTCGAACCAGAGATATTCGCGAAAGCTGTCGATACCGGTGGGGATGGGGGAGAAGCTGTTGGTCTCGGTCCCGATCCCGGCTGCGAAGATCCGCATCGTCCGTTCCCCGCACACATGACCTCATCGCGCTATCCTGCGCTCATGCACTCGGCAAGGCAGGGGCGCGTTCGAATCAGACGCGGAAATCGGCGATGAGCGAGGGCGAGCGAGCGAATGCGCGCATCGCCGAGCGGCTGAGACGGGCTGCCGAGCTCCTCGAAGCGCAGGGCGAAAATCCTTTTCGCGTGCGTGCTTATCGGCGTGCCGCCGAGACCGTTGCCACGCTCTCGCGGCCGATCGAGGAGCTCTGGCGCGAAGGCGGCACGGCTGCGCTCGAAGCGCTTCCGGGCATTGGACCGTCGCTTGCGCGGGCGATCGTCGAGATGCTCACAACCGGCCGCTGGGCGCAGCTCGAGCGCCTGGAAGGGGCAGTGGCGCCGGAAGATCTCTTCGCCACCGTGCCCGGCATCGGGCCCAAACTCGCGCGCGACATCCACGAGCATCTGCACATCGACACGCTTGAGGATCTCGAGCTCGCCGCTCACGACGGGCGGCTGCTCAGCGTTCCCGGCGTCGGTCCCAGACGGGCGGCACAGATCCGCGCCAGCCTGGCCGAGATCCTCTCGCGCGGCCGCCCCTGGCGGCGGGGACCGCCGGCGGAAGAGCCGGAAGTCGCCCTGTTGTTGGATGTGGACGAGGAGTATCGGCGCCGCGCCGCAGCGGATGATCTGCCGAAGATCGCGCCGCGACGGTTCAACCCCGAGGGCAAGGCTTGGCTTCCGGTTCTGCACACCCGGCGCGGCCCCTGGTACTTCACGGCACTCTTTTCCAACACGGCGCGCGCCCACGAGCTCGGCCGGGTGGGCGACTGGGTGGTGATCTACTTCGAGAAAGACGACGCGGTGAGCGGCCAGCGCACGATCGTGACCGAACAGCGGGGGCCGCTCGCCGGGTTGCGGGTGGTCCGCGGGCGCGAGCGCGAGTGCCTGCGCTTTTATCGCGGGGAACCGTCGCGCGAGGGCGGCGCTGCGGCGGCTGCTCAAAGTGGATGACAGCGCGAGAGCTGATCGGCGAGACGCAGCGGTTCCGGCAACCGATACCCGCGGCACAGCCGCAGCGTCCAGCCGATCGCACTCTCGAGTGCGACGCGATGGCCGATGGAGACGAAAACCGGCCGCGTGTTGGTGCGCGTGCGCGCCACCGCGCCGATCACCTCCGCGCCGTCGCGAAGCGGTGTCCAGCTGCCGGCCGCCGCCGATGGTTCGCTATAGCTGCCGCAAAGGCGCGATTTCGCCACCCCGATCGTCGGCAGATCGAGAAGAACCCCGATGTGGGCAGCGATGCCGAGCCGGCGCGGATGGGCGATGCCCTGTCCGTCGACGAGCAACAGATCGGGCGCGGGCACGAGAAGCGCGAGCGCACGCAGCGCTGCCGGCGCTTCGCGGAAGGAGAGAAGACCGGGAACGTAAGGGAAGGTGAGCGGTGCGCAGGCGAGCACGCTTGCCTCGAGCTCGAGGGTGGCGGCATCGAGCAGCACCGCCGCCGCCCACATAAGGCCCAGGCGCGGGGCATAGTGGACGTCGACACCCGCGACCCGCCGAACCGGCCCCAGGCGATCGACGCGCTCGACCGCCCGCGCGAGCTGGCGTTGAAGGGCCATCGCGCGGGCAGGATCGGCCGGCCATGCGTGCGCGCGGTCGAACAGGCTCTTCGGTTCGACGGGCTTGCTCTCGGGTCGGGTCTCGTCTTCCATGCGCTTATCGATTGTCGCGGGGAGACGAAGGGATGACCTTAAAGCCGATCACCGACCGCGCCGAGGTCGCCATCGACTTCCCCGACAAGGCCTATATGGGCAGCTTCGGCCGCGCTTCCTCTTTCGAAGCAGAGGCCGATGCGGAAGGTGTCACCATCCGGCTCGCCCGCTCCGGAGAGGACAAGCGGCGGGCGGAGATCCATCTGCACTATTACCTCTTCGCTGCCGTGCTCGCCGATATCGCCGCCTCGCTCGCTGCCCGGCCGCCGCTCGATGAGGCGCACCGAACGGCCTTGCTCGAGGCGGCGCGTCGGCTAACGGAAGCGCTCGAACGCCCCAGCCCGGCATAACCGGCGGCAAGTCACGAAAGCGCCGGGCGCAAGGCAAAGGCGAGGGCGAGCAGGAACAGGGCCAAAGTGAACGCGCGGTAGGCCCACACGAGCTGATCGTGCGTCACGAGATGCTCCTTTAGCCGACATCGTAGCGGAAACGCTCGGCGATGATCCGGCGCCGGCGTATGCCTAAGGAAACGAGCGCATTCTCGACGACCCCGATCATCGCCGGCGGACCGCAGACGAAGAACAGCCAATCCGCCATGCGCGGCAACTCCACCCAGCGGGCGAGGAGCGCGCGATCCAGCTCGCCCCTCTCGCCCGTCCAGTCCGCAGGCGGCTCGCCCAAGACGTGGACGATGCCGAGATCCAGCCGGCTGCGTAGGGCCTCGAGTTCGTCGCGGTAGACGATCTGGTCGGCGCGCCGATTGCCATAGAGGAGAAGCCAGGGCCGTCGGTCACGAGCAGCCGCCGCTTGACGCAGAAGCGCGAGCATCGGCGCGATGCCCACGCCGCCTGCGATCAGCATCACGCCAACGGCGTCGCGACCGGCGAGGGTGAAGTTGCCGTGCGGGCCATCGAGATAGGCGCGACCACCGATCCGCAAGCGGTCGAGGCGGCTCGTGAAGTCGCCAGCTTCCTTGATCACGAACTCCACGCGCGGCAGCTCGGCCGGGGCGGAAGCGATCGAGAAGGGGTGTTCGACGAGCGAGAAGGGCGAGCGGTCGAGGGTAGCCCAAACGAACTGGCCGGCTTCGAAGGCGAAACGGCCCGGCTTCTCTTCCCTCAACCGCACCGACCAGGTCCGCTCGGCGATCTTCTCGACCGCCTCGATTCTAAAGGGACGCGCGAGCAAACCGAGCGGCCGCAGCACATAGACGTGAACGAGGGTGAAGGTAGCGAGGGTGAAAAGAGCGAGCCAGAAGCCAGCGAGCCAGGGATCGGCGCTGTAGCGGCCCGCTTCGAGAGCGTGATGGGTCCCAAGCCCGGCGACGAGAAGCGCCCCAAGGCCATGGCTCGCCCGCCACGCTTCATACGGATAGGGCAGTCGATCGCGGCCGATGGCGAGGATCACGAGCAGGGCGAGGAGGAGCCAAGCGGCGACGCCGGTGAGGATCGAGGGCCCAGAAAGCCCGAGGCGTACGCGCCCCGTAGGATCGAAGGGCAGCTCCCAGGGCACAAGCGCGGTCGTATAGAGAAAGGGGTGGATCAACAGGAAGATGAGGGCGGTGCGCGCGAGCAACTGGTGCGCGCGCATCGTGCGGTCGATCCCGATACGTCCCGTCACGAACCGAAACCGCCCGGAGAGCAGGAACTCGACGAAGAAGACGACAAAACCCACGAGCGCGAGACCGCTTGCGAGCTCATCGCGCCAGGCACGCGGCGGCCCGCCGCGCAGGGTTGCGATGATAAGCGGTGCGAGCAAAAGGGCGAGATAGACAAACCCGAGCACGGCAAGGGGCAGCCCGCGCGGACGGGCCGGCGCGTGCAGCGCGGGGGCTCGGGCGTTCGGCGCGGCTGCTCGATGCGAAGACAAAGCGTCGCTCATCGCCACTGCCTCACATGCGAGAGATGAGGATGTGGGCATCGGGACGCGTGAGCACCTCGGGCAAGAGCTCGGTTCCGAGGCCCGGCCCGTCCATGGGATAGATCCAACCCGCTTCGATGCGCGGCAATGCGGTCACGAGCTCGCGGTACCAGCCCGTGTAGAAGGCGCGCACGCTTTCTTGCACGAGGGCATTCGGCGCGCTCAGCGAGAGATGGCAGGAAGCGACGAATACGACCGGGCCCGTACAGTCGTGTGGGGCGACCGGAAGGTGGTGGGCATCTGCCATCGCTGCGATCTTCTTGGCTTCTGTGAGGCCACCGCACCAGGCGACATCGAGCATCACCACACCAACTGCACGCTTGGCCATCAGTTCCTTAAAGAGCGGGCGCGTGGCGATGGTCTCGGAAGCGGTGATCGGCACCCGCGTCGCGCGCGCAAGATCGGCCACCGCCTCGAAATCGTTCATCTTGATGGGATCTTCGAACCAAAACGGGTCGAACTCTTCCAGCGCCGCGAAGATCCGCTTGGCGGTGGGCAGATTCCACAGGGAGTGGAACTCGACCATGATGTCCATCTTGGTCCCCACCGCCTTGCGGATCTTGCGGAAGGGCTCGAGCGCGGCATCGAGCTCCTCGGGGGCGATGTAAAGCCCACCCCACCGTTCGGCGGCGGGATCGAAGGGCCAGATCTTCATCGCCGTAATGCCCTGCTCGAGAAGGGAAAGAGCGAGTTCATCGGCATGGTAAAGGAAGGCGTCGAGGTCCTCATAAGGGCCTTCCTTGCGATCCAAGCCCCAATTGGCGGTGAGCTGGCCTTGGGTGCTGCGCACGTAGCGATAGCCGGCGCAGGTGTTGTAGGTGCGGATCTTGGGCCGCGCGAGCCCGCCCAAGAGCTGCCACAACGGCCGACCGGTGGCTTTGCCGAAGAGATCCCAAAGCGCGATGTCGAGCGCAGAGGCACCGCGCACTTCCGCGCCACTGCTCGCAAAACCGACATATTGGTCGTGCAGAAGAGTGCGGTTGTGGCGTTCGATCGCGAGTGCGTCTTGTCCTAAAAGCCGCGGCGCGGCGGTCTCGTGGACGTAGGCCTCGACCGCTCTCGCTCCGAAGAAGGTCTCCCCGAGCCCGATCAGCCCTTGGTCGGTGTGCACGCGTACCCAAAGGAGATTGGGGAACTCTGCGAGCCGAATGGTCTCGATGGCGGTGATGGTGAGCACGGCTTTGGCCTCCCCTGAGCACGTTTCCGACCCCCATGCGCGCAGCGACGGCGCCCGGGAAGATCCACGTCGGCAAACCCGATCTCGACCGCCGCACGCGCGGTCGGCGAAGCTAGCGGCCGCGTGCCCGCGACCCTGGAGCCCAGTGTTCCTGCCGGGCGTGCGCGGTTGCGCTGAGCGGCTGGCCGCTCGCACCCTCGGTCAAAAGCTGCTCTAGGCTTCGGCAGCGCAGCGGATGCCGTGCACTGCTTCGAGTGCGGCGACGATCCGCTCGCTCGCCCGCCCGTCGCCATAGGGGTTGATGGCGGTTGCCATGCGCCGGTAGGCGAGGGCGTCGGTAAGAAGCCGTTCGGTTTCCGCGACGATGCGCGCGAAGTCGGTCCCCACGAGCCGCACGGTGCCGGCTTCCACCGCTTCCGGCCGTTCGGTGACCTCGCGCATCACGAGGACGGGTTTGCCGAGCGCGGGTGCTTCCTCCTGGATGCCGCCCGAATCGGTGACGATGAGGTAAGCACGCGCCATCAAATAGACAAAGGGCAGATAATCCACAGGATCGATGAGGTGTACATTGGGAAAGCCGCGCAGAATGCGAAATACCGGCTCGCGTACGTTCGGATTGAGATGGACGGGATAGAGGATATCGATCTCGGGATGACGTCGCGCGAGTTCGGCAAGCGCACGGCAGATGTTTTCGAAGCCGGGACCGAAGTTCTCGCGGCGGTGGCCAGTGACCAACACGAGGCGGGCATCGGCGCGCAGGAACGCAAACCGCGCGGTGAAGCTCTTAAGGAGCTGCGGATCGGTCTCGATGCGCCGCCGGGCGAGCAAGAGCGCATCGATCACCGTGTTGCCGGTGACGTGGATGGCGCGCTCGGGCACGCCTTCGGCGAGCAGCGCGCGTCGTGCCCGCTCGGTGGGAGCGAAGTGGAGGTCGGTGACGACAGCGGTGATGCGGCGATTGGCCTCTTCGGGCCACGGGGCCATGAGGTCCCCGGTGCGCAAGCCGGCTTCGACATGCGCGACGGGCACGCGGTTGTAGAAAGCGGCAAGGCTCGCCGCCAGGGTCGTAGTCGTATCGCCGTGCACGAGCACGCGATGGGGTCGGAACAGCTCGAAGACCTCTTGCAGGCCGAGGAGCACGCGCGCGGCGATTTCGGTGAGTTTCTGACCGGCGCGCATGACGTCGAGGTCGAAGTCGGGTCGGATGGAAAAGTCGGCGAGCACCGAATCGAGCATGCTGCGGTGCTGGGCGGTAACGCACACTCTCGCCTCGAATGCCGGATGGGCGGCAAGGCGCAGGACCACGGGCGCCATCTTGATCGCTTCGGGACGAGTCCCGAAGACGGAGAGCACGCGCACTTTGCCGTGCGCGCGGCCTTCGCTGCCACCGCGGCTCTTACCCGAGCTGGAGGTCACGACGCCTCGCGGGGCCGCACGAGCGTCGGCGCGGCCGCGGTGTCTTGGGCGAGCGCGCGCAGCTTCGCCGCCACCGGCGCGATGTTCTCGCGCCAGGTGAACCGTTCGACGTTGGCGCGGGCGCGCGCGACCATGGCCGCACGCTCCGCCTCGCCGAGTGTAAGGGCGCGCTCGAGCCCCGCTGCGAGTGCGGCATCGTCGTTCGGTGCGACCAGAATACCGGCGCCGTCGCGCAGCAAAAAGGCGCAGCCGCTTACCGGGGTGGACACGATCGGTCTGCCCGCCGCCATGTACTCGGGCATTTGCGAGACGAAGCCGCCGCGGGTGATGGCATTGTCGATGCGCGGTGAGACCAGGACGTCGGCAAGCCGCAGCCAATGCACGACGTCGGCGTGCGGAACCAGGCCGGGCATGAGGACCCGCTCGCGCACACCGCTTTCTTGGGCGATGCGCTCATAGTCGGCCCGACAGGGCCCATCGCCCACGAGCAACAGGCGCAGCTCGGGATAGCGCGGGGCGATCTGGGCGAAGGCGCGCACGAGCCGATCCACGCCCTGATAGTCCTTGAACATGCCGACATAGGCGATAAGGCGCGTGCCGGCCGGTTTATAGCGGGCTTCGAGCGCAGCCAGCCGCGCCGGGTCGATGCGGGCGGGATCGAAGAGGGAAAGATCGACAAAATCATAGAGCACGCTTGCGCGGGTCTCGCCGATGCGGGCCCCGATCGCCTCCGCGAGCCCTTGATTGGAGGCAAAGACGTGCGCGCAGCCGCGCAAGAGACGCGATTCGAGGAGCTCGAAGGGAGCGCGTGCCCACGGCCTGTCCGGGATCATCCGATAGTGCACGAGTTCGGGCACGAAGGGACCGTGCAGATCCGCCACCACCGGAATGCGCGCGCGCGCAAGCGCGCGGCAGGTAAGCGCAAGGGCGAGTCCCTCGAAGGTGTGGGCGTAAAAGACCGCGATCCTTCGTCGAGCGGAAAGCAAGGCGCGCAACAGCCGAACGTCTGCGGAAAGCTTGTTGCGCCAGCGGTAATAGTTGCGCTTGTCGGGATCGAAGCCGCCGACACGATGGACCACAAGACGCGGATGCGCTTCGAACGGCCCTCCTTCGTAAGCGAAGAGTTCGATCACGAGTTCGGGATCGTGGTCGAGGAGCGCGCGCACGAGATTGGACACGCGGATCGAGGAAGCCTTGGCCGCCGGCCAAGGCATGGCTGCCACCATGCCCACCGTCACGCGGCGATGCGACACGCCGAGGCTCCCTCAGCTGAGGCCGCGATCGTGGGCTGGCTTAGGCTGCGCGTGCGCGCGCGCAACAGCCGCGCGAGCGCTTCCCAGCTCGCGCGCACCGTCGGCAGCGCCATGCCGCGCAAGGGATCGTGCAGGTAGAGGTGGCAGTGGCCCCAACTGGTTCCGAGCACCTTCGTGTGTGTGATCAGGCACAGATAGCTGCCCGGAAAGCGTGTCATCGTCTCGAGGCGGTCAAGATAAGCGGCCACGCGGCGCTGATCGCGGGTGCGCAGGATCTTGTCGACGAAAAGACAGGGGATTTCCCAGATGCGGGTCCGCCGCAGCACACCATCGCGCTCGGCGAGCAGGCGGTAGGGATAGACAGGAAGGGGCGGGTCGGGCTCGAACAGATCCGAGGAATCGACAACGGAGGTAAAGCAGCGATCGAACGCCTCGATCGTGGCGGGCGAGCGAACGAAGCCGGGGTAACGCACGAAGATCTGATCGCTTTTCCAGTCGACGAGCGCACACCAACGCTCGATGTCGGAGCACATCTCCGCGAGCGTGAAGGGCTCGCCGCGACTGCGCTCGCGCGCGCGTTTGTGCGCGCGGGCTTTGAGCAGGTCGCGCCGGTGCCGCCAGAGGAACTTAAAAGTACCCAAAAGGATGCGCGGGTCGCCACTCGTTTCCAGGAAGTAACGGAGCTTGGCGAGCGTGCCGAGCGGCGGGTTGGCGGAAAAACCCTTGCTCAGCCACCATTCGTGATCGAAGCCGTGAAAGCCGAGGCCGTGCCCACGGGCGGTGAACTCATCCAGCACGCGGCGGTTATCGGCGAGGCCCACGAGCGGATCGCCGAAGGCGTCGACGAAGGAGGGGTCGAGCTCGTCGCCCGTGACCATGAACACCGCCTTGAGGCCTTCGGCTTCGCAGCGATCCATGATCGTGCGGCAGCTCTTCGAGAAGAGGAGATCATCGTCGGGTGTGCCGATCACTGTCGAACAATGGCCGGCACGGTTCATGAAGTAGCGCTGTTGGTCTTCGGCATCGACGGTAAGCAGCGAGAACGCCGGCACGTCCTCACCGCCGTCCGGCAGGAGCTGCCGCAAGAGCCAGCGCAGGGTGAGATCGGCGCCGAGGATCGCGCGCACGTCGCTCGCGGCGTGCGCATGTGCCAGGATCTGATCGGCACGACGAAGCGGCAGGTCGGCGAAGAGCGCGATAAGGGCATCGGCGCGCAGGGCGATGGCCCCGTGCTCATCGGCCAGAAGACGCCGCACCGGGCCCGAGAGTTCGCTCTCTCGGGCGGGATCGGCGCGGCCCAAGGCCGGCATGAGGATGGGGTCGAGGGATGCGTACGGCTCGTCCGGAAAACACAGGGCGGTGTCGCACCCGCGCGTGCCCGGCCGCCACCACAGCGTCGGCCCGTCCACGCCTGCCGGAGCGCTGTGCGCCACCCGTAACCGCAAGACGGGGACCGGCCCCGGCTGGTCGGCCCAGCGAACCCCCCATCCGAGAATGTCGTCGACCGCTGCGGCGAGGGTGAAGGCGTGGAGGGCGAGTTCGGGCTCGGCCTCGAGCACCACCGCACCGTCCTCGCGCAAAAGCGAGCTGAAGTCGACGCGGCGCCCGTCGAGGCGCGAGGGTGCGAGCGAAGCCGATGTCACCGCGTTTCCCTTAAAGCACGTGCGGCCGCGCGATGCCGGCCGCGCAGGCGCCGGTACTGTGGAACCACGGCGAGTATCCTTTGCATTTCGCTAGGAAACAAGTGCGCTGCGGCTACGGCCGCATCCTTGCATACCCCGGGGCGTAGCCGCTATGCTACCAAAGGAAATTTTCCTGAGGTTCTGCAGCGTGGCTCGTCGGGCGACGATCAAGGATGTGCCGCACATGACCAACACCGCGCCGAGCTCGCGCACAGTTCCACCGGGCAGCGAAGTAACCGGCAGCGACGCGCCATGCCGCCGTGCGCCGGCGCTTGGCTGTTTTCTCTTCGCCCAAAGGTCGATCGGACATGTGGCCATTGGGTCTCTCGAGGTTCACATGCGAAAGCGCCCCTTCGCGCCGCCGAGCGATCTTCGCCCGTGGGCGTCCGTGCATGGGCGAGGATCGGCCCCCTTTTCGCCCACTTCGGAAATGGCGAAACGGCAGAGCTTAAGGACACGAACCCGAAGGCGCGGCGACGCGCAGGGTGTGAGGGTGACCTCGTGATCACCCAGGAACGGGCAAGCCGAGGCCGGTTACACAAAGCCAGCAACGATAATCGCGAGCACAAGGGGTAACGCCATTCGGCTCGCCGCGGATCATCCCCGCCCGCGCTTGTTGCTCAGGCCCCGCACCGATAGGCTGCAGCTGAGGCATCGACAAGCACCGATCCCAAAGAGCCCATGATGGCGAACGAGAGCGAACCCCTTGCGCTCAGTCTGTGGGCGGCAACCGCCCCGCCGGGGCCGGATTGTCCTTCCCTCGACGGCGAGGAGGAGACCGAGGTCGCCATCGTGGGCGGCGGCTACACCGGCTTCTCCGCGGCCCTGCACCTCGCCGAGCGCGGCATCGCCTGCGTCCTCCTCGAAGCCCAAGACATCGGCTGGGGTGCTTCGGGGCGCAACGGCGGGCAGGTGATCGCCGGGCTCAAGCAGGATCCGGACGAAGTCGAGCGGATCTTGGGTCCGTCCGCCGGCAAGCGCGCGGTCGCGCTCTCTGCCCGGGCTCCAGAGATCGTCTTCGCCATCATCGATCGCTACGGCATCGCCTGTGATGCCGTGCGCGCCGGATGGATCCAGCCGGTGCCGGATCTCGCCTCGGTGCGGCTACATCAGGCTCGGCTCGCGCAATGGCAAAAGCGCGGCGCGCCGGTGGAATGGCTCGACCGCAGTACAACCGCGCAGGCGCTCGGAACCGATCGCTATGTCGGGGCACTCCTCGATCACCGGGGCGGGACCCTCGACCCGCTCGCCTACGCGCGCGGGCTCGCCCGCGCTGCCCTGGCACGCGGCGCCAAGCTCTACGTCCGCTCGCGGGTGATCGCCCTTGAACAGCTGGGCGCGTGCTGGCGGGTGCGCACGCGCCGCGGGACGGTGCGGGCACGCTTTGTACTCCTGTGCACCAACGCCTACACCGATGCCCTGTACCCGGCGATGGCGCGCGCGCTTGTACCCGTGGTCTCGATACAGGTGGCGAGCGCACCGCTCTCCGACAACGTGCGCGCCTCGATCCTTCCCGGCGGCCGTGCCGCCTCCGATACCCAGCGGTTGCTCGTCTACTTCCGCCTCGATCGCGACGGGCGGCTCGTGATCGGCGGCCGCGGGGCCTATCGCGAACCCGGAATCCGGGCGGCTCAGGCACGGTTGCGGCGACTCGCGACAAGGCTGTTCCCGCAACTGCCCGGCGATCTGCCCTTTCCTTTCGCCTGGGGCGGCTTCGTCGCCGTAACCGAGGACCAGCTGCCGTTCCTCGTCGAGCCGGAGCCGGGCCTCGTGCTCGCTGGCGGCTACAACGGCCGCGGTGTCGCCATGGCGACCGCGATGGGCAAGGTGCTCGCCGACAAGGTCTCGGGAGTGCCCGAAGCCGAGCTCGACTTTCCGCTGCGCAAGCGCCTGCGCCCCGTACCCTTCTATGCGCTCCACCGTCCCCTCGTGAGCCTCGCGGTGGCCTTTGCCGGCCTGCGCGACCGTTTGGCCCGCTGAAGGAGCGATCGGCTTCAGTGCAGCCGCGGGCGGCGCAGCATCTGCTCGCGGTCGATCGAGCGGAGCACGCGGTCCAGGCGGCGACCATTGCGCACGAGCAGAAGCGGGACCTCCACGCCCGCCTCGCCCAAGGCCCACACCTTGCGCCAGAGGTCGGCGAGATCGAGGACCGCGTGACCAGCTACGGCAACCACGAGATCGCCGCGCTCGATGCCCGCCTTGTGCGCCGGACCGCCGGGGGCGACACCGCTCACCACGAGCCGATCGCCGGCTTCGACCACATAGAGGCCGAGCCACGGCCGCGGCGGGCGGTCGACCCGCCCCTTGCGGACGAGCTGGTCGAGCACGGGGACCAAAATGTCGGTCGGGACCACCATGTTCGCCGCCCCCGGCCGGCCGGGCCCGGCCGCTGCTTCGATCAAAAGCGAACCGATACCGAGGAGATGGCCATCGGGGCCGATGAGGCCGGCGCCTCCCCAATGGGGATGCGCGGGGGCGGTGAAATAGGCTTCCTCTAGAAGATATTCCCAATAACCCGCGAACTCGTGGCGGGCGACAAGACGCGCCTGCACCGCAGCAGCCAGACCGCCGGCGGCGGCGAGGATGACGGGGTCGCCGAGCGCGAGCCTCGTTCCGCTGCCCAAGGCGAGCCCGCCCACGGGAAGCCGGCCGAGCAGCATGAGCACACCGAAGCCGGTGGCGAAATCATAGCCCAAGACATGTGCCTCGACGGCGCCACCGCGGCTCGAGCCCAGCCAGACCCGCTCGGCTTCGGCGATGAGATAGCCGATGGTGATCGCGATCCGACCGCCCTCAAGGAGCACCGCGCTGCCCTCGCGTTCGGTGCCGAGAATGGGGGCGGTAAACGCATCCTCGGGGATCTCCGCGCGCAAGGACAGGATCGCCTCGAGCGCGCGCTCGAGATCGAAGTCGCAACACTCGGGTCGCGGCCGTAAGATCTGCGGGATGGACCAATCGGGCTCGTCGCTCACACTAACGCTCCAAAAAGCGCGCACGCGGCATCCACCAACACCCGTGCCCAAGCATCGTCAACCGCTCCAACAGCGCTCGCGGTGGCGGACAGGAGGCGCTAGAGGGAGACGAAAAAGGAGATGCGCATGAGCGAGATGGGCTATGTGATCGCGCCACCGCCGGTGGTGGCGGTGCCGGTTGCAGGCGGCGGGCTCTTTCCCGTGCGCCGCGTCTATTGCATCGGACGCAATTATGCGGCGCACGCGCTCGAGATGGGCGGTGATCCGAGCCGCGAGCCGCCCTTCTTCTTCCAGAAGAACCCCGACGATCTCGATCCCTCGGGTTCTTTTCCCTATCCCAAGCACGCCCAAACCGTGCACCATGAGGTCGAGCTCGCCGTGGCGCTCGCCAGGGGAGGAAACGACATCCCGGTCGAGCAGGCGCTTTCGTGCGTGTTCGGCTATGCGGTGGCGATCGACATGACCTGCCGCGATCTCCAAGACGAGGCCAAGCGGCTCGGGCGACCGTGGGAGATCGCCAAGGCCTTCCCCCGCTCGGCTCCGATCGGACCGATCGTTCCCGCCTCGCGTATCGGCCATCCGAGCAAGGGGGCGATCACGCTCGCTGTCGACGGCATGCTCAAGCAGTCCGGAGATCTCGCCCAGATGATCTGGAAGGTGCCGGAGATCATCGCGGTGCTCTCGCGGTATGTGACGCTCGCTGGCGGCGACGTGATCTTGACCGGCACGCCTTCTGGTGTCGGCCCGGTCGTGCGCGGTCAGATCATGGAGGCGGCGATCGAAGGGGTAGGGCGGCTGCGCGTCGAGGTCGTGTGAGAGTGGGTCGGGACGGCCGGACCTTCCGGCCGTCCGACGCCGAATCGACCTCAGACTTTGACGATCTCGCAGGCTACCATCGTCACGAAGTCGCCGTTGACCGGGCTCGGCTCCGGCCGGGTCGCGTAGTTGAACTCCTGGCCCTTCTTGGGGAAGAGTGCAGGGATGCCGACCACGCCCTTCAGGATGTCGCTAGTAACCCGGGCGACTGCCTGGCAGGCGCCATAAGGTGAGCGCAGCTCCACCCAATCGCCCGTCTGGATACCGCGCGGCTGCGCGTCCTCGGGATGAATCATGAGAAAGGCGTCCGGGGTGCGAGTCCAGACCGTAGGCTTTTCCCAATAAGTATAGCCTGTGTTCCACAGCTCGTTGAGGCGGAAGTCGATCGCCATCAGCGGATACTTGGGGCTGACCTCGCCCCACTCGTACTTTCGAGGATCGAATGTCGCGAGCACGGCCGCCTTTTCGAGGTGAACTTTGCCGTCTTCGGTCGGAAAACGTTTGCCGGTGAGCTGCTCGTACTCCTCGGAGAAGAGCCGCTCCGGGGCCTTGCCACCAATGTAGGGGAAGCGGACGCCGTTGGTGCCGGCCTCGACCAGCATGTCCCAGGTGATGTCCTTGATGGCCGAGCTCTTGACCCGCATCTCGTCCCAGATCTCGCGCGGGGTACGCCAATCGAAGCCCTTGTAGCCCATCTTTTTGGCAACTTGGGCGACAATCCACCAATCGGGCTTGGCCTCACCGGGTGGGTCCATAAACTGCTGGGTCAGGCGCAGCCTGCGGGTCACGCTCGTGAGCAAAGTGTCGTTCTCACCCCAGGTCGCAGCTGGCAACAGCACGTCGGCGAACGCGTCCATCTCGCTGTGGATGCGGTCCTGGACGATGACGAACGTCTCTGCGATCTTCGGCAGATAGTGGGTGAGTGACGGCAGTTGCTTGGCGATATTGCAAGCGAACGCCCAGGTCGCCTTGACGCCTCCTGCATCGAGCCGCTTGTACATGTTCTTGTTCTGCTCCCGGCTCGGCGGCTCGTCGGGCCAGACCAAACTTCCGCCGGGATGACCACCGGCGCGGGAAGCGCACGCCCCGGGCTTGCCCACATTGCCGAGGATCGCGCCGAGCGCGGCGAGAGCGTGCTGTGCCTCGAAGGCCGCGAGCTGGTGCATGATGCCCTTCTCGTTCAAGAGCATCGTTCGGCCGCGCGCCTCGATTAGGAGTTCGACCGCGCGGCGGATCTTGTCCTCCGGCACCGCAGTCGTGCGCGCCGCATGGGCGAGCGCAAACTTGTCGGCCTGTACGGTTTCCCGCAGGACGTCGAAACCCACGACCCAACGGTCGACGAACTCTTTGTCGTAAGCGTCGCGCGCGATGATCTCGCGGATGATCGCGCCGATCAGGATCGCATCGGTGCCCGGCCGGACCTGCAGATGCAGCCCGCCGTGCTGTTCGGCCAGTCGCGCTTGATAGGTGCGACGCGGGTCGATGTCGATGTGCTTGGCGGTCCCGGCGGAAAGGTTCTTGTTATAGAAACGATGGTACCAGACCGAACCGTTCGCCTCGAGGTTGGTACCCATTGTCACAAGGAGCTTGGTGAGCTCGAAATCCTCCTCGGTGAAGGAGCGAGTGCCGGTGCCGAACGCCGCCGAGATGCCGGCGCTTTCTTCGTCGAAGAACCAGCCGTTGCCGGTGTGGGTCGAGGAGCCGAGTGCCTCGAACCAAAACTTGAGCATCGCGTAGGTGTGGATGTTGTAGAGCCAGTCGCCCCAGACGAGGGAAAGTGCGTCTGGTCCGTGTTCGGCCCTAATCTTGCTAAGCCGGTCGGCGACGAAGGCGATTGCCTCCTCCCAGCTCACCCGCTCGAGCGCGGAGCCTTTGCCGTTCTTGCGGATCATCGGGTAGAGCAAACGGCGTTCTGCCGAAGGGCTATTCTTGGCGAAGAGCGTCTGGGCGCTGGTGCCGCCGCGGATCGAATGGTCGCCGTGGTTCACCACGCAGTCCTTATCTGGCACCACCGCGATCCAGACCGGCTTGCCGTTCTTCTCGGCCGCTTTGAGGAAAGAGGGGGAAATCCACTCGCCCGAGAGCGCGCCCGTATACGAGCCCGCGGGCTTCCTTCCCTTACCCCGCTCCCAGACGAAGACTTTGTAGCCGCACTGGACCATGCAGTACTGGCATGTCGCGTTGTAGACTTGCGCGTCCGCGGGCGGCAGCTCGAGACAGGTACTCGCGCGTGCAGCTGCCTGCGCAGGAGCGGCGGCTAGTGATGCGGTGCCGGCCGCGAGAGCGGCGGCTTCCAAGAAACGGCGACGGTCGAGTTCGGGCTCGGCCGGGGTGGAACCGCCGTCGTGCATCGTCGTCCTCCCTGGCTGCTTCTCAGCTGTGGCAGGCGAACCCGTAGACTACACCCTCCGCCACGCCGGTGGCGAAGATCTGTCCCTTCTCGATCACGAGCGCGATCCGCGGCAGGCCGCGCGTTGCGGCCCCTTCGACCGCCATTCCGCCGCGCTCGAGGGCGTAGCGCGAGCCGTGGCAGTGGCAGACGAACTCGAGGCTCGCCGGGTCGAAGTTCACGGGGCAGCCCATGTGCTGGCAAAGCGTGCTCACCGCCAGGATCGAGCGGTTCGGTCCGACCCCGCCTTCGACCGGCCGGCCGAGATCGATCAGAACGGCGGGTGCGCCCTCGGGATGGTCGAACTGGACGGGCTCGAGCGGACGGAGATCGTCCAGGGCCACGACCGGCACGCGGCTCGACGCTCCGGCCGGCTCCCCTACCGCGGCGCCGAGCGTGGCCCCGGCGGCTGCGCCGCCGGCGATCCGCAGAAGGTGGCGTCGATCGACATCGGTCTCGGGCACGTTCGCCTCCATGGTGTCGTTCTGGTCCGGGCGGGCGTGGATGAGCAGTTTCCTTCCCACAACCTAGGCTAGCGAGGATCCGGCCTTTCGAATATGACAGGTTTCGGTCTAATGTCGCGAACGTCGCGATGGCAGGAATCGGTCGGGTGCCCGAAGGCGAACCGCTCGACCCGCTCGTCCAGGAGCTTCTGGTCGAACTCGCCGAGCCGGCGCTCCTCGTGGATCGACGGCACGGGGTGCGGTTTGCGACCGGCGCGCTGCGTCGTCTTCTGGGTCTTGAGGACTCTCTGCCGTCCTGCGACACGCTGCTGGTGCCGCCGCCCAGGCCAGCCGGCAGCAGCTGCTGCTGGGACGCGCTCGACGTCTATCGCGGGCAAGGTGGGTCAGCGCTTTTGCCGTTGCGGCGGCGCGACGGCTCGGCGCTGCCGGCGCTATGTCGGATCTCGGTGGTGGACGCGGGCGGGAGACCCTGCTTTCTCCATATCGCGGTCGAGCCGCTTGAGGGTCCGGACCCTCTCGCACTTCGCTTGTTCCGAGCGATCCGTACGGGGCTCGAGGCACCGCAGGCCTTTGAGGGTTGGCTTGCGTCCTTCTTCGCGGCCGAGTCGGGCTTGCGCTTTTCCTGGCTCGATCCCGAGCGGGCCGACGACGCGCTCCACCTTGCGGTCCGCGAGGGCCTCGGGCGCGTCGGGGTGGCGGCACCGTTCGACGTGCTCGTCGAGGAGCGCGGCCAACCGCGGCTCGCTCGGGTGATCGCCGCCCACGGTCCAACGGGCGGGCGGGTGGCACTGATCACGAGCCGCGAGGCGCGGCTCCCCGGCACGCTCGTGCGGATCCTGTGGGCGGCAGTCCGGGCGGCCGCCGAGCCGGTCGGGGCGGTGCTCGGCGAGGTGCCGGCGACGGCCGGCCTCGCGGCCTTGACCGAGCGCGAGCAGGAAGTCTTGGCGCTGGTTGCCCGCGGTCTCACCGACCGCGAGATCGGCGAGGCTCTGGGCACCAGCCCGCACACGGTGCGCAATCATCTGCGCCACATCATGGAGAAATGCGGCGTCCATCGCCGAGTCCAGCTCGCGACCATTGCGCGCAGCGCTCCCGGGAAGGTTGACCGTCACGCAGCTGCCGCGCACGAGGGTTAGTCGGAGCACGTTCGCGACAGCGGAGGGTGTGGTGTCGGTGAACCGAGGATCGGGGGCGCCACCAGGCCTCGGCTCACTGGACCGCTTGCAGCCGGTCCTGCTCCTGGGCGCCATCGGCCTGGGCCTCGGGCTCGCGAGCCTCGCGCCGGAGCGGGCGGCCGCCGCGGGGTCGGTTGTGAAGATCGGCGTCTTTCTCGTCATCTTTCTCGTCATGCTCGGGGTGCGGACCGGTGAGGTCTGCGCGGCCTTCCGCCGCTGGCGGCCGACCTCGCTGGCGCTTGCGATCAACTTCCTCTTCACGCCCTTGTTCGCCTGGTTCCTCGGCTGGCTGTTCCTGCAGCCGCATCCCGAGGTCTGGGTCGGGCTCGTCCTCTACCTCCTGACCCCCTGCATCGGCTGGTATCTCGTGTTCACCGATCTGGCGGGCGGCGACGTCGAGCTCGGCTTGAGCCTGCTCGTCTGGAACCTCTTCCTGCAGATCCTTTTGCTACCGGTCTATCTCTGGGGCCTCGCGGGTCAGATCGTGACGCTCGATGTCCGCGTCGTGCTCGAGAGCGTAGGCCTGTTCTTGGTTCTGCCGCTTGTGCTCGCCGAGATCGTCAAGTGGACCTGGCGCGGCGCCGTGGCCCCCAACCCGATCGGCGAAAGGCTGCCGCTCGACCTCTTCAAGACGGTGATGCTCGCACTCGTGATCGCCGCCATGTTCGCGAGCCAGGGTCGCGTGCTGTTCGAGAATCCGAGCGTCGTCGCCTGGATGATCCTGCCCGGGCTCGTCTTCTTCACCGCGATTTTCCTCGTGGCGCTGGCGGCGGCGCGGCTCGTGGGCCTCGACTATCCCGAGGCCGCGCTTCTCGTCATGACCACCGCGGCGCGCAACTCGGAGGCCTCGCTTGGGGTCGCGGTCGGCGCCTTCTCGAACCCGCTTGTGGCCCTTACGGTGGTGATCGGCCCGGCCTTCGAGCTGCCGGTGCTCGTGGCGATGGTTCAACTCCTGAAGCACATCCGCGCCAGGGGCTGGTTTCCCGAGCGCGCGTGCGGGCCGCGGCGGGAACCGGTCGAAGAGGCTGCCGAGACGGCGGCGCGTTGAGGCTGCGGGCCGCTCAGGCCCGCGGGGCGGCGATCTCGCCGCGCTCGATGGTGATCACCTGGTCGACGAAAGGGGCGAGCAGCTCGGGGTTGCTCTCGCTCACGAGCAGCGCAAGGCCGCGCTCGCGCGCGACCAGCCTGGCCAGGATCTCGCCGTAGCGGCGGGCGAGTGCCGGCGCGAGGCCCTGGAAGGGCTCGTCGAGAAGGAGAAGACGGGTGCCGGTTACGAGGGCGCGCGCGAGCGCCGCCATTTTGCCCTGGCCGCCCGAGAGCGCACCGGCGCGCCGGTCGCGCAGCTCGGCGAGTTCCGGCAGAAGATCCCACACCCGCGCGAGGCGGTCACGGATCTCGCGCCCGCGCAAGCCCAGCACTTCGGCCGGCAACCGCACATTCTCCTCGACCGTGAAGGAGGGGAAAAGACGGCGATCCTCGGGCGCGTAGCCGATGCCGAGCGCGGTCCGCCGGTGCGCGGGCAGAGCGACGAGGTCGACGCCGGAAAAGCGCATCGAACCGGTAGCGATGGGCACGAGGCCCATGATCGCCCGAAAAGTCGTCGTCTTGCCGGCGCCATTGCGCCCGACCAATGCCACCCGCCCGCCCTCGGGAACGACGAGCGACACGCCGCGCAGGATGCGGGCGCCGGCGATCGTCACCTCCACCCGCTCGAGGCTCAGCACGCCGCACCCTCCAGACCGATCACGTCGCGGCGGACAGTCGGGTCGGCGAGCACATCACCCGCAGGACCTTCGGCCAGGATCTTTCCCTGGCTCCACACCGCGACCCGGTCGGCATACCGCGCCACGACCTCCATGTCGTGTTCGACGAATACGACCGTCACGCCCTGTTGGCGCAGGGCGGGAATCAAGCGATCCATAATCGCGTGTTTTTGCGCCGTTGCCACCCCCGAGGTCGGCTCGTCCATGAGGAGAAGGCGCGGGGCGAGCGCTGCCGCCATGGCGACATCGAGGAGCTTGCGCGCCCCCTCATCGAGCGCATCGGCACGCTGCTGGGCGAGATCGGCAAGGCCGAAGCGCTGCAAGAGCGCCTGGGCCTCGGTCTCGCGCGCGGTTGTGAGCAAGGGGCGGTGAGGGGACCAGAAGTCGCCACCGGCTGCGAGCGCCAGGGCTATGTTGGCAAGCACCGAATGTTCGCGGAAGAGCTGTGGGATCTGAAAACTGCGGGCGATCCCAAGCCGGACGATGCGGCGCGGCGAGAGCCGGGTGATCTCGCGATCGGCGAATTGGATCGAGCCGGCCTGTGGCTTGAGGTAGCCCGTGACCATGTTGAGAAAAGTGGTTTTGCCGGCGCCATTGGGGCCGATGATCGCGAGTACCTCACCCTCCAGGACATCGAGGTCGATGCCGTCGGCCGCGCGCACACCACCGAAGGCGAGCACAAGTCCGCGCGCGCGAAGGATCGCCCGGCTCACTTCGACCTCCGTGCGCGCATCCACGCATCCTCGATCACGCCGACAAGCCCGCGCGCCGCAGCGAGCACGATGACCAGCAAGACAAGACCGAGGATCATCTGCCAGGCGTCAGGAAAAGCTGCTGCGGCATAGACGCGCACGAGCTCGAAGACGATGGCACCCAAAAACGGGCCGAGCATATTGGCGGTGCCGCCCAAAATCGCGACGAAGACGAGCTCCCCCGAATGCGTCCAATAGGCGAGCAAGGGGGTGACGTGCAGGGTGGCTAAGGCGATGAGGCCGCCAGCGAGCCCGGCCAGCGCAGCGGAGACACAATAGGCCTGGTAGAGCACGCGCCGCGCCGAAATGCCGAGGAATTCGAGGCGCGTTTCTCCCGTCTTGAGAGCCGAGAGGGCTTGACCTGCCGGAGTGAGAAGATAGCGCGCTACGAGGGCGCCGGAGGTGAGCGCGAACACGGCCGCGAGCGCAAACAGCCCCCACTCATAGTCTCGTGCGCTGAGCGCGAAGCCGAACAGATCGGGGCGCGCGATACGGATCCCATCGGTACCGCGGGTAAGCCAATAGAGCTTTTCAAGAAGCGAATAGAGGACCATCGAAAAGGCTAAGTTGAGCATACCGAAGAAAATATCGCGGTAGCGACTGACGAACAACCCGATCACGAGACCTGAAGCCGATGCCGCAAGGACGGCAAGGGCGAGCAACGCTAGGGCTTCGCCGACCAGGGGCCGGGCGAAGGCGACCGTATAGGCGCCAATGGCGACATAAAGAGCGTGCCCGAAGCTCACTTGGCCCGCGCGCAACAGCACAGCGATGCCGAGCACTGCTAAGCCGGTGGCTAGCGCGAGCGTGAGCACAAAGCGCAGCCACGGCTGTAGTGCCGCGAGCGCGAGCAAAAGCGCCATTCCAACCAGTGCGAACAGACGCGTGGGCATCAGATCCGCCTGAGCTCGCTTCGGCCGAATAGTCCCTCGGGCCGCACGAGCAGCACCGCGACCATGAGCAGATAGGGCACCACCACCTCGAGTTCGGGGGCGAAATAGACGGCAAACGACCGACCGAGGCCGATCAAGAGCGCGGTCACAGCAGCGCCTTCGATCTGGCCGAGCCCGGCAGTGGCGACGACGGCAAAGGAGAGCACGATCATCTGCACGCCGATACCGGGTACGAGGCTCGTCGTGGGCGCGGCGAGCGCTCCCCCGAGAGCGGCGAGGCCGGCGCCGATCGTAAACGCCAACAGGTAGACGCGACGCGCGTCGATGCCGATCGCTTGGGCGGCTTCGCGGTCATGGGTGACCGCGAGAATGGTGCGGCCGAGCAACGTGCGGCGCAAGAACCACACCAAGATGAGCAGCGATGCGGCCGCAACGCTCGGCATGAGAACGAGTTGATAGGCCGTATAGTAAATGTCTCCCACCACGATCGGACCCAAAAGCCGCACCGGTGCGTCCTCGAAGAGCGGTTTTACGCCCCAAAGCAGCTTCTGCACGTCTTCGAGGATCATAAAGAGCGCGAAGGTGACGAGCAGTTGGAGTACATGTTCCTTGTCGTAGATGCGCGCGAGCAAACCGCGCTCGATCAAGGGACCGGCAACGGCGCCCACAGCGAGAGCAGCAAGGGCGAGTGCGATCAGCGAGAGATCAGGAGTGCCGATAAGACCGACGAGCGTCGAGGCGGTGTAGGCGCCGATCGCAAACAGGCTGCCGTGGGCGACGTTCAGGATCTTGAGCACGCCGAAGACGAGCGTGAGCCCGACCGCGACCATGAAGAGTTGCGCAGCGTAGGCAAGGCCGTCGAGAACGGCAAGCAGCAGGAGTTGCATAGACGCGTCCGCGGATCCGCACCCCCGGGGCGCGTCGCCCCGGGGCTTGGCCTCAGGCGCGGTAGGGGATGGGAGCGGGGGCTTTGGCGACCATGTCCATGGTCAGCCCCTTGACCCATTCGAGCCCCTTGGTGCCGATCGGGTTCATGGTGAGCTCAGGTGGGAAGAGCACCATGTGGTCGAGGACCGGGAAGGGAAACTCGGGCACGTGCTTGGTCACCCCGATGAGCATCGGCTCGAGGCCCTGACCATCCTCGCGGATCTTCATGCGCCCGGTGAGATGGTCGAACTCAAGGCCGCGTAAGTTGTCCATGAGCTGTTCGCGCGACGGCCACACCCCGCCGTTGGCGGCGATCGCCCTGGTGTAGGCGGCTTCGAGCGCGAAGAGGGCCTGCGCCATATGGAAGGTGGGGTAAATCGGATAATGCCCATAACGCTTGCGGTATTCGCTCACGAAGGTCTTGAGCTTCTCCGTATCCTTGGCGATCGGGTGCAAGAACCAGTGATCACCCCGCGCGCCGACGATGACCCCTTCGGGCAGGGTCTTGCCCACCCGCTCGAGCGACGATTCGGCGAGGGGTAAAACGAACAGCGAGCGCTCGAACAGCCGCCGCTCCGCTGCCTGGCGGATGAAGGTGTCGAGCTCACCGCCCCAGCTGGTCGAGAACACCACATCGGGGCGCAGCGCCTGCAGCCGAGTGATCTCGGTGGAGAAGTCGGTAGCCCCGAACTTGGGGAAGAGCTCGGCGACGATACGCACGCCCGGCTTGATCGCTTCAAGCGCAGTCTTGAAGATTGCCCACGAATCGCGACCCCAGGCGTAGTCCTGGTTGACCACCGCAATGGTTTGTACATCCGGGCGGACCTTCAAGAGGTAGAGCAAGGGCGCGACGATCTCGGGTACCGCATTGGCCTGGGTGCGCACCGAATAGCGCCACGTTCCCTCCTCGAAGATCCGCTGCGTGCCGCAGTCCCACATGATGTTGGGAAGTCTGAGTTCTTCTGCGAGCGGTGCGACCGCGAGGCAGCTCGCGGACGAGATGGAGGCCAACATCACGTCCACATTCTCGTTCTGGGCCAGGCGCCGGCATTCGCCGAGCAAGAAGTTCACCCCCGGCGCTTCGTCGATGACGAGAGCTTTGATCGGCACACCGGCAATCCCGCCGCGGGCGTTCATCTGCTCGATCAGAAGCTCGGCCGCGTTGCGGCCGGGAACACCGAACACCGAAGCCGGCCCGGAAAGGAACGTCGAGATCCCGATGCGCAGCTCGCTCGGCTTCTGTTGGCCCAAGGCACGGCGCGGCAGGATCCAGGGCGCAGCGAGCGTAGCGAGGGCAAAAGCCGTGAGTTGACGGCGCGTCGTTTGCGTCATCGCAGCCTCCCGATCCCGATAGTTTGCGACCTGCCTAGGGCCCACGGACAGCCACCGCAAGCCTTCACCGCGCGATAGCTGGGTTCGCGATGAGCATGACCGGCTCAATCCCCAATCGTCTCGGATGCTTCCCGCTTGTGACGGAGAAGGGCCATGAGGCGGCGGTCGCGCCAGCGCTGGCGGTGCGGGATCTCTTGGGCGAGCAGGCGCAGGCGGCGCGACTGCTCGATCTCATCGAGCACCGGCCCGCTCCAGTCGGGACGGGGCAGGGCGCTTTCGAGAATCGAATCGAAGACGCTTCGGTAACGCGCGACGTAATCTCTGATACCTCCAGGCGCGTTGAGGTCGCCCACCTCGAACGGGCCGGCGATGCACCAGCGCAGTGCGAGCCCGTCGCGAAGCGCGATGTCGACCTCCTCCGCGGTGCAGATGCCGGCCGCGACGAGCTTGAACGCCTCTTCCACGAGCGCCGCCTGCAGCCGGTTCATAACAAAGCCGTCGATCTCGCGCGAAAGCCGAATGACCGCATGGCCGAGCGCCCGCATCACCTCTTCAGCGCGCAGGATGGTAGCAAGGCTCGTCCAGGGCGCCGGGCAGATCTCAACCGCCGGGATGAGGTACGGCGGATTGAGCGGATGGACGACGAGGGCGCGTTCACGACCCGAGAGCTCCTCGGTAAAGCGCGAAGGTAAAATCGCCGAGGTCGAAGACGCGAGCACGGCATGAGCGGGGGCCAGCCGATCGAGTTCCTTCCACAGTTCGCGCTTGAGCTCGAGCCGCTCGGGGGAATTCTCCTGCACCCAATCCACTCCATCGAGCGCAAGGGCGAGGTCGCCTACGGGCGCGAGGCGGGCGCGCGCGGCGTCGCGGTCCTGTGCGTTGAGAAGCCCGTGGTTGACCAGATCAGCGAGCAGCTGCTCGATCGCGGCAAGCGCACTCTCGAGCGCCCCTGCAGCCGGGTCGAAGAGGCGCACGGTCCAGCCCGCGCGCGCGAAATCGATGGCCCAAGCCCGGCCGATCAGCCCACAGCCGATAATCGCGCAGGTCTTTGCGCTGCTCACGGCTCGCCTCCCTTCTGCCTCGACGGGTCGCTAGAGGAGGGACGAGGGGGCGTCAATCCGCCGCGCCGTTGCCCTACCGCCCCTGCTCGTGAGGGCACAGGCACGCGCGCATCGCGTGCCCAACGCCTCAAGGTCGCTTGCAGCCGTGAGATGCACGCGAGCGCCCCCTGGGCCGACCCCGGGCGATGGAGCGTATCGGTTGACAAGGCGCGCTTTTAGAACCCCTCAAGGCGCGCTTACGCGCCGCATCAAGAACCAACCTACGCTTCTAAAAAGTGCGCGTTTGGGCGGGGAAGGCAGCGGCCGCTGGCGCGGGGCGCGCAGGCGAACTACCTAGGGGGCGAGGTGCTGCGCAGGAGCGCAGCAGCGGGCGCGCAGGCCAATCACGGAAAGCATGACCGATCTCGCTCACATCCGCAACTTCGCCATCGTCGCGCATATCGATCACGGCAAGTCGACCCTTGCCGATCGCCTGATCGAGAAGTGCGGTGCGCTCGATCCGCGCGAGATGACCGAACAAGTGCTCGATTCGATGGACATCGAGCGCGAGCGCGGGATCACGATCAAGGCGCAGACCGTCCGCCTTCGCTACACGGCGAAAAACGGCAAGGAGTACATCTTCAATCTCATCGACACTCCGGGTCACGTCGACTTCTCCTACGAGGTCAGCCGCAGCCTGCGTGCCTGCGAGGGCGCCATCCTGCTCGTCGATGCCACCCAGGGGGTCGAAGCGCAGACGCTCGCCAACGCCTACCAGGCGATCGACGCCGACCTCGAGATCATCCCGGTTCTCAACAAGGTCGATCTGCCCGCCGCCGAACCCGAGAAAGTCAAGCAGCAGATCGAGGACATCATCGGTCTCGATGCCAAGGACGCGCTGTTGATCTCGGCCAAGACGGGGCAGGGGGTCGATGAGCTGTTGGAGGCCATCGTCGCGCGCTTGCCACCGCCCAAGGGCGATCGTGCGGCGCCATTGCAGGCGCTCGTGGTCGATTCCTGGTACGACCCCTATCTAGGCGTGGTCACGCTCGTGCGGGTCAAGAACGGCGAGCTCAAGCGCGGTCTTAAGATCCGGTTTATGGGCACAGGCGCCGTGCACACCATCGACCGCATCGGGGTGTTCACGCCCAAGCCTTTGCAGGTCGATTCTCTCGGGCCGGGTGAGGTCGGCTACATCACAGCCGGTATCAAGGAGATCGCCGATGCCCGGGTGGGCGATACGATCACCGACGAGCGGCGACCGGCCTCTGCGCCCTTGCCCGGCTTTCGTCCGAGCCAGCCGGTCGTGTTCTGCGGCATGTATCCCACCGATGCGGCCGAGTATGAAGCGCTGCGCGACGGCCTTGCCAAGCTCAGGCTCAACGATTCGAGCTTCAGCTTCGAACCCGAGAGCAGCGGTGCCTTGGGCCTCGGCTTTCGCTGCGGCTTTTTGGGCCTGCTCCACCTCGAGATCGTCCAAGAGCGGCTCGAGCGCGAGTTCGGCTTGGATCTCGTGATCACCGCGCCCTCGGTGGTCTATCGCGTCCATACCACCGACGGCAAAGTCAAAGAATTGCACAGCCCCGCCGATTATCCCGATCCCACTCGCATCGAGAAGATCGAGGAGCCGTGGATCAAGGCCACCATCCTCGTCCCCGACGAGTTTCTCGGTAAGGTGCTCGAGCTCTGCCAGGAAAAACGCGGGGTCCAGCAAGAGCTCACTTATGTCGGCAATCGGGCGATGGTCATCTATCGCCTGCCGCTCAACGAAGTCGTCTACGATTTCTATGATCGCTTGAAGTCGTGCACGCGCGGCTACGCGAGCTTCGACTACCAGCTCGACGGCTACGAGGAGTCTGATCTCGTCAAAGTCGACATCCTCGTCAACGGCGAGCGGGTGGATTCGCTCTCGATGATCGTCCACCGCAGCCAAGCCGAACCGCGCGGGCGGGCGGTGTGCGAGAAACTCAAAGAGCTGATCCCTCGCCAGCTGTTCGCGATCGCCATTCAAGCTGCGATCGGCGGCCGCATCATCGCGCGCGAGACCGTCAAACCTTACCGCAAGGACGTTCTCGCCAAATGCTACGGCGGCGACGTCACCCGCAAGCGCAAGCTCTTAGAAAAGCAAAAGGAAGGTAAAAAGCGGATGCGCCAGATCGGGCAAGTCGAGATCCCGCAAGAGGCCTTCCTCGCCGCGCTCAAGATGGGCTGAAGCGGTTGCAAGAGGCTCCGCTCGTCTCGGTCTTGATCCCGGTCTATCGCGGGCAGGCAACACTCGTGCGCTGCCTCGCCTCGCTGCGCGCGCAGACCCTGCCGGATTGGGAGGCGGTGGTCGCGGTCGACGATGGCGATCCGCACTATCCCGAGCTTTTGGCCGCGCACGGGATAAGCGATCCGCGCATTCGGTTCGTGACCACGGGCGGGGTGCGCAGCGGGGTGGCGCGTGCCCGCAACTGCGCTCTCGATGCCGCGCGGGGGCGGCTGATCGCGCCTTTGGATGCCGACGATCTGTTCTACCCCGATCGCTTGGCGAGCCTTGTACCCCTTGCCCTCGCCCACGGGGCGGCGGCCGACAATGTCGCCGTGGTCGACGATCGCGACGGCACCCTTTTGCGCTTCTGGCTTCCGCCCGCGGACGGGACGAGCGCGCTCGATGCCGAGCTCTTGCTCGCCGAGCCGGTACCGGTGATGCCCGTGGTCGACCGCGCCCTCGGCTTGCGCTGGGTCGAGGTTCCGATCTGCGACGACGTCGTCTTCAACTTGCTGCTGCTCGATCGGCTGGGAACGATCCCGGTCGTAAGACGGGTCTTACGCGAGTACCGCCAGCGTCCGGATTCCGAGTGCAACGCGCCCGATGCCGCCGCCCGTGCCGAGGCCGGCTATCGCGCCGTGCTCGCCATGTTGGACCGCGGCGAGCTCGCGCTCGGTGCCGAGCTCACCCAACTCGTGCGCGAGCAGTTCCGCGCCCGCATCGCGCTCAACGCCGCCTTCGCGCAAGCGCGCGCACGCGGTTGGTCGGGGTCGTATCAGGCGTTCGTGGTCGCCTTCAACCGATCCGGCCAAGGATCGGAAAGGTCTCGAGAAGCCAATAGGAGAGATCGCTCAGACGACCGGTGAGGAAGAGCACACCGGTGATGACCAGGAACGCGCCGGTGGTCCGCTCGAACACCGGGATCCAGCGCCGCAGCCGCCGCAGCCCCGCGATCGCACGGTCGAGCAAAAGCGCGGCGAGCACGAACGGCAGCCCCAGCCCCGCGGCATAAGCGGCGAGCAGCAGTGCCCCGCGCCACACGGTTTCTTCGCTGCCGGCGAGGAACAGGATGCCGGCGAGCACAGGCCCAACACAGGGAGTCCAGCCGAAGGCGAAAGCGAGCCCCACGACATAGGCGCCGATAAGGCCAGCCGGCTTTTCCGGGTGGAAGCGGATGTCGCGATTTAAGAAGGCGATTTTGAACACGCCCAAAAAGTGAAGGCCGAGGACGATGATGATGACGCCGGCGATCTGCCCGAGGAGGAGGCCGTGCTCGGCGAGCAGGCGGCCGATCGCGCTCGCCGTCGCCCCGAAGCTCACGAAGACGGTGGCAAAGCCGAGCACGAAGGCAAGCGCCGCCGCAAGCGTGCGGCGGCGCAGCTGCGCGCGCTCCTCTTGAGCCACCGCGCCTTGCAGCTGGTCCATCGAAAGCCCACCCAGAAAGCACAAATAGGGTGGCACGAGCGGCAGCACGCAGGGGCTCAAAAAGGAGAGCACGCCGGCTCCGAACGCGGCCAGAAAGCCGACCTCCAACATCGCTTGCGGATCCTTTTAGGCGCTCTTGACGCGCACCAGGCCGGCTCTGGGTACCGCGATCTCCTTGCGCTCTTCGATGTAGCGGGCGACGAGTTCCCACACCGGCGGACCTTCCGTGCCCTCGTTGACCGAGGCCCAACCGGCGACGACATAGCGTCGCTCGGGATCGATCGGTGCGCCGGTTTTAAGGAAGGTCAGCTCCGAGATGCGGCGGCCGATCGGCTGCTCCACATCGATCGTGAAGCCCAAGCCGCCCACCCGTACCATGTCACCGCCGCCCTGGTAATAGGGATCGGGGTTGAAGATGTTGTCGGCCACGTCTTCGAGCACGTCCTTGAGCTGTGCCCCGGTCATGGTGATGCGGTACACTTGTGGGTAGGTGATCGCCGTCTGCGCCCACAAGTCCTCCATGCGGATCGGCTCGTTCGGCAGAAGCGACGGCCCCCAGCGGAAGCCGGGCGAGAGCGCGATTTCGGCATCGCGCTGCTCGAGGATCGCGGCGCAGATGAGATCGTCCCAGGTCCCTTGGAAATTACCGCGCCGGTAGAGGAGGTCCTTGGTATAGCCGAGCGTGCGTTCGAGCTCCGCTTTAAACGGCGCGCGCAGCTCTTCGATGAGCTGTGCCATCTCGCGGTCGGGGCGGATGGCATCCGAGAACACCGGGATGAGGCGGAACGCGAAGTCTTTGATGGCCCCGTCGCGGACGTCGAGATCGAGACGGGCGAGGAACTTGCCGTGCGAGCCGGTGCCGACGAGCAGCGTCTTGCCCACCTGCAGCACCTGGGGCAGGGCGTCGTGGGTGTGGCCGGTCAAGATCACGTCGATCCCAGCGACGCGGCTTGCGAGCTTGCGGTCGACATCGAAGCCGTTGTGGCTCAACAGCACGACGAGTTGGGCGCCCTCGGCGCGCGCCTTCTCGACGTGCTGGGCTACCCGTTCCTCGCGGATGCCGAACGACCAATTGGGGATCATCCAGCGCGGGTTGGACACCGGGGTGTAGGGGAAGGCCTGGCCGATGACGGCGATCTTGACCCCGCCGCGCTCGAAATAGGCGGTCGATTCGAACACCGGCTCTTCCCATTCGGTATCGAGCACATTGCCGGCGAGGAAGGGAAAACCGAGCTCCTCGACGATTTCCTTCACGCGCTCGGTACCGTAGGTGAACTCCCAGTGCGCGGTCATGGCATCCACGCCGAGGGCTCGGTAGGCGCGGACGATATCCGCTCCCTTGGTCTGTAAGGTGACCCAGGAGCCCTGCATCGCATCGCCACCGTCTAAGAGCAGCGTACGCCCGGGGCGCTCGGCGCGGATCGCTTTGACGAGCGTGGCGATCCGATCGAGGCCGCCCAAGCGCCCGAAGCGCCGGGCGAGTTCGACGAAGTCCTGATCGGTAAAGGCATAGGCCTCGGCGCTGCCGCGCGCGATGCCGAAGCGCTCGAGGAAGGCTTCGCCAGTGAGATGAGGCGGAAGGCCGCGCACTTCGCCCACGCCGATGTTGGTCGAGGGTTCGCGGAACCACACCGGCAACAGCTGGGCGTGGAGGTCGGTGATGTGCAGGAGGGTGACATTGCCGACCGGCTTGAAGGCGAGCAGGTCGGCTTCGCTCAAGCGATCCTGGGCGGCGAGCCGCGCGGCGCGGCCGGGTCCGACGATCGCCGCAGTGGCAGCAGCAAGAGCGATCAGATCGCGGCGGCTGAACAAGAGATATCCTCCCCGCAGTAGATAGCGATCGGGCCGCATCGAGGATGCGGCCCGCGCGCACCAAACCGAACGAACGGGTCTTAGCCGGTTACTTCGATCTTGCTTTCGGCTTTGTAGACGCTCCCGTCGTCGTCGTACCAGGCCATCGTGAGGGTGCCGCTCTCCTCGACCTTCAAGAAGAACGAGATGTAGGGATTGGCGGAAATGGCCGGATGCAGGATCATCTCGCACACCGGCTTGCCGTTGTACTCGCAGGTGAAGCGGTTGATGATCCGGCGCGGGATGGTGTTGCCCTGCGCGTCCTTGCGCTGGCCGGTCTCCATCACGTGGCTTACGAGCGTCTTGATCTCGACGATCTCACCTTTTTTGGCGGTCTTCGGGACCTTGATGCGCGGCTTGATGTCGGTCATGGTCGTCGATCCTCCTGTCACTTAGCCGCCGCAACCGCCGATCGTCACCTTGACCTCGGTCTTGGTCATCCACACCGAGCCGTCCGACATCTCCGCCACCGCCCACACGTTCTGGGTCTGGGCGAGCCGCATGCGGGTGGAGAACTCGGCGCGACCGCTCGCCGGAGTAAACTTAAAGGTGCACACCCCAGCTTCCGGATTGCCCTCGGCGAGGATGTGGATCGCCTTGCAATAATTGTCGGGGGTCATGGGGCTGTCGACCGATACGGTAAGCGGCACGGTTTGGCCGTTCTCGGCGATCTGCGGCATCTCAAGCCGCACCTTGCCCTCTTGCGGCACCTTCGCGCCGATCAGCTCTTTGAGGAGCTTTTCGGCCTTGGCGAGATCCGCGCGGGCAGGCTCGATCGCCCAGCCGATCCCTCCGATCGCCAGCGCTCCCGCGCCCATGCCCTTGATGACCGTGCGGCGGTTTGCCGCGCTCGACCAATTCATCCCAATGCTCCCCTTTTGCCTGCCCACCACCTGCCTTGCAGCGAGGATCGCTCGAACCTCCCCTTTGGGTGCGGCTGCGCCCCTCACCTCTTCTTACGACACTTTAGAATGGACAGCGCTTTTGTCCATCGCTGCGACACCCGCAGCGTGCTTGCTTTTATAAGCCGTCGATAATATAGACAGCAAGAGGTCAGGCGTTGCGACCGCCTGTCGCTGTCGGCAAAGTCGCGGAGGCACAAGCAGCGGGATGCGCAAAGCGGTTGGGTTGGCTGCAGCTGCCCTGATTCTCGTGCTCCGCGCGGAGCAGGCACGAGCGGCCGAGCTCGTCATGTTCGCGAGCCGTGCGTGTCCCTGGTGTGCCCGCTTCGATGCCGAGATCGGGCCCATCTACGCGGCCACGGCCGAAGGTCAGCGGGCGCCCTTGCGCCGCCTCGATCGCGATGCTCCGTTGCCGGATGGGATCCAACTCGTAGCGCCGATCCGCTATACACCGACCTTCGTTCTGCTCGACGACGGGCGCGAGGTCGGGCGGATCCAGGGTTATCCCGGCGCGGAGTTCTTCTTCGGGCTTTTGGGGGCCCTGCTCGAGCGGCTCGCCGAGGCATCCGCGCCGAGGCCAGGGGAGGGTTGAGAAGGGGGAGGGCGAAGCGATGAGCGCAATCAACCGCCGATTGTTTCTGACCGCGGCTGTCGTCGGTGCTGCCGCTGCCCCACGAGCGCGCGCTGCGACCATCGAGAGCGGCGGGCTACTCACCCAGGACTGGTTCCTGCAGTCCTTCCTCGACCTGCGCGAGGACCTCGAGGCGGCGGCTGCGGCCGGCAAGCGGCTGGTGATCCTCGTCGAGCAGAAGGGATGCCCGTTCTGCCGCGATCTCCATCTCGTCAACTTCGCCGATCCCGAGATCGTGTCCTTCGTGCGCGAGCGCTTCGAGATCATCCAACTTGATCTTTATGGTGCGCGCGAGGTCACCGATCTCGACGGCAAGCGCTATGAGGAAAAAGCGTTCGCGCGCCGTATCGCCGGTCAGATGACGCCCGTGGCGATTTTTTTGCCCGCGCGGCCCGAGGAAGTCGGCGGGCGCCCGGCGCACGAGGCGGCCGTGGCCAAGATGCCCGGCTATCTTCCTCCCGCACCGTTCCTCGCCCTCTTCCGCTATGTCGCCGAAGAGGCCTATCGTCGCGAGAGCTTCGAAGCCTATCTGCGGCGGTCGAGCTGACCCGCGAGGGCAAAAGACGCGACACTCGGCCGCAGCACGAGGGGGTTGGCGAAGACGGTGTATTAGGGATTTCGCATGTGCGGCCGGGCTACAGCGCGATGGCAGCGCCCGTGCCTTAAAAGGGAGGCCGAATCGGTGAAGGGCATCACGATCCCAGTGGCTCTAGCGGTAACGCTGATGGCGGGAAGCGCCATGGCGGCGCCGACGGCAGAAGCGATCGCGCGCAACTGCGTCGTCTGCCACGGTCCCAAAGAGGCCGGACAGCTGGAGATCCCCAAGATCGCCAACTATCCGGCCCGCAAGATGGTGGAAATGCTCACCGGCTTCCGCGCCGGGCAGAAGGAAGCGACGATCATGGACCGCATCGCCAAGTCGCTTACCGATGAGCAGATCCAGGCGCTTGCGGCGCATTTCGCGAGCCAGTGAAGGGAGGCGTCATGTCGGCTACGCGTCGTCACTTCGTTGCGGGCGGCCTCGCGGCAACAGCGGCCCTTTCTCTGCCGCGGATCGCACGGGGGGCCGCGCCGCGCGTGGTTGTGGTCGGGGGCGGCTTCGGCGGTGCCACGGCGGCCAAATACGTCAAAAAGTTCCTGCCGGACGCGGAAGTCACGCTTATCGAGCGCGACAAACAGTTCATCACCTGCCCCTTCTCCAACTATGTGATCGGCGGCATCGAAAAGATGCAGACGATCACCCACGGCTACGACAAGATCGCCAAGCGCGGCGTTAAAGTCGTGCACGACGAGGCGGTCGCAGTCGATCCCAACGCCAAGACGGTGACGCTCAAGGGTGGGGCGACGCTCGCTTATGACCGCCTGGTGCTCTCACCCGGCATCGACTTCATCTGGGACGCCGTGCCCGGCTACAGCGAGGCGGCGGCCGAAGTGATGCCGCACGCCTGGAAGGCCGGGCCGCAAACACTCTTGCTGCGCAAGCAGCTCGAGGCGATGCCCGATGGCGGTACGGTGATCATCGTCGCCCCCGCCAATCCCTTCCGCTGCCCGCCGGGGCCCTATGAGCGGGCGGGGATGATCGCCTGGTACCTCAAGAACAACAAACCCAAGTCCAAGATCCTCATCTTTGATCCGAAAGAGAACTTCTCCAAGCAGGCTCTCTTCTTCGAGGCCTACGAGAACCTCTACCCCGGTATGATCCAGTGGATCGGCGGCAAACAGGGCGGCAAGGTCACCCGCGTCGATCCCAAGGCGATGACGGTGGAGGCCGAGTTCGGGGAAGAGAAGGGGGATGTGATCAACTTCATCCCGCCGCAGCGCGCCGGCAAGATCGCCCAGATCGCCGGGGTGACGGATGAGAAGGGCTGGTGCCCGATCGACCCCAAGACCATGGAATCGACCAAGGTCAAGGGCATCCACGTGGTCGGCGACGCCTGCATCGCCGGCGCGATGCCGAAGTCGGGTACCGCTGCCAACAGCCAGGCAAGGAACGCGGCGGCGGCGATCGCGGCGATGCTGCAGGGCAAGGAGCCGCCGGAGCCGTCCTTTGCCAACACCTGCTATTCGATCGTAGCGCCCGGCTATGGCTTCTCGGTGACCGCGATGTACGGCGCGACACCGGAAGGCATCAAAGAGATCGCAGGCGGGGTGAGCAAGCTCAAAGCACCCGCCAAGGATCGCGACCTCGAGGCGGCTTACGCCTACGACTGGTACAGGGGGATCATCTACGACGCGCTTGGCTGACGCTGGCGCGCGAAGGAGGACGAGACCATGACGGAAAAGAAAGGGGAGCCGCGCAAGGGCGCGGCTCTCGACCGGAGGGCCTTACTCGGAGTCGGCACCGCGCTCGGCGCCGGGCTTGTG
>JAUQQO010000002.1:9973-10294 GCA_030549795.1 Pseudomonadota bacterium | reverse complement strand
CTTGCGCGCTGCTTCCCGCTGGGCCGCGGTTGCGATTCTGGCCATGACCTGCTCCACGATCGGAACGATGGCCAAATATTAGGAATATAAACCACATCCGTCAACCGGTCGCTGCGCCGACACGAGCTTTTGACGAGAACCCTTTTCTGCGCGCCGAAACCGCGCCCGATGCGCGCGGAACGGCGAGCCGGCGCGCGGATCGCACCCCAAGATGGCAGGGGAAGGTCAGCGACCGCTGTTTGCCCTCACCGGTTGTGGTGGGCGCGAGAGTCGGTCGTCCGTAAGCGTCGGGCCTTGGGATCGAGTGCGGGGAGGACGCGA
>JAUQQO010000002.1:0-9963 GCA_030549795.1 Pseudomonadota bacterium | reverse complement strand
GTGCGGTGGGAATGGGCGCGGTGTCATCGCGGGCGAAAACGGCTCGGATCGGCCACAATTCAGATAAAATTCCGATCATCGACGATGGACAGGAACGTTTTAGTTATCTAAGGATTTGGTCGCCTAAGGAGCGATGGAGAGGACGCGATGCCGGCAGCTGGTTACAGGATGGCGCTCGCCTTCGGTGCCCAGAGCGAAGAGGGGTTCAACTGGTACACGTACAGCACCGCCGACCGGCTCGCGGAGGTGTTGGCACCCGGATATTTCGATCCGGTGCGCAAGAAGCTGCGGCCGGGTGATCTGCTCCTCGTCGGCACCGAGATCCCGCCGCCGCAGCCCTGGTATACGCAGCGCTTCGAACAGCGCCGGGCGCTGCTTATGGTCGCGAGTGTACCCGAGCAGGGTCCTGTGACCGTGCGCCTGGTGGCGGATTTCGGCACCCCCGCCGATCCGAGCTTGTCGCTTGCGGAGGAGCGCACGAGCGAGGGCAGGTGAGCTCTCGTTACGCCGCCGTTTTTCGAAGCAGCATGCGGAAGTTCAAGAGCGGTCACGGCGTCGGTGTGATGCGAAGGGAAAAGGCAGTTCGAAGTTGTAGGCCGAGTGCACGAACCGAACGCGACCTCTGACCGTTGAGGGCGCGCACCGTGCAAAGGAGCAAATGGTGAAAAAGAGCCGCGGTCGCCGCCGGATGTCATGCAATCAATTTAGGCTAGGACAACGTGTGATCGCAGCGCATGTTGGTCTGCCGAGCGCGATGGCTACTCACACGATGCCAACGAAGGGGGGTGCCTTCCGTTGCCTTTGCGACGTCCCAGCCAGAGCGCAGTTCGCATGCGATGGGCAAACTCCAAGAGGAATGTGTAGTCGATTCTTTCAGCTCAAAAATTTCTATTGTAGGTGATGAGGTCTAATCCGACGGCGCGCCAGGGGGCACCGGTCGCGCTCGGCTCACATTCTTGAACCTGTTGATCAGTTCGATGCGCGCGCGCATTACGGTGACGACACCGAACCGCGCGAGCTTCTCGGGCTCGGTAATGGCGGGATGAGCCAACAGCGCGCGGATGGCAGAAAGCGATGCCGGCTTATTCCAGATCGGCCAGTACAGCGCCACACCGCTCGGTTCGGCACGCGCACCGGGAACGAGAACGTCTCCCCGTTCATTCGCGCAGACCGGCAAGATGGACAAACCGATCACTGCGAGCCTGTTCGCCCCTTTTTCAGATCCAAGTCGATATCTCGGGTCTGTCGGGTCACCCGCCATGAGAGCTTGCCGAGCCGCCTCTTCGGGATCCCAACGGAGGCTGCACTCACTCGCGGCGTCCCGACGTTCCCACGGCTCGAACAGCGCGCGCTCGAGATCGTCAGCTCGGTTCTTGTACTGAAGCCCTGCCTGCGGCGCTTGCGCCGAGGATAGAAAGGGAACCGAAGCGATGCGTTTGAGAAAAAATTGATGACCCTGGCCGGTCATCAGACAGAGCGGCGTAGCGGAGGTCGAATCGTCATCGTCAAGGGTGTGATCGGTGGCCACGGCGGCTAAAGCATCGAGTCGTAGCCGGGCATCTGCCTGTGGCGATATCGCGACCGCGAAAGACCGGTACTCCGTTGGCTCGAAGTTCGGCATCTTTCGATTCTCGAAATCGAGGGCCGCTTTAAACAGTCTAATTCCCGATTCCAACCGATCGAGGAGTTTGGGTCGCTCGACATCCTTCGCGAGGTGCAGCTGCGGGCGCCACGGAGGCGCGCCGATGGACCACGAGACACGCGGCCACCAACGCTCGTCGTCGCGCAGCCCGCGCTCGGCTTCCTCAAGAGCCCGCAACACGCCGAGAAGGGCGAGAAAGGCGAGCAGATTGTCGGGCTCCAACCCCTCCAGCCGATAACTCGAAGCGCACGTGCTCATCCGTCCTTCCCGAAGATCTCGATCTCCGAGGCCCGATGGTCGGCAAGCCGCAGGATCGCCTCGAGACGCGCAAGTTCCCACACACCGTACCGCTCCCGGAGCTCAGCGAAGAGCCCTGGCCAATCGCGGCCGTGCCAATCGAAACTCAGCGCTTGGGGTCCGTGGCCGGGGCGAAGCTCGCCCGACGAACCGCACACTTCGGGCAGACGCCGTAGGTCCTGATCGGCCAGGTCCGCATGCGGGAAAAAGGGACGACCATGTCCGTGATGGGTCCCGACTAGCCAGAGCAGGAGTGCAGGGTCCGCCACTTCGGCGAGCTTGGGATGTTCGACCACGAGCCGTACGGAAAGCGCTTCATGCCGCCAACCCGAGGGAAGCCCCACAGAGGCGATCGAAGTGCGAGATCGCGCCCCCGATTTGGCGAGGGGCTCGATCTCGCTCAGATCGAGCCCGAGCGGATCCTCCTCGTGCAAGAGCGCTTGGAAGCGAGGGTGGACCTTGCCCAGGTCGTGCAGGAGACCGGCGAGCTCAAGGACGCGAACCAGCGCGGGTGGCAGGCCGAGTGCCTCTGCGAAGCGTTTCGCCAAGCCGGCGACGTCCTCAAGGTGATGCTTGAGTGACACCGAAACGCCCACAAGCGAACCGGCGAGATCGTCCTCGCTTGCCGCCTCGCCGCCCACTGCCGGTGCATCCACAAGACCGCGCCGTGCTACGAAGAGAACTCCGCGCGGTCGCCCCTCTGCATCGCGTCCGTAGAGATCAAACTCGACCTCAACACGTCCACCCCTCGCTCGATCCAGCGATTCGAGATCGTGACGCGTCTCTTCGTTGACCGGGAGTTCGAGCAGGGCCGCGCGAAGATCGCGCCAGCTCGCCGTCTCGAAAGCAGCCAGGCACTCGGCCAGACGGTTTGGGTCGAGCTCCGGTCCGAGGAGTTCGGGTTGGATACGAACCGCAAAGCGGTGACCAGCGAACGGCGCGGACGCCTCGCGCGCGACGTCCGGAACTGGCCCCTTCGAGCTCGGCACCCAGCCCCACGCATCCAGGCCACCGAGCCTTGCAGGCACAACCAAAGCGTCCCCTGGGCGGATCTCCTCTGGCCTGATCCAGCGGGTCTCCTCCGTATCACCCCGCCAGCGCAGGACGCGCACCTCTCGCGTACCCAACGCGCGCTTATCGGAATCTAACGCGCGCGAAGAGACATCAGCCACTGCGTCGCCGATCTGTTCCTTACCCTCGAGCCAGGCGCGCACCGCCCAGGCCGGCAGCTCGATCGCCTCGCCCGCGCGCGGCGGCACAAGGATCAAGAGCCGGCGCGCGGTCGCGTCGTCCTGCACGTCCTCGCTGAGATCGCCCCGCCACACCACGGTCACATTGTCGGGCTCCCGATCCCGCCCGTGCAGATAGAGCGCCACCGGTGGGTCCGGGTACGGTATCGGTGCGGTGCAGGCGAGCAGGTCGAGATGCGCCGGCAGGAGCACCGGGGCATCGGGCTTGGGCGCAAGCGCGACGCGGTCAAGCGGCAAGGAGCTATCGCAGGATCGGAAGTCAACGGTGCCGCCATGAGCCTTGGCCACCTTCACGAGACGGGCATAGGCCTCACGCAGGCTCGCTCCGTACACCGGGTCGTCACGCTTCTTGGCGAGGTCAACGGGGTGGACGAGAATCCGAGCGAAGGGCTCGATCGGACGGCCGTCTCGGTTCAGGCGGCCGAACCGTTGGCGCAGCGAATCGAGTGGCGCGAGCTCGGTGATCAGCCCGTCTAGATCGATGTCAACACCAGCTTCGATCCCCTGGGTCGAGACGATGACGAGCGGCCGCTCAAGGTTACGCGGTGCACCTGTGCGGATCGGTGCGAGCTGCTCAACGATCCGCTCGCGGTCGACCGGTCGCTGAGGACCAATGAGCAAAAGCACACTGAGATCCTCTTCCGACCAGCGGGCCCGGATCACGTCGAACGTCCGCCGGGCACGCGCGATACGGTTGAGCACGACCGCAATCGCTGGCGTTTTCAGGTGCCGGGCCCGAAACCACTCGAGCGCCTCGCTCAGCGCCTGCTCTGCATCCTGCACGCGCTCCTTAAGCTCATCTTCGTCCGTCAATTCGGTTTCTTGCGAATCCGCTTCTTCTGAGCTGCTGCGCGTGTTTCGGCGCTCGCGGAGCTCGGCGGGCTTGCGCGCGCTCAATCGTTTCGCAAGCACGGGATGCTCGCGGTCCTCCTCCGATAAGCCGAAGACGTCCTCGCCTTTCTCGCCCGGGGTAGCCGTGAGCCGCACCACGGCCCAGGGAGCGGCTGGCGGCTCGCGACACCAAGGCGGAGCCCGATAGCGCTTGATCCACGCGAGCGTCTGGCAGAAAGGCTCGGCAAGATGGGCCTCGTCCAGCACGATTAGGCAGTCCGAGCCGAGCAGACCGGCGTGGATGGGCTTCATCGAATGAGACACGCCATAGCCACGGAACAGGAGCCGCGAGCCGATCTGATCGACAGTGGAACACAGGATGGTGGGTTGCACGGGCGTGCGTGCCCAATCCTCCTCGCGCGGCAACCCTCCGCGCAGCCGGCGGACCAAAAGCGGCGGCCCGTCGAGCGCGAGCCGGCGAAGCGCTGCGGCCACCCGCCCCACCACCGTTTCGGGCGAGGCCTGTGCGAGCGCATCCGCCAGCCGCTCGGCCCGCTCGAAGGTGTGATCGACGACCAAACGGCGGTCGACCACGAAGGCGATCCGCACCGGTGCCCGCCGCGCCTTACCGCATTCGACTTGGAGCGCCAAATGGAAGACCGCGATGTCGAGCACGGCAGTCTTCCCCGTTCCCGTCGGCAGATCAAGGAGAGCAGGCCAGGCTTTGCCAGATGCGAGCCGTGCAATCAGCCGCTTCTGCCAGGGAAACGGTTCGACACCGTGAATTGCATGAAAAAACGCCGAAAAGTCGTCGACAGTGAGCGCTGCGGTCATGGCACGGGTCGCATGAGACCAAGGCCACAGAAGCGGCCGGCTCCGATCAGAACCGGCCCCCGCACTGGCTTGGCGAATTCGAGGACGGCGTGGACGAGCTGTCGGCTTGCGAGTTCTTTGGGCAGACGCCACCGAGTCCAGAGAGGCGATCCCGCATAATACACCGAGGGCGCGCCTTCAAACGCGCTGTGACGGTCGGTCTCGACCGCGATCGGCTTGGGTAGACCGATCCGCTCACACGCCAGTTCGACGAGCTGTCTGATCTCTGCCCGACGCTGCACTCCGTTGCTTTTGAGATGCCGGTCGAGGAGGATCGGCGTAACACTCCCAAACCGAGTGGCCGGCCTTGTGTACAGCCGCGGATCGAGCGAGCGCCGCCCGCCGCCGTCCGACCGCGGTGCCAGTTCGATGCGGAACGCCTGGGCGGCCTCTGTGCCGACCGGCGTTGCGATGGTGAGCACCCGATGTCCCCGTTGCGCGACGACCGGGGCCAGCCGTCGCAACACACGCAGAAACGTCTCGTCCTTGAGGAGCGCGGTCTCGCGCGGCGGCACGAGGGCATAACCGAGCACGCGGCCATCGGCGTAGGGGAAACCGACGAACGGCAAGGGAACGATCGCCAGATGTGGCTTCCGACTCGCTGTGCCGTCCGGCCCGTGCCCGCTCACCACTTCCGGGATGCGGTCTTCCAGCCCCTCCCTTCGATAGCCACTTAAAATCGTGTCGCGAATGGTTCGAGCGACCAGCGCACAGGCCAAAAGCGCCGGCATCGCGCCGCCCACATGCTCGAGCACCAACCAGTCTTCGGCGAACGGGCTCGCATCGGCCGGCTCGTGCGTATGGTCTGTGCCGACCGCAACCACCGGCACTCCCGGCAAGGGTCGCCGCCCGGCCTCGAACCGACGGACGAGCTCGTCGAGCCGGCCGGAATAGACCCACCGGCGAACGGGCGTCTCGCCCACGTCCTCCCCCTTCAAAAATTGACAGCGCACGAGGCTGCGCGAAGCGCCGAGATAGGCCGTGTCACGGGCGAGCCGATCGAGTGCCGCGAGCACGGCCGGCTCGGGCTCCTTTTCCCAGCTGTACCGGAGCACCGCTTCCTCGGGGCATGCCACGGCGAAGCGCCGCGGTTGGCGCTTGCGCAAGGCTGGAAACACATCCGCCGCCTTCTTCCCTCGGTCGAGCCGCGCATCGTTCGGCGGCACGAAAAACATCTCGCTCGACCGCTGCGACCAGTCGCTCGCCCGCACCCGCGGCGCCGGCTGCGCTTCGAGCCAACGCAGCGCTTCCGCTTCATCTGACCGGCAGCCGCGCGCTCCCCAGGTCGCCACGAGAGCCGAGAACAGCCGATCGCCCTCGATCGGCCATTCCGCCGTCTCGTTGTCCGGCCCCGTGGCGGCAGCGCAGAAGCCGGCCAGGAACTCGACTTCGAGAAGGAGCGCCACGGCGCTCAGTCCTCCTCGTCCTCAGCTTCACCGCCCTTACCCGCCAGCGCGAGCTCCTGGCTCTTCTTCACGATCGCGACGAGCTTGTCCTGCGGCTCAAGCCGGATCGGCTGCTCCCGTAGTTCAAACCCGACGGCCTTGGCCTTGGCGAAGGCTTCCTGATAGAGCGCCCGCGCTGCCTCACGGGTCACCGCGATCGGCTCTGTATCGCCGTTCCGGCGCACGATCTCGAACGGTGCCGCGCCCTCGCAGACCAGATCGCAACGCGAGCGAAGAGCATAGCCACGCGCGTCCTGTTCCGTGACCGCGAGCAACCCGAGTGCTGCGAGCAGCGTGCGTCCGGCGACGTCGCGCTCGCCGCCGCCGAACCCCAGCCGCCTTAGGGCTGCGCAGCTTAGGACGAAGGTGTGCTCAAGACGATCGCAGGTCACGCCCAATGGTGCAACCGATGGCCTGATGTTTCCATGATTGATGACAGACGGGACTCCCGCCTTCTCTCCTTTTTTCCTCGCGAACAATACGAGCTCATTTCCCTTTCGAGCTGCCTCATCCTCGAAGGGGGTCCAATCGTTCGGATCGTTCTTTGCCTGGTAAATCTTGACCTGACTCAAAATTCCCAACGGATCGATTCGGCTGCCCACCCGCTGGCCGAGCGTCCGCGGCGTAACCTCGCCGGTCCTCGGGTTGATGATCTCCTCGACCGGCACGTCTATGGCCATGATCTCGGAAACAAGACAGCGCGCGAACTTCGCCCCGAGCCCGCCGCCCTGGCCGGTCGAGTGCCAGGACCCGAACAGGAGTGCCGTGGGCGCCACCTCGAGCAGGGCTGCGGCGTCCTGCGGCTTGGCCTCCGCCAGCCTCTTCCCGACCGGGCTCGCCATGAACGGCTGGCCGTCGAGCAGACTGTCGCGCAGGATCGCATCATAAACACGATGCGGCGCCTCGAGCGAGGTGATCCGCTCGACGCCCGCGATCCCTTTGCCCGTGAAGTCGACATAGAGATAGGGGATCGTCACGCCATCCGCGATTGTCGCCGCCAGCGCCTCCTCGAGCCGGTTGGCCTGGCTCGCCACGCTGTCGACGAGCACGCACCAGACGTCCCGCCCGTCGATCTTGCGCTTCTCGTAGACGTGCCGCGGCGGCTGGTTACGCCCCTCGACCGGGTAGGTCGGCGGGAAGATCTTATCACCCTTACCACCCACGGGCTGGAGAACTTGGCGCCGCCGGATTGCGGCATCCTCGGCCACCACCGCGGCCAATCTATCCAGCCCGATCATCTCCGCCTCCCCACAACCATGGATACGGTCCACGAGCCCGACTTGCGGTCAGAAACGCTTCATTGTTTACTTGACGCCCCTTTCCGATGCAAGCGCCAGTTGGGTGCGCGGGACGCGGAAAAGCCCGCATGACCGATCAGCCCGAATTGCCGCTGCCGGCACCGCCGCTCCCGGATGACGTACCGCCCTTGCCGGCGCGCATGATCAACGAATTCGTTTACTGCCCGCGCCTCGCCTACCTCATGTGGGTCCAACAGGAATGGGCCGATACGGCGGACACTGTCGAAGGCCGGATCCGCCACGCCCGCACGGAGGTAGCACCCAAGCCGATGCCCGAGGCCGAGGAGCTCGAGGCCGAAACACCGCCCTTCACCGTCCGCTCTCTCGAGCTCGGCTCGGAGCGCCTCGGCCTCGTCGCCAAATGCGACATCGTCGAGGTCGAAGGCGGCGCTGTTTGTCCCGTCGATATCAAGCGCGGCCGCCGTCCGCACGTCGAGGCCGGCGCCCACGAGCCCGAGCGTGTCCAGCTCTGCGTCCAGGCTCTTTTGCTCGAAGAGCAGGGTTACCGTGTGGAAGAGGGCTTTATCTGGTTCGCCGAGAGCCGCGAGCGGGTGCGAGTCCTCTTCGACGAGGAGCTGCGCGCCCGCACCCGTGCCGCCATCGAGGGACTGCGCCTTTTGGTTCTTTCCGGTCGCATCCCGCCACCGCTCGAGGACAGCCCCAAATGTCCGCGCTGCGCCCTCGTTGGGATCTGTCTGCCGGACGAAGTCGGTTTTTTGACCGGCAAAGGCGTCGTACCGCGCCCGATTGCCGTCCCGCGCGGTGAGGGTCTGCCGGTCTACGTCCAGGAGCAGCGGGCCCGCATTCGCAAGGAGGCCGAGAGCCTGGTCGTCGAGGTGGAGGACGCACCGCCGGTTCGCGCTCGCCTGGTCGACACCTCGAGCCTCGTGCTGTTCGGCAACGTCTCCCTCACCACGCCGGCCCTGCACGAGCTGTTGCGTCGCGAGATCCCGGTTGCCTGGCACAGCTACGGCGGCTGGTTCCTGGGCCTCACACAAGGGCTCGGTCACCGCAATGTAGAACTGCGCACCGCCCAATATCGCGCGAGCTTCGACGAGCATCGCTGCCTTGAGCTCGGGCGGACCTTCGTGGCAGCCAAGATTCGCAACGCCCGCACGCTGCTGCGACGCAACTGGCGGGGCGAACAGTCTCCGGAGCGCGAGCTCGGCGAGCTCGCCCACTGGGCGCGCCGCGCCGAACATGCCCGTTCGGTTGACGAGCTGCTCGGGATCGAGGGCAACGCCGCAGCCATCTACTTCGCTGCCTTCCGCCACCTTCTGGCGGAGAGCGCCCTCGCGCAAGGTTTCGCATTTGAAAAGCGTAACCGACGCCCGCCTACGGACCCGGTCAACGCGCTCCTCTCCTTCGCCTATGCGATGCTAGCCCGGACCGTGACCGTCACGCTTGCCACCGTCGGCTTCGATCCCTGGCGTGGTTTTTACCATCGGCCGCGCTATGGACGCCCGGCCCTCGCCCTCGATTTGATGGAGAGTTTCAGGCCGTTGATCGCCGATTCGGCGGTGATTACGGCGATCAACAACGGGGAAGTGCGCACCGAGGATTTCGTCCGCGCGGCCGGCGCTTGCGCTCTTACTCCATCGGGCCGCAAGCGGTTCATCGCCTGCTTCGAACGCCGCCTCGCGCAGGAGATCACCCATCCCCTTTTCGGATATCGGGTCGACTATCGCCGACTGCTCGAGCTCCAGGCCCGGCTACTCGCCCGCCATCTCCTCGGCGAGCTGCCGCGTTATCCTGACTTCACCACCCGATGAGGAACCCGCAATGGACGACGAACACTTGTTCGTAGTGGCCTATGACATCTCCGATTGCAAGCGGTGGCGGCGAGTCTATCAATTTCTACTCGGCTATGGCGAGTGGTTGCAGCTCTCGGTTTTCCAATGCCGAGTTGATCGCAAGCGGCTCGTGCAGCTCGAAGCCGGTCTGCGCGAACGGATCAACGCTCGCGAGGACCATGTGCTGCTGCTAGACCTCGGTCCGGCCGATCGTGTACATCTTCGGGTGAGAAGCCTGGGCAAGAGCTTCGCGCCAGTGCGTCGCGAGCCGGTAATTGTCTGAGCGCGCCCACTGCATGCGAGCGGTTCGGTGATGCTATGCCTCGCTGGACCGCTCGCGCCTCGCGAAGTCCTTGCGCCAGCAGGGCTTTTGTGACATCGTGAAGGCTGTTTGACATTGTGCGGGGGACGCGTGCGAGGCGGCTCGAGCAACCGCTCGCAGTGCTTCGCGAAAAGCTCGTCAGGAGCGCGGGTTACGAGGAGCCAGATTTCCTCGGCATTATTGCCGAGGCCTCATTGAAGCAAATGATAATC
>JAUQQO010000020.1 GCA_030549795.1 Pseudomonadota bacterium | reverse complement strand
TCAACCACAATGAGAGGAGGCCACCGTCAAGGTTTCAAACGCACGTTGTCATCGCGGGATACGATCAGCCGAAGATTTCTTCGCTGTTAATGTTGACCAAGGAGAAAAGAAGTCAGATCTTAGCGGCGGTCGTGGGCCCAGGCGGGCTGAGGGGCTCACGCGGGCAGGAGACGCCGATCGATGGAATCACGCTTGCCGACGAGCGTCGCGTCGGCCCTTCCGGGCGCGCCCGGGGAGCCTGTTCTGGCGCGTTCGCCGGGTCTGGGACTTTTGGCGATCCTGCGGCGCAACCTCGGCTTGATCTTCAGCGTGGTGTTGGCCGTCGACCTCGCCGTTTTCGGATGGCTGTGGTTTCGCCCGCTCATGTGGACGGCGAGCGCCGAGCTCTTGATCGAACCCGACGACGGTGGCTTTGCCGATCTGCGCGAGGAAATCGATCTGCGCACCGAGCGGGTGCAACCCTCCGACCTCGAAAGCGAGGTCCGAGTTCTCGCTTCGCCGCGACTGGCGCGCGCCGTGATCGAAGCCGAAGGCCCGCAGAACGTGGTGGGCTCGCCCGGGCCATCACCGCGTATCCCCGACCTTCTAGCGCGAGCTTTGGAGTGGCTTCTCGATTGGGTGGCGGGTGCGCGCTCGAGTTTTGCCGGCTTTCCCACCGATCTCTCGGCGCGCCTTCCCGACCAGCTGGAGATCCCGGCTCTCGACGAGGAAGAGCTCGTCGCGGCGTTCGCCCGCGCGCTTTCGGTACGGCGCGACCCGCTCGCCCGGGTCATCACCGTCTCCTTCACGGCGGACGATCCGGTGCGTGCCGCCCGCGTGGTCGACCGGCTGGTGCACCTTTATCTCGAAGACCGCGTCGCCGCTCGGCGCGAAGCGCTGCAGCAAACGGCGCGCTATCTTGAAGAACGCGCCGCAGTGCTCGCCCGCGAACTCGAGGAAGCGGAGCGACGGGTGAAGGAATTCCAGGGTCGAACCGGCCTTTTCTCGGTGGAAGGCGGCTCGGCCTTAGAACGGCGGTGGGCCGAGTTGGGACGCGAGCTCACCCTTGCGCGGATCCAGCTCGCCGAGGCCCGCGCGCGCCTCGACCGTCTCGAGAACGCGCGCCGGGAAGGCGGCCTCTCCGGGCTCAAAGAGGTCGCCACCTCCCCCGTTATTGCCGACCTGCGCCGCCAAGAAGCCGAGGTCACGCGACGCATCGCCGATCTTGCCAGTCAATACGGCCCCCGGCACCCGCTCATGGTGAACGCGCGCGCCGAACTCGCCGATATCCGCCGGTCGATCGCGGCCGAGATCGAGCGCATCGCCGCCACCCTGCGCAACGAGGTCGCTGTCGGCCAAGAAAAGGTCGCCAGGCTCGAAGAGGAGACGGCCGAAACCGAGCGCAGGCTGGCCGAAATCGGTGCGAGCCAAGTCGAGCTCGCCCAGCTGCAGCGGCGCGCCGATGCGGCGCGCAAAGTGTACGAGGCCGTGCTCGACCGTTATCGACGGGCGAGCGAGCAGCAGAACCTCCTCCATCCCGCCGCCCGCGTCATCGCTCCGCCCTCGCCTCCTACGCGGCCTGCCAACGCGCCGCGTTCGCTTATCTTGGGGTTCACGACGCTAGCCGGTCTCGGTATTGGATGCTCGCTGGCCTTCCTGCGCGAGCTGCGTCGCACGGGCTTCTTGACAAGCGCAGAAGCGGAGAGCGCGCTGGGCGCTCTCGTTCTCGGTGTCATTCCGCGCGTGCCAGCCCTCGAACAGCCGCCGCGCGCACACCGCCGGGCGTCGAGCGAGGATCGCTTACGCATCAGAGCTTGGCAGGACGCCGTCCATCGCTCGCTCATCCGCCTCGAAGGCGTCTTACGCGGCCGCGAGGAATTTCGCGGGGCCATCGTGGGCATCACATCGGCGCTGCCGCGTGAAGGCAAGACCACGCTCGCGCTCGCACTCGCACGGCAGGCAGCGCTCTCGGGTCGGCGGACCCTCCTCGTTGATGCCGACATGCGTCGTCGCTCGCTCGCGCCGGTGTTGGGCCTGGGTCCCGACCAACCCGGCCTCGTCGAGCTGCTCTCGGGCAGCTGTCAGGCCATCGACCGGCTGTTGGTCGTCGAACCCGAAAGCCGCCTGCGCATCCTTCCCGCCGGCGGGCTCGCCGACGCACCGCAGGCGCTTTTGACCTCGCCTCAGGCTCGCCTTTTCTTCTCGGGATTGCGCGAATTGTGCGATCTCGTGTTCCTCGACTTGCCGCCTGTGCTCGCGACCAGCGACGTTCTCGCCGCGGCGCCGCTTCTCGACCGAGCGCTTCTCGTCGTGCGGTGGAAACACACCCCGCGCGAGGCGGCGCAGGCCGCTGTCCGGGAGCTCGCACGCATCGGCGTGCCGCTCGCCGGCCTCGCTCTCAACGCGGTCGATCCCGGCTTTTATGAACGCTACGGCAGCGCTGATCCGCTACGCTACGCCTCCTGGTATTCGGAATATTACAGCGCGCCGAATCGGGGCTGAGCGGATGCGGGTGGCATGTTTGATGACCGGGCCGCTCGACTATGCGCTCGAGGTCGCGCAAGCGGCGGCGACGATCGCCGACGTCCTGCTCATCGGCCCACGCGCAGAGCTCGATCCGAGGCGTAACGAGCTCGACCCCGCTCTCGCTCTTGCCCCCCTCCCCTGGCCGCGCCACCGCAGCCTTGCCAATTTGCTGCTCGTGCGCGGGGTGCTCGCCCGCATCGCCGAGTTCCGTCCCGATCTCGTCCATTTTTTGGGCGATTCGACGCTCTGGCTGAACCTCGCCCTGCCCTTTTTGCGCGACCGGCCGCGGATCGTCACCATCCACGACGTCTTTTTGCATCCGGGCGACGTCCAATCCCGACGCGTGCCCCGCTTCAGCGTGCACGGCCTGCGCCGCGCCGCGAGCATGCTCATCGTCCACGGTCCCGAGCAGCAGCGGCTTGCCGCAGCACAGCTCGCCCGTCCCATCGACGAGATCCGCATCCTGCCCCATCCCGCGCTCGCCCGCTTCGCCGAACTCGCCTCCCGTCTCGCCCTCGTTCCTGCCGCGCAACGGCCGCCGACCGTCCTCTTCTTCGGCAGGCTCATGCGCTACAAAGGGCTCACCTATCTCGTAGAAGCCTGGCGACGGGTCGCCTCCCTGCATCCCCACGCGCGACTGGTCATCGCCGGGGCCGGGCCCGACGCCGCCTGGCTGCGGGAGGCGACCGCACAGCTGCCGCGCTGTTCGCTGTGCGAAGGCCATCTCCCCGAGCCCGTGGTCGCGCAGCTGTTCCTCGACTGCGATCTCGTCGTCCTCCCCTATATCGAGGCCTCGCAAAGTGGGGTGGCAGCGCTCGCCGCCGCCATGGGCCGGCCCGTGGTCGCAAGTGCGGTGGGCGACCTCGCGCATCTCGTGCGCACTACCGGCATGGGAAAGCTGGTTCCACCGGCCGATGCCGGTGCGCTTGCCGCCACTCTCGATGCGCTGTTGCGCGATCCCAACGCCCGCGCCGCGCTCGCCGCAGCCGCTCGACAAGCCGCGAGCGGCCCGCTCTCGCGCGCTGCCGTGGCGGCGTGCTTGCGCACCATCTATCGCGATTGTCTTGCCCGCCATGCGCGCCTTGCAGCTTAGGCGCCCAACAAGACCGAGACGGACAGGGCTCTCAATGCCCGGCGAGCACGCGCCTATAGACGGCTATGAGATCCTGCGCGTATGTGTCGATCGCGAAAGCCTCTTGCCAGCGTCGCCGCGCTGCCGCGCCGAGCCGCGCGCGCAATTGCGGATCGTCGAGCAAGCGCGCAAGCGCAGCTTCCAACGCGTCCACATCCCCCGGTGTGATGAGAATCGCGTGCTCCTCGTGGACTACCGTTTCACTGTGCGCACCGACCGGGGTGGTAACGATCGCGAGCCCGTGCGCCATCGCTTCCAACAGGGCCATCGCCTGCCCTTCCGCATGCGAGGGCAGGACCAGGATGTCGGCTGCGCGCAAAAGCTCGTATGCTTGCTCGTGGGCCACCCAGCCCAAAAAGTGGCAGCGCGAAGCGAGATCAAGTCGCTGCGCCTCGGCGCGAAAGCGCGCCACCTCGCCGCCTCCGGCGAGCACGAGCTCCCACGCGCGGGATCTAAGCCGCGGGCGCGCGAGAGCCGCCAACAGCTCGGGTACGCCCTTGCGCGCACTCAGATGACCGAGGAACAAGAGCCGAAGCGGGTCTTCGCCGCGCGCGCGTTGCGGAGGCGGACCGGGGTCGGGGACGGCGTTCGGTCGTATGAGAATGCGCTCGGAAGGGATCCCGAGGGTCTGCTCGAGGAAGGCGCGATCGCGCGCTGCGAGGACAAGGCACAGCCGAGCGCGATCGAACATCCGGCGTACGAGCCGTTTCTGCCAGTGCGGCCGGCGAGCGTAATCAGCGGGATAGTCGAAATCGTGCAGATGAACGATGGTCGGCAGGCGCAACAGCTCCGCCCACAGCGCCAGCACGACCTTGCGCACCGTGCTGCCGCGACCCGCTACGTTGAGGTGCATGAGATCAAGCCGACCGCGCTCGCGCACGAGCCGCACAAGGCTCGCGAGCAAATAAAAAGGGGCGAGCGCGAGCGAGCCGGGTCCCCGGGGGTCGATGAGGATCCACTCCGGCCCTACTCCGCAGGCACGCCATGCGCGGGTCAGATAGAGCATGACCCGGCCGATGCCGCCGAACTCGAAGCCGCCGGGCATGGCGAGTGCCACCCGCAGGCGACGGCCGTCTTTGGGTCGATCCTGCACCTGCCTCGGCTGCGGCTCGCTCAGCGAAACGCCCGGAATCGGCTCTCTCCTTGCGGACTTTCTGCGCGCTTTAGGCCCTGCTCTACCACCGCTCACGCGCAGCCGCGACAGGTTCGCGCTCGCACCTTGCGTCCGCGCTCCTGCGCCCTTTCCCTGCGATCGTGACCGGTCAACGGATCGCACGCTCGGTGGTCTGGGCAGGGCTCGAAAGCGGGCTCTCGCTGGCCATTTCCCTAGGCTCTGTTCTCGCGCTCGCGCGGCTTTTGGGCACGGTCGAATTCGGGCTCGGCTCGCTCGCCCACGGCCTCGTTCAAATTCCCGTCGTAGTCGTCGGCTCGCTCGTGCACGACGCCCTCGTCCAAAAGGCCGAGCTCTCCCCCGCCGATGTGCGCGCCGGCCGCCTCGGCTCGCTGTTCGCGGCACTTGCCCTCGCGCTTTTGGTGCTCGCGAGCGCCCAGCCCCTCGCTTCGCTCTTTGGCGAGCCAAGGCTCTTCCCGTTGATGTGCGCGCTTGTGCCGCTTCTCTTCTTCGAGGGGTGGAGCGCGCCGCTCCTTGCCCTGCGCCGGCGTGCTTTCGATTTCGCAGCGGTGACGCGCAAGCTCATCGCCGCGCGCGCAATCGCGGCCCTCGTTGGTGTCGCGAGTGCCGCTTTCGGGCTGGGTGCGGCTGCCATCGTCGTTCAACAGCTCCTCGCCTCTGGTCTCATCGTGCTCCTCGTGCGGCGCGATGCCCGCGATCTTCCCGAGGTTGGCTTCGATGCGCGGGCTTTTTGGGCACTTTTCCGCTTTTGCCGCCCGATCGTCGCGGTACAGCTGTTGATCCAGGGCAGCGAGCGGCTGTTTCTCGCCTACGTCGGGCACCGCCTCGGCCTCGCTGCGGCAGGCGAATGGAGCCTCGCCGTGCGCGTGGTCGAGAACATCGCCTCGGTCGTCTCAGCGGCGCTCTATCACGTGGGCCTCGCCTTCATGAGCCGGCTACAACAGGATCGTGCGGCCCTCGCGCAGCGTCTTGAGGAAGCCATCGACGCGCTCATGCTCGCCGTGGTCCCCGCGGTCGTCGCGCTTTGGGTGAGCGCCGATCTGCTTTTGCTGACCATCCTGGGGCCGCGCTGGGTGGCTTCGGCAGCACCGGTGCAGCTCCTCGCGCTCGGCACCGTCTTCGCCATGCGGCGACTCATGCCGACCATCGCGCTCACTGCTGCCGGACAGCCGCGCGCCAACTTGAACGCCTTTTTAGCCGAAAACGCCACAACCGTCCCACTCCTCTTCCTGTGGGGGCCGAGCTCGCTTGTCGCCGTGGCGGCACTGCGGGGAAGCCGAGCGCTCTTCGGCTGGGCGGCGATCACGATCGCCGCCCATCGCACGCTCAACCGCCCCTTTTTTAGCGAGTTCATCGATATGGTGCGCGATCTTGGCGCGTTTGGCTTGGGTTTGTTCGCCGGGACCTTCGCGCGCTTTTCGCTCACACCGAGCGGTTGGTCGGCGGCGCTCGTCGCAGTATCGAGTGCGACGGTCGCCGCTCTCGTGGCCGCAACTGCGCTCCTCGCCTTGCGGCCGCGGCTCGCACGCCGCGTTGCGCGCGCGTGCATCCGGCGCAGCCCGGCGCGCAAGACGACACAGCCGGAAGGGGCGAAGCGATGAATGCCCCTTATGAGCCTGCGACGCCAATGGGAAGCAGCCGCTCGCGCCGGCTTGTCCGGGTCCTCGAAGAGAGTTTCGTCGCCTATGTGCTCGTGACCTCGACCGGAGCGGTGCTGCCCCTGCTCGCTATGGGTACGGACTCCTCGCTCTCGCCCGAGGATTCGGCCCTTTTGCGCACCACCCTGATTCCGGTGCTCGTGGGCACCCCGCTTTTCGCCCTCGCGCACGCGCGCGCCGTGCTCGCCGCCTTGAGCGCGACGCCGCTTCTGCCGATCCTCGTCGCCTATGCGGTGGCCTCGGTGCTGTGGTCGGTGGCGCCCGAGATCACTGCGCGCAGGCTCCTTGCATTCGTGACCATGTCATTGCTCGCCGTCGCATTGGCTGTGCGCTTTTCCGGGCGCGAACTGCTCGAGCGCTTCACTTGGCTCGCTCTGATCCTTGTGATTACCAGTCTCTTCTTCGTTTTGGCCTTCCCCGCTCTCGGCACGATGGCGGGCGGAGCCTGGCGCGGTGCGTTCACGCACAAAAACGGGCTCGGCCTTGCGGCCAACTTCGCCGTGCTCGTCTTTCTCCTCGCCCTGAGGTACGCAGTCGGACCACGTCCTCTCCTGTCGGCGGGTCTCGTCCTCGCTGCTGTTCTCCTTTTGGCCAGTCGCTCGGCCAATTCGCTCGTGGTGACGATCGTGGGTGGCGTTCTCTTCCTGCTCTTGAGCCCGAGCCTTAACAGCCTCGCCCGCGCCGCACTCATCTCGGCGGGTATCGCATGCTTGGCGCTCTTCACGCTTTGGACGATCCTCTTTCCCGAAGATCTCGCGAACCTTTTGGGTCGTGACCTTACGCTTACCGGCCGCGTCCCATTGTGGGAGCACGTGCTCGCCCGCATTCAGGAACGGCCGTGGACCGGCTGGGGCTATCAGGCCTTTTGGACCGTCCCGGCCTTCGCTGACTATGTTCTGCTCACACTCGCCTGGCCGGCCCCCAACGCCCATTCGGGCTATCTCGAAGTGGCACTCGGGCTCGGCTGGCCAGGGCTCGCCTTGACGCTCGTTCTGCTCGCGCAAGCGCTCGTGCGCGCGCTGTGCACCTACGCTAAAGGCGATCGGCTGCTCGGTGAGCTTGCGCTTTTGTTGCTCGTCGCCTTTCTCGTGCGCAATCTCGTCGAATCCGAGCTGCTCCAACAATCCGGCATGCTGTGGCTGTTGTTCACGACGCTTCTCATCGCTTGCGGGCGCCGACCGCCGCGTATCGCCGACCGATGAGCATCCTTGCCGCGCTCGTCCCGCTCTTTTTCGTCATGGTCGCTCACCCGGCCGCAGCCACTTCGAGCTGCGTGATGCCGCGCGAGGCCCGCGAAGTGGTGCGCCTGCGCGCCGATCGCGACGGCTCTCCGCTTCCGCTTTTCCGTGCTCTCGACGCTGTCAAACAGCGCGCGCGGGGGGTGACTCTCGAGCTCGAGGGGACGTTTTTCCTTCACCGACCCCTCGAACTCGGGCCGGATCACGCTGGTCTTGAGCTCCGCGCCGGTCCCGCTGGAGCCCGGCTCGTGGGAGGCATCCCACTTCCCGCCGAGGGTTGGCGGCGCGGCGCGGATGGGGCACTCGAACTTCGCCTTGAGGAACCGCGGTTGCCCGAGGGGCCGCTCGATCTCTTCCTCGATGGCCTCACGCTCGAGCCGGCGCGTCATCCCAACGGGGACGCCGCCGATCCGCGGCGGGGTTGGTTGTTCACCGCTCCGGGAACCCAGGGAACGCGCGCTTTTCGCGCTCGACCGAGCGATCTCGCTGCGGTGGTGCCCGAGCCGGGTCTTTCCGTGCTGCTCTATGATGCACCGCAATGGTCGACGAATCTCGCGCGTGTCGCTCGCCTGGACCCGCGCACCGGTGTGGTGGAACTCGCCGACAATGTCGAATGGCACCGGCTCGGGCCGGGCACACCCTATCGGTTCATGGGCAGTCGCCGTTTCCTCGATCGCCCGGGCGAGTGGCATTTCGACCCCAAGAGCCGCTCGCTCGCCCTGCGCTTGCCCGACGACCGTGGACTTGCCGGCCGCCGATTGATCGCCGCCGCGCTCGACAGCCTCGTTCTCATCCGCGACACGCAGGCGATCACCCTGCAGGGGCTCGAGCTCGTTGAGGGTTCCCCGCGCGGCGCCGACCGCCAAATGCCCTGGAACCACATCGGCGGCGGGGCGATCCGGGTCGAGAACGCGCGCGCGATCACGCTGTGCCGGAACCGAATCCGCGGTGTGGGTCAGGGTATCGCGCTGCTTTCGGTCGAAGACGCCCTCATCGCCGAGAACCACATCGCCCGCACCGCCGGCAACGGTATCTATCTCGGCATGCCCTGGGGCGGGCGACCGTCGCGCGGTGTGCGGATCGCCGCGAATCGCATCGAGGACATCGGACACCGCTTCGTCGATTCCTCCGGGATCCTCGTCCAAGGGGCACAGGAGGTCGAGATCGTCGGCAACCGCACCGCGCGTACCGCTCAATTCGGGATCTACCTCGCGCAGACACGGGCGAACGGTGAAGACCGCATCGGCGCCATCCGTGTGGTCGGCAATCTCGTGCGCGATTCCAACCTCAGCACGGCCGACGGTGGAGGCATCAAGCTCTACGCAGCCGTGCAAGACGAGCCCATCGACGCAGTGATCGCCGCCAATTGGATCGACGGCGTCACCCATTTCATGGCCAAAGCGGATGGCAGCTTCTTTCCTCCCGATGCCTACGATCCCGAGCGCTGGCCGCAACCGGTTTCGCTCGGCATCTATCTCGACTGGTACGCACATGGCGTCATCGTCGAAGGAAATCTGCTCACGCGCACCTATAGCGGCATCGGGATCGTCAACGGCTCGCGCAACCTCATACGCCACAACTTCATCTTGGGCGGTTTTGCCGCCGCGCTCGTGGTCGACGACAAGAGCGCGCGCACGCCCGGACGACCGCGCATGGTCGGCAACCGCTTCGAGGGCAACATCGTCGTGCGCGATCGACCGAATGCGCTCGCGGTGAGCATCTGGGATCCCGATCGCTCGCCGGCCAATGTGCGCTTCACGCGCAATCTCTACAGCGGGGCTGGCCTCGGGAGCCGCTCCTTCCACGCCGCACCGCGCAGGCTTTCGGGCGGTGCCCAAGCCGGGGGCTTCTCTCTCTGGCAAGCGAGCGGTTACGTCGAAGGTCGCGAATACGCCCGCGATCCTGGTCTCGTCTTCGATCCTGCGCGCGGCGAACTCCGCTTGCTTCCAAACGGAGCCGCTGCGCACCTCGGCATTCCCGCCCCCTCTTCCGCTCTGCTCGCGCTTCTTCGCGAAGCTCGCTAGCTCCGCTCGACGGCTCCGTGGTGGTGCTACGCCTTCAATAGGCGTTGCGCCCTCCGAAGCCTCGCAAAAGCGTAAGCGCCAAGATCTCGAGATCGAGCCAAAACGACCACCGCTCGACATACTCGAGATCATAAGCGAGCCGTGCCCGCGCTTTTTCGATCGTATCCACTTCACCTCTAAGGCCGTGCACCTGCGCCAAGCCCGTGATTCCCGGACGCACCCGATGGCGGGCGAAATATCCTTCCACCACCTCGTGGTAGTAGCGATCGCCCACCTTCATCTCGACGGGATGCGGCCGCGGGCCCACAAGCGACATGTCGCCGACGAGCACGTTCCACAGCTGCGGCAGCTCATCCAGGCTCGTCCGGCGCAAGAAGCGGCCGAGCCGCGTCACGCGCGGATCGTTGCGCACCGTGCGCCGGGCGCCGCTGGGATCACAAGCGTTCACATGCATGGTCCGGAACTTGAGCATCGTGAACGGCCGATTGTTGTAGCCGAAGCGAATCTGGCGGAAGAAGGCCGGACCAGGGCTGTCGAGCTTGATCGCGATGATGAGGAGAACAAAGAGCGGGGCTAGAAGCAAAAGAGCGGCCCCCGCGACGATAATGTCAAAGGTGCGCTTGATCTTCTGTGCGCCTGGATCGAGCGGCCGCGGTCGGACGAGGATCGCCGGCAGTGGCCCGAAGGCACCACTTGCAACGCGCGCCAAGCGCGGCTCGACCGCGGGACAGAACCAGACGTCGGCGGGTAGTTCCTCGAAGGCCTTGAGCACGCGCATCTGGCGTTCGGGATCGGTGGAGACGGGCAAAACGAGCACGGCATCAGGGGCGCGCGCGCGCAGCGTGCGGCGCAGCGCCGCGAGCGCTTCATCCAGTTCCGCCCCGTCTCCGCTCAGCGTCGGCTCGTCGAGCGGGGCCGGAAGCAGCCGCAGATGGGGAACGGTCGGTGCGAGGAGCTCGAGCGCGGTCGCAAGGAGCGGTTGTGCGCCAACCACAGCGAGCGTGCGCCGGGCGATGCGGCCGGCCATGGCGAGCCGCCGGATCGGCTCGCTGAGCTGTGCCCGAAGGAGGAGCAAGAGCACGAGCGCGAGCAGATACCAGCCGACGAACCATCCGCGCGAAAGGTGCCCGGCTCCATGCAAGAGAAAGAGTGCCAAAAGGACGAATCCAGCGGCGATCGTCCAAGAGCCGACGAGAAGCCGCAGCTGTGCTCGTTGGTCGAGCAAACGCGCACAGGAATAGGCGCCGACCGACCACAAGCGTTGAACCAACAAGAGTGCACCCAGCGCGCCCACCGCCGCGTAGTGAAGATCGAGGCTGCTGTCGCCGTGGCGTAGGACGTAAAACCCATAATACACGGCGACTCCCGCCGCGAGCACCACAAACCCATCCATGGCCGCCAACAAGGTCGCCAATAGACTTTCCGGCAGCGCACGAGGCTCGCTCGGGTCGACGGCGACGACCGCTTCCCGAGCCGCGGCGCTCATCCCGGCTGCGACCTCGGAGTCTGAGGGGGGCAGTTCGTCGAGCGATCGCGATAGCGTCGGAGCCAGGTTGCTCACCGTGAAAGCTCCAAGAGGCGTTTCCTATGAATTTCTGGTTTAGACACTACCGTGATTCATACACGATGATACGTCGCGCGTCACTCATCGGCTAAGTGACAAAAGGGCAGTTATTGCACCCTACCGTATGCTTCTCGTCCAAAAAGCCATTGACCTTGTCTAGCACTCTTCAGATGATGCTACAGGGGTCAGCCATGGGGAGCGCGCATCCCTGCCGAACATCCTCGGTACCCGCGTCGATGCGGTGAGTCTCGCCGAAGCGGCCGAGCGTATTCTCGCCTGGGCCGAGAGTGGGCAGCCGGCTAAGGTCGCCGCCGCCAACGTCCACATGCTCGTCGAGGCGCGCGACGACCCTTCCTTCGCCGCCATGCTCGCCGCGTTCGACCTCGTCACCCCAGACGGAATGCCGCTCGTCTGGCGGCTGCGGCAGCTCGGCTACCCGCACCAAGAGCGGGTCTACGGGCCCGATCTCATGCTCGAAGTCTGCGCCCGCGCGGCCGCCCGCGCAGTCCCGGTCGGGATCTACGGCGGCACACCTGAAGCACTCTCGGCCTGTTGCCGAAATCTCGCCCGACGCTTTCCCGCCCTTGCGATCCGCTACGCCTTTGCCCCACCTGTGCGTCCCGCCGCCCCCGAAGACCCAGAAACTCTCGCCACCATCCGAGAAAGCGGCGTGCGCATCCTCTTCGTGGCGCTCGGCTGCCCGAAGCAGGAGAAATGGATTGCCCTCAACGCCCCGGCTCTTCCCTGTGTCCTCTTCGCGGTCGGGGCTGCGGTCGACTTCGTCGGCGGCAAAGTCCCGCAAGCGCCGCGCTGGATGCAGCGCGCCGGGCTCGAATGGGCCTTCCGTCTGGCGACCGAACCCCGGCGTCTGTTCAGGCGCTACGCCTACACCAACACGCGTTTTCTCGCCGAATTCCTTCTGGGCAGGCTCTAAGACGACGTTCGGGCTTCACGAACGGCCGCTGGGCGCGCACAAGCCAGCGCGGGCGTCCGGCGAGAAGGGAGGCGAAGATGCGCGGTCGACTCGAGGGCAAAGTCGCTCTCGTGATGGGTGCGGGCTCTTCCGGGCCCGGTTGGGGTAACGGCAAAGCGACCGCCGTGCTGATGGCCCGCGAGGGCGCAACGGTGATCGCAGCCGATCTCGTGCCCGAGGCGGCAGAAGAAACCGCCGCCATCATCCGCAGCGAAGGTCACGAAGCCATGGCCGCCGCCTGCGACGTCACCAAAAGCGACGAGATCGCACGGCTCGTCGCAAGCGTGCTCGCCCGCTTCGGCCGCATCGACATCCTGCACAACAATGTCGGTATCGCGGTCATGGGCGGACCGGTCGAACTCGATGAAGCCGAATGGGACCGAGTGATGGCCGTCAATCTCAAATCCGTGTTCTTGAGCTGCAAACACGTCATCCCGGTCATGCTGCGCCAGGGAAAGGGAGCGATCATCAACGTGAGCTCGCTCGCCGCAATACGGTACCTTTACCCCTACGCCAGCTACTACGCGTCTAAGGCCGCTGTGAATCAGCTCACCGTCGGCTTGGCTCTCCAATACGCCCGCCACGGCATCCGGGTGAACGCGATCATGCCCGGTCTCATCGACACCCCCATGATCTACCGCCAGATCTCGAGCGCATATCCGAGCGTCGAGGCGATGGTGGAAGCCCGCAACCGCATCTGTCCTATGGGCCGTATGGGAACAGCTTGGGACGTCGCCAAGGCAGCGGTCTTCCTCGCCTCCGACGATGCCGCCTACATCACCGGCCATTGCCTGCCGGTCGACGGCGGACTGTCGCTGCAGGTGGCCCCGCCGGGGTAAGCAACCACCCTGCCGGGGCGGACACAGCGCGTCGCATCGGCCGTGGCGCTGCGATCGGTGCCCGTGCCGTGCGGCTCGCATCTCGGTGCGCGAACGCCCGATCGGCTGCTTCGAAGTGGCCGTCTCAGCGTGCGACTCTCTCGTGCTCGGCGCTTTTGGCACCCCCGAGTGCGCAGTCGCGTGTGACCGCGGCCGATTTCCGCCGGCGCCCGCCTACCCCCGCTGGATCGGCGTGATCAGGGCGGCTTAGTTGCACGGTTGCATCAGAACTGGAGGTTTTTCGCCTTAGCGTTGCCTCCACCATGACTTATCATCTCTGTGCGAGAGCATGCGGGGGATGGAAGCGAGGGATGAACGCGACCAAGGCCGATCCCCAGCGCGCCTTCCGCGCCGGCTTCGGCGTTTGCGCGCTAGAGAGCGAGGCGACAGACGGAGCGCATGGGGTTGTTCGGACAGCGGTCGGTCCCAACGAGGCAGTGTTCCTGGCCATGCGCCGCCTGCCCGGATCGACCGACCCGCGGGCGGCTTTCGAAAATGGGCGCGCCTTGCGTATCCTTGCGCGCCTGCTCGACGCTGCTGGGGCGCCGGCGCGCGTGGGCGAGCAGTTCCGCGACAATCTCGTGGCCGCGGCGATCGCCCATGCCAGCCGCAATCCGGATCGACCGTGGCGGGCCGAGGATACGGTCGCTATGTTCCTCGAGCTCTACCGCCGGGTGCTGGCACCGAGCGAGGCCGACTGTGCGCGGCTCGAGCGGCGGCTCTTGAGTTGGGTGCGCGAAGAGCTTCGCCCATTGCCCGCTTGCGAACCGCGACCCGTAGAGCCCCGGGCGGATGCGGCGTTCCGCCTTGCCGCCTGAACAGCGCTTTCAAAAACGCGCCAGCGCGTCTTTGAGCGCTTGGCTTCCCGTGTTGGTGACGCTGCGCTCTTTGAGGATGGCGGTGGCGGTGACCGGCTGACCGTAATAACGGTTGTTCCAGTCGCTCTTGACGATGATCGCCGTACCCTCGACCGAAAGGCCGCCGTAAAGACCCTTGCCGCGGCTGAACACGTAGAGATCTTCGCCGAACTGGATCGTGGTGGCGGCACCCACGCCAGCACCGACCGGCCCCGCCGCGACGCTCGCATCCGTCCCGATCTTGAAGTTCGAAGTCAAGATCTTATCCAGCGCTGCCTGGTTCATCACGGTAAAGATCACATCCGAAGCCTTGCCGCCGAACTGCAGGCCGATCGACCCACCGATCAGCTCGACGAACACCGGATCGCTCCACGCTCCGGATCGAATGTCGCGTGCCAAGAGCACACCTTTGCCGTACTCGGCGCCCAGGAAGAACCCGCCTTTGAGAAGATCGGGAACGACGATCACGGCATAGGCGTTCTGGACGTACACCCGCATCCGCCCGAAGTTCGGATCGGCCAAGAATTCGTCGACCACGATGCGTGCTCGATCGACGAGACGTTGTTGTTCGCTCTCGGCACGCACCGTCCCCGGTCCCAACAGCGCTGAAAAGAAGAGCGTCGCAATCACGAGGCGTCGGTGGGTGAGCGGCATCAGGCGGATCCGGGAATGGCTGCGGCGACGGGCAGGGCAGTGTCGTGCTCAGGACAGATCACCCGCAACCCTAGGCTTTTGCTGCGTCGGGTCAAGCGCGCAGGGGACGGCCGTCGGTCTCGAAAGGCGATGCGAAGCGGCGCGGCCGCAAGCCGTCGTAGAACCAGCGCACGAAGCTGACCATGTCGAACACCGGCAATCCGGTGTGCGCCGCGATCGCCCGCGCAAAGGGGCACATGTTGGTGCACTCGAGAAGGATCGCCCCGACTTCGGGATAACCGCGCACGAGGCGCTCGGCGGCATCCAAAAGATCGGCCTCGGCAGCGATGGGGTCGAGTTCCTCGAGATCGCCCAGGATCACGCGGGTGAACTCGCGCCCGCCCTCGGTTCCGACCACAGGAGTACCCTCCGGCACTCCTGCCGCGCGCAGATGTTCGCCCGTAAGGCTCTCGGCCGAGATGGTGAGGATCCCGACTTTGCGACCGGGCGGCAAGAGCGCCTGGATGGTCGCCGCCTGCATCAGTGACGAACTCGCAACCGGCACGCCGAGCGCCGCCGCCAACTCGCGTTGAAAGAGTGCGAGAAAGCCGCAATTGGTGGTGATACCATCGCAACCCATGGCGACGAGCTCGCGCCCAGCCTCGATGAAGGCATCCAAGAGCCCCTCGGCGCGACGACGGACCACGCGTTCCGGCGAAGCTCCCCGCACTACTTTGTAGTGCACGGGAAACGGCCAGGTGAGCGCATTCCCGACATCGCCGGGAATGCGCGGAAAGCGTGCCTCCAACATGAGGATGCCGATCGCCGCCCCGTAGACCGCCCGCCCACCGCGTACGGTCCGCCGCTCGTCCGCCATCGTTTCCCTCCCGTTGCCGATCCTTTTCCCTTAAGGGATCTTCGCGACCTTTGCCCGCGTACCTACTTCGCGCTCGTAAACCACCACGCACAGAGGATGATCATGACCACCAAAGTCCTGATCCTCTATTACAGCAGTTATGGTCATACCGAAGCGATGGCTCGGGCCGTAGCGGAAGGAGCTCGATCGGTTGAAGCTGTCGAGGTCGACGTCAAGCGAGTTCCCGAGACCGTTCCCGAGGAGATCGCGCGTCAGTTCCATTTCAAGCTCGAGCAGGAAGCGCCGATCGCAACCCCTGAGGAACTTCCCAATTACGATGCGATCATCGTGGGTTGCCCGACCCGTTACGGCGGCATGGCTTCGCAGATGCGCGCCTTCTGGGATCGCACCGGAAGCCTGTGGGCAAAGGGTGCGCTCATCGGAAAAGTCGCCTCGATGTTCACCTCGAGCGCGAGCCAGCACGGCGGCAACGAGGCCACTATCCTCACCGCGCTGCCGCTCTTCTTGCACCATGGGATGATCTATGTGGGCCTGCCCTATAGTTGCAGCGAGCAGCTCACCCTCGAGGAGATCGCCGGCGGCTCGCCCTACGGCGCTACCACCATCACCGGCGGTCAAGGACAGCGCTGGCCTTCGGAGAAAGAGCTCGCGATGGCACGCTTTCAAGGCCGTCACGTGGCTGAAATCGCCAAGCGCCTCGGGCGCTAGTGCATTCTCGAGTGAAGACGCCCGCGCGTCGCTGGTAAAGCGGTAGCTTTTCTGCGATGGTACGTCCGCGCTGGCCCCATCGGGGCTGCGCGGGCGGAACCGCAGCATGAGTCGGAGCCAAGAGCCGACCACAGTCGGGATCGCGGGTACCGGCTTTGTCGCGCGCCACCTCGCCCTCGAGCTGCGCCATCGCCCAGAGTGGCGTTTGGGCGCTGTGCTCACCCGGCGGCCGCGCGCAAGCGTAACCGGCTTCCCCACAGAGCTCCTCGTCGATTCGATCGACGCCCTTATCGACCGCTGCACCGTCCTCATCGAGTGCACGGGTGACGTGTTCTGGGGCACGGAGATCGTGGAGCGCGCACTCGCAGCGCATCGCCCCGTCATCACCTATGCCGCCGAACTGCACGTCACCACCGGCTCTGCCTTCGTCGGACGCGGCTTTTTCAGCGAAGCGGAGGGCGATCAACCGGGATCGCTCGCTGCGCTTACCGAAGAAGCTCGCAGCATGGGTTTCGAGCCGCTCGTCTTCGGCAATCTCAAGGGTTTCCTCGACCGCGACCCGACACCGGATGCCATGGCCTTTTGGGCGCAGCGGCAGGGCCTCTCGCTGCCCATGGTCACCGCGTTCACCGACGGGACCAAACTGCAGATCGAGCAGTGCCTGGTCGGCAACGGCCTCGGCGCCGATATCGTGCAGGACGAACTCTTAGGCCTAACAGGCACAGATCTCGAGACAGGTGCACGCGCGCTGGCGCGAGAAGCCGAACGCGTGGGTCGTCCGATCGTCGATTATCTCTTGGGTCGTCACTTTCCGCACGGGGTGTTTATCGTTGCCCGACACCGCCCCGAACAGCACGACGCCTTGCGCTATCTCAAAATGGGCGACGGCCCCTATTACGTGCTCGTAAAGCCCCACATCTTCGTCCATCTCGAAGTCTTCAAAACGCTCGCCCGCTGGCGGCAGGGAGGCGGTGTGCTGCTCGACAATTCACCCTGCCCGCGTCTTTCGGTCGCTGCTGTCGCCAAGCGAAGGCTCGCTGCCGGCACCCGCATCGACAACGGCATCGGCAGTTTCGCTCTACGCGGCGTGTGCGTGCGCATCGCCGATTGGCCCGATCACCTGCCGATCGGCCTTGCCCGAGACATTGTGGTGCGACGGCACATCGATCCAGGCCAAATGCTCACCTTCGATGACGTCGATCTCCCCGCTTCGCGACCGCTCGCACTCTGGCAGCAGATCCGCGCCCGCGTGCTGGCTGGTGCCTCCTCGCGGAGCGCGCCATGGAGTTGATTTCGACCGCGATTCCCGGTGTGCTCGTGGTACGCCCACCCCGATATCACGACCACCGCGGCTGGTTCAGCGAGATCTGGAACCGTCGCTGCTTCGCCGAAGCCGGACTTTCGTTCGACTTCGTGCAAGACAATCTCGCCTTTTCGACCGCAGTCGGGACTCTGCGCGGCCTTCACTTCCAATATCCGCCTTCCGCGCAGAGTAAGCTCGTGCGCTGCCTGCGCGGCCGTATCCTCGATGTCGTGGTCGACCTGCGTGAAGGCTCGCCGACCTTCGCCCGGCACCTTGCCCTCGAACTCTCGGCTGAAGACGGAGCGTGGCTGCTCGTGCCTAAGGGTTGCGCGCACGGCTATCTCGCCCTCGAGCCGGACTGCCAGGTTCTCTACAAGACCGATGCCTTTTACGATCCCGAGCGGGAGGGCGGTATTCGCTTCGACGATCCCGACCTCGGTATTCCCTGGCCGGTGCGCGAGCCCATTGTCTCAGCGCGCGATGCGCAGCTGCCGCGCTTGCGCGACCTCTTGCCCTCGCCCTTCCGCTTCGGGGAGCCGAACCCGTGAGAGTGCTCATCACCGGTGGTTGCGGCTTTATCGGTTCGGCGCTCGTCCGGCTGATCGTGCGCGCCACCGATTTCGCGGTGGTCAATCTCGATCGTCTGACTTACGCCGCCGAGCCGCGTGCGCTCGCAGAATGTGCTGAGGATCCGCGCTATCAGTTGATCGTCGGCGATGTCGGCGACTTCGAGCTCGTGCGCGACCTCTTCACCCGCTTTCGCCCCACCGCCGTGGTTCATCTCGCCGCCGAGACCCACGTCGACCGCTCGATCGACCACTCCGAGCCTTTCGTGCGCACGAACGTGCTTGGCACCTGGTGTCTGCTCGAGGCAGCCCGCAACTACTGGGAAGGATTGAGAGGAGAAGAGCGCGCACGCTTCCGCTTTCTCCATGTCTCCACGGACGAGGTATTCGGTGCCCTCGCGCCAAACGATCCGCCCTTCAGCGAAACGAGTCCCTATGCGCCGCGCTCACCCTACGCGGCGAGCAAAGCGGCGGCCGACCATCTCGTGCGCGCTTTCTGGCACACTTACGGCCTTCCGGTGATGATTTCCAACGGCTGCAATACTTATGGGCCTTGGCAGTTCCCAGAAAAACTCGTTCCCCTCGCCGTAAGCAAGGCGCTTTTGGGAGAACCGATCCCCGTCTATGGCCGCGGCGATCAGGTTCGCGATTGGCTGTTCGTCGAGGACCACGCAGCGGCTCTTCTAGCCATCCTCAGGCGCGGCGCGCTGGGTGCCAGCTATTGCGTGGGCGGTCGCTGCGAGCGGACCAACCTCGCGCTTTTGCACATGTTGTGCGCCATCCTCGACGAGTTTCTCCCCGATTCGCCGCACCGCCCGCACGCTCAGCTGATCCGCCACGTACCCGACCGACCCGGACACGATCGGCGTTACGCTCTCGACCCGACGCGGCTCGAGCGCGAACTCGGCTGGCGCCCCCGCTTTGATCTCGAGGCCGGTCTGCGCACCACGGTGCGCTGGTATCTCGACCACCAAGACTGGCTCGCCGAGATGCGTCGGCGCTACGACGGCCGCCGGCTTGGTTTGAGACAAAAAGCGAGCACGCAGGAGCTCGCGTGACCATGCGCTGGAAAGGCATTCTCTTAGCGGGCGGTCGCGGAACCCGGCTCTATCCGCTGACCCGCGCCATCTCGAAACAGCTGTTGCCCGTCTATGACAAGCCGCTCGTTTATTATCCGCTGACCACACTTATGCTCGCCGAGATCCGCGAGATCTTGGTGATTACATCTCCCGAGGACCGCCCGCTCTTCGAACGCTTATTGGGCGACGGCAGCCAATGGGGTATTTCCCTCTCTTATGCCGTACAACCAGAGCCGGGAGGGCTCGCCCAGGCGCTTTTAATCGGCGAGCGCTTTTTAGACGGCGCGCACTGTTGTCTTATCCTCGGTGACAACATCTTTTTCGGCCATTATCTACGCGTTGCCCTCAATCTCGCCGTACGTCGCGCGCGCGGTGCGACCGTGTTCGGCTACCGGGTCGCTGATCCCGAACGCTACGGGGTCGTGGTGCTGGATGCCGAGGGCCGACCCCTCGACATCGAGGAGAAGCCCGCCCGGCCGCGTTCCAATTACGCGGTCACCGGGCTCTATTTCTACGATCCGCGCGCAGTAGAAATTGCCAAAGGGCTGCGCCCCTCGCCACGCGGCGAACTCGAGATCACCGATGTCAACCGCGCCTATCTGCACGCGGGCGAGCTCGTGGTCGAGCGGCTCGGCCGCGGGTACGCCTGGTTCGATGCCGGTACCCACGACAGTCTGTTGCAGGCCTCGGAGTTCGTGCGCACCCTCCAGGAGCGCCAGGGCTTCCAGATCGCTTGCCCGGAGGAAATCGCCTATCTCTATGGTTGGATCGATCAACAGCAGGTCGAGCGGCTCGCCGCCCCGCTCGCCAAGACCGCTTACGGCCAATATTTGCTCGAGCTCGTGCGGACGCGCGAGCCCTGGCGCGCCGGCGACATCACCCCCTACCTCGACCTCGACCCGCGCGCGCGGGATCGCTCGTAAGCCGGTACTGTCAGCTCGACCTGCGGTCGTTTTCGACCGCCCGCGCGCGGGATGGGAAGGCGCTCAGGCGAGCGCCCGCCCCTCGATCCAAGCGCGGTACGCTTCGAAGGCGAGCGTCCCGCTCAGCGCTTGTGCCGTGCGCTCGCCCAAAAGGGCTCCGAATTTGAAGCCGTGGCCGGAACAGGCGCTCACCACGAGCGTTCGGCCCAGTTTGCGCGCAAAGAAGCGCTCGTCCGCGGTCACGGTGTAAAAACAGGTCCGTGCCTCGAGGACCGCATAGCCCTCTGCGTCCACGAGCACGCGTCGCGCGAGGGCGAGAATCGAGGCGATCGCTTCCTCTTGCGGTGTTCGCTCGCCATCGGGGTCACCGCCCACGGCGAGGTTGTGGTCGCCGAACTTGGGAGCGGCCCCTCTGGTTGCCGGCAGCGCGTAAAACAAGAAGCCTTCTCGCCCGTCCTTGGCGAGGATGACCGGCCCCTCCTCCCACGCCGCCGCCATGGGCGCAGGCGGCCGCACATAGACCACCGTTTGCCGCGAGGGTTGCAACCGCTCGCGGAACTCGGCGAACAGCCGCCCTGTCCACACTCCCGCTGCCACCAAGAGCGCATCTGCCTCGAGCGTGCGGCCGTCCGCGGTTCGCAGCCGTGCCTGCTCGGGCTCTACAGCGACCACCTCCGCGCCTTCGAGGATCGTGATCCCCTGCTGCACGAGCCAGGCGGAGAGATCAGTACAGATCCGATCGGCGAGAAGAGCCCCGGCCTTGGGGATGAACCACGCCCCTTGTCCCTTGGGCAAATTGATATGCGGAAAGCGGCGCCGGAGCGCTCCTCCATCCAGCGGCTCGAAGGTCAATCCGAGCCGCGCGAGCGAAGCCAACGAATCCCTGATCCACGGCTCCTCCCGCGGACCCAAGAGGATCTGTCCGGTTTGCACGAGATGGTTTCGACCGAGATCGGCGAACAGCCGTTCCCAGGCCGAAAAAGCCTCGAGTGCCATGGCCGCGTAGCCGTGTTCTGCGCCATAGGTGACGCGGATGACGCGATGGCGGTCGAAAGACGAGGCGCGGGGATCGGGCGCTCGGCCGCGTTCGACCACGACCGGCTCGTGACCGGCCCGCACGAGCGCCCACGCCGTCGATAAGCCCAGGATGCCCGCCCCGACGATGAGAACCCGCATCTCTGGCTCTTCGCGGCCTTAGGCGGCGCGGGCGAGTGCCGGCGTCCTCGCCTCGCTGCGCGCCTCGGCGGCACTTTGTCCCTGCTCCCGCTGGGTGAGTTCGGCCACGCGTCGGCGCAGCCGCCGCGCCTCGCGGCGCACGCCCATCTGACCCAACCAGGTCGCAACCGCACCGAGAAGGCACCCCACCACCAGCCCGCCGAGGAAGAGCGCGTAGAGCGGCACCTCGAGCTTACTTTGGAGAACGAGGAGGTCCACGGTCACCGGCGCCCGATTGGCAAGCGCGAACATGGTAACAGCGACGACCCCCAATAGAGCCAGAAGGGTGCGGATGAGCCGGAGCATGGTGCACCTATGCCGAGGGTGCGCGGTTGGAGTGCAGCTGGTCGAGCGCGCGTAAGCGATCGCGCAATTCCTTGCCGGATTTGAAGTGCGGTACGAGCTTTTCCGGCACCGCCACCGATTCTCCGGTGCGCGGGTTGCGACCCGTGCGGGCCTCGCGTCGGCGCACGGAAAAGGCCCCAAAGCCGCGCAGCTCGACGCGGTCCTGACGCGCGAGCGCGGCTGCGATCTCCTCGAAGATGGTGTCGACGATCCGCTCCACGTCGCGCTGTGCGAGGTGCGGATGGGCCGCGGCGAGGCGCTTGACGAGGTCGGATCGGGTCATCCTCGGGTGCCCCTGCGGCCGAGCCGTGACGGATTGCAAGAGCTCGCGCCGCGTAAGGCCTTCACTGCCAGAGCGGCGCGAGTCCCGTCAAGCTTGGGCGTTGTTTGCCGCCCACTCAGCTCTGCTTGGCCTGTTCTTCGGCCTGCTTTTGCCGGATCGCAGCACCGAGGATTTCGCCGAGCGAAGCACCGCTGTCGGCCGAGCCGTACTCCGCCATCGCCTGTTTCTCGTCCTCGATCTCGAGAGCTTTGATCGAGAGGATCAGGCGTCGGTTGACCGCGTCGATGTTGATCACCTTAGCGTCGACCTTCTCGCCCACGGCGAAGCGGTCCGGCCGTTGCTCCTCGCGGTCACGCGAGAGATCGCTGCGCTTGATGAAGCCTGGTGCGCCGCTTACGGTCTCCACTTCGATCCCGGCGGGCGTGACCTCCTTGACCGTGCAGGTCACGCGATCGCCCTTCTTGAGCCCGGCGATCGCCTCTTTGAAGGGATCGGCAGTGAGCTGCTTGATGCCGAGGCTCACCCGCTCCTTCTCGACGTCGACGTCCAGCACCACCGCCTTGATGATGTCGCCTTTCTTGTAGGCCTTGACCGCCTCCTCGCCCGGCTGGTCCCAAGAGATGTCCGAGAGATGGACCATGCCGTCGATGTCGCCCTCAAGACCAACGAACAGGCCGAATTCGGTGATGTTCTTGATCTCGCCCTCGACGATCGAACCCACCGGATGCTTCTCGGCGAACACCTCCCACGGGTTGGGCTGGCATTGCTTGATGCCGAGCGAGATGCGACGCTTCTCAGGATCGACCTCGAGGACCATGACCTCGACTTCTTCCGAAGTCGAGACGATCTTACCGGGATGGACGTTCTTCTTGGTCCAGCTCATCTCGGTGACGTGGACCAAGCCCTCCACACCCGGCTCGAGTTCGACGAAGGCGCCGTAATCGGTGATGTTGGTCACCCGTCCCTTGAATTTGGCGCCGACTGGATATTTGAGCTCGATACCCTCCCACGGATCGGCCTCGAGCTGCTTCATGCCGAGGCTGATCCTTTGAGTCTCGCGGTTGAAGCGGATGACCTGGACCTTCACCGTCTGGCCGACTTGCAGCACGTCGGCCGGATGGTTCACCCGGCGCCAGGAAATGTCGGTGACGTGCAACAGCCCGTCGAGCCCGCCGAGATCGACGAAGGCGCCGTAATCGGTGATGTTCTTGACGACACCTTCGAGCACCTGGCCCTCGCGCAGATTGGCGAGGAGCTCGTTTCTCTGCTCGGCGCGGCTCTCTTCGAGCACGGCACGGCGCGAGACGACGATGTTGCCGCGCCGGCGGTCCATTTTGAGGATCAAGAACGGCTCGGGCTTGTTGAGCAGCGGCCCGATATCGCGCACCGGGCGGATGTCGACCTGGCTTCCCGGCAAGAAGGCGACTGCTCCGCCCAGATCGACCGCGAAGCCGCCTTTGACCTTGCCAAAAATCACGCCTTCGACCTTGGTCCCCTCCTGGAACGCGCGCTCGAGGCGGTTCCAGCTCTCCTCGCGGCGCGCTTTTTCGCGCGAGAGCACGATCTCGCCGCTTCGGTTCTCGTAGCGCTCGACGTAGACCTCGACCACGTCGCCGACCTTGACCTCCGGGGTCTGCCCCGGGGGCGCGAACTCCTTTAAGGGAATGCGCCCTTCGGATTTCAGACCGACGTCGACGATCGCTTCCTCACCGTCAATCGCGACGACCGTGCCTCTGAGCACGGTGCCTTCAAGGCGGCTGGCACGCCCCAGCTGTTCGTCGAGAAGAGCAGCGAATTCCTCGCGCGAGCTGGTCGGTTCGAGAGTAGCCGAGAGCTCTTGCATCGATACTCCGAGGGCCCGCACGGCACGCGGGCCGTCCGGGGTCAAGGGTTGCAACTTGTCTCGGGCGAGCGTGCGCCTTGCGCGCGCTCACGCAGCACAGGCTCGATCAGACGCCGCGCCGCCGCGAAGGCGGCATCTGCATCGAGCGCAGTGGTGTCCAGCACCACGGCGTCCGGCGCAGCACGAAGGGGCGCGATCGGCCGCTCACTATCCCGCCGGTCGCGCTCGCGCAGCTCGTCGAGAACGCTCTCGAACATAGGCCTGCGGCCCCGCCGCTGCAACTCCCGAAATCGCCGCCGCGCCCGCTCCTCGATCGAGGCGGTGACAAACAGTTTCACGGTGGCATCCGGGAACACCACCGTGCCGATGTCGCGACCTGCGAGCACCGCCCCCGGCGGCGTGCGCCCGAAACGCCGCTGCCAGGGTAGGAGAGCTTCCCGAACCGCGGCGATCGCTGCGACCTTCGAGGCCGCCTCGCCGATGCGCTCACCCGCGAGTACATCCGGATCGAGCTCCTCGGGCTTAAGCGCGGCCACCGCTTCCAGCGCCGCTCGCTCATCAGAAGGATCGCATCCCCGCTCGAGCAGCCGGCGCGCGACCGCCCGGTAGAGCAAACCGGTGTCGAGAAACGCCAGGCCAAGCGCGGCCGCCAGACGCTTGGCAAGGGTGCTCTTGCCCGAAGCGGCAGGACCGTCGACGGCGATGACGATACTCTCGCTCACGCAAGCTGCTCCTCAAGCGGAAGCCTCGAGCGGTCGAATCCGCGCCCCCAAGCCGTTCATGAGGTCGGCAAAGCCCGGAAAGCTGGTGGCGATCGTCTCCGCGCCCCGCACCCGCACCGGAAGGCGAGCCAGGCCGCCCAGCACGAGAAAGCTCATCGCGATGCGGTGATCGAGGGCGGCATCGATCTCCGCCCCGCCACGCACCGGCCCACCTTCGATCCAAAGATCATCACCCTCGATCGCGCAGCGCACGCCGCAGGCAGCAAGCCCTTCCGCCATTTTTGCGAGGCGATCGCTCTCTTTCACGCGCAGCTCGGCAAGACCGCGAAAGCGGCTCTTCCCGCGCGCACAGGCGGCGGCGACGAAGAGCGCGGGATATTCGTCGATCATCGATGGAGCGCGCTCGGCCGGCACATCCACCGCCTTAAGCGCGTCTCCGCGCACGCGAAGCGTGCCGACCGGTTCGCCGGCAAGCTCGCGGCGGTCGACGACCGTGATCTCCGCCCCCATGGCGGCGAGTACCTCGTAGGCGCCGGTGCGGGTCGGATTGAGACAGACCTCCTCGAGCAGGATTTCGGAGCCGGGGGTGACGGCCGCGGCGACCGCCGGAAAGAAGGCCGAAGACGGATCCGCCGGTACGGTAAAGGACTGCGGCGAGAGCTCGATCTCCCCCTCGATCGAGATCGCCTGACCGCCTTCCGGCAACGCTTCGACCGCGACCGATGCCCCCATGCCGCGCAGCATGCGCTCGGTGTGGTCGCGCGAGGGCAAGGGCTCGATGACGGTCGTCTTTCCCGGCGCGTGCAATCCGGCAAGTAAAATCGCGGACTTCACTTGCGCGGAGGCGACTTCCGAGCGCCAGACGATGGGCAAGAGCCGAAAGCGGCCGGTGATCGCAAGCGGCAAGCGCTCGCCCGAACGACAAAGGATCTGAGCCCCCATCTCGCGCAGTGGGCGCACCACCCGCCCCATCGGCCGCCGCCGCAGCGAGGCATCGCCCGAAAGAAAGCTCGTAAAGCCGTGGCCAGCGAGGATGCCCAACAGCAGCCGTGCCGCAGTCCCGGCATTGCCGAGATCGAGGACCTCTTCCGGCTCGGCGAGCCCGCCCGTGCCCACGCCGTGGACCCGCCACACGCCCGGGGCGTCGCGGACGAGCGCGACACCGAGCGCGCGCAACGCGCGGGCGGTAGCGAGCACGTCCTCGCCTTCGAGCAGCCCCTCGATCCGGCTCTCGCCGACTGCGAGCGCGGCGAGCATGAGCGCTCGATGCGAGATCGACTTATCGCCGGGGACGCGGGCGCGGCCCTTTAAGGCTCCGTGCGGTTCTGCCATCATTTCCATGAAACGGGCTCCAAACGCGCACAGCGGCTCGGTAGCCGACGGCACGCCGGACGCGGCGTTCGGCTTTTGACAGCCCGCGCGCGCCGTGGCAATCGTCGCCGCCACCGGTTTGCCCCTTTTTCGACGCATATGGAGAAGCGACCGTGGCCAAGCCCGAATGGGGCACCAAGCGGGTCTGCCTCAGCTGTGGCGCCAAGTTCTACGACTTCCACCGCTCGCCCATCTATTGTCCGGCTTGCGGCGCCGAGTTCGACGTTGAAGCGGCCGGGCGGGCGCGGCGGGCGCGGCCGGCCGCTCGCGCGCTCGCCGAGAGCGAGGCGGTGACCCCGGCTGAGGTCGAAGAGATCGAGGAAGAAGACGTAGCACTCGACGAGCTCGCGGATGAGGCCGAACTCGAGGAAGGTGAGGAGGAACTCGAGGAGCCGGTCGACGTCGGCGAGGAGGACGTCATCATCGAAGACGAGACCGACCTCGGCGAGGACGAGATGGTCACCGACGTGCTCGACGAGGAGATCGCACCCGACGAGGAAGAGGAGGATCAGCGCTGAAAAGGCGCTTGCGCGCAGCCGCGCAAGCCCTTACCTCTTCGGGTGCTGACCGTGGGGCCGTAGCTCAGTTGGGAGAGCGCCTGAATGGCATTCAGGAGGTCGGCGGTTCGACTCCGCTCGGCTCCACCAACCGCTCTGCGAAGTCCTCTCGAGCCGCAGTGGCAAGACCTGCTGGTTCGTCCGGTCCCGGCCAGCTTTTGAGACCGCGCGCTCCTGTCCTGAAAAAAGTTCGAAAAACTGCACCGATCGCGCCAAGCGCCTGTGAGAGCGAGTCCGCACACGCTCGTCTTCTGCGAGCATCCGGCTCTCGCAGCACGCGGCACGCCGACCGCTCCCGGCGCGCCGACCCCGTTGCGCCCACAGGGCCCGCACCAAGCTCCTTAAGCCGAGATTGCCTTCGCCGCAGCCTCCCCAAGCGTGCAGCCGTGGTCCTTGCGCGAGGTCGAGACGCGATCGGCGCGGGACGCGCCCGAGCGCTTGGCCGAGGCCGGTAAGCGCAATTGAGCCTTGATCCTTAAGCCCCCTTCACCGATCTGAGCGGAGGAGCCGGCCGCCTTAGGATTTCGCGCCGGCTTGAACCTACCTGCAGCAACGGGATCGCGAGGGATGCGCATCGCAATGATCGCGCCACTCGCGGAGAGCGTGCCGCCGGCGCGCTATGGCGGCACCGAGCGGGTGGTCCACTATCTCACCGAAGCTCTCGTGCGCATGGGGGTGCAGGTGACGCTGTTCGCGTCCGGCGACTCGCGCACCTCGGCCGAACTCGTCGCCTGTGCGCCCAACGCTTTGCGCCTTGACCCCGAGGTGCGCGACCATCTGCCGCACACGGTGGCGATGCTCGAGCAGGTGCGCCGCCGCGCCCATCGCTTCGACGTGCTGCACTTCCACATCGATTTCCTGCACTTCCCGGTCTTCGCCGATCGCCTCGACACGACCCTTACCACGCTGCACGGGCGGCTCGATCTGCCCGATCTCAAAGCCGCGCACCGCGCCTTCCCGCACGCGCCGCTGGTCTCGATCTCGCAGGCGCAGCGGCGTCCGCTTGAGGGACTGGGGCTTAACTGGCTTGCCACCGTGCACCACGGCCTTCCCCTCGATCTCTACCGACCGGGTCGGGGCAGCGACGACTATCTGCTCTTCTTGGGCCGCATCTCGCCCGAAAAGCGGCCCGATCGCGCGGTGCGGATCGCTGAACGCGCAGGGCTTCCGCTTCTCGTCGCAGCCAAGGTCGACCGCGCCGATCAGACCTATTACGAACAGGAAATCGCGCCCCTCTTCGCCCGGCCGCACGTGCGCTTTTTGGGCGAGGTCGACGACCGCCAAAAAGAGCGGCTCCTGCAGGGAGCCCGCGCACTTCTCTTCCCCATCGACTGGCCCGAGCCGTTCGGCCTCGTGATGATCGAGGCGATGGCGTGCGGTACGCCCGTGGTCGCCTTCGCGGGCGGTTCGGTTCCCGAGGTGATCGAGCCGGGCTTGACTGGCTTCATCGTCGAAAGCGAAGAGGAGGCGGTAGAAGCGGTCGCCCGCTGCCGAACGCTCGATCGCGCACGCATCCGGGCGCGGTTCGAGGAGCGCTTCTCGGCCGAGCGCATGGCGCGCGACTATCTCGCTCTCTACCGACAGCTCGCACGCTCCGCTCTTGCCCGCGCTGCGTGAAGTGAGGATTGCGCCCGATGGATCCGCGCGCCGCCGAGACCGCCGCGCCCTTGGCCGCAGCTGAAGAGCTCGGACCGCTCATTGTGCGCGTGCCGGCGACGCGCTCCCTTCCGGCGCGCCGGCTGCGCACGCTTAAATGCGGCGATCTCTTCGGGCTTTTTGGGCCGGAGGGCGACGTCACCCCCGGCCCCGGTTCACCGGAAGGGCTCTATTGGCGCGATACCCGCATCCTCTCGCGCCTTGCGCTTACGCTTGAGGGCCACGCACCGCTGTTGCTGTCCTCACGGCTTACCGAGGACGGCGTCTTGCTGCTCGTCGATCTCGCCAATCCGGATCTTTTGGACGTCTCCGGCCGGGTGGCGATGGCAGCGGATTCCGTCCATCTCCTGCGCCTGCGCGTTTTGACCGAGCGCGGGCTCTTCGAGCGGTTGCGGCTACAATCCTACGAGGACCGACCGCGACGTCTCGAGCTCGCACTCGAGCTCGATGCCGATTTCGCGGACATTTTCGAGGTTCGCGGGCACAAACCGCGCGCTCGGGGGGAACGCAGCATCGCCTGCTCGCGCGACGGCCTGTGCTGGGCGTATCGGGCCTGCGATGGCGCCATGCTCACGGTCGCGCTTGTAGCCGAGCCGCGTCCCGTGCGCATCGAGCCCCAACGGCTCGTCTGGTCGGTCGAGCTGCCGCCGCGCGCCGCCCGCTGCTTCGAGCTCGCGCTTACCGTCGACGGCGCCGCGCAGGCGCGCACATCCTTCGCCCGCGCGCTGCAACATGCGCGCCGCCATCACCGTCGGCTGTTGCCCGAGGCGGCGCGCATCCGCACTTCGAGCAGCCTCGTCGACGAGATTCTCGCTCGCTCGCTCGCTGACCTGCGGCTTTTGCTCACCGAAACACGCTTTGGTCTCTATCCCTATGCTGGTGTGCCCTGGTTTTCGACCGTTTTCGGCCGCGACGGGCTGATCACCGCGCTCGAGACCTTGTGGATGGCTCCCGAGCTCGCCAAGGGCGTCCTCGAGGTGCTTGCCGCCACTCAGGCGCAAACCCTCGATCCCGCGCGCGATGCCGAACCGGGCAAGATCCTCCACGAGCTGCGCGAAGGCGAGCTCGCGCGCGTGGGCGAAGTGCCGTTTGGCCGCTATTACGGCAGCGTCGATGCCACGCCGCTGTTTTTGTTCCTCGCCGGCCGCTATCACGAGCGAACCGGCGACGATGTGCTGATCGAACGCCTCTGGCCGGCAATCGAAGCGGCAACCGGTTGGCTGGAGCGTTTCGGCGATCGCGACGGCGATGGGTTGGTCGAGTATTGGGCGGCGAGCGAGCGCGGCCTCGTCAATCAGGGTTGGAAGGATTCGCAGGATGCGATCTTCCACGCCGATGGGAGTCTCGCGAGTGGGCCGATCGCGCTTGTGGAGGTGCAGGCTTATGTTTTCGCAGCGCTGTGCGCTGTAGCCCGGCTCGCAAGGCGCAAGGGGCTGCTCGAACGCGCGAACGCACTCGAGGCCCAAGCGGCGCGGTTGCGTCGCGCGGTGGAAGAGCGGTTCTGGAGCGAGGAACTCGGCACCTATGTTCTCGCCCTCGACGGTGCGAAGCGCCCGTGCGCGGTGCGCACCTCCAATGCCGGTCATCTCCTGCTCACAGATTTGCCGGAGCGGGCGCGCGCCGAGCGCGTCGCTCAGCTTTTGACCTCGCCGCGCTTTTTTTCAGGTTGGGGCATCCGCACCGTCGCCGAGGGGGAAGCGCGCTACGTGCCGATCTCCTACCACAACGGCTCGGTCTGGCCGCACGACAATGCGCTCTGCGCGATGGGCTTCGCGCGCATCGGGCGTACCGATCTCGCGCTCAAAGTGTTGCAAGGGCTGCTCGATGCGGCCGCGCGCAGCGACCTTCGCCGGCTGCCCGAGCTCTTTTGCGGTTTTCGCCGCCGACCGGGATCCGGCCCCACCGCCTATCCCGCCGCGTGTTCGCCGCAGGCCTGGGCAGCCGCCGCCATTTTGGCCTGTCTTGCCGCCAGCCTCGGCCTCGAGGTGCGCGCTGACCCGCCCGTTGTGTGCTTCCACCACCCGCGCCTGCCCAACAGCCTCGATTGGGTGCGCATCGAACATCTGCGCGTTGGAACCGCCTCGGTGGATCTGCTCTTGCGCCGACACGAGCGCGATGTGGCGGTCAACGTGCTCGACCGTCGTGGCACGGTCGAGGTTCAAGTGGTCCTCTAGGGAAAGCGCGACCGCGACGCTTCGTGAGCGGCGCGCACGGAACTGATTGAAGGGTGGCTGGGGGACTAGGGATCGAACCTAGGACCTCCTGATCCAGAGTCAGGCGTGCTACCAGCTGCACCATCCCCCAATCGTGCGCCGCAGATAGGAACCACCTCCGTCCTTGTCAACCCTCGCCGCAGGCGCACCGCCATCGTGCTCACGCCCTTCGTCTCAGCCCTTTGCCTGCCGCTGTGCTGCCGCGTCTTCGGCTTTGAGGAGGGCCTCGAGGCGCGCAAGGCAAGCGGCGCGGTCGGGTCGGAACCCTTCGGCCTCCCACCAACTGCGCACCGCCTCGAGCAGCCGACCGAGGCGCGGTCCTGAAGGCACTCCGCGCGCCAAGAGATCCTTGCCGCTGAGCGGGAAGACGGGTGGTGTGAAGCCCTCGAGCTCGTTAAGCCGCGCTTCGAGAAGGGCACGGTCCTCTGCCTGCTCGACAACCGCAATCCGCAAGAGATCGGCCCAAAGCGCGCGACCCAATCGGTAGATCCAACGCTCGTGTACCGCCCGCGGCGCACGCGGATCGGGCAGATCGACCGCAAGGAGCGCGAGCAGCCGCTCGCGCTCGCGGTTGGAGAGCCGCAAGCGCAAGGCGAGCGCGCGCGCTCGGGTTTCATCGATGCGACCGCGCACGAGCACGGCCAGCCGCACCAGCCAGTCGGCTTCCGGGGCGAGGCGGAGCAGCTCTTGCAGCCGCTCCCAGTCGGGCGCGATCGGAAAGATCCGTGCCGCGACCTCGGTTTCGCGCATAAGGCGCAGCGCCGCGACGGCACCGGGCGCGCGGAGCAGCCGCTCGAGTTCACCGCGTATCCGTTCGCCCGAGAGGCGATCGAGGCCGAAGGCGAGCGCCCGACAAGCGGCGAGCGCGCCGGGATCGGGCGGGGAACGACCGAAACGAGCATAGAAGCGGAAGAAGCGCAGAATTCTAAGAAAATCTTCACGGATACGCTGTTCCGGATCGCCTACGAAACGGATCTTGCCTTCGAAGAGATCCTGTTTGCCACCGAAATAATCGAAAAGGTAACCTTCGCGATCGCAGCTCATGGCATTGATGGTAAAATCGCGCCGCGCTGCGTCTTCTTCGAAGTCGTCGGAGAACTCGACCTCGGCGTGGCGGCCGAAGCAGGCGACGTCGCGGCGCAAGGTGGTGACTTCGAAGCGCCGACGACCAACGATCACCGTCACCGTGCCGTGCTTGAGGCCGGTCGGAATGACGTGGAAGCCGAGGCTGCCGAGACGCTCGAGCACCCGCTCTGGTCGCTCTTGCGTCGCAAGATCGAGATCTTCGGGATCGAGCTCGGGATCTAAAAGCGTATCGCGCACGCAACCGCCCACAAAGCGAGCTTTCTTGCCCTCGGCTTCGAGAGCATCCAAAAGGGCGCGACTTTCGGGTGCGCGCAGCCAACGAGCGCCGGCGAGCGGTCGCTCTGCGCCGGCGCAGGTGGGCTTAGGGGACACGGCGGAACCCGCCCGGCACGATCCGCCCGTCCTCGAGGTGGGGAGGAACGTAGACGCTGCCCGGCGGCGCGCCGGGATCGAGCCACAAGAGCAAGACGAAGCCAGCGCAGGCCGCAGCGAGCCCGCTTATGATGAGAACGAACCAGGGTGTGTCGGCGAGCAGAGGAGCGCCCTTGGTGACGAGCAGCCGCCACACAGCGTAGAGGACAAAGGGGAGTAGGAAGAGCAGCGCCTCGATCAGCGCGATCCGCGCCATTCACCTCACTCCCCGAGAAGTTGCGCGAGATTGACGAGGATGCCGGCCGTAGCACCCCAAATGTAGCGATCTTGATAGGGCAGCACCCAGTACTCGCGGCGGCGGCCCTCGCATTCGTAAAAGGCGCGGTGGTGATTGCGCCGGTCGAGCGCGAAGGCGAGCGGCAACTCGAACACCTCTGCCACCTCGGTCGGATCGGGACGAATGTCGAGCGGCGGATCGATCCAACCCACAACCGGGTGGATGAGAAAACCAGTGCCCGTCCGGTAGCGGGGAAGCGTGCCCAGGACTTCCACCTGCTGCGGACGCACTCCGATCTCCTCTTGCGCCTCGCGCAGCGCCGCTGCCACCGGATCGGGATCGAAGGCTTCGATGCGTCCCCCGGGGAAACTGATTTGCCCGGCGTGGTCCTTGAGATGGGCGCTGCGCAGGGTGAGCAGGATGTGCGGGCCGTCCATGCGCCCGACCAGTCCCACGAGCACGGCTGCCGGCGTTGTTGCGCGCTCGCCTTCTGGATGCGCCTCGCTATCCCCGGCGAGCGCGAACACTCGTTCCTGTGCCATCCTCAGCCGTGCGCGCAGCTGCGCCGCATCGAACATGGTCGCTGGCGCCTTAGCCATGGCCTTCCCCGTCACCTCGCCGGGCACCTCCCCCGATCGCAACCGCCCGTTCCGCGCCGCGTGCACGGCTCGGCGCCTGCGCGCCATCGAGAGGAGCTCGATGTCGTTTTTCGCGTGGATCAGCACTGTCCGTTGCGCTCGCGCAACTTATGTACGATGATGATCCGACCATTCTAGAGGGTAGGGGTGCTCGCCGCTGAGCGCCCAGAACGCCCGAAAACGGCGGTAGCCCAACGACGGAGCGGGTATGGAGATCCTCGAAGCGAACCGGAACCTCGCCACCGCACTGGTCGAGGAAGCCGAGCGGGCGATCGAGCGGCTCGCACGGGTGCGCAGCGAGATCGCCCGGGTCATCCTCGGCCAGGAGCAGGTGATCGACGAGACCTTGATCACCATCCTCTCCGGCGGTCACGTGCTCCTCGTGGGCGTTCCCGGCCTCGCCAAGACTCGGCTCGCCGAGACCTTGGGTGTAGTGTTGGGCCTCGCGCAAAAGCGGGTGCAGTTCACGCCCGATCTCATGCCGGCCGACATTTTAGGCTCGGAAGTGCTCGAGGAGACGCCGAGCGGTCGCCGCGAGTTCCGCTTCATCCCCGGTCCGGTGTTCACCCAGTTGCTCATGGCCGATGAGATCAACCGCGCGAGCCCGCGCACCCAGGCGGCGTTGCTGCAAGCCATGCAGGAACGCAAGGTGACGGTGGCCGGCCACGACCATCCCCTACCCGAGCCCTTCCACGTGCTGGCGACGCAAAACCCGATCGAGCAGGAAGGCACCTACCCGCTTCCCGAGGCGCAGCTCGACCGCTTTCTCTTGCAAGTCAATGTGAGCTACCCCTCGGCGGAGGCCGAGCGGCGCATGATGATCGCCACCACCACCGACAGCGAGGCCAAGGCGAGCCGCGTGCTCGACGGCCCTGAGCTCATGCGGCTGCAGGCGCTCGTGCGCAAGCTGCCGGTGGGCGAGAAGGTGGTCGATACGATCCTCAACCTCGTGCGCGCCGGTCGACCCGAGACGGGGATCATCGCCGGTCTAGCCGAGCACGTCGCTTGGGGGCCGGGGCCGCGCGCGAGCCAGGCGCTTATGCTCGCGGTGCGGGTGCGGGCGCTTCTCGACGGACGCCTCGCGCCCTCGGTCGAAGACGTGCTCGCGCTGGCCGGGCCCGTCCTGCGCCACCGGATGGCCGTGACCTTCGCCGCACGCGCCGAGGGGATCACCGTCGACGACATCATCGCCCGCCTCTGCCGGCATGTCGCTTGAGACCGGTCCTTTGGGCGAAGCCGACATCCTTGCCCTAAGACGCGGAGCGGAAGGGCTCGCCGCCCGTCTTCCTGGCCTTTTGGTGCACGCGGAGCGCGTCGCGGCGACGGTCGCGCAAGGGGTGCACGGCCGGCGGCGCACCGGGATCGGTGAGACCTTCTGGCAGTTCCGCATCTACCAACCGGGCGATGACCGCCGCGACATCGACTGGCGGCAATCCGCTCGCTCGCGCCATCTCTTCGTGCGCGAACAGGAGTGGGAGGCGGCGCAGAGCGTGTGGATCTGGTGCGATACCTCGGGTTCCATGCGCTTTCGCTCCGCCCGCACGCTTCCCACCAAGCTCGAACGGGGGCTGCTCTTGACCCTCGCGCTCGCTGCCCTGCTCGTGCGCGGTGGCGAGCGAGTCGCGCTTTTGGGCTCGGGTGAACGCCCGCACCCCCATCGCGCCGGTCTTGAGCGGTTGATGCGGAGCCTTAACGCCGCGTTGGCGCGGCGCGAATCCCTGCCGCCGCCGGCTGATCTGCCGCGCTTTGCCCAGCTCGTGCTGATTTCCGACTTCCTTGAGCCGGCTGAGGCGCTCGCTGCGCGCATCGCTCCTTGGGTGGCAGCGGGTGTGCGCGGCTGTCTGCTCGAGATCGCGGATCCGGCCGAAGAGCTCCTGCCCTGGGAGGGACGGGTCCTCTTCGAGGGCCCTGAGGAAGAAGGGCGAGCGCTCGTCGGCAATGTCGCGGCGGTGCGGGCACGCTATGCCGAACTGTACCGGGCGCATCGTGAGGAGATCGAGCGACGCATCGTCCGCCAGGGCTGGCGCATCACGCGCCACCGCACCGATGCCCCGGCGCAAGTCGCGCTCCTTGCCCTCTATCAACTCCTGGCGCCCGAAGCGGTGCGCTGATCATGCTCGATCTCGGTCTGTTCGCCTTCACCCAACCGCTGTTATTGGGTGCACTCGCGCTTCTGCCGGCGATCTGGTTGTTGCTGCGGGTCACCCCGCCCGCGCCTCGTCGGGCTCTCTTTCCGCCTTTGCGCATCCTCTTGCGGCTCGAGCGGCGGGAGGAGACCCCGGCCCGTACGCCGCTGTGGTTGCTCTTGCTGCGGCTTGCGATCGCCACCTTGCTCATCCTCGCCCTCGCCGGACCGGTCCTGCAGCCCGCCCCGCAACTTCCCGGTTCCGGAGCGCTCCTTGTGGTCCTCGACGACGGCTGGGCGAGCGCACCCGGCTGGCGCGAGCGGCAGCGCACCCTCGAAGGCCTGTTCGAGCAGGCCGATCGCGAGGGACGCAGCGTGTTCGTGCTCCGCACCGCTTCCGAGGAGCGCGGGGTGGTCCTCGAGGCTGGTCTCCCTGCCGAGTTCCTCAAGGGCCTCGAGGGGTTGCGCCCGCGTCCCTGGCCGGTCGATCGCGCAGCCGCCCGCGCTGCCCTCGCCCGCCTCGAGGGTCAGCCGACCACCAGCGTCTGGCTCACCGACGGCCTCGCGCGCAGCGAGGACGACCGCGCCCAAGCCCGCGCGCTCGCCCAAACGCTGCGCAACCTCGGCCCGCTCGTCGTCTATGCCGATCCGCCCGATCGCACCGCGCTTCTGCTCCTGCCGCCCGAGCTCACCGCCGACGGCTTTGCGCTTGCCGCGCTGCGCGCCGTAGGCGGTGCGATCGAGCGACGTGCAGTTCGAGCGCTCGGTCCGGAAGGGGAGATCCTCGCCGCCACCGAGTTCGTCTTCCCAGAAGGCGAACGGCGCGCGAGCGTGCAGCTCGCGCTTCCACCGGATCTGCGCAACCGGGTGGCGCGGCTCGAGATCCCGGGTGCTGGTATCGGCGGAGTTGTGTTGCTCGACGAGCGCTGGCGTCGGCGCAGCGTGGGGATCGTCGGCAGCCCCTTTGGTGGCGTGGACCAACCCCTTCTCTCCGAGGTCTATTTCCTCGAGCGCGCTCTGTTGCCCTTTGCAGAAGTGCGCCGCGGCCCGCTCGCCGAGCTCGTTGCCGGCGATCCCTCGATGATCGTGCTACCCGATGTCGGGAAATTGCCGGATGAGGAGCGCGCGATGCTGGCTCGCTGGATCGAAAAGGGCGGCGTGCTGTTGCGCTTTGCCGGGCCGCGTCTTGCCGCTGGTGGCGATACCCTTCTGCCGGTGCCGCTGCGCGCCGGCGACCGCGAGCTGGGTGGGGCGCTTTCCTGGTCGGAACCTTTGCCCCTTGCGCCGTTTCCGCCTGAAAGCCCGTTCGCCGGTCTCGTTCCCACCCGCGAAACCGTCGTCCGCCGCCAGATCTTGGCCGAACCGGGGCCGCATCTGGCCGCGGCGACCTTAGCCCAACTCGAAGACGGCACGCCGATCGTCACCGGACGGCGGCTGGGTCAAGGTTGGCTCGTGCTCGTCCACACCACCGCCAACACGGCTTGGACGAACCTGCCGCTTTCCGGTTTGTTCGTCGAGATGCTGCGCCGTACGCTCGCGCTTGCCCCCGGTGCCGGCATGCCCCGCCGCGGTCTGTTCGAGCTCGACCGGGCGCTTACGGCCGAAGGCACGCTCACCGAGCCGCGCCCCGATATCCTGCCTGTTGAGGCCGATGCGCTCGCTTCTGCGGAAGTCGGCCCGCGCCATCCGGCTGGTCTTTGGATTCCGGTCGGCGCCGATCGCGGCGAGACAGCGCGCGCAGCTCTCAATCTCCAATCCGCCGTGCGCGACCTTTTGCCCCTGCCGCTTGCCGAGTACGCCTCGAGTGTGCGCGCCTACGGCCGCGCCCGCGAAGTCGACCTCGCACCGTGGCTGTTGCTCGCAGCGCTTTTGCTCGCGCTCATCGATCTCGTCATCGGCTGGGCGCTGCGTGGCCTGCTGCCGCGAGCTGTCCTCGCACGCGTGATGCCCGCGGTGGTCCTTCTCTTCGCCTTCCCTGCGCTCGCACAGGGTGACCCGCGCTTCGCGCCGGCGTACGAAACGAGACTCGCCTACATGCTCACCGGCCGCCCGGACGTCGACCGGGTCACGGAAGCCGGCCTGCGCGGCCTTGGACGGGTGCTCGCAGAGCGAACGAGCGTAGAGGTCGGCGATCCCGTGCCGGTCGATCCGGCCCGCGACGAGCTCGCGCTGTTCCCCCTCATCTTCTGGGTCGTCACCCCCGATCACCGCGATCTCTCGAGCGACGCGCTCAAGCGAATCCAGCAGTTCCTCGAATCGGGCGGGATGATCTTCATCGATACCCGCGACGCGGCGGTTCTGCTGCCGGGTCAAGAGGGCGGTGGTCCCGGCGAGCGCCGTCTCGCCCAGCTGTTGGCCGGGCTCGATCTGCCGCCGCTCGTGCGGGTGTCGCCCGACCATGTGCTCACCCGGACCTTCTACCTCCTGCAGGACTTTCCGGGCCGCTTCACGGGACAACCCTTGTGGGTCGACCAAGTCTCGCCCCTGATCAACGACGGCGTTTCGAGCTTGGTCATCGGTGCCAACGACTGGACCGCCGCTTGGGCCGAAGACGAGTGGGGCCGGACCCTCTTCTCGGTGGTGCCGGGGGGAGAGCTGCAGCGGGAGATGGCCCGCCGCTTTGGGATCAACCTCGTGATGTATGCCTTGACCGGCAACTACAAGACCGATCAGGTCCACGTCCCGGCGCTTCTCGAGCGGCTCGGGCAATGAGCGAGGGGATGGTCCGGTGACATCGAGCCTGAGCCTGGTCTTCGAACCGCACCTTCCCTGGCCGGTACTCGCTGCGCTCGCGGCCATCGCACTCCTGCTTGCGAGCTTTGGCATCGTGCGGCGTGCGCGCGGTGCCTGGCTGCGCCTTGCTTTGCTCACCCTTCTTGTGCTCGCTCTTGCCAATCCGGTCCTGCGGCGGGAGGAACGTCAACCGCTGAATGACGTTGTTGTCCTGGCGCTCGATCGCTCGCCGAGCCAGCGCTTGGGCGAGCGGCCGCGCGAACTCGAGCGCGCCACCTCGGCCCTGCGCGAACAGCTCGCCAAGATCAAGGGCATCGAGGTCAAGGAGATCGAGCTTTCCGGCTCAGCGGAAGGAACATTGTTCTTGCGCCCGCTTTCCGAAGCCTTGGGACAAGTCGACCGCGCGCGGCTCGCTGCCGTTATCCTGGTAAGCGATGGCATCCTCCATGATCTGCCCGCGGATCCCAAGACAGTCTCGACCATCGGCGCTCCGGTGCACGCACTCTTAACCGGACGGCCCGATGAGATCGACCGACGGCTCGTGATCGAGCAGGTGCCCAGCTTCGCCATGGTCGCCGAGCCGCAACAGCTCACCTTGGGCTTCGACGATTTGCCGGCAGCGGCAGATGAGCCGGCGCGCGTGGTCGTGCGGCGCGAGGGGCGGGTGATGGCCGAGCTCGATCTTCGACCCGGTGAGCGGCGCAGCTTGCCCTTTAGCCTCGACCGTGCCGGCCGGACCGTGCTCGAGATCGAAGTCGCCCCGCGCGCGGGCGAAATCGCCACCCTCAACAACCGAACCGCAGTGACGATCAACGGCGTGCGCGACCGGCTGCGCGTGTTGTTGGTGTCTGGTCAGCCCTATCCGGGCCTGCGCGTGTGGCGCAATCTGCTCAAAGCCGACGCTGCCGTCGATCTCGTCCACTTCACGATCCTGCGGCCACCGGAGAAACAGGACGGCACGCCCATCCGCGAGCTCGCGCTCATCGCCTTCCCGGCGCGCGAGCTCTTCGAGGTCAAGCTGCATGAGTTCGACCTCGTCATCTTCGACCGCTACAACCGCCGGGGCCTGTTGCCGCTGCCCTATCTCGAGAACGTCGCCCGCTATGTCGAGCAGGGGGGCGCGCTTCTCGAAGCTGCAGGGCCGGAATTCGCCACTCCTACCGGGCTCTACCGTACGCCGCTTGCGCGCGTACTGCCGGGCAAACCCTCCGGTCAGGTGATCGAGCAGCCTTTCGCACCCATGCTCACCCCCCTTGGCCGTCGCCATCCGGTGACGCATGGCCTCGCCCCAGACCCCGAAAAGCCGAGCTGGGGCCGCTGGCTGCGGCTGGTCGAGGTCGATCCCTCGGATGCTGCGGTGCTCATGACCGGTGCGGGGGACCGACCGCTGCTCCTCCTCAAGCGCGTCGGCGAGGGTCGCGTCGCCCAGCTGCTCTCCGACCACCATTGGCTTTGGCAGCGGGGCTTCGAAGGGGGCGGGCCGCAGGCGCAGCTCCTACGGCGGCTGGTTCACTGGCTCATGAAGGAGCCCGAACTCGAGGAAGAATCGCTCAGTGCCGAATCGCGCCCGGATGGCATCGAGATCCTGCGCCGCTCGCTCGATCCGCGCCCGGTGCGGGTGACGGTGACAGCGCCCTCGGGCCGTGAGCAGAGCCTCGAGCTCGCACCCGATGCCGACGGCATCGCCCGCGCCCGTCTCGAAGCCGAAGAGGACGGGCTCTATCGGATCAGCGACGGCCAACGCACGGCCTATGCCATGCCGCGCGGGGTGGCGCCGATCGAGCTCGCGGAACTGCGAGCGACGGATGCGCGCGTGCGGCCGCTCGCCGAGGCGACGGGCGGGGCGGTCCTTTGGCTGGTCCGCGACGGCGTTCCTGAGCTTCGCCGTGTGGCCAAAGACCGCCGCACGGCAGGTCGCGGCTGGATCGGCCTAATCGCCAACGAAGCCTATACGGTGAGCGGTGTCAGCCGCACCCCGCTCTTGCCGGCCTGGGTGGTTCTCACCCTCCTCCTTCTCGCCGCAGCGGGCGCCTGGTGGCGGGAGGGCCGGGGCTGAAACGGTCCGCGTTGTCGCCTCGATCGAGCTTTCCTATATGGGGAGTGGGCCGGCCACGACGGCGGCGGCCGGAAGGCGTTGCGCGGCGCCGTGGTCGAAGGCGCGCACGGGGCGGATCGGTCATGGCCCGACGCAGACAGGTGTACGAAGGCAAAGCCAAGATCCTCTACGAGGGTCCAGAGCCCGGAACCCTCATCCAGTACTTCAAGGACGACGCGACCGCGTTCAACAACAAGAAGCACGCGGTCATCACCGGCAAAGGCGTGCTCAACAACCGTATCTCCGAGTTCTTGATGCTCAAGCTCCAGGAGATCGGCATCCCGACGCACTTCCTGCGCCGGTTGAACATGCGCGAGCAGCTCATCCGCGAAGTCGAAATCATCCCCCTCGAAGTAGTGGTGCGCAACGCTGCCGCTGGCAGTCTCGCGCAGCGTTTCGGACTCGAGGAAGGGTCGCCACTGCCGCGCTCCATCGTCGAATATTATTACAAGAACGATCAACTCGGCGACCCGATGGTCACCGAAGAGCATATTACCGCCTTCGGTTGGGCGACCTATCAAGAGCTCGACGAGATTCTCAACCTCTCGTTGCGTATCAACGATTTTCTATTGGGCTTGTTCACCGGTGTCGGTCTGCGCCTCATTGACCTCAAGCTGGAATTCGGCCGGCTGTGGGAAGATGAGGACATGCGCATCGTCGTGGCCGACGAGCTGAGCCCAGATAATATGCGGTTGTGGGACGCGCGAACCAACGAGCGGCTGGACAAGGACCGCTTCCGCCGCGACCTCGGCAATGTCCAGGAGGGTTATGCCGAGATCGCCCGCCGGCTCGGGATCCTACCAGAAGCTGGTCCGCGCGATCTGCGCGGTCCGGACACTATTCAATAAGTCTTTGCGCTGAGGCAGTCGCCTCGGTCGGCGTCGAGAGCGCGCCGGAAGGCACATGGCCGGCGGCAGGCGCGTTGTCTAACCCGCGCCACCACGAGACGATCTCCTCCGCCGTCATCGGCGCTCCCCACAAGGGGCCCTGAGCGAGCGTGCAGCCGGCGGCCAACAGCGCCGCTCGTTGCGCTTCCGTCTCCACGCCAAGGGCAGTGAGCTCGACACCGAGCTCGTGCAGGAAGGCGAGCACGGCGGTGGCAAAGCGCGCTGGCGGGCCGCCTGCGGCCAGCGCGGCGACTAGCTCTGGTGCGAGGTTGACGGCGCGAAACGGACCGTCGCGCAGACCGACCAGACTTAAGGACCCTCCCCCGAACCGATCGAGTGCGAAGGCGACACCAGCAGCGTCCAGAGCCACGATCAGCTCGTAAGAAAGGCCGAGCCCGCGTTCGATGAGCGCCCCATCGATTTCGAGCAGCATCTGGTGCGGCTTGATCCCGGCTTGGGTGAGACGAGCGCAGAAACCCTGCGGGCCTTCTTTGAGCGCGAGTGAACGCAGCGGCAAATTGATCGCGATTCGTTCTATGTCGAGGCCTTGCGCGCGCCAGCGTGCGAGCTCCTCGGCAATAACCTCGATCAGACATCCGACAACGGCTGCGTCTTCGTTCGCGCGCGCGAGCAAATCCGCCACGCACGCCTCGATGAAACCGAGCCGCGGATGGCGTAGCCGCACGCCGAGCTCGAGCAGGCGAGGACGACCGCTCGCGATCTCGACCCGCGGCTGCCAAAGGAGCTCGAGATCGCCGCGTTTTAGTGCATCCGTAAACTCGGCTACGCTGGCGGGGACCCGGATCCCTTCCGGTTCGCTTGCGGGAAGGAGATTGCGGGCAAAGACCACCGAGCCGCTGCGTCCCTTGGCCCGATAGAGCGCGAGGTCGGCGCGTTTGAGAAGGATCTCCGGTTCGGCGCCATCGCTTGGGAAAAACGCCGCGCCGAGACTCGCGCCGACTTTGAGCGCGCGACCTTCGTACCACACCGGGGCGGTCAAGGCGTGGACGATGCGCTCAGCGATCGCTGCGACAGTCGCCTCGTCGGGCACCGGATAGAGCAGCATCGCGAACTCGTCGCCGCCCAAGCGCGCCACCGTGTCGGAGCGGCGGACCACGCGCTGCAATCGGCGCGCGACGGCGCGCAGAAGTGCGTCCCCAGCGTCATGACCGTGCGCGTCGTTGATCGGTTTGAACCCGTCGAGATCGAGCAGCACGAGCGCGCCTTGGCGCTGCTCGCGTTCGGAACGAGCGAGAATCTGGTCGAGGCGATCGAAGAAGAGCGAGCGGTTCGGCAAACCGGTCAGGGAATCGTAGTGCGCGCGACGCCAGAGTTCCGCTTCGAGTGCCTTGCGCTGGCTGATGTCGCGCAACACAGTCAAGATCGTCGGGTGTTCGCCATCCGGTATTGCAGCCCCCGCCGATTCGACGTCGATAATCCTACCATCGAGGCGACGCAGGCGAAACTCGATCGGTGGCACAAATCCACCGTGTTCGTTTAATTGACGAATCCGCTCTTCGATGACAGGCCAATGCTCTTCAAGAAAGAAATCGAACGGGGTACGTCCGAGTATTTCCTCAGATGAGAGCGCTCCAAAGAGCTCAAGAGCACGCTTATTGACAAACACATAGCGACCGTTGCGGATTAACACAACAGCATCAGGGCTCAGTTCGACGAGCCCACGCCAGCGCGCCTCCGCCTCCTCAAGCGCTCGCCGGGCGCGCCGCGCCTCGGTGACGTCGCGCATCGCGATCTGCACCGCCGGCTTTCCGGCATCTTGGATGGCAGCGCTTACGGTTTCCACCGCGACCACCCCGCCGTCGAGCCGACGCATTTCGATCTCGATCGGAGGTGCGCCACCTCCATGCTGCAAGAGCCGCCTCGCCCGTTCGCGAATGAGCTCGCGATAAGGGTCGGTGATCAGATCAAAAGGATCGATCCCGAGCAGACGGGAGGGTTCTTCGGCACCCAAGATTTTCGCCGCCGCCCGGTTGGCGAGGCGATAGGCCCCATCGCGGTAAACGAGAATGCCGACCGGCGCGAGCTCGACGAGCTTGCGGTAGCGCTCTTCGGCTTCCTTAAGAGCCTGTTCGGCGTGCTTGCGCTCGGTCACGTCGCGCAGGACGCCCAACAGCATGTGCCGGCCCTCGCGCACGACGAGGGTGCCCGTGGCCTCGATCGCGCGCCGCTCGCCGTCCGCACGCACGATGGTGAGATCAACCGGAGGCAGGACTTGCCCTTCCTCGAGCGGAAGCGCGTGCCGATGCCGAATGAGTTGGTGGTGTTCGGGGGCGATAAAATCGTAGATCGATCGCCCGCGCAAATCCTCAGGTGCACTCAATCCGAACAGGCGCGCCGCTGATTCGTTCGCGTACACGAAGCGGCCGTCGGCAACGAGGATAACCGGCTCGGGATTGCGCTCGACGAGCGCCCGATAGAGTGTTTCGGCTTCACGGCGCGCACGCTCGGCCCGTTTGCGCTCGGAGATGTCGCGCATCGCCACTTGGATGGCCGGCTTACCGTCCAACAGGATCGCCGCACCTTTGGTCTCGATATCGCGGACTTCGCCATCGAAGCGCCGGATGCGCGCCTCGAGCGGCGGTACGGTTCCCCCTTCGCGACTGAGCTGCTCGACGCGCGCTTCAATGAACGGTGCAAATTCCTCAACGTAGAGGTCACGCGGTCGCAAGCCAATGAACTGATGGGCGCTTTTGGCACTGAAAAGCTCTACTGCCCGCTGATTGGCATAAATGTAAACACCATCCTGCATCACCAAGAGCGCGTCGGGGCTGAGCTCGACGAGCGTGCGGTACCGCGCTTCGGCTTCCTGACGCGCCGCCTCGGCGAGTTTGCGCTCCGTGATGTCGCGCTGAACGACGAGGATGCGCACCTCACCCTTTTCCTCGAACCGGCAGGCAGCTGCTTCAACATAGCGAAGAGTGCCATCGGCGCGCAGGATCCGCAGCTCGGTGGGCGGCACCGAGCGCTCTCCGGCGAGGAGCCGGCGCGTCCGCTCCTCAGCGCGGACGCGATCTTCGGGGGGGAAGAATGCGATGCTCGGCATGCCGACGAGCACTTCTGGACTGCCAACACCAAAGAGCTCGGCGGCGGCACGGTTTGCGAAAAGGATTCGGTGCTGGGCGTCCTTGACAAAGATCCCGTCTGGAGAGAGCTCGAACAGGGTCCGGTACCGCTCTTCCGCGGCGCGGAGCTCGCGCTCGAGCCGCTTGCGCTCGGAAATGTCGCGGAAAACGACCTGGATCGCCGGATGACCGCCGTCGGTGATGCGCGCGCCCATGCTCTCGACGATCACCGTCGTGCCCTCGGCGCGCTGCACTTCGATTTCGATCGGAGGTGTCTTACCGCCTCGCTTCAGTAGCTGTCGGATACGCGCCCTGATCGTGTCGCGATGGGGCGGGGCGATGAAGTCGAGGGCGTTTCTTCCCACGAGCGCAGCGGGAGAGCCGACTCCCAAGATCTCCGCCGCGGCGCGGTTGGCATAGGTCACCACACCGTCGCGATGCACGAACAGCCCAAGAGGACAGAGCTCGACCAGGGTCTGATAGCGCGCGACAGCCTCGCGGCGCTCGGCTTCGACGCGTTTGAGCTCGGTGATGTCGCGTCCCGTGCCGCGATAGCCGAGAAAGCGTCCGCTATCGTCGAAGATCGGTTTGCCCGAGATGCGCAGCCAGTGATCGCCCGTCGGGCCCCGTCGGCAATATTCGACGTCGCGGAACGGTTCCCGGCGCTCCATGAGCTCCTGGATCTGGCGGGCCACGACGCGATCTGATTCTGTTGCTGCGATCTCGAGCCGCGTTTTGCCGTAATGCCATTCGGGCGGGATGCCGAATCGGGCCCGCACCGACTCCGAAAGCCAGGAGAAGCGCAGCTCGGCGTCCATCTCCCAGAACCAGTCGGAGGCGATCTCGGCGAAATCTTCGAACCTGCGCTCGCTGCGCGCGAGGGCCTCAGCCGCGCGACGATGCTCTTCCGCCTCGCGCACGAGACGCAGCTGGTCACCGGCGAGATCGGCGAGCGCCTGCAACAGTTGCGCGGCCTCCTCGTCCAGCCGACGCGGAACGAAATCCGCCGCGCAGAGCGTGCCTGCGAGCCGACCGTCGGGATCGCGGATCGCGATTCCGGCATAGAAACGAATGGACCGCCCGTCGATCACGGGTACCGGAACTGCCAGGCCGGCAGCGAGCAGGTCGGGGACGACCTCCAGCAACCCGACATCCAGCGTGCAACCGGGCAATGAGCCATGGCGCGGCAACTCCTCGAAGGGACAGCCGATGCTCGCCACCACCCGCAACCGATCGCCGTCGACCATGGTCACCGCCGCGACCGGTACGCCCAGAACGCGGCACAGAAGGCGCACGATCCTCTGCAGGCCGTCGCGTTCGCTTGTCCTCTCGCCGTCGCGCGCGCCGAAGTCTCCGCTTCCCGCTCTCGCCATTCCGTACTCGCCGCTTAGCCCCCGCTTCCGCCGTCGCCGCTCTATAAGAGCAGTTTTCAATTACCGACCTCTTAACAGGACGCCTTGTCCGTGCAACTGCTCCTCATAGGTTGCGCCGCGGGGCGCGGTCGCCTTGTCCCGGGCAACGACTAACCTTCCTCGCTGTGTGGGGGATCGGCAATGCGGGTGATCGTCACGATCCGGTTCAAGGAAGGTGTGCTCGATCCCGAGGCGGTTGCGATCGGCCGCGCCTTGCGTGAACTGGGTTTTGATGAGGTGCGCGCTGTTCGCCGTGAAAAGCGCATCGAGCTCGAGCTCGACAGTTCCGATCGAGCTCACGCGCTCGCTCGCGTGCAAGCGATGTGCGAGCAGCTCCTCGCCAATCCGGTGATCGAGCGCTATCAGATCGAGTTGCTCGATTGAGCGATTCCGTTGTCGGCGAGGCGTTACTGCAGACTCGCAAAGCGGCGATCGGGTCTTGCCGCGTTTTGCGGCGCGATCGTGCGAATGGAGGTGGACGACCAAAGGGTGAAGGGTACTCGCGCACAGCCGCGCCCGCTGTCACGCGCGTTATCCCGGGAAGGTAGGCCGGTCCTCTCGGCGTATTGTTCGGCCACGCTTTCTTCACACGAGAAGACCACACGGAATGAATTCCCCTCGGCTCAGAGGTGGACGCGATTGCTTTTATAAATTCCAAAAAAAGTAATCAGCCACACTACTGATTGCCCCCTGCTGGAGGACCGGTATGCTTACTTTGCCCGGCGCGAAACGGCACCGTGAACCCCACCGCGCGCAGCTGGCCGCTTTGCGCTCGATACGGGCGCATACGGGGTGCTTGCGGGGGTTCGAGCCGACCGCTATCGAGCAAGCGCCTATAGCCTGGAGCGACCGGCCTTGCGCGCCGCGGTGATCACCTTTCCTGGCTCGAATTGCGACCGCGATCTCGCAGTCGCGATGGAGGTCTGCTTCGGGTGCAAAGTCGCGCGTGTCTGGCACGCCGACACCGAACTGCCACCTGTCGACCTCGTCGGCCTGCCGGGTGGGTTCTCGTGGGGTGATTACCTCCGTTGCGGCGCGATCGCCGCGCGCGCGCCCATCATGGCGGCGGTGCGCCGGCACGCCGAGCGGGGCGGCTACGTACTCGGCATCTGCAACGGCTTTCAGATTTTAACCGAAGCCGGCCTCTTGCCGGGTGCGCTCATCCGCAACCGCAGCCTCAAGTTCGTTTGTCGGCCGGTGCGTCTTGCGGTCGTCAACCGCAACTCGTCCTTCACGAGTGCCTATGGCTCAGGACCCATCACACTTCCCGTCGCACACCACGACGGCAACTATGTGATCGACCCGGAAGGGCTGGCGCGCCTTGAAGGTGAAGGGCGGATCGTCTTTCGCTATCTCGATAATCCCAACGGCTCGACGGCCGATATCGCCGGTGTGCTCGATGCGCGCGGGCGCATTTTGGGCATGATGCCGCATCCCGAACGCGCGGTGGACCCGCTGCTCGGCAGTGAGGACGGCAAGCCCCTCTTCGCTTCGCTTCTCGCAGCGATCGGCGGCTGAGGTGCCCAACCCATGAGCCTTGAGATCACCGACGAACTCCTCGCCCACCACAAGCTCACGCGCGAGGAATATGCCGAGATCGAACGTATCCTGGGCCGTCCGCCGAACCTCGTCGAGCTCGGCATCTTTTCGGTGATGTGGTCGGAGCATTGCTCCTACAAATCCTCCAAGATCCATCTCAAAAAACTGCCGACGCAAGCGCCCTGGGTGGTCTGTGGTCCGGGTGAGAACGCTGGTGTGGTCGACATCGGCGATGGGCTGGTTGCGGTCTTCAAGATGGAGAGCCACAACCATCCCTCGTTCATCGAGCCCTATCAGGGGGCGGCCACGGGCGTCGGAGGCATCCTGCGCGACGTGTTCACCATGGGCGCCCGGCCGGTGGCCCTTCTCGACGCCTTGCGCTTCGGCGACCCCAAGGCGCCGCGCATGCGCCACTTGGTCTCAGGGGTGGTCGCCGGCATCGGCGGTTACGGCAACTGCGTAGGTGTGCCGACGATCGGCGGCGAGTGTACCTTCCACCGCGCCTATGACGGCAACATCCTCGTCAACGTGATGTGCGTCGGCATCGCCCGTGCCGATCGCGTCTTCTATGCACGCGCCGCCGGGATCGGTAACCCGGTCGTGTACATCGGCGCTAAGACCGGCCGCGACGGCATCCATGGCGCCACCATGGCTTCCGCTGAATTCACCGCTGAAAGCCAATCGTTGCGTCCAACCGTCCAAGTCGGCGATCCATTCACCGAAAAGTTGTTGATCGAGGCCTGTCTTGAGCTCATGGAGCAGGATTGCATTGTCGCCATCCAGGACATGGGCGCAGCCGGCCTCACCTCGTCCTCCTTTGAAATGGCGGCGCGCGGTGGAACCGGCATCGAGCTCGACCTCGATGCCGTGCCCCTGCGCGAAGAGGGCATGAGTGCTTACGAGATCCTGCTCTCCGAGAGCCAGGAGCGGATGTTGTTCGTGGCGCGTGCGGGCCGCGAACAGGAGGCATTCCGAATTTGCCGAAAATGGGGTCTCGATGTGGCGATCATCGGTCGGGTCACCGACACCGGCCGCATGGTCATCCGCCACAAGGGCCAAGTGGTCGCCGATCTTCCCGTTGCCCCGGTGAGCGGTGCTTCCCCGGTCTACGACCGCCCGGCTGCGCCCTTGCCCAAACCGGTGCCGATCGTACCCGAGTCGATCCGCGCCGCGGTCGATCCGCCCAAAGCCCTTCTCCAGCTGTTGAGCTGTCCCGATCTCGCGAGCAAGCGCTGGATCTGGGAACAGTACGACTGGGGCGTGGGCGCCGACACCATTCTTCCTCCCGGCCTGGGAGCGGCGGTGGTGCGCGTCCACGGCACCTCCAAGGCGCTCGCGCTCACCACCGACTGCACCCCGCGCTATTGCGCTGCCGATCCCTTTGTGGGTGCCATGCAGGCTGTCGCTGAAGCTTGGCGCAATATCGTGACGGTGGGAGCACGTCCGCTCGCGATCACCAATTGTCTTAACTTCGGAAACCCGGAACGACCGGTGATCATGGCCCAGTTGAAAGCCGCCATCGAGGGCATGGCCGAGGCCTGTCGAGCTCTCGATTTCCCAGTCGTCTCCGGCAATGTTTCACTTTACAACGAAACCGACGGACGGGCGATTTTGCCGACACCGCAAATCGGCGGGCTCGGCCTGCTCGAGGACGTCAATGGGCTCGTCCGCCCCGACCGCGCCCGCGCCGGCGATCAGCTCGTGCTCATAGGCGAGAGCCGCGGTTGGCTCGGCGCCTCGCTCTTCTTGCGGGAAATCTTGGGACGCGAGGAGGGAGCACCGCCGCCGGTCGACCTCGCGCTCGAACGCGGCAACGGCGCCTTCGTCCAAGCCCAAATGCGCGCTGGACGAATCCGCGCCTGTCAGGACCTCTCGGATGGGGGTCTCGCCGTCGCAACCGCCGAACTCTGTCTTGCAAGCGACGTCGGTGCACGCCTCGAGATACCGGTTTCCCCCGCCGAAGAGGCGGGATGGCTGTTCGGTGAAGACCAGGGGCGCTATTTGCTCGCAGTCGATGCGGATTTGGTCGGGGCGCTGCTCGCCGATGCCGCTAAATGGGGTGCGCTCGCGCGCCCGGTGGGCACAATGGGCGGCGATGCGTTGATTCTCGGATCCTACCCGCCCATATCGCTTGCGGAATTGCGCCGGGCGCGCGAGGCCTGGCTGCCTTCTTGGATGGGCGAAGCAGCGTAGCGAGGGCGGCACCAACGATGCCAATGTCGGCTGCCGAGATCGAACGGCTCATCAAGGCCGCGCTTCCCGATGCGCGGGTAGAGATCCAAGATCTCGCCGGAGACGGTGATCACTATCGTGCGATCGTGACGAGCGAGGCCTTCCGCGGCAAGACGCGGTTGCAACAGCACCAGCTGGTCTACCGCGCGCTCGGGGAGAAAATGGGCAACCAGTTGCATGCGCTCGCGCTCGAGACGCGCGTGCCGAGCTGAGACTTTTCCTTGGAGAGCGAGATGAGCCAGTCCGTCTTCGATCGGATCCGCGAGCAACTCGCGGCAGACGACGTCGTGCTGTACATGAAGGGTACACCTGTTTTTCCAATGTGCGGCTTTTCCGCACGTGTCGTTCAGATCCTGAGCAACATGGGGGTCAAGTTCCAAGCCTACAATGTGCTCGAAGATCCCGAGTTGCGTCAGGGCCTCAAGGAGTTCGCCAACTGGCCGACCTTTCCGCAGCTTTATGTAAAAGGCGAGCTCGTGGGCGGCTGCGACATCGTGACCGAAATGGCGCAAAGCGGTGAGCTCGCGCAGCTGTTCACCGAAAAAGGGATCGCCTTCGCGAGCTGAACCGGTTCAGCCGGCGGGCGGGCAACGAGTCGTGCGGCAATTGCGCACAAGCGCGATCACCGGGCCGCTCGGCCGATCGGGAACGTCGATCCGCAGCGGCAGCAAGGTTTCGCCCGCCTCGACGAGCACCCGCAGCGGACGCGGCTGATCGCCGTTTGGAAGCTCGATAAACGAATCATCGGGATCGAAACCGAAGCGACCGATCAAGCGCGCTGATAGTTCCACGCTCTCGCGGCCCGCTTCCACTCGCTCGACGCGACCGAGCAAGCGCACTTCGAGATCAAGCCGCTTGCGGCCGTCGAAGACTGCGACCTCGGTCTGGGGCGGAGCGCGTCCGGCGAGCGCGTCGCTCAGCCAATCGCGCAAGCGCGCAAAGGCGGTGAGCGGATCGACCGTGCCGCGCTGCAGCTCTTCTGGGACGTCAGTCGGTTTGATGCGACCGAGTGTGGTGACCTCGGCTTCGCGCACACTGCCGTTTTGGTCGTATTGGATGCGCACCCTGCGCTCGCGGTCTCGTTTGGCGTAATGGGCTTCGAACAGCCGCGGGACCGCGATCCCTTCCTTGGCCCGCGCGATGAGCGCGCGCAGTTCACTGCGTGCGCCCGACCAGAGACTGGCGAGCCCCACCGACTGCATCACAAGCCGACCCGCCAGCCCTTCTTCGGCCGGGGCGAGAACGAGGGCGATTTCCGCCACCGGTAGACCGGCGACGGTGATCGTATAGCGGGCGTCGATCGGTACCTCGTTGCACCGCGCCGGTGCGGCCACCCCCTGGACGGCGACCAGGAGCGCGAGTCCTACTTGCGCAGCCCACAATCGAAAGCGCGAACGACGCGGCGATGCAGTGCAACGCATGAAAATAAAGCTAGTCTCGTTGCGCCCTCTGTCCAGTCGGTTGTGGGCGCGTATCGCGCTGTGCGCTTTTCTTTTGGTCGGCTGTGCCGATCGCGCCGGGTTGAAGACCGTCGAGCCGGCCAGCGCGCCTCGGCTCGTGCGCAACCCCGGGGTGGTGCTGGTCGATCCGGCTTCCCGGCGGGCGACGATCCGCGCCGCCGCCGCGGAAGACCTCTGCGCAGTGCAAGAGTTGCGCGCCCGCAGCTGGCCGTCGCCCGGAGCTCTCGTCGCGCGCGACGGCCATGCCACCGACACCCGCCTCAATCCGGTCGCCTGGTTCGTCATGCGCGCCGCAGCAGCGGGCTTTGGCAACGACGATGCGGCGGCGCGCGCGGCCGTCGGCAAAGCCCTCGACCGATGGGCGCGCGAGGAGGCTCTCCTTCGCCCACCACCCCGCGATGCCGTCGCGTTCTACGCCGTCAATCGGTTCCTGCTGCCGATCGTCGTGGGCTGGGCGCTCGTGCGCGATGCGCCGGAAATCGAGCCCGATGCGCGCGCCCGCATCGAGACCTGGCTGGCGCGATTGGCCCAGCGCAGCCAGGAGCGGCTGCGCAGCCAGCGGCCGCAGGAGACGAGCGCGCGCAACAACCACGCCTACCTCGCGGCGAGCGCGGTGATGGCCTGGGGTGCGCTCGCCGGCGACGATGCCGCGTTTTCCCTTGGTCTTCGCACCTTCCAACAGGCACTATCCGACATGCGAGCGGATGGCAGCCTCCCGCTCGAGACGGCGCGCGGCGCCCGCGCCCTTTGGTACCAGCGCCACGCGGTGGCCTCGCTGGTCGTGATCGCTGAACTCGCAGCTCGACAAGGTTACGATCTCTGGAGCCTCGAGCTCGACGGCAAGAGCCTCCACCATGCGATCGCATTTCTGCTCGATGCGATCGACGATCCGTCCCGCGTCCTCGCCTACGCTGCCGAGAACCGCAACCCGGGCCCGTCACCGGACTGGCGGAACCAAGACCTTTCCTTTCTCGTGCGGCGCGGCCACGGCCGCCATTATATGGCGTGGGTCGAGGCCTATCTTGCCCGTTTCCCCGAGCGGACCGAGGCTCACCGGCTCAGGCAGCTGCTCGTGCGCACAGGCACCCACCGGCCGCTGATCGACGAGTTAGCGGGTGGCAACGCGAGCTGTCTTTTGGGGCCGCTCGATCGCCCGTTGAGCTAGGAAGAACGCGCTTTGGAGTCGACAGCGGCGCTGCGCTTTGGGTTCCGGAAGGGTTGCGTAAGCAGGCGATCCAACCAGAGCTCGCGCGCCTCGCGAAAGAGCTCGATGCCGAGCGTCATACCGTCGTGGCCTAATGCCGGTTCTGCCCGGTAGGTCCCGAACAGCCGGTCCCACAGCGAGAGATTGAAGCCGAAATTACTGTCGGTTTCGACCGGCCGGATCGAGTGGTGGATCCGGTGCATGTCCGGGGTTACCACCAGCACGCGCAACAGGCGGTCCACCGAGCGCGGCAAATGCAGATTGCTGTGGCTGAAAAGAGCGCTGGCGTTGAGGATGATCTCAAACAGCAGCACACCGAGCGGCGGTGCGCCGAGCGCCGTCACGGCTGCGATCTTGAGCAGCATCGAGAGCGCGATTTCGATCGGGTGGAAACGCAGGCCCGTGGTGACGTCGCATTCGAGGTCGGCGTGATGGACCCGGTGTACCCGCCATAACAGCGGCAACGCGTGGAACAGGCGGTGCTGGAAATAGATGACGAGGTCGAGGACCACGATCGTGGCGACCACCGCCAGCCACTCGGGAACCACGACCGCGTTGAACAGTCCAAAACCTTGCTCTTGGGCTGCGACCGCGGCGCCGACCGCGAGCAGCGGGAAGACGAGCCGTAAGAGCGCGGTATCGAGCGCTACGAGCGCGAGGTTGTTGGTCCAGCGCACAAGGCGCGGGAACGCACGCCGCCGCCGCGGCCAGAGGATCTCCGCGATCGCGCAGAGGGCAAGGACGAGGGCAAAGCTGCCCATCCGTACGAGCGGCTCGTGCGCGAGGATCGAAGCGAGCACTACCCTACCTCGGATCGTTTCCTTTCTCGAGGTTGGCCGCGCTCAGCGATTGTCAAGCCGACGGGATCCGCCGACCCCGCTCTCACTTCAGCGCGAGTAGAACTCGACGACGAGGTTCGGCTCCATTTGAACCGGATAGGGAACATCCGCGAGCTTCGGCACGCGCAGGAAGGTCCCTCTCAGGTTCTTGGGATCCAGTTGCAGATAGTCCGGAACTTCGCGTTCCGGGTTCTGTTGAGTTTCGATCACCATCGGGATGGACTTGGCGCGCTCGGTAAGCTCGATCACGTCGCCTTCTTTGACGAGGTAGCTCGGGATGTTGACGCGCTTACCGTTCACCCGAACGTGACCGTGGTTGACCAGCTGGCGGGCGGCGAAGATCGTGGGGACGAAGTTGAGCCGATAGCAGACCATGTCCAGCCGGCGCTCGAGCAGGCCGATGAGGTTCTCGGCCGTATCGCCGCGCATGCGTTCGGCCATCTCATAGAAGCGGCGGAATTGCCGCTCGCCCACGTCACCGTAATAGCCTTTGAGTTTCTGCTTGGCTGCGAGCTGAAGCGCGTAGCCCGAGAGCTTGCGCCGTTTTTGACCGTGCTGGCCGGGCCCGTAGTTCTTGCGGGCGAGCGGATCCTTGCGCCGACCCCACAGGTTCACCCCCAGCCGGCGACAGATCTTGGTTTTGGCAGAGACGCGCTTCATCGGACCTCGTCGAAATAAAGGCGCAAAAACCTGTGCGATCGTGCCCGGATCGCCCAACCCGCTCTCATAGCGACAGCGACAGCCTTGTCAATGCCTCTGCGGTCCCGCTCGGCCACGCGCGAGTTCCTTGAAGATCCCGCGCCAGAGATGGACCTCGCTGCGGGTGAGCCCGCGTCGGGTCAAGGAGACGGCGATCACCGGCGCCAGGCTCGCCCGCCGATCTGGGCTCTTGAAGAAGTCGACCGCGTCGAGGTCAGCCAAGAGCTGATCGATCAGCCCCGCGAGCTCGGCCTGTGTCGCCTTGGGCTCGCCTGCCGCCGGATCGATCGCCGCGGGCACCTGGATGCCCGCGCGAAACCAACAGTAGGCGAGGAGCAGCACGGCCTGCGCGAGGTTCAAGGAGGCGAAGTCAGGCGCAGTCGGAATGGTGATGAGCGCTTGCGCGGTCAGCAGTTCGTCGTTCTCGAGCCCGGTCCGCTCGGGTCCGAACAGGATCCCAATCGGCCGTCCCGCGGCACCCAGCCGGTGCATCTCCTCCGCTGCCGCCTCGGGGGCGAGGACGGGGATGGCGAGGTCGCGCGCACGCGCTGTGGCCGCGAAGACATATTCGAGATCCGCCACCGCCTGCCGCAGATCGGCGAACACTTCCGTGGCGCCGAGAACGTCATAGGCCCCCGATGCCGCCACCACCGCTTTCGCGTTCGGCCAACCGCACTCCGGCGCCACAAGCCGCAAGCGCGTCAGGCCGAAATTGCGCATGGCGCGCGCCGCTGTCCCGACGTTCTCGCCCAACTGCGGCCGCACGAGTAGGATAACCGGCTGCGCTTGTGCCGCGCTCACCGCCGCTCCTCGCCCCAGGCCGGCGGCCGGGCGCCGTCGACCAGGAGCTTCCAGGTGATGGCGTCGTGCAAGGCCATGAAGGAGGCGTCGATGATGTTGCCCGACACCCCCACCGTCTCCCACACCCGCCCCTCGTCGTCGGCACTCTCGATGAGCACACGGGTGACCGCTGCCGTACCCCGCTCCGGTGCCAGGATGCGCACCCGGTAATCGACGAGCCGCATATGCTCCAACGAGGGATAGACGGGGGCCAGCGCCTGTCTGAGGGCGACGTCGAGGGCGTTCACCGGGCCGTTGCCCTCCGCGACGGTAAAAAAGCGACGATCCCCGATCCGCACCTTAGTGGTCGCTTCCGAGAGCGTGACGAGCTCGCCTTTGGCGTTGCGTCGACGCTCGTCGATGACGCGAAAGGATAAGAGCTCGAAATAATCGGGTACGCGATCGAGCACGCGGCGGGCGAGCAGCTCGAAGGACGCCGAGGCACCCTCGTAGGCGAAGCCTTGTGCCTCGCGCTCTTTGAGCTCGCTAAGAAGACGGCCGAGCTGGTCGGCATCCGGCTCCAGGCCGAGCTCCCGCAGTCGTGCAAGAAGATTGGCGCGCCCTGCCTGATCGGAGACCAGGATATCGCGCTCGTTGCCGACGAGCGCCGGATCGATGTGCTCGTAATAGCTCGGATCGCGCAACACCGCCGAGGCGTGCAGGCCGGCTTTGTGGGCGAAGGCAGCGGCGCCGACATAGGGTCGGTGGCGGTCGGGGGTGCGGTTGAGCGCTTCGTCGAAGGTGCGCGAGAGCTGCGTAAGACCCGCAAGCGCCTCCTTCGTCACACCGGTCGTAAAGCCGAGCTTCAACACGAGCGTGGGTATGAGGGTGACGAGATCGGCATTGCCGCAGCGCTCGCCCAAGCCGTTGAGGGTACCCTGGATCTGACGAACTCCTTCGCGCACCGCAGCGAGGCTGTTGGCGACCGCATTGCCGGTATCGTTGTGGGCGTGGATGCCAAGCCGCTCGCCCGGAAAGCGCGCGAGCACGCGCGCGCAGATGCGGCTCACTTCGTGGGGAAGCGTGCCGCCGTTGGTATCGCACAAGACGAGCCAGCGGGCTCCCGCCTCCAAGGCCGCTTCAAGACAGGCAAGGGCGTAACCGGGATCCTCCTTAAAGCCGTCGAAGAAATGTTCGGCGTCGAACATCACTTCTTGCGCGCGGGCGCAGGCAGCGCGGATCGACTCGGCGATCATCGCCAGATTTTCGTCGCGAGTCGCCCCGAGCGCACCCTCCACTTGGCGGGCCGAACTCTTGCCGACGAGGGTGATGGTCGGTGCACCCGCGTTGAGCACAGCCGCAAGCGCCGGATCGTTCGCGGCGCTACGGCCGACCCGACGGGTCATGCCGAAGGCTGCAAGGCGAGCGCGGGCGAGGCGCGGCGGCTCGGCAAAGAAGCGTTCGTCGATGGGATTGGCGCCCGGCCAGCCGCCTTCGATCCAGTCGACCCCGAGCCGATCGAGCTGCTGTGCGATACGCCGCTTGTCGAGAAGGGTGAAATCCACCCCCTGGGTCTGCGCTCCGTCTCGCAGCGTCGTATCATAGAGCCAGATGCGCGGGCTGCTCATCGCCGCTCCCAATCGGTGCGGCCGTCCGGTCGGTCCTTGAGAACGATGCCGGCGGCCTCGAGTTCGGCGCGGATCGCATCCGCGCGCGCGAAATCCCGCCGCGCCCGTGCCGCGCGTCGTTCGGCGAGCAGGCGCTCCACGACCTCATCCGCGAGCCCTTTCGCGGCGGCGGCGTGCTTGAGCCAGGCGGCGGGATCGGCTCTAAGAAGGCCGAGCAACCCGGCCTCACCCTTGAGCTGCCGCGCGAGCGCCTGACGTTCACCGGCGGTCTTGGCCTTGTTGGCGCGAGTAGCGAGCGCGTGCAGCTGCGCGATCGCTGCCGGAGAGTTGAGATCATCAGCGAGCGCATCGCTTATAAGCCCTTGGCTTTCGCCTTGGTCGTCGGCTGCGATGCCGACCTCGGCGAGCACTCGATACCAACGGCGCAGCGCTTCGCGCGCCTCATTGAGCGCCTCTTCCGAGTAGTCGAGCGGTTGGCGATAGTGTGCCGATAACAACCACAGCCGCACGACTTCGCCCGGATAGCGTTCGAGGACTTCCGCGACCCGTAAGACATTTCCGAGTGATTTCGCCATCTTTTCGCCCGCCATCTGCACGAAGCCGTTGTGCAGCCAAAAGCGCGCCATGAGCGCGCTGTCGCGGGCACAGCAGGACTGGGCGATCTCGTTCTCGTGATGGGGAAAGATGAGATCCTGCCCGCCGGCGTGGATGTCGAAGGGAAGCGGACCCAAATAGCGCTCAGCCATCGCCGAGCATTCGATGTGCCATCCCGGCCGACCCCGACCCCAGGGGCTCTCCCAGCCCGGCTGATCGGGTAACGACGGTTTCCACAAGACGAAATCGGCCGGGTCCTTCTTAAACGGTGCTACTTCCACCCGCGCGCCGGCGATCTGTTCGTCTCGGTTGCGTCCCGACAGCTGACCGTAAGCGGGCATGGAGGGCACGTGGAAGAGGACGTGCCCGTCCGCGGCATAGGCGTAGCCCTTGGCGAGCAGAACCTCGATGAGCGCGATCATCTCGCCGATGTGCTCGGTCGCCCGCGGCTCATAGCTCGGTGGAAGGCACAAAAGCGCCTGCGCGTCCTCGTGGAAGGCGCGGATGGTGCGGGCGGTGAGCGCCGCGATGGGCTCTCCGTTCTTTTTGGCCTGGTCGATGATCTTGTCGTCGACATCAGTGATGTTGCGCACGTAGACGACGTGCTCGGCTCCATAGCGGGCGCGCAACAGACGGAAGAGCACGTCGAAGACGACGAGCGGGCGGGCATTGCCGACGTGGATGCGCTCGTAGACCGTCGGCCCGCACACATACATGCGCACCCGACGCGGATCATACGGTTCGAACCGTTCCTTGCGGCGGGTGAGCGTGTTGTAGAGGAAAAGGTCTTCGGCCACCGCCGCTCCTCAACCCTGCGCCCGCATTGCGACCCCAAGCGGCCGGGCGGTGCCACGCGCGCCGCCCGCGCTCACTCTTTGGCCCGCTCGATGTAGGAGCCGTCCTCGGTCGAGACCACGATCTTGGTGCCCGCCGTGATGTGCGGGGGGACCATGGTGCGGATACCGTTGGAGAGCACGGCCGGCTTGTAAGACGCAGCTGCCGTCTGGCCCTTGGTCACCGGCTCCGTTTCCACCACTTCGAGCACCACCCGCGCCGGCAAGGTCACCGACACCGGCACCCCTTCGTGCGTGGCGATCGTCACCGTCATCCCATCGGTGAGATAGATCGCCTGCTCGCCGATCACTTCTTTCGGTACCGTGACCTGATCATAGGTCTCCGGATTGAGGAAGTGGTAGCCCTCGGCGTCCTCGTAGAGATAGGTGTACTCGCGCTCGTCGAGAAAAGCGCGCTCGACCAGCTCGGTGGTGCGGAAGCGCTCGGAGACCTTGACACCGTCGCTGATCCGCCGGAGCTCGAGCTGCGTTACCGGTGTACCCTTGCCCGGATGGATGTTCTGCGCCGTGAGCACGATGTACAGCTTGCCGTCGATCTCGACAGCATTGCCTTTTCTGAGCGAACTCGCGATGACCTTGGGCACCTTTCGCCACTCCCGGGCCGAGCCGGCCGTTCTGTGCCTTCTGGGCGCCGGTCTCCTAGCCCCTTGTGCCGTTCGGGTCCAGTACCGGAGCGCCTGAGGGTGAACGAATCACGTCCATGGTGGTCGCCGGCGCGTCACGCCGATCGACGCCCGTTTTTGCTCGCACGCGCCACGATCCTCAAGGCGGTGCGACGGTTTTTCGACGCGCGCGGCTTTCTCGAAGTCGATCCCTGCTGCCTTCAGGCTACCCCGGGGGCCGAGACGCATCTGCACGCCTTCGCCACCATCGTTCGGGATGCCGCGGGTCGACCGTTGCGCCCCCTGTTCTTACACACCTCTCCCGAGTTCGCCTGCAAGAAACTCCTGGCTGCCGGCGAGCGCCGCATCGTCTTCATCGGTCACGTGTTCCGCGACCGCGAACAGAGCCCGTTGCACCATCCCGAGTTCACCATGATCGAGTGGTACCGGGCGCAGGAACCCTATACCCGGCTCATGGACGACTGTGCCGAACTGCTCGCAACCGTAGCCGAGGCGGTCGGCACCAAGCGCTTTTCTTGGCACGGCGTCGAAGCCGACCCCTTCACCCCTCCGGACCGCCTTACGGTCGCAGAAGCCTTCGCCCGTTATGCGGGAATCGATCTGCTTGCGAGCGTGAGCGCCGACGGGACGACCGACCGCGAGGCGCTTGCGCGAGCCGCCGCTGCCGCCGGCATCCGGGTCGCCTCCGATGACAGTTGGTCGGACATCTTTTCCCGCGTGCTCGTCGCCCGCATCGAACCGCAGCTCGGCCGCGGGCGCGCGACCATCCTCGACGCTTACCCCATTGCTGAAGCGGCGCTCGCCCGACGGAGTCCTTCGGATCCCCGCACCGCCGAGCGCTTCGAGCTCTACGTATGCGGTGTCGAGCTCGCCAATGCCTTCGGCGAACTTACCGATCCGCTCGAGCAGCGGGCGCGCTTTGAGGCGGCAATCGCGCTCAAAGAGCGTCTTTACGGCGAGCGCTATCCGATCGACGAGGACTTTTTGGCTGCGCTTGCGCTGATGCCCGAGGCCAGCGGCATCGCGCTCGGCTTCGATCGCCTCGTGATGCTCGCCACCGGAGCCCAGAGGATTGAGGACGTGCTCTGGGCCCCGGTGCCGATCCCGAACTGATCGCTCAGCTCTTCTCGACGTTCCAAGCAACGAAGAGCAGAGCGTTGGGCACGCCCTTGACGTTTTTGCGCCAGGCGACCGGCGTTACGAACTGGCCTGTGTTGATATAGGGGAAGGTCTCATAATAGCGCTTTTGAATAAGCTCGACGATTTTCATCTGCTCTTCTCTCGTCTCTGCCTCGAGGAACTTGGCCCTCAGCTCCTCGATCACGTCGTCCTTCGGCCAGCCGAACCAAGCAGTCTTGGGATCGCCCGTAGCGACCAAGGGCGCGTTGGTGATCGGGCTCGACATCGGAATGCCGGTCCACCAGGTCGGGAAGATGTGCCAGCCGACTTTGGGATCTTTGTTCGGATCGTCCATCTTGGTGCGGCGGGAGGTGAGCGTCGACCAATCCATCGACTGTGCGTCGACATTGACCCCGATCTCCTTCAACAGCTCGATCATGACCAGCACGTTGTTCATGATGATCTGCTGGTCGGTCGGGACCAGCACAACGATCGGATCTTTGAAGTTGTAGCCGGCCTCGGCGAGAAGCTGTCGAGCGCGCGCCTTGTCTTGCTTCATCCACGGCTCGGCGTAGGCGAGCGTGGTGAAGGGTGCATCGCACATGAAGATCGCATAGCAGACCTTCTCATACTTGGGATTGCCGACCTGGGCTGCTAAGAATTCGCGTTGATCCACCAAGAGCTGGAGGGCAGCGCGGGCGCGCGGGTCGTTGAAGGGAGGATGCAAACTGTTCGGGCGGATGTGGCCCATCTTGCCGAGCGGATCGAGGACCTTGACCACGATGTTCGGATCCGCCTCGAGCATCGGCAGAAGATCCATGGGCGGGATCTCGTAGACGTCGACCTCGCCGGCGATCAACGCCTGGGTGGCGGTGTTGGTGTCGGGAATGTACTTCCACTCGACGCGATCGACCTTGACCACCTTCCCGCCGGCGAAGCCCGAGGAAGGCTCGTTGCGCGGCTTGTAGGCGGGATTTTTCTTGTAAACGACCGTATCACCAGGTTTCCATTCTTCCCTGACAAAGATGAACGGGCCCGAGCCGATCGTCTCGGTGACCTGGGTATTGGGATCGGTAGCGGCGTCCTTCGCGCGCATCACGAAGGTCGGAAGCGATGGATCGGCGAGCACCCGCAGCATCGGCGCGAACTTGGCCTTGAGCTTGATCTCGAAGGTGCGCGCGTCCTTGACCGTGATCGATTCCGCCCGCGCGGCGAGCGCCTGACCGCCGGCACGCTTGACGTTCCAGCGCTTTAAGGAGGCGACCGCGTCCTCGGCCGTCACCGGCGTTCCGTCATGAAAGAGCAGGCCTTCGCGCAAGGTGAAGGTCCACGTGAGCCCATCGTCGCTCACCGTATGTTTTTCGATCATCTGTGGTCGCGGCTCGAGCTTCTCGTCGAGGGCATAGAGAGTATCGTAGATCATATAGCCGTGATTTTGAGTGATCGCAGCCGTCGTCCAGATCGGATCGAGATTTTTAAGATCCGCCTGCGGCACGACCCGAAGCGTGGTCTGTGCTGCTGCCGACGCGCTAGCCGCAGCGAGCAAAAAAAGAGCAAGACCGGAAATCTTGGCTGGCCCTCTGGTCATGACGCCCCTCCGTCCGCCAATTCGCGTCGACGCTAGTGTGAGGGGGCGATTGCGACAAGTCGTCGCGGCAAGAGCGCTGCGGTCGCGCAAGGGAGGCTCGGCGGCTTCGGCCTTTAAGGACGGGCGAACGGCTGCTAGGCGGCGGGCCATGAGCGAGTCCACCGTCTCTTCCCGCACCGCCCAGGCACCGCGCGGTCTTATGCTGGTGTTGCCGGCGCTCGTCGCCTTCCAGGCGATCTCGACCGATCTCTATTTGCCCGCTCTGCCCGCCATCGGGCACGCCCTCTCGGCGAGCGTCGAACAAGTACAGCTGACGCTCTCTTTGTTTCTCGTCGGCTTCGGCGTGGCCCAGCTCGTGTGGGGTCCGGCCTCGGACCGTTGGGGCCGGCGCTCGCTCTTGCTCATCGGCACCGCGCTCTACGCGCTTGCGAGCCTCGCCTGCATGCTCGCGCCCTCGATCGAGCTGCTCATCGGCTTTCGGGTCGTACAGGCGCTCGCCGCTTGCTCTGGTGTCGTCCTCGGCCGAGCGGTGGTGCGCGATCTCTTCGAGCCTGCCGCAGCAGCGCGCGTGCTCGCCTATCTCGGCACCGCCATGGCGCTCGCCCCCATCCTCGGACCGGTGCTCGGCGGCTGGCTCACCGTCCAATTCGGCTGGCGAGCGACCTTCGCTGCCTTGGCTCTCTTCGGCGCCGTCGCCTTTTTGGGCACGTTGCTTGCGGTACCCGAGACTATCCGGCGTAAGGATCCAACCGCCACCCGGCCGCGGGCGCTCCTCGGCAACTATGCCACCCTTCTCGCCGATCGCCGCTATCTCGCCCGCGTCGCGGTGGCCGCCCTCGGCTACGCCGGCATCTTCACCTTCATCTCCGGCAGCCCCCTCGTGCTCATCGACGCGGTGGGGCTCCGGCCCGATCAGTACGGGCTCTGTTTCGCAGCCGGCGTGCTGGGGTGGATGGGTGGAACCTTCGCCGCCGGCCGGCTGAACCGTCGCCTCGGTCTTGCCGGCCTGCTTTCGCTCGGCACCCGCACCGCGCTTGCGGCTTCTCTTTTGGGCTTGCTCCTCGCTTTGGCCCTACCCCCTTCGTGGCCGGCTGTGGTTTTGCCCATGTTCCTGTTCATGGCGGGGGCCGGTTTCACGCTTCCTACCGCCATGGCGCTCGCGATCGGGCCCTACCCCGAGAAGGCCGGGCTCGCTTCGGGACTTTTGGGCTTCTTGCAGCTCGCCTTCGCTGCCCTCGTCGGCTTGGTGGTCAGCGCCTCTTATGATCGTACCGCGGTGCCGATGATGGCGATCCTTTTGCTCTTGAGCCTTGGCAACCTGCTCATGACTCGGCCGGCCGCGGCCGAACGGGACCGCTCATCGCGGTGACCTTGGGGCCAGCGGAGGTGGGAAGGACCCAAAAGCTACGCCGTCCCTCGCCGGTGCACCGCGGTGCGCCCGGGGCGCGCGGCGGCGCTTCCCAGCGATAGTCGACGATCACCTGCACCGGTGCTCCAAAGACCGCTTGCGGATGGGCGGAACCGCGCACCATCCGGGTGATGAAGGGCTCGCCGCAAGCCGGATCTTCGAGCGCATGCGCATCGTAATAGCGGCGGATGGCATCGAGCACGGCCGGGTCAGCGAGCAGCCGGCCGCCCGTTGTCGGGCCACAGGCGGAAAGCCCACACAGCGCGCCAACGAGAAGCCAGCTCGCTACCGCCGGCGCTCGTCTCGCCTGCACGATTGCGTTCCCCCTTCTTCGTACCCGGCTCGACCCTAGACAGAAGGCTGCGCGCACGGCAAGGGCGGGCGACGCGAGAAGGGCGAGAGCTCGGATGGAAACCTTAGTCCTTGGTTTGGTCGGCAGCACACTCGCTGGCCTTATGACCGGTGTGGGGGCCTTGCCCGTTCTCTTTGCGCGCACCGTCTCCAAGCGCACCCAGAACTTGTTTTTGGGCTTCGGCGCCGGTGTCATGCTCGCCGCTACCGCCTTTTCGCTGATCGTGCCGGGCCTCGACGCGGCGCAAGAGCTCGGTCTCTCGCGCCTTCTCTCCGCCCTTGTGGTCAGCAGCGGCATTCTTTTCGGGGGCGCTGCATTGCTGCGCCTTGGCGCGTGGCTCGCCGAGCACCATCTGGGCAGTGGTCCTTATGCCGAAGACGTCGCCGGCCGAGCCCGGGTGCTGCTCTTCATCCTGGCGATCACGCTCCACAATTTTCCGGAAGGGCTGGCCGTCGGCGTTGGCTTCGCCTCGGGCGACGTCGCCAACGGGACCGCGCTTGCCATCGCGATCGGTCTGCAGAACGTACCCGAAGGTCTGGCGGTTGCGATGGCTGCACTCGCAGCCGGCGATTCCTCCCGGCGCGCCTTTCTGGTCGGACTGCTTTCAGGTCTCGTCGAACCGTTGGGCGGCGTGCTCGGCGCGGGAGCCGTGTTCTTGGCCGCCCCCTTTCTTCCGGTGGCGATGGGCTTTGCCGCTGGGGCCATGCTCTTCGTGATCAGCGAGGAGGTGATCCCGGAGATCAACCGCGAGCGCAACGGCGGCTTGAACAGTCTGGGTCTGCTCACCGGTTTCGTGGTGATGATGATGCTCGACGTGGTCTTGGGTTGACCCGCCGCCTCACCCGCAACCGCACGAGTTCGCGCCTTAGGCTCGCAAGCACCTGAACCTGCAACGCGGGAACCACGAAATCCGCCCAGAATGTCGGCCAGTCGGCAGGATCGGGAACGTAGACGGCGAGCTGGCAAGCGGTCGCATCGACGATCTCGACGTAACGGCCGCCTTCGGGCGTGAGCCAACACCACACCGAGAGGTCGGCTTGAGCGAGATCGTCGATCGGGAGCAGCCGCGCCTCGCTGCAACCGGTGGCGTCCGCGAGCGCCTGTGGCCAGGACACCTGATCGTTTTCGGCCGCGCGCACGGCCATGAGGTACCAAGACGGCGGAGCTGCCACGACGAAGCGGCCGGCGGTGTAGGTGACGAGTTCCTCTCCGCCCGGCTCCGGCGGCTCGAGAGCGAGGCCGGAGACGACCTCTTCCTCCTCAGCCATCGCGCAAGCGCACGATTACCGGCGTGTGATCGGAGGCTTTGGGCCGCCGGCGCGGTTCTTTGTCGATCCACGCCTCTTCGAGGCGGTCGCCAGCTTCGGGCGAGAGCAAGAGATGGTCGATGCGGATCCCGTGATCGAGCTGGAAGGCCCCGCCTTGATAGTCCCAAAAGGTGTAGGCGTTGCGCTCTTCGGGATGCAACGCGCGGTAGGCGTCGAGCCAGCCCTCGTACACGATGGCGCGCAAGGCACGTCGCGATTCTGGCCTAAAGAGGGCGTCCTCTGCCCAAGCGGCGGGATCGTGACAGTCGATCGGTTCCGGGATCACATTGAAATCGCCGGCCAGGACGGTCGGCTCTTCGAGCTCGAGGAGCTCGCGGGCGTGGGCGCGCAGCCGCTCGAGCCAAGCGAGCTTGTAGGCGAACTTCTCGCTGCCGACGGGGTTGCCGTTCGGCACATACACCGACGCCACGCGGATGCCGGCTGTGAAGGCTTCGATATAGCGCGCCTGCTCGTCTTCCGGATCCCCCGGTAGGCCGCGCACGACGTCCTCGATGCGCGAGCGGGAGAGGATCGCCACACCGTTCCAGCTGCGCTGCCCGAACACCGCGAGGTTGTAGCCGAGGTCCTCGATCGGCTCGCGCGGAAAGGCGTCATCGGTGCACTTGAGCTCCTGCAGACAGACGATGTCGGGTCGCGCCGCCGCGAGCCAATCGAGGAGGTTGGCGATCCTCGCCTTGATGGAATTGACGTTGAAGGTAGCGATCGTGGGCACGGGCTGTGGAGTGTCTTGGGGGAGCCGAGTGCGAACCTTAGCTCTTTCGCTCCACTAAGGCCAGGCTCTCCATACCTCGGCGATGGAGCGCACGCTGCAGCTCTTGCACTTCGGCACGCAATTGTTTGAGCTCGGCCATCACTTCGGCGTGATCGATGCGGATGGTCTCGTTGAGCCCCTCGCTCTCGTGCACCTTCTGCATCGCGTTGACGATGAGTGCGATGAACAGGTTCAAAACCGCGAAGCTCGTGATCAGGATAAAGGGAACGAAGAACAACCAGGCGTGCGGGTGTTTTTCCATCACGGGTCGGACGATTCCCATCGACCAGCTCTCCAGTGTCATGACCTGGAAGAGCGTATAGAGAGACGCACCCACCGAACCGAACCAATCGGGGAAATCGGGCCCGAACAATTTGGTCGCCATGACCGCGAACACATAGAAGACGAGGCCCAAGAGCGCCACCACCGAACCCATGCCGGGTATGGCGGCGAGCAGCGCCTGCACGACCCGCCGCATCTCCGGCACCACGGAGAGCAGGCGCAGAGCTCTAAGCACCCGCAGCGCCCGCAGCACCTGAAACCCGTCGCTCGCGGGCGCAAGGGAGATGGCCACGATCGTGAGATCAAAAAGGTTCCAAGGTCCGCGGAAAAAGCTGGGACCCACAGCGATGATGCGCATCATAATCTCGATGCAGAAGAAGACGAGAGCGAGCTGGTCAATCAAGATGATCATCGAACCTGCGAGGGCCATCGCGCTCGCGGACGTCTCGAGACCGAGCGCAACAGCATTGACGACGATGACGCCCGTAACGAGCTTCTCAAAGCCGTTGCTTTCAACGAGGGCCCGCAGGCGCGCGCGAGCGGAGATGTGGCTTACGCTCGGCATCGTTCCCCCATTCTTAAAAGCAAGTTCGGTTCAGCTGCGACACGCGTGCTCAGGCAAAGGTGATGAGCACTTGGTCTGCTGCTACCGTGTCGCGCGGGCGCACGCGTACTTCTTCAACGCGACCGTCCTGCTCGGCGCGCAAAACGTTTTCCATCTTCATCGCCTCGAGGACGCAGAGATCCTGCCCGGCCTTGACCTCGTCGCCCGGCTTGACGGAGACCGAGAGGATGAGCCCGGGCATCGGCGAGCGCAACGCCTTGCCCGCTTCGGGGCGCGACTTCTCGGGCACGCGGGCGGCGAACTCGGCGGCGCGGCGCGTGCGCACGATCGCCGGTAGCTCGGCCCCCCCGTGGCGGATCATCCACCCCTCCGGCAAGGGATCGGCCTGCAGGGTGAAGCTCGAGCCGGCGACGCGAGCACGCACTACCGGATCGCCCGGCCGCCATTCCGCCGTCACCTCGAGGTGGCGGTCGACCACCTGCACGACGCTCTGTTCGTCGTCGTCGGCCAACAAGGTGACCGGAAAACAGACTTGTCCCAGCTGGACCACCCAGCGCGGCTCAGGCCGATAGCGCCAGCCCGGCATCTTGCCGGTGGCGCGCGCATCGCGGCGGGCGCGATCGAGGCGCATGCGCACCACGGTGGCAGCGATCTCCTCGAGCCGCGCGACCGGCAGATTGGCGCCGGTAAACCGCTCGCCGAACTCCTCGGCGATGAAGGCGGTGGAAAGCCGCCCTTCGAGAAAGCGCGGATGGGCGAGCACCGCGGCCAAGAAGCTGATGTTGTGCACTGGCCCGCGGATGAGGAAGGCGTCGAGGGCTTCGCGCGCGGCGGTGATCGCCGCCCGCCGGTCGTGACCACGGGCGCAGAGCTTGGCGATCATCGGATCGTAGTGGATCGAGACTTCGGCCCCCTCGTACACGCCGCTGTCGACGCGGATCTCGCGCCCTTGCGGCTCGCGGTAGCGGACGAGTCGCCCAACCGAGGGCAGAAAGCCGCGGCTCGGGTCCTCCGCGTAGATGCGGCATTCGATCGCCCAGCCCTCGAGCCGGATATCCTCCTGGCGGAACGGCAAGGGTTCCCCGGCTGCGATGCGGATCATGAGCTCGACCAGATCGAGCCCGGTGATGAGCTCGGTCACCGGGTGCTCGACCTGAAGCCGCGTGTTCATCTCCAGAAAATAGAAGTTGCGATTCTTATCGACGATGAACTCGACCGTGCCGGCGCTGAAGTATCCGACCGCGCGCGCGAGCGCCACCGCCTGCTCGCCCATCGCCCGCCGCGTGGTCTTATCCAGAAAAGGCGAGGGCGCTTCTTCGATCACTTTTTGGTGGCGGCGCTGGATCGAGCATTCGCGCTCGCCCAAGAAAACGATGTTGCCGTGCCGGTCGCCAAGGACTTGGATCTCGATGTGGCGCGGTTCCTCGATAAACTTCTCGAGGAACACCCGCTCATCGCCAAAGGCCGAACGCGCCTCCGAGCGCGCCCGCGCGATTCCCTCGATGAGTTCCTGCTCGTTGTGGGCAATCCGCATGCCTTTGCCGCCGCCGCCCGCGGAGGCCTTGATCATCACCGGATAGCCGATCTCGCGCGCGATCCGCCGCGCCTCGTCGAGGTCGCCGACGGCATCGAGGGTACCGGGTACGGTCGACACGCCGGCGGCGCGCGCAAGGCGCTTGCTCTCGATCTTGTCGCCCATCGCCTCGATCGCTGCCGGCGGTGGACCGATGAAGGTGATCCCGGCGGCCTCGAGCGCGCGGGCGAAGGCGGCGCGCTCCGAAAGAAAGCCGTACCCGGGATGCACCGCCTGCGCCCCGGTGGCTTTGCAGGCCTCCACGATCGCGTCGATGTTGAGATAGCTCTCGGCGGCGGGCGGCGGGCCGAGGCGCACTGCCTCATCGGCCAGCTCCACATGCAACGCTTCGGCGTCGGCGTCCGAATAGACCGCGACCGTTCGAATGCCGAGCCGCCGACAGGTTCTGATCACCCGACAGGCGATTTCCCCGCGATTGGCGATCAGGATCTTGTCGAACATCGCAAGGTCCCGTAGCGCACGCTCAGTGGTTCCCTAGCATTGCAGCGCCACTTAAGCCAAGACCGGTGGCCTTTCTGGCGCCCGCATCAGGCAGCACTCCTCAAAGCGGGATGTTCCCGTGCTTCTTCCACGGGTTTTCCAGCTTCTTGTTCTTAAGCCAACGCAGCGATTGCGCGATCCGCCGGCGCGTTCCATGCGGCATGATGACATCGTCGATGAAGCCACGTTTTGCAGCAATAAAGGGGTTGGCAAAGCGCTCCCGATATTCTTGTGTGCGCTGCTCGATCTTGGCGGGATCGCCGAGATCGGCACGAAAGATGATCTCGACCGCGCCTTTTGGGCCCATCACAGCGATCTCCGCCGTCGGCCAGGCGTAGTTGACATCACCGCGCAAGTGCTTGGACGACATGACGTCATAGGCGCCACCGTAGGCCTTGCGGGTGATCACCGTGACCTTCGGCACGGTCGCCTCCGCGTAAGCGTACAAGAGCTTAGCACCGTGCTTGATGATCCCGCCATATTCCTGCGCAGTGCCCGGCAAAAAGCCCGGCACGTCCACGAACGTGACGATCGGGATATTAAAACAGTCACAGAAGCGCACGAAACGCGCCGCCTTGCGCGAACTGTCGATATCGAGGCAACCAGCGAGCACCATTGGCTGGTTGGCGACGATACCCACCGTCGAACCCTCGATACGGGCGAAGCCGGTAATGATGTTCTTGGCGAAATCGGGGGCGATCTCGAAGAATTCGCCCTCATCGACGACTTTGAAAATGAGCTCCTTCATATCATAGGGTTTGTTGGGATTGGAGGGCACCAGTGTGTCGAGCGAGGGCTCCTCGCGATCGGCCGGGTCATCGGTGGGACGGACGGGAGGTTTCTCGCGGTTGTTGGCAGGCAAGAATCCAATGAGCCTTCGCACTTCGGCCAGTGCTTCGACGTCGTTTTCGAACGCGAGATCGGCGACACCGGAGCGTTGCGTGTGGGTGACGGCACCACCGAGTTCTTCGGCACTCACGATCTCGTTGGTGACTGTTTTCACCACATCCGGGCCGGTTACGAACATATAGGAGCTGTCCTTGACCATGAAGATGAAATCCGTCATGGCCGGACTATACACGGCTCCACCAGCGCACGGCCCCATGATCACCGAGATCTGGGGGATCACGCCCGAAGCTAAGACGTTGCGCTGGAACACTTCGGCATAGCCGGCAAGCGAAGCGACACCTTCTTGGATGCGGGCACCACCCGAATCGTTGAGCCCAATGACCGGCGCTCCGACCTTCATGGCCCGGTCCATGATCTTGCAGATCTTTTCAGCGTGCGCCTCGGAAAGCGAGCCGCCGAAGACTGTGAAGTCTTGTGCGAACACGAATACGAGCCTACCGTCAATCGTACCTTGCCCGGTTACCACTCCATCACCAGGGATGTGTTGCTGGTCCATCCCGAAATCGGTGCAACGGTGCTCGACGAACATATCGGTTTCTTCAAACGAACCGGGATCGAGCAAGAGCTCGATCCGCTCGCGCGCCGTGAGCTTGCCGCGCGCGTGCTGGGCTTCGATACGCCGCTTGCCCCCGCCAAGACGCGCGGCCTGACGCTTTTGCTCGAGTTGCTCGAGGATCTCCTGCACGGTGGGACTCTCCGAGACGCGCCCGAACGCGCGCGTTGTGACCGTTTTGTGAGCGCTCGGCTAGCAGTTCGCGGCGCTGCAGCAAAGACAGCGTTCGCGCGGTTGTACAGCCGTGCCGCGCGCTTCTTATCTCTTGGGGGCAGCGACGCGGAGCAGGTCGATGAGCGAGATCGTAGCCGCGGTGTTCGATGGCGCCGCTTCAGCTGCGCGCGTGCTCAAGCGGTTGCGCGCGCAAAACCCGCACCTCGCGCCCCGCTTCGCCGAAGCCTGTGCGCTGCGCCGCGAGGCCGATGGGCGCATGCACCTTGAAGAGAGCCTCGAGCCGCAGCTGCAGCGGCGCCTGCCGCATGGCTTTTGGCAGCGGCTGCTCGCGCATCTTCTCGCACGCGAGGAAGCCCCGCGCGCGCATGCCGAGCGCTGTCTTGGGCGTGCGTTCTGCGAGACGGTGGCGCACGCGCTCGGCCCCGATCGCTCGGCGATCTTCCTCGAGCTCGAAGCCAACGAAGCGGAAACGGTCACAGCTCTCCTTGCCCGCGAAGGAGCACGTGTTTTGCGCGCGCCGGTCGCCGACGGGGCCGCGCTCGCGCACCGATTGGAAGAGGCGCTCATCGAGGTCCCTACGGCGCTTGAGCTCGCCGCCACGGCCGAAGCGGTGGAAACCCAGCGCCTGCGCGCAGCGCAAGCCCGTGCGCGCGCGGCGGAAGAGGTGCGCCGGCGCGAACTCGAACGCCAACGCGCGGAAACCCTCTCCCCAGCCGAGCTCGCGGAGATCGTGCGCCGTTGCGCCGAGACCGCGCGCCGCGGCGGCACCCGCCTCATCGCCCTCACCTTCCCAGCTGAGCTCCTCGAGGATCGCGGCAGACGGATCAGCCAAGGCGAGCCCGACTGGCCGCAGAGTCTGGTCGGTCGCGCCCGCGCCTTCTATCGGTTTTGGCAGGAGCGACTGGCACCGCTTGGCTATCGGCTCGAGGCGAAGATCCTCGCCTATGAAGAGGGCGTGCCGAGCACCGTCGGCCTCATCCTCGATTGGTCGCGGCCGCAAGCCGACTTAGGCCTCGAGCAGCCGCAAGAACCGCTCGGCGGCCACGAGATCGCGTCTTAACGCGGCAAGTCGCCGCTGTTGTTCACGTTCCTCGCCCCAGCGCTCGATCTCGTAGAGCTCGTCGAGCTGAGCGAGATCGAAGGCCGCCTCGGCCGAAAGGGCCCCTCTGCACAGCGCAAGACCGAGGACGAGCGAGCCCGTGGTCGTCACCGCCGCGTGCAAGCCGATAAGCGGCCAGTCGGCGAGCGCTTCGACCGCGGCGCGCAGCGCCGCGAGACTGGCTTCCGGCTGGGGCGCGGGATCGAGCGTGCGCACGGGGTGCAGCCGCGCACCGAAGGTCTCGGCCGCCCAATCGAGCCAGGGTTGCCAGCGCTCGTGCTGGCGGCGGGCGAGATCGGCCGGGGCAACAGCCCGATAGCACAAGAGTTCGGTCGCCGCGTACCCCACCACCTCGGCAATCGCATCGCTCCGTCGCTCCGGCATGAGGTCGGTGGCGGTTACCGCCAGGCGGGTTATGGGCATGGTGTGCGGCTGGATGGACTCCCGCTGGGCGTCCCATTCCTCCGCAATCGCGCTCGCAAGCGCTCGCGTGGGAAGCTCGAGGATCCGTCGCGCCGGCGTGCGCACTGGCCGCCCGTCCAAAAGGACAGCGTGCGGTGGCGCACCCTCCCGAACGGCCACCTCGCGATAAAAGCGTCTCATGCCACCCGCGCCGGAAGACCCATACGGCGCTCCACCGCGCGCACGAGCTCGATCGTGCGCACGAGCACATCGGGTGCCACGCTCATCGATTCGATCCCGCACTCGACGAGAAAGGCCGCCACTTCCGGATAATCCGAAGGCGCCTGGCCGCAGATCCCGATGTGCCGGCCGGCTCGCCGGGCGCGCTCAACCGCTTGGCGCAGAAAGGCGAGCACGGCTGGGTCGCGCTCATCAAAGGCTTCGGCCACAAGCGCGCTGTCGCGGTCGACACCGAGCACGAGCTGGGTCAAGTCGTTGGAGCCGATCGAAAAGCCGTCGAAGCGGTGGGCGAAGGCCTCGAGCTCGATCACGTTGCTCGGGATTTCGCACATCACGTACACTTCAAGACCGTCTTTTCCGCGCTCGAGACCCTCTTGCGCCATTGCCGCCAGCACCGCATCCGCCTCTTGCACGCGCCGGCAGAAGGGGATCATCAGGATCAGGTTCTTAAGCCCCATGACCTCGCGCACCCGGCGCATAGCCCGACACTCGAGCGCGAAGGCCTCGCGGTAGCCGGGGTGGATGTAGCGCGCTGCCCCTCGCCATCCGAGCATCGGGTTCTCTTCCCGCGGCTCGAAGTCGCGACCCCCCAAAAGGCGCGCATATTCGTTGCTCTTGAAATCGGACAGCCGCACGATCACCGGTCGCGGCCAAAAGGCGGCGCAGATCGTGCCGACCGCTTCGGAAAGCTTGGTCACGAAATACTCCTGCGGCGAAGGCCAGCCCTCGAGCAGCGCAAAGATCGCCGCGCGTTCCGCGCGATCGCTCACCCGATCGGGGTGTAAAAGGGCCATCGGGTGGACGCGGATGTCTTCGTTGATGACGAACTCGAGCCGCGCCAGCCCCACTCCGTCTGCCGGCAGAGCCGCTAAAGCAAAGGCGAGGTCGGGGTTGCCGAGGTTGATCATCACCTTGGTCTGCGGCCGCTCGAGCGTGGCAAGGTCGACGCGGCGGACCTCGAAGGGAACGGCGCCCTCGAACACCTTGCCGACTTCGCCCTCGGCGCAGGAGACGGTGACGAGCGTTCCCTCGCCGATCGTCCGCGTCGCCCCTTCTGCACCTACGACCGCGGGGATCCCGAGTTCGCGGGCGACGATCGCAGCGTGGCAGGTGCGCCCGCCGCGGTTGGTGACGATCGCCGCCGCCCGCTTCATCACCGGCTCCCAGTCGGGGGTGGTGGTATCGGCGACGAGAACCTCTCCGTCGCGGAACGCGCTCAGATCGCGCGGGTCTTTGACGACGCGCGCGGGGCCGACAGCGATCTTGGTCCCCACCGCGCGCCCGACGACCAACACGCGCCCGCTTCCCGTAAGATGCCAGGTCTCAACGGTGGTCGCTCGACGCTGCGAGGCCACCGTCTCGGGACGCGCTTGCACGAGATAGAGACGGCCGTCGATCCCATCTAAGGCCCACTCCATGTCCATGGGCATGGGCCGTCCGGCTTTGCGCGAATAGTGCTTCTCGATCGCGATCGCCCAAGCGGCAAGCTCGAGCACCTGGTCGTCCACAAGACAGAAGCGACGCCGCTCCTCGGGCGAGGTCGGCTTGTTGATCACCGCTTCGCGGGTGCGCCCCTCGGCGTAGACCATCTTGACCTTCTTGGCGCCCAGCCGCCTGCGCAGGACGGCGCGGGCGCCGAGCTCGAAGGTGGGCTTGTGGACGTACCATTCGTCGACGTCGACCGCTCCTTGGACGACGTTTTCGCCCAGTCCCCAAGCGCCGGTGATGAAGACCACGTCCGGAAAGCCGGTCTCGGTGTCGATCGAGAACATGACACCGGCAGCGCCGAGGTCGGAGCGGACCATCTTCTGCACGCCGACTGAGAGCGCTACCTTGAAATGGTCGAAGCCCTTGTCGATGCGGTAGGAAATAGCCCGATCGGTAAAGAGCGAGGCCATGCAGCGGCGCACGGCATCTAAGAGCATCGCGCGGCCGCGAACGTTCAAATAAGTGTCGTGTTGCCCCGCGAAGCTCGCAGTCGGAAGATCTTCCGCCGTCGCCGACGAGCGCACCGCCAAGGACAGTTCAGATCCGTACTCGGCTTCGAGCCGATCATAGGCATCGAGGATCTCGGCTTCGATCTCAGCCGGCAGACCGGCTCCGTACACGAGCTCGCGGCAGCGGGCTCCAGCGCGGGCAAGCGCCCGCACATCGCGCTTGTCGAGCCCGGCGAGTGCCGCTTCGAGTTGACCTTGAATGCCGGACCGCCGGATCACCTCGCGGAAAGCCTCAGCGGTCACCGCGAAGCCGTCCGGAATCCGCACGCCCAGCGGTGTGAGCTCACGCACGAGTTCCCCAAGCGAAGCGTTCTTACCGCCGACGAGCGGGACGTCAGCCATCGAGAGCTCGGCGAACCAGCGGATCCAGCGCCCGGAACTCACCCCTTTTCCCCCCAGACCGTGCCTTCTTAAGCCGGCCTCGGTGATGAGCCGGCGATCACTCGGCCGGATGCGCGCGCATCGAGATGGTCGAGCAGTTCTTCAAACCGCGCGAGCACGCGCGTGGCTCCAGCAGCGTAGAGCTCTTCGGGCGGGTGATTGCCCCAGGACACGCCGATTGCGGTCACCCCGGCTGCCTTGGCCATCAGCACATCGAAACTGGTATCACCGATCATCACGCTCGCTTCACGCGCCGCCCCGACCTCGGCGAGCGCCGCCTCGACCATCGCCGGATGGGGCTTGGAGGGGTGACGATCAGCCGTCTGTAGGGTGACGAAGTGCCGCTCCAGTCCGTGCCGCTCGAGCACCGCTTTGAGGCCCCGCATCGCCTTGCCGGTCGCCACTCCCAAAAGCCAGCCGCGGCTTAAAAGCGCGTCCAACACCTCGCGCGCGCCGGGAAAGAGCGGCTCATCGAAGTCGGGGCGTGCGCGGCGGGCGAAGAACGCACGCTTGTAGTGCTCGGCCAGCCGTTGCGCGAGTTCGGGATCGGGCTCGGGCAACAGCGCCGCCGTCGCGAGTGGAAGCGTGAGTCCGACGATTCGCCGCACCGCCTCGGGCGTGGGCGGGGGGAGCTTTTCGGCAAGAAACGCCTCCTGCATGCAGGCGACGATGGTCGCCTGGCTGTCGACGAGCGTGCCGTCGACGTCGAAGATGGCAAGGCGCAGCGTCATCGGCTCGTTTCCGCTTCGCGCCTGAGATCGTACGCGAAGCGGCGGCCGGCAAGGGCATGCGCGACCATGCTCAGCGCGGCGGCCAGTCGTCGAGGGTAGCACCGGGAAGCTCCGGCTGCTCGAGCCCGAGCCAAGAGAGCGCGGCGCGGAAGGCAGGCGGCGGTTCCGCCGTGATCCGCAGAGGTTTTCCCTTGGGCCCCGGCAGCTCGAGCTCGCGCGCGTGCAGCATGAGCCCTTTCGGTGCTCCTTTTAGATGCGCCTCCTTGCCCCCGTACTTGCCGTCACCCAAGATGGGTGCGCCAATGGTAGCACAGTGCGCGCGCAGCTGGTGGGTCCTTCCCGTGTAGGGCATCAAGGCCACCCACGCGGCGATCTTGCCTGCGCGCGCGAGCACTTTGAAGGCGGTCTTGGCCCAGCGCCCTTCTTCCTCTTCCTCCTCCACCGGCTCCACCTTTTCCCGCCCTTTTGGGCCCCGCTTTTCAAGCGCAAGCTCAATTTCACCTTCGTTGCGCTCGGGCCCTTTGACCAGGATCGCCCAGTAGAGTTTGCGGATGCGGTGCTGCTGGAAGGCGAAGCCGAGCTCGCGTGCCACTTCGGCCGTGCGCGCAACCACCACCACCCCTGATGTGTCGCGATCCAGCCTGTGGACGAGGCGCGGCCGCTCACCACCCTTTGCAAAGGCCTCCAACAGTCGATCGAGATGGCGGGTGGTCTTCGTGCCACCCTGCACAGCAAGGCCGGCCGGCTTGTTGAAGGCGAGGATGCGCGCGTCCGCATAGATCAACAGCGAGCGCGCGAACGCGCGCTCGGCAGCGGTGAGCGGCCGCTTGTCGGAGCTCGCGCTCGGCGGCTCTGTTGCGCTTTCGGGCAGGGGCGGGACGCGTATGGTCTGACCCGCCGCGAGCCGCAGCGAACCTTCTGCCCGCTTGCCGTCGACGCGGAACTGACCGGTGCGCAACAGCTTTTGGGTTTCAGCGAAGCTCAAACCGGGAAAATGGGTGCGGATCCAGCGATCCAACCGCCAGCCGGCCTCATTGGGCGCGACGGTGCGGTGCTGGACGGGAAGCCGCGCCGGCTGCTCCGGCGTCGGGGCCGCTTCCCTCGCGGACTCGCGCGCTGCGGTCTTGCTCATCCGCCGCCTTCCTGCTCGCGATCGGTGCGCTGCGACCGTTCGCGTGTTGCGCGGGCGCGGGCTTCGCGCAGGCGGTCGAGCTCGGCTACCCGCTCTTTGAGCCGCGCCTCGAACCCCTGATCGGTGGGCTCGTAAAAGCGCACGCGCTCCATGCCTTCGGGAAAATAGTTCTGCCCGGAAAACCGGTCCGGCGCTCGATGGTCGTATTCGTATCCGCGGCCGTAGCCGAGCTCGCGCATAAGGCGCGTAGGGGCGTTGAGGATGTGCAGGGGTGGCGGCAGCGAGCCCTTTTCTTTAGCCGTCCGCATCGCCGCGCCGAGCGCGAGATACAGGGCGTTGGATTTGGGGGCGAGGGCGAGATAGACGACCGCTTGCGCGAGCGCGAGCTCACCTTCCGGACTGCCCAGGCGCTCATAGGCGTCGGCAGCGGCGAGAGCAAGCACAAGCGCCTGCGGATCGGCGAGACCCACGTCCTCGCTCGCCATGCGCACGATGCGTCGGGCGAGATAGCGCGGGTCCTCACCGCCATCGAGCATCCGGCACAACCAATAGAGCGCGGCATCGGGATCCGAGCCGCGCACGGATTTGTGCAAAGCACTGATGAGATTGTAGTGGGCTTCCTGTTCTTTGTCGTAGATCGGCAGCCGGCGTTGCAAGATCTCGGCGAGCTTGGCAAACCCGAGCACCGGCTCCGGCGGCAGATCAGAAATCACCTCCACCATGTTCAAAAGATAACGCCCATCGCCATCGGCAAGGGTGCACAAGCGCCGGCGGGCGTCCGCATCGAGCGGCAAGCGACGGCCAAGATGTGCTTCAGCCCGCTCAAGAAGCTTTTCGAGCGCGTCGAGCGACAACCGCTCGAGCAGGATCACCTGACAGCGGGAGAGCAGCGGCGGGGTGAGCGCAAAGGAGGGGTTTTCGGTCGTCGCGCCGATGAGGGTGACGGTACCGTCTTCCACCTCGTGCAGCAGACCGTCCTGTTGGGTGCGGTTGAAGCGGTGGATCTCGTCGATGAAGAGAACGGGGTGGTGGCCGCGTGCGCGCAGCTTGCGCGCCTCGGCGAAGGCTTTGCGCAAATCCGCAACTCCGGCCATGACGGCCGAGAGCGCGATCATGGGTTCGCCCACTTCCTTGGCGAGCAGCCGCGCGAGCGTCGTCTTCCCCGAGCCTGGCGGACCCCACAGGATGAGAGAGGAAAGGCGCTTGCGAGCGAGCATGCGGCCCAAGGGGCCTTCCGGGTCGAGCGCCCTTTCTTGGCCGAGGATCTCCTCGAGCCGTTTCGGCCGCAGCCGCTCGGCCAAGGGTGCATCGAGCGGCGGCGCCTGCGGACCCGCAAGCGGCGCGAACAGATCCCCGTTCGTGGTCAGCCCACGCTCAGCACGAAGCGTTCCGCGCCGCGGCGCACCCCGATCTGCCATCGTCCCCTCGCCCCGCGTCGCACAGCCGCCTGCAGCTCGGCGACCGAGCTCACGAGCTGACCGTTGACGCTCTCGAGGAGATCGCCGCGCCTGAAGCCGAGCCGGGCGGCGAACCGTCCCGGATCGACGCCGAGCACGACCACCCCGCGATCGACCCCTGTGAGATCCAGCTCTTCGGCCAGGCCCGGCGTGAGCTCGCCGACGGTGAGGCCGTCGAGCGGGTGTCGGCCGTCGAGCCGGGTGACGTTACGCGGGCTGCGCTCGGCCGCCTCCAGCGTGAGGGCGAGGACGCGCTCCTGCCCGTCGCGCCAGACGACGAGCCGCACGCGCTCGCCTATGGGCTTGAGGCTCACGCGATAGGCGAGCGTCGAGGGATCATCGACCGTCACTCCGTCTACGCTCAAAATCACATCACCGGCGCGCAGGCCGGCGCGCGCCGCGGGGCTGCCCCCGACGACGCGCCGTACGAGCACACCTTGAGGTCGATCGAGGCCGAGGTCGCGGGCGATGTCGCTGTCGACCGCCTGCAGCTCGACGCCGAGCCATGGCCGGGCGAGATCGCGCCGGCCGCTCTCAAGCGCTGCCAGCCGCGCCGCGACGAGGTTGGCCGGGACGGCGAAGCCAATTCCGATCGAACCGCCCGAGCGGGTGAAGATGGCGGTGTTGATGCCGATCAGCCGACCGTCGGCGGTGACGAGGGCACCGCCCGAATTGCCGGGATTGATGGCGGCGTCGGTTTGGATGAAGGAGACGTCTTTTTCCAGCGCCGGATGGGTGCGGCTCTTGGCAGAAACGATGCCGAGCGTGACGGTTTGGCCGATGCCGAAGGGATTACCGATCGCGAGCACCACATCGCCCACTTCGATCGCGTCCGAATCGCCGAGCGGGATGGTGGGCAAGCGTTCGCTGCCGACGTCGATCTTCAAGAAGGCGAGGTCGCTGCCACGGTCGCTGCCGAGGACGCGGGCGCGAAAGCTGCGTCGATCGGCGAGCACCACCTCGATCTCTTCCGCCCCTTCGATGACATGGTAGTTGGTCACCACGAGCCCATCGGGGCGCAGGATCACGCCCGAGCCGAGCGAGGTCTCAACCCGCGGGCGCGGCCGGCCGAGCCCACCCGGTCCAAAGAAGAATTGGAAGAAGGGATCGTCGAAAAAGGGATCGCGGGTGAGCGTAACCTTCCGGCTCGTGATGCTCACCACGGCGGGCGCGACGCGGCGCACCACCGGGGCGAAAGTCGAGCGGTTTGCGAGCTCGGCGGCGCGGAGCGGCTCGAGCGGCTGGGCTTCGCTGCGGGCACAGCCGGCGAGCAGAGTGAGCCCGAGGACGAGCGCACGGGCGAGGCGAGCGCGCATCCCGCTGCGCGCGGCGCTCAGCTCGCCTCGGCCGCTGCTGCGGTCGCCGCTGCGCCGCCCAAGGGTTGCCCCTTGGCGTTGACGTCGCGGTCGACCAATTCGATCACCGCCAACGGCGCATTGTCCCCCTGCCGGAATCCGGCCTTGAGGATTCGGCAATAGCCCCCCGGCCGGTCTTTGTAGCGCGGAGCGAGCACGCTCACGATCTTCGCCGCCGTGGCCTCCGAGCGGGTGCGGGCGATCAGCAGCCGGCGAGCGTGCAGATCGCCTCGCTTACCGAGCGTGATCAGCTTTTCGACCACCGGTCGCAGCTCCTTCGCCTTGGCGAGCGTGGTCGTGATCTGCTCATGGTGTACGAGGGCCTGGGTAAGGTTGGCCAACAGCGCCTTGCGGTGGGACCAGGTGCGGCTCAAGCCGCGACCGCGCTTTCGATGCCGCATCGCTCTCCGTCCTCGCTAGCCTTGCCGTCCGCGCGCGTGCTGCGGCTCAAAACGGCTCTTCGATCTTGCGTGCCAGCTCTTCGATGTTCTCGGGCGGCCAGCCCGGCACCTCCATACCCAGGTGCAACCCCATCTGGGCGAGCACCTCTTTGATCTCGTTCAAAGACTTGCGACCGAAGTTGGGCGTGCGCAGGAGTTCGGCTTCGGTCTTTTGCACGAGATCGCCGATGTAGACGATGTTGTCGTTCTTGAGGCAGTTGGCCGAGCGCACCGAGAGCTCGAGCTCGTCGACTTTGCGCAACAGATTGGGGTTGAAGGGCAGCTCGGGCCGCCGCTCGCTCGGCGCGGCGAGTTGCGGCTCTTCGAAGGTGATGAAGAGTTGCAGCTGGTCCTGCAGGATGCGCGCCGCATAGGCGACCGCGTCTTCCGGGCTCACCGAGCCGTCGGTTTCGACCTGCATGATGAGCTTGTCGTAGTCGGTCTGCTGGCCGACGCGGGCATTGTCGACCCGATAGGCCACCTTCCGCACCGGGCTGTAGATCGCATCGATGGCGATGAGCCCGATCGGCGCGTCCTCGCTCTTGTTGAGGTGCGCCGGCACATAGCCCTTGCCGCGGGTGATGGTGAGCTCCATCGCGAGTTTGCCACCCTGGTCAACGTGGCAGATGACGAGATCGGGGTCCATGATCTCGACATCCGAGGGCGTCTCGATCATGCCCGCCGTCACCACCTTGGGGCCCTCGACCCGCAGCGTCGCCCGCCGCGGCCCCTCGCTGTGCAGGCGGATGCCGATCTGCTTGAGGTTCAAAACGATGTCGGTGACGTCCTCGCGCACGCCCGGGATGGTCGAGAACTCGTGCAGCACGCCATCGATATGGACGGCGGAGATCGCCGCCCCCTGTAGCGAGGACAACAGGACTCGCCTGAGCGCGTTGCCGAGCGTGATCCCGAAACCGCGTTCGAGCGGTTCGACGATCAGCGTCGCCTCGCGGTCGGGTCGCCGTCCCGGTACCACTTCGACCTTTTGCGGCTTGATGAGTTCTTGCCAGTTCTTCTGGATCAGAGACCCGGTTCGCGTCTGTGCCACGGCCATGTCCGAAACCCTGCGCCCCGCGCGGCGCTCCTCCGCCGGGGACGTCTCTTGACGAGGTCCTTTGCCGATCACACGCGCCGGCGCTTCCGCGGCCGGCAGCCGTTGTGCGGAATCGGTGTCACATCGCGGATGGCGGTGATGGTCAGCCCCACCGCCTGCAGGGCGCGCAGCGCCGATTCGCGACCGGAGCCGGGCCCGCGGACCTCGACCTCGATCGTCCGCATGCCGTGCTCCATGGCCTTGCGTCCGGCGGCTTCGCCAGCCACTTGGGCCGCGAACGGCGTCGACTTGCGCGAGCCCTTAAAACCCTGCGAGCCCGCCGACGCCCAGGCGATGGTGTTGCCCTGGGCGTCGGTGATGGTGATCATGGTGTTGTTGAAGGTCGCGGCGACGTGCGCCACGCCCGAAGTGATGTTCTTGCGTTCGCGCCGGCGAACGCGCGTTTGCGTGTCCTGTGCCATGGTCTACTTCTTGGTCGCCTTCTTCTTGCCGGCGATCGGTCGCGCCGGACCCTTGCGGGTGCGCGCGTTGGTGTGCGTCCGCTGACCGCGCACCGGCAGCCCGCGCCGGTGGCGCAACCCGCGATAGCAGCCGAGGTCCATCAAACGCTTGATGTTCATCGCCACCTCGCGCCGCAGATCGCCTTCGACCTTGTACTCGCGGTCGATCACCTCGCGGATGCGCGCGATCTCGGCATCGGTCAGCTCGTGGGTGCGGCGCATGTAGGGGATGCCGCACTTATCGAGGATCACCTTCGAATTGTTCGGACCGATGCCGTAGATGTAGGTGAGCGCGATCCAGATCGGCTTCTGGCTCGGGATGTTGACACCGGCGATACGGGCCACCTCACACTCCTTCGGACGGGTCCAAAGCGACGGCGCGCGCCACCCGCGCTTTCGGCGCCGCGCGCGAAAAGCTCATGGAGTATAGAGAAGAGCAGCGCGTCGTCAACTCCGCACGTCCTCGAGCGCGCGGGCGATGGCGTTGCTCACCTCGGAGATCGAGGCCATGCCGTCGACCGTCCGCAGCACGCCCCGCGCGCGATAGAAGGCGACGAGGGGGGCGGTCTGCTCGAGATAGGCCTGCAAGCGCCTGCGCACTGCCTCCTCATTGTCATCGGCGCGCCGGACGAACTCGGTGCTGCCGCACACATCGCACACACCTTCCACCCGCGGGCGTTTGAACCGCTCGTGATAGCCGGCACCGCACTTCGCACAGGCGAAGCGACCGGCGATCCGGGCCACCAGAACCTCGGGCTCGACCGCGAACTCGATCACCGCATCGAGCTTCTCGCCCCGTTCCGCGAGCAGGGCGTCGAGCGCCTCTGCCTGCGCGAGCGTGCGCGGAAAGCCATCGAGGATGAACCCGCGGGCGCAATCCGGCTGGCTGAGCCGCTCGCGGATCACCCCCACCATGATCGCATCCGAGACGAGCTCGCCGCGCTCCATCACCGCCTTCGCCTGGCGGCCGATCTCACTGCCCGCGGCCACCGCCTCGCGCAACATGTCGCCCGTCGAAAGATGCGGAATCCCGAAGCGTTCCTTGAGCCACTGCGCCTGCGTGCCCTTGCCGGCACCCGGCGGCCCGAGCAGCACCAGCCTCATCCCCGTCTCCCGCGCAGCCGAGCCTTGCGAATGAGCCCCTCATATTGGTGGGCGATCAGATGCGCTTGGATCTGCGCCACCGTGTCCATCGTCACCGAGACGACGATGAGAAGCGAGGTGCCCCCGAAATAGAACGGGACCGCGTACTGAGCGATTAGGATCTCGGGTAACACGCACACTGCGGCGAGATAAATAGCACCGACAGCCGTCAGGCGTGTGAGTACATAGTCGAGATATTCGGCAGTACGCTGACCGGGCCTGATCCCTGGAATGAAGCCGCCGTGCTTTCTCAGGTTCTCCGCCGTCTCCTGCGGATTGAACACGATCGAGGTGTAGAAGAACGCGAAGAAGACGATGAGCGCCACGTAGATGGCGATGTGCAGCGGCTGCCCATAGCCGAGTGCCGTGGTGATGACGATCAGCCATTCCGGGCCCGATTGGCCAGTGAAACTGCCGATCGTGGCCGGCAAGAGCAGGAGCGAGCTCGCGAAGATCGCCGGAATGACCCCGCTCGTGTTGATCTTAAGCGGCAGGTGCGTGCTCTCGCCGCCGAACATGCGCGATGTGCCGATCATCCGCTTGGGATACTGCACCACCACCCGACGCTGCGCGCGCTCGACGAAGACGATGAAGGTCACCACCGCGGCCGCCATCACGAGTAGAAAGAGGATGAACAGCGTCGACATCGCCCCGGTGCGGCCGAGCTCGAGCAGAGCCGCAAGCGCCGAGGGCAATCCGGCGATGATCCCGACGAAGATGATGAGCGAAGTCCCGTTGCCGATGCCCCGCGCCGTGATCTGCTCGCCCAGCCACATCAAGAACACCGTACCGCCTACGATCGTGATGACGGTGGTGATGCGGAAGAACCAGCCCGGATCGATCACCGCCGAGCCGTTCGGCCCGCTCGTCGCCTCGAGCCCGATCGCAAGGCCCCAGGCCTGGAACGCGGCTAGGACCACGGTGAGATAACGAGTGTACTGGTTGATCTTCTTGCGCCCGACCTCACCCTCCTTCTTGAGCTGTTCGAGCGTCGGCGAAACTGCCGTCATCAGCTGGAGGATGATCGAGGCCGAAATATAGGGCAGGATGCCGAGCGCGAAGATCGACATCCGCTCGAGCGCGCCGCCCGCGAACATGTTGAACATGCCGAGGATGCCGCCGCGCTGCTGAGCGAAGATCTGCGCCATCACCGCCGGGTCGATGCCCGGCAGCGGCACATAGGTCCCAAGTCGGTAGACGATTAGGCAGCCGAGGGTGAACCAGATGCGCTTTTTGAGCTCGGTCGCTTTGGCGAAGGCGCCGAAGTTGATGGCGCTCGCGAGCTGCTCGGCGGCGGAGGCCATGGCGACGACCTTCAGCCGGCAGCTGCCGCGCCACCGGGCACGATCACCTTGCCGCCCACCCTCTCGACCGCCTCGATCGCCTTCTGTGACGCGTGCGCGACCTCGAGCACGAGCGGCACGGTGAGTTCGCCGCGACCGAGCAGGCGGACACCGTCTCGCGCCCGACGGATCACACCGGCCTCGACCAGCTTCTCGGCATCGAGGGTAGCACCAGCCGCGATGGCACCGGCATCCACCGCCGCTTGCAGCTGGTCGAGATTGACGATCGCGAACTCGCGCCTAAAGCGATTGTTGAAGCCGCGCTTCGGCAGCCGGCGATAGAGCGGCATCTGACCGCCCTCGAACCAAGGCGGCTTCGGATTGCTCTTACGCGCCTTCGCTCCCTTGTGCCCTCGACCGCAGGTCTTGCCGAGGCCAGAGCCGATTCCGCGCCCAACCCGCTTGCGGGCCGGACGCGACCCCGGAACACCCTTAAGCTCGTTGAGCTTCATCCTCGTTCCCCGTCGACGCCGGTGTCCTCATCCCTCCTGCCCGGGCGGCACCGGCTCGACCCGCAGAAGATGCTTGACCTTCTCGATGCGCCCGCGGTTGGCCGGCGTGTCCGCGATCACCCGCGAGCGATGCAGCTTGTTGAGCCCGAGGCAGATGAGCGTCGCCCGCTGGTCGCGATGGCGGCCGATCGGGCTTCGGATCTGGGTGACCTTGAGCATACCGCCCGTTCGCGCTCGGTCTTCGGTCATTGCCTGCGCTCCGTCACTCCGGCCGGGCCTCGACACCCTCGCGGCGTCCGATCAGATCGCTCACCTTCTTGCCCCGCTTGGCGGCGATGTACCGCGGCGAGCACACCTGTTGCAGTGCGGCGAAGGTGGCCTTGACCATGTTGTGCGGGTTGTTCGAGCCCAAGGACTTGGCGACCACGTCCTTGACCCCGAGCGCCTCGAACACCGCCCGCATCGGCCCCCCGGCGATGATCCCCGTGCCCGGCGGCGCTGCCCGCAGGATCACGCTGCCCGCCCCGAACTTCCCCTTGACGTCGTGGTGCAGGGTCCGCCCCTGCCGCAGCGGCACCCGGATCATCGACCGCTTGGCCTGTTCGGTCGCCTTGCGCACCGCCTCCGGCACCTCGCGCGCCTTGCCGGCGCCGTAACCTACCCGCCCCTTGCCGTCGCCGACCACGACGAGCGCCGAGAAGCCGAACCGCCGGCCGCCCTTGACCACCTTGGCGACGCGGTTGACGCTCACGAGCCGATCGATCAGCTCGCCCTCGCTGCGCTCCTCGCCCGCCGACCGCTCGCGTGCTCGTGCCATCTTCGTCCCCGAACTCAGAACTGAAGCCCGCCTTCGCGGGCACCCTCGGCCAGAGCCTTCACCCGACCATGGTACTTGTAGCCGCCGCGGTCGAACACCACCGCCTCGATCCCGGCCGCGCGCGCGCGTTGGGCGAGCAACTGCCCCACCACGCGCGCCGCCGCCACCGTCGACCCTTTCTCGAGCTTCCCTTTGAGCTCGCGATCGAGCGAAGAGGCGGCAACGAGCGTCCGGCCCTGGCTGTCGTCGATGATCTGCGCGTAGATGTGCCGACTGGAGCGAAAGACGCTCAGCCGCGGCCGCCCACCACTTTGGGTTCGGATGCGATAGCGAACGCGCCGCGCCCGCCGCTCGAACCGCTCTTGTGCGTCCACCATGGCTACTTCTTCTTGCCTTCTTTGCGCAAGATCACCTCGTCCGCATATTTGATGCCCTTGCCCTTATAAGGCTCGGGTTTCCGGAAATTGCGGATCTCGGCGGCGATTTGCCCGACTTTCTGTTTGTCGGCGCCGCTTATGGTGATCTGGTTCGGGTTCTCACAAGTGATCTTAATGTCGGGTGGGATCGCATATTTGATATCGTGGCTGTAGCCGAGCTGCAACGTCAGGATCTTGCCGTCCGAGGCAGCGCGGTAGCCGACCCCGTTGATCTCCAGGCGCTTGGTGAACCCCTCCGAGACCCCCTTGACGAGATTGGCGAGCAGGCTGCGCGACAGCCCCCACATCGCCCGCGCCCGCTGCGTGTCGCTGCGCGGCCGCACGACCAGCTTGCCGTCCTCGAGCGCAACCGACACCTCGGGCGGCAGCGGCTGCACGAGTTCGCCGAGCCGGCCCTTGGCCCGCACGGCGTTGCCCTCCACCGTCACGGCCACGCCGGCGGGAACGGGCACGGGATGTTTGCCAATGCGCGACATGGTCAGAACACCGTACAGAGTACTTCGCCGCCCACCCGCAGCTCGCGGGCTTCGGCATCCGACAACACGCCGCGCGGCGTCGACAGGATGGCGATGCCGAGCCCGTTGTAGACCTTGGGCAGCTCTCTCACCCCGGCATAGATCCGCCGACCGGGCCGCGAGACACGCCGGATCTCGCGGATCACCGGCTCCCCGTTGTGATATTTGAGCTCGATCGCGAGCTCCTTGACCCCGGGACGAACGTCGATCGTCTGGTAATTGCGGATGTAGCCCTCGCGCTTGAGCACATCGAGAACACGCTCGCGCAACTTGGATGCCGGCGTGCGCACCACCGCCTTCTGCGCCCGCTGGGCGTTGCGGATGCGCGTGAGCATATCGCCGAGCGGATCAGACCCGACCATCGCTTTTCGTCCTCACCAGCTCGCCTTCACGCAGCCCGGGATTAACCCTTGGCTTGCGAGTTCCCGCAACGCAATGCGCGACAGCCCGAACTTGCGATAATAGCCGCGCGGACGCCCCGTGAGCATACAGCGATTGCGCACGCGCACCGGTGAGCTGTTGCGCGGCAGCTTGGCGAGCGCCAACGTTGCCTCGAACCGCTCCTCGGGGTCGCGGTTGCGGTCCATGATGATCTTCTTCAGCGCCGCCCGTTTGGCCTCGAATTTGGCGACCAGACGACGTCGACGCTCGTTTTTCTCGATCGCACTCTTCTTGGCCATCGCTCACTTCCGGAACGGCATGTTGAACCCGGCAAGAAGCGCCTTCGCTTCTTCGTCCGTCTTCGCTGTGGTGCAGATGATGACGTCCATCCCCCGCACCTCGTCGATCTCGTCGTAGTTGATCTCGGGGAACACGATCTGCTCTTTGATGCCGAGCGCGTAGTTGCCCCGCCCGTCGAACGCCTTATCCGACAGCCCGCGAAAGTCGCGCACCCGCGGCAGAGCGATGTTGATCAGCCGATCGAGAAACTCGTACATCCGCTCGCGCCGCAAGGTCACCTTGCAGCCGATCGGCATGCCCTTGCGGATCTTGAAATTCGCGATCGACTTGCGCGCCCGACAGGGTACCGGCTTTTGCCCCGCGATCAGCGCCATGTCGCGCATCGCATGCTCGAGCTTCTTGCGGTCGGCGACCGCCTCGCCCACCCCCATATTGAGCACGATCTTCTCGAGCCGCGGCACTTCCATCGGGTTCTTGTAGCCGAAGCGCTCGATCAGCTGCGGCCGGATCGTCTTTTCGTAGTATTCTTTGAGCCTCGCCATGGTCCGTCCTCAGCGATCGATGAGCTCACCGGAGCGCTTCGCATAGCGCACCTTGCGACCGTCCTCGAGGATCTTGAACCCGACCCGCGTCGGCTTGCCATCCTTGGGATCGATGTGGGCGAGATTGGCGATGCTGATCGGCGCCTCCTTGGTCACGATGCCACCTTGCGGGTTGCGCGGCGACGGCTTGACGTGCCGCTTGACCAGCCGCACCCCCTGCACGATGGCCCGCCCCTCGTCCGGGAACACCTTCAGCACTTCGCCCTGTTTGCCCTTGTCGCGACCGGTCGTGACGATGACCTTGTCGCCTTTCTTGATCTTGGCGGCCATTAGAGCACCTCGGGCGCGAGCGAGATGATCTTCATGAACTTCTTGGCCCTGAGCTCGCGCGTCACCGGACCGAAGATACGCGTCCCGATCGGCTCGCCCTGATTGTTGATCAGCACCGCCGCATTTTTATCGAAGCGGATCGCGGTTCCATCCGGCCGACGGATCTCCTTGGCGGTACGCACGATCACCGCCTTGGCGACCTCGCCCTTCTTCACCTTCCCGCGCGGGATCGCCTCTTTGATCGCCACCACGATGACGTCGCCCACCGTGCCCCACTTGCGGTGCGAGCCGCCCAGCACGCGGATGCACTCCACCCGCCGCGCCCCCGAATTGTCGGCCACCTCGAGATCGGTTTCCGGCATGATCATGGCGCAGTCCTCACTCCTGGCTCGCCGGCTCCGCCGGCTCGAACAACACCTCCCAGCGCTTGCGCGCCGAGAGCGGACGGCACTCGCGAATCTTGACGATATCCCCCACCTTGCACCGGTTCTCGGGGTCGTGCGCCATGTACTTCTTCGACCGAGTCACCGTCTTACCATAGAGCGGATGAGCGAAGCGACGGTCGACGCGCACCACGACCGTCTTGTCCATCTTGTCGCTCACCACCACCCCTTGCAGGATCCGCCGCGGCATCGCCCCTTACCCCTTAGCGCGCGCCGCCGCTCGCGCCCGCCGACGCTCGTTGAGCACCGTGAGCACGCGGGCGATGTCGCGCCGCACCTCGCGGATGCGGCGCGTGTTCTCGAGCTGGCCGGTGGCCTTTTGAAAGCGCAAGTTGAACTGTTCCCTCTTAAGCTCCAAGAGCTTGCTCTTGAGCTGCTCGTCCGTCTGCGCCCGCAGTTCCTGTGCGGTCATCGCCTCACATCCCTTCCTGCACGCGCGCGACGAATTTGGTCTTGATCGGCAACTTCGCCGCACCGCGCTCGATCGCCTCACGCGCGAGCTCGGCCGGCACACCGTCGATCTCGAACAGGATCCGCCCCGGCTTGACCCGGCAGATCCAATATTCAACCGAACCCTTGCCCTTGCCCATGCGCACTTCGGCCGGCTTCTTCGTCACCGGCACATCCGGGAAGACGCGGATCCACACCCGCCCCGCACGCTTGAGATGACGCGTGATCGCCCGCCGCGCCGCCTCGATCTGGCGCGCGGTCACCCGCTCGGGCTCGAGCGCCTTCATCCCGTAAGCGCCAAACGCCAAGGTGTAGCCAGCCTTGGCGAGGCCGTGGATGCGCCCCTTGTGCGCCTTCCGGTACTTGGTTCGACTGGGCTGCAACATCAAGCTTCGCTCCCGCGTCGAGCTTCAGGACGCGGCGCGCCGACCTCCGCCAACCGACGGTCATAGGCCATCGGATCGTGCTCGAAGATGTCGCCGCGATAGACCCAAACCTTGACCCCGCAGGTGCCATAAGGCGTCTTCGCCGTCGCCCGCGCGAAATCGATGTTGGCGCGCAGGGTATGCAGCGGCACCCGCCCTTCCCGGTACCACTCCGAGCGGGCGATCTCCGCACCACCCAGCCGCCCACCGCAGGTCACCTTGATCCCCTGCGCTCCGAGCCGCATCGCCGCCTGCACCGCGCGCTTCATGGCGCGCCGGAACGTCACCCGCTTCTCGAGCTGCTGGGCGATGTTCTCGGCCACCAGCTTGGCGTCGAGCTCCGGCTTGCGCACCTCCACGATGTTGAGCGCGACCTCGCTTCCCGTAATCGCACTCAACTCCTTGCGCAGCGTCTCGATCTCGGCGCCTTTCTTGCCGATCACCACTCCCGGCCGCGCCGTGTAAATGGTCACCCGCGCCTTCTTCGCCGGCCGCTCGATGATGATCCGGCTCACCCCCGCCTGTGCCAGACGCCTCTCGAGGAAGGCCCGGATCTTGAGGTCCTCCGCCAACAGCCGCGCATAGTCCTGATCCGCGTACCAGCGCGAATCCCAGGTCCGGTTGATCCCCAGCCTGAGGCCGATCGGATTAACTTTTTGACCCATCAGGCCTTCTCCTCGACCTGCCGGACTACGATCCGCAAGCGGCTGAAGGGTTTGAGGATGCGTGCCGCCCGGCCGCGCGCCCGCGCGTGCAGCCGCTTCATGACCAAATGCTTGCCGACGCTCGCTTCCGCCACCACCAAACGGTCGACGTCCAACCCGTGGTTGTTCTCGGCGTTGGCGATGGCACTCTCGAGCACCTTCTTGACCATTCCCGCCGCCCGCTTGCGGGTGAAGCTCAAGGCGGTCACCGCTTTGCCCACCGGCATGCCGCGAATGAGAGCGGCCACGAGGTTGAGTTTGCGCGGGCTGACCCGCAACATGAGCCCTTGGGCGAGCGCCTCGTTGGCGGCGAGCCTCCGCTCCTGCTTCGGCTTGCCCATCTCACTTCCTCTTCGCCTTCTTGTCGGCCCCATGACCGTAGAAGGTCCGCGTCGGCGCGAATTCGCCGAGCTTGTGGCCGACCATGTTCTCCGTCACATAGACGGGGATGAACTTCTTGCCGTTGTAGACGGCAAAGGTGATGCCCACGAACTCGGGCACGATCGTCGACCGCCGCGACCAGGTCTTGATGATCTCCGACCGCCCCGAGGCCCGCACCTTCTCCACCTTGTCGAACAGATAGCCGTCAACGAACGGCCCCTTCCACACCGAGCGCGGCATGGCTCAGCCTCCCCGCGTCTTGGCGAGATGGCGGCTGCGCACGATCATGTTGCTCGTCCGCTTGTTCCTCCGCGTCTTGTGCCCCTTGGTCGGCTGGCCCCACGGGCTCACCGGATGCCGCCCACCCGAGGTCTTGCCCTCACCGCCGCCGTGCGGATGGTCGATCGGGTTCATGCTCACGCCACGGTTGTGCGGCCGCCGCCCCTTCCACCGCATCCGCCCCGCCTTGCCCCAGTTGACGTTCTGATGGTCGGGGTTGGAGACGGCGCCGATGGTCGCCATGCACTCCTGGTGGACGAGACGGATCTCGCCCGACATCAGCCGCACCTGCGCATAGTCGCCATCGCGCCCAATGAGCTGCGCGAAAGTCCCAGCCGCGCGCGCGAGCTGACCACCCTTGCCGATCTTGAGCTCGACATTGTGGATGATCGTGCCGATCGGAATATTTTTGAGCGGCAGCGCATTGCCCGGCTTGATGTCGACCTTTTCCCCCGCGATCACCGTATCGCCCGGTGCCAGCCGCTGCGGCGCCAAAATGTACGATTGCTCGCCATCGGCATAGCGCAACAGCGCGATGAAGGCCGTCCGGTTGGGATCGTACTCGAGCCGCTCCACCGTCGCCGGCACGCCCCACTTGCGCCGCTTGAAGTCGATGATCCGGTACGCGCGCTTGTGCCCACCGCCACGAAAGCGAACCGTGATGTGCCCGTGATGGTTGCGCCCCCCGGTCGACGGCTTGCCGCGCGTGAGCGCCTTAACCGGCTTGCCCTTGTGGAGCTCCGATCGGTCCACAAGCACGAGCTGGCGACGCGCCGGACTGGTGGGCTTGTAGCTCTTAAGCGCCATCGCCTCAGATCCCTGTGGTCACGTCGATGCGCGAGCCCTCGGCGAGGGTCACGATCGCCTTTTTCACATCCGGCCGCCGTCCCAACCGGCCCCGGAACCGTTTCACCTTGCCCTTCACGTTCAAGGTGTTGACGGCTTTGACCTTGACGTTGAACAAGGCCTCCACCGCCGCCTTGATCTCGGGCTTGGTCGCATCCTTGCGCACCTTGAAGACGACCTGGTTCTTCTCGGCGAGCATGGTCGCCTTTTCGGTGATCACCGGCGCGATGATGACATCGTAGGTCGAGGGCTTGATCATGACAGCCGCTCCACAAGCCCCTGTACCGCCTCGGTGGTCAGCACGAGCGTATCGCGCCGCAGAATGTCGTAGACGTTGGCACCCTGCACCGGCAGCACATCGAGGTTCGGAATGTTCCGAGCTCCGAGGGCGAAGTTGCGGTCGATCTCCTTCCCGCCCACGATCAGAGCAGAAGACAACCCGAGCCGCTGCATCGCCTCAACCACGCGCTTCGTCTTCGCTTCCGGCAGCTCGAGCTTGTCGAGAACGATCAACTTGCCTTCCTTAGCCTTAGCCGAGAGCGCGCATTTGAGCCCAAGCGCCCGCACCTTGCGCGGCAGGTCGATGGCATGGCTGCGCGGCCGCGGCCCGTGCGCCACGCCACCGCCGCGGAACAGATTGACCCGCCGCGAGCCGTGCCGTGCCCGCCCGGTGCCCTTCTGCCTCCAGATCTTGGCGCCGCTGCGGTTGACCTCGCCGCGCGTCTTCACTTTGTGGGTCCCGGCCCGCCGCTTCGCCAATTGCCACACCACTACCTGGTGGAGGATGTCGGGCCGCACCTCGACACCGAAGATCGAATCGTCGAGCTCGAGGGTCCCCACTTCTTCCGCCATCAAATTGCGCACCGGCACGAGCATGCTCACGCCTCCGGCTCCTCGTGCACGATCGCCTCGGCCTCCTCTCCGGCGCGCACGATCGCCGCCGGATAGGGCGCCTCCTTGGGCAGTCGCTTTTTGACCGCGTCGCGGATCTCGACCCAGCCGCCCCGCGGACCGGGCACACCTCCTTTGACCAAGATCAACCCGCGCTGCGGGTCGACGCCGAACACCTCGAGATTTTGCACCGTCGCCCGCCGCGCCCCCATATGCCCGGCCATCCGCTTACCCTTGAACACCTTGCCGGGATCTTGTCGGTTGCCGGTGGCACCGTGCGAGCGGTGCGAGATCGACACGCCGTGACTGGCGCGAAGCCCGCCGAAATTGTGCCGCTTCATGGCACCCGCGAACCCCTTGCCGATCGTGATCGCCGACACATCGACGAACTGACCGGCGACGAAGTGTCCGGCGTGGATCTCGCTGCCCACCTCGAGCAGCGCATCCGGCGACACCCGGAACTCGGCGAGCTTCTCTTTGGGTTCCACCTTCGCCTTAGCGAAGTGGCCCCGCATCGGCTTGGTCACGTTCTTGGTCTTGGCCCGCCCGACCCCGATCTGAACGGCACAGTATCCGTCCTTCTCGGGAGTGCGCACGGCGACCACCTCGGCCTTGTCGACATGCAGCACTGTTACCGGGATGTGGCTGCCGTCCACCCCGAACAGCCGCGTCATGCCGAGCTTGCGCGCAAGAAGCCCGGTGCGCATCACCGCCCCCTTAGAGCTTGATCTCGACGTCAACCCCGGCGGCGAGGTCGAGCTTCATGAGCGCGTCCACCGTCTGCGGGGTCGGATCGACGATGTCCAAAAGCCGCTTGTGGGTCCGAATCTCGAACTGTTCGCGGCTCTTCTTGTCGATGTGCGGCGAGCGGTTGACCGTGAACCGCTCGATCCGAGTCGGCAAGGGGATCGGACCGCGCACCCGAGCCCCGGTCCGCTTCGCCGTACCGACGATCTCGCGCACCGACTGATCGAGCACGCGGTGATCGAAGGCCTTAAGGCGAATGCGAATGTTCTGCGTTTCCATGGTTCGCGATCCGATCCCTGCCCGATCAGTCCAGGATAGCCGAGACCACGCCCGCGCCTACCGTCTTGCCACCCTCGCGAATGGCAAAGCGCAGGCCCTGCTCCATCGCCACCGGCGCGATCAGCTCGACTTCCAACGTCACATTGTCGCCCGGCATCACCATCTCGACACCTTCCGGCAGCTTGATCGCCCCGGTCACGTCGGTGGTGCGGAAATAGAACTGCGGACGATAGTTCGAGAAGAACGGCGTATGCCGCCCGCCCTCCTCCTTGGTGAGGATGTAGGTCTCTGCCCGGAACTTGCGGTGCGGCGTGATCGAACCGGGCTTGCACACCACCTGCCCGCGCTCGACCTCGTCGCGCTTCGTGCCGCGCAGCAAGATCCCGACGTTGTCGCCGGGCTCGCCCTGGTCCAAGAGCTTGCGGAACATCTCCACGCCGGTGCACACCGTCTTCTGCGTCGGCCGCAAGCCCACGATTTCGACCTCATCACCGACCTTGATCACCCCGCGCTCGATGCGCCCGGTGACCACCGTGCCGCGGCCCGAAATCGAGAACACGTCCTCGATCGGCATCAAGAACGGCTTGTCCTTATCCCGCACCGGCTGCGGGATGTACTCATCGATCGCCTTCATGAGCTCGAGGATGCTGTTCTTGCCGATCGCATCGTCGCGACCCTCGAGCGCGGCGAGCGCCGAGCCCTTCACCACCGGGATCTGATCCCCGGGGAAGCCGTATTTGGAGAGGAGCTCGCGCACCTCGAGCTCGACCAGCTCCAGCAACTCCGGATCGTCGACCATGTCGATCTTGTTGAGGTACACCACGATCGCCGGCACACCGACCTGGCGCGCCAAAAGGATATGCTCGCGCGTCTGCGGCATCGGCCCGTCGGCAGCGGAGACCACCAAAATGGCGCCGTCCATCTGCGCCGCGCCGGTGATCATGTTCTTGATGTAGTCGGCGTGGCCCGGGCAGTCGACGTGCGCGTAGTGCCGCTTGTCGGTCTCGTACTCGACATGTGCGGTGTTGATGGTAATGCCGCGCGCCTTTTCCTCCGGCGCCTTGTCGATCTGATCGTAGGCGGTGAACTGGGCCTTGCCCTGTTCCGAGAGGACCTTGGTGATCGCCGCCGTCAGCGTGGTCTTGCCATGGTCGACGTGACCGATGGTGCCGACGTTGCAGTGCGGCTTGGTCCGCTCGAATTTCTGCTTGGCCATTTCAGGTCCTCCGCTCGAACGCCTTCTGCCCGTTCCTCACGCGTACTTCGCCCGGATCTCTTCGGCCACCATCTGCGGCACGGGCGCATAGTGATCGAAGTGCATGGTGAACTGCGCGCGCCCCTGACTGAGTGAGCGCAACGTGTTCACATAACCGAACATGGTGGCGAGCGGCACCATCGCCCGCACCACCTGACCGTTGCCGCGCGGCTCCATGCCGGTGATCTGACCGCGCCGGCTGTTCAAATCACCGATGATGTCGCCCATGTACTCTTCGGGCGTGACCACCTCGACCCGCATCACCGGCTCGAGCAGCTGCGGTCCGGCCTTCGCTGCCGCTTCTTTGAAGGCAGCGCGCGCGGCGATCTCGAACGCCAGGTTCGAGCTGTCGACCTCGTGATAGGCACCGTCGACCAGCCGCACCTTGACGTCGATCATCGGGAAACCGGCGAGCACGCCGTTCTGCATCGCCGATTCGATGCCCTTTTGGACGCCAGGGATGAACTCCTTGGGAACCGCACCGCCCACCACTTCGTTGACAAAGGTGAGCCCCGAGCCCTTCTCGCCCGGCTCCACCACGAGCTTGACACGCGCGAACTGCCCGGCGCCGCCGGTCTGCTTCTTGTGCGTGTAGTCGACCTCGGCGCGCCGCGTCACGGTTTCGCGATAGGCCACCTGCGGCTGGCCGACATTGGCCTCGACCTTGTACTCGCGGCGCATGCGGTCGACGATGATCTCGAGATGCAGCTCGCCCATCCCCTTGATCACCGTCTGCCCGCTCTCCGGATCGACGGACACCCGGAAGGAGGGGTCCTCAGCCGCCAGCCGCGCCAGCGCCACGCCCAACTTCTCCTGATCGGCCTTGGACTTGGGCTCGACCGCGACCTCGATGACCGGCTCCGGGAAATCCATCTTCTCGAGCACGATCGGCCGCTGCGGATCGCACAGCGTATCCCCGGTCGTCGTGTTCTTGAGCCCGACCAAGGCCACGATGTCGCCCGCGTTCGCTTCCTTGATCTCCTCACGCTGATTGGCGTGCATGAGGAGAATGCGGCCGATCCGCTCGCGGCTGTTCTTGACCGAGTTCAAAAGATAAGAGCCGCTCTCGAGATGCCCCGAATAGAGGCGCACGAAGGTGAGCGTGCCGACGAAGGGATCGGACATGATCTTAAAGGCGAGCGCCGACAACGGCTCCCCATCGTCGGGACGCCGGATCTCCTTCTCCTCGGTCTTGGGGTTGATCCCCTCCACCGGCGGCAGATCGACCGGAGAGGGCAGAAAATCCACCACCGCATCGAGAAGCGGCTGCACGCCTTTGTTCTTGAACGCCGCCCCGCACAGCACCGGGACCAGTTTGAACTCGACCGTGCCCTTGCGGATGCAGCGGATGAGCGTCTCGACGTCCGGCTCTTCCCCGCCCAGATACGCCTCGAGCACCGCGTCGTCCATCTCGGCCGCCGCCTCGATGAGCTTCGTGCGGTATTCGGCGGCCAACTCCTTAAGATGATCGGGGATCGGCCGCTCCTCGAAGCGCGCCCCGAGCGTCTCCTCGAGCCACACGATGCACCGGTTGCGCAACACATCGACCACACCGGTGAATTCGGACTCGTGGCCGATCGGGAAGTTGATCACCACCGTATTCGCGCCGAGCCGCTCCTTGATCATGTCGACGCAGCGCCAGAACGAGGCACCGGTGCGGTCCATCTTGTTGACGAAGCAGATCCGCGGCACCCGATACTTGTCGGCCTGGCGCCAGACCGTTTCGGTCTGCGGCTCGACCCCGGCCACCCCGTCGAACACGGCGATGGCACCGTCCAGCACGCGCAGCGAGCGCTCCACCTCGATGGTGAAGTCGACGTGACCGGGGGTGTCGATGATGTTGATGCGGTGGTCGCGCCAGAAGGTCGTCGTCGCCGCCGAGGTGATGGTAATACCGCGCTCCTGCTCCTGCTCCATCCAGTCCATCGTGGCGGTGCCTTCGTGCACCTCGCCGATCTTATAGGTGCGACCGGTATAATACAGGATGCGCTCCGTAGTCGTGGTCTTCCCGGCATCGATGTGGGCCATGATGCCGATATTACGGTAGCGCTCGATGGGAACGGTACGCGCCATGACGGATGCCTCGGCCGCGAGCTGTTACCAACGATAGTGCGAGAAGGCGCGGTTGGCCTCGGCCATCCGCAGCGTGTCTTCGCGCTTCTTGAATGCCGCACCGCGCGCGTTGGAAGCATCCAAAAGCTCGCCCGCGAGGCGCTCGACCATCGTCTTCTCAGAGCGCGCCCGCGCAGCGTGGATGATCCAGCGGATCGCGAGCGTCTGCCGCCGCTCCGGGCGCACTTCCACCGGCACCTGATAGGTGGCACCACCCACCCGCCGCGAGCGCACCTCCAAAGCCGGCTTGACGTTCTCGAGCGCGGCATGGAACACTTCGAGCGGATCTTTACCCGTGCGCCGCTGGATGCGGTCGAAAGCGCCGTAGACGATCTTTTCGGCGACCGACTTCTTGCCGTCGTGCATCACGCAGTTGATGAACTTGGCGACGACCTGGTCCCCGTACTTGGGATCGGGGAGGACCTCGCGCCTCTCGGCGGGGCGGCGACGCATGACCCGATTCCTCCTACTTCGGCCGCTTCACGCCGTACTTCGAGCGGCCCTGCTTGCGCCCCTGCACACCCTGGGTGTCAAGCGTACCGCGGATGATGTGGTAGCGCACGCCGGGCAGGTCCTTCACGCGACCGCCGCGGATGAGGACCACCGAATGTTCTTGCAGATTGTGCCCCTCGCCCGGGATGTAGGCGGTGACCTCATAGCCGTTGGTAAGCCGCACGCGCGCCACCTTGCGCAGCGCCGAATTGGGCTTTTTGGGCGTCGTCGTATACACGCGGGTGCACACGCCGCGCTTTTGCGGACAGCCCTGCATCGCCGGCGCCTTAGTACGTTCCAGCTTCGGCTCGCGCCCTTTGCGCACGAGCTGGTTGATGGTTGGCATGCTTGCCCGTCCTCGATCCCGCCTCGCGCCGCTCGCTCAAGCGGCCGCGTTTGATACAAAAACGACCCAGAGCCGCTTAAACGGCCTCGGTCGCTTTCGACACTCCTACCCTGCCGCCTGTGTTCGGTGCAGCGTCTGATCCGCGAGGGTCACCGCCTGCACCCAAGACAATGGCGCGCAGTACTTAGGCGGGGGCGTCTGCCCCGTCAAGCCCCCGACACAAAAGGGGGCCGGCCAACCGCCGGCCCCCAAACCCCTCACTCGCCTGCCGGCAGTTCGAGCTCCGGCACCGAGAGCGACTTGTCGCCTTGCCCGCGGCCAACCGCGCGGCCGGCAGCGAACTCGCGCTTGAGCCGCGGCAAGACCGCACCGGTGCCGGCCGGGATCAACCGCCCGACGATGACATTCTCCTTAAGCCCCGTGAGGCGGTCCACCTTGCCGGCGAACGCCGCTTCAGTGAGCACCCGCGTCGTCTCCTGGAAGGAGGCCGCCGAGATGAACGATTGCGTCTGCAGGCTGGCCTTCGTGATCCCCTGCAGCACGGGGAAGCACTGCGCCGGCCGCCGGCCCTCCGCCTTCATGCGCTCGTTGACGCGCTCGAACTCGACTTTGTCCACCTGCTCGCCAACCAGGTAGGTGGTGTCGCCGGGGTCGGTGACCTCGACCTTCTGCAGCATCTGCCGCACGACGACTTCGATGTGCTTGTCGTTGATTTTCACACCCTGCAGACGATAGACTTCTTGAATCTCGTTCACCAAGTACTGGGCGAGCGCCTCCACCCCCAGCACGCGCAGGATGTCGTGCGGCACCGGGCTGCCCTCGACGATGAGATCACCCGGTTTGACGAGGTCCCCCTCCTGCACGACGATGTGCTTGTTCTTCGGCACCTGGATCTCGACCGGATCGAGGTCGGGATCGGTCGGGATGATGCGCAGGCGCCGCTTGTTCTTGTAGTCTTTGGCGAACTCGATCCGCCCCTCGATCTCGGCGATGATCGCCGGGTCCTTGGGCCGGCGCGCCTCGAAGAGATCGGCCACGCGCGGCAGACCGCCGGTGATGTCGCGCGTTTTCGACGCCTCTTTGGGAATGCGCGCCACCACATCGCCGGCGCTGACCTCTTGGCCGTTCTCGACGCTCAAGATCGAGCCCGCCTGCAGGAAGTAGCGGGCCTCGCTGCCCGAGGGCAGGATGATCGGATTGTTGGAAGCGTCGACGATCAGCACCGCCGGCCGCATCGATGCGGTGCGCGCGCTCTGCCGCCAGTCGATCACCTCCTTGAAGGACTTGCCGGTCGTCTCCTCCATCACCTCGCGGTAGGTGACCCCTTCCGCCAAGTCGACGAACTGCACCCGCCCGCTCACCTCGGTCACCACCGGCACCGTGTGCGGGTCCCATTCCGCGAGCAGCTGGCCGGGCTCGACCAGGCTGTCCGGCTCCACCAACAGACGCGTGCCGGGGCCGAGCTTGTGGCGCAGCTTCTCGCGGCCGACCTCGTCGATCACCACGAGCTCGGTGTTGCGGCCGAGCACCACGAGCCGGTCGAGGCTGTCGCGGACCACCCGCGGGTTGATAAGGCGGATCACGCCCTTGCAGGGGCTTTCGATCTGCGACTGCTCGACCGCGCTCTGCGCCATGCCGCCGATGTGGAAGGTGCGCATGGTGAGCTGGGTGCCCGGCTCGCCGATCGACTGCGCGGCGATCACGCCCACCGCCTCGCCCAGATTGACCGGCGTGCCGCGCGCGAGATCGCGGCCGTAGCACTTGGCGCACACCCCGTTCACCGTCTTGCAGGTGAGCACCGAGCGCACCTCGACGCGATCCACCCCCGCCCGCTCGATGCGGCGCACCGCCTCTTCCTCGATCATCTCGCCGGCCGCGACGATCCGCTCGCCCGTGGTGGGATCGAGGATGTCGCGCGCCGCGGTGCGACCGAGGATGCGCTCGCCCAGCTCTTCACCAGCGATCGCCGAGGTGATGGTGAGGTACCGGTCGGTCCCGCAGTCCTCCTCGAGGACGATGCAGTCCTGCGCGACATCCACCAGCCGGCGCGTCAGATAACCCGAATTGGCCGTCTTAAGCGCAGTGTCGGCGAGGCCTTTGCGCGCTCCGTGCGTCGAATTGAAATATTCGAGAACCGTAAGACCTTCTTTGAAGTTGGAGATGATCGGGTTTTCGATGATCTCGCCCGAGGGCTTAGCCATCAGCCCGCGCATGCCAGCAAGCTGCTTGATCTGCGCCGCCGAGCCACGCGCGCCTGAATGCGCCATCATCCAGATCGAATTGGGCTGCCGCCGCTTGCCGTCCGGTCCCACCGCGATCCGCGCGTTCTGGATCTCGGCCATCATCTCGTTGCCGACGATGTCCGAGCACTTCTGCCAGGCGTCGACGACCTTGTTGTACTTTTCCATCTTGGTGATGAGGCCGTCGGCATACTGTTGCTCGTATTGGCGCACGAGCTCCTGGGTGCGGCGGATATGCTCCCACTTGCTCTTCGGCACGATCATATCGTCCTTGCCGAAGGAGATGCCCGCCCGGGCGGCATAGGTAAAGCCCAAATTCATCAGACGGTCGGCAAAGATAACCGTCTCTTTCTGACCGCAATAGCGGTAGACCTCATCGATGATCTGGCCGATTTCTTTCTTGGTCAACACCCGGTTGATCAACCGATCGAAATTCAATGACGGGTGCTGCGGCAAGATCTCGTAGATCAGCATTCGCCCCGGCGTGGTTGTGACCGTTCGGCCGACCAACCCGCCGTCAGCATCCAGCTCTTGGATCCGCGCCTTGATCTTGCTGTGCACGGTCACCACGCCGGCGGCGAGCGCGTGCTGGACTTCATCGAGCCCGCTGAACGCCATCCCCTCTCCCGGCTCTCCGTCGAGCTCGAGGGAAAGGTAATAAAGACCCAAGACGATGTCCTGGGTGGGCACGATGATCGGCTTGCCGTTGGCCGGCGAGAGGATGTTGTTGGTCGACATCATGAGCACGCGCGCCTCGAGCTGCGCCTCGAGCGAGAGGGGCACGTGCACCGCCATCTGGTCGCCGTCGAAGTCGGCATTGAACGCCGTGCACACCAAGGGGTGCAGCTGGATCGCCTTGCCCTCGATGAGCACCGGTTCGAAGGCCTGGATGCCCAAACGATGCAGAGTCGGCGCCCGGTTCAAGAGCACCGGATGCTCGCGGATCACCTCTTCGAGGATATCCCACACCTCCGGCCGCTCTTTTTCCACCATGCGCTTGGCGGCCTTGATCGTCTGCGCTTTGCCGTAGAGCTCGAGCTTGGCATACACAAAGGGCTTGAACAGCTCGAGCGCCATCTTCTTGGGCAGGCCGCACTGGTGCAGCTTGAGCTCGGGCCCGACCACGATCACCGAGCGCCCCGAGTAGTCGACGCGCTTACCCAAGAGATTCTGCCGGAAGCGGCCCTGCTTGCCCTTGAGCATGTCGGAGAGCGACTTCAAGGGCCGCTTGTTGGCACCCGTGATCACCCGCCCGCGGCGACCGTTGTCGAAGAGCGCATCCACCGCCTCTTGCAGCATCCGCTTTTCGTTGCGGATGATGATGTCGGGTGCGCGAAGCTCGATCAGCCGCTTCAAGCGGTTGTTGCGGTTGATCACGCGACGGTAGAGATCGTTGAGATCCGAGGTCGCAAAGCGCCCGCCGTCCAAGGGCACAAGCGGCCTGAGCTCGGGCGGTAGAACGGGGATGACCTCGAGCACCATCCACTCGGGTCGGTTGCCCGACTCGAGGAACGTCTCGACCATCTTCAAGCGCTTGACGAGCTTCTTGCGCTTGGCATCGGAAGTCGTTTCCATGAGCTCGGCGCGCATCTTCTCGCGCTCGCGCGCGAGATCGAGCCGCTTGAGCATCTCGCGCACCGCTTCGGCGCCGATGCCAACCGTAAACGCGTCCTCGCCGAACTCTTCACGATAGCGGTTGACCTGTTCTTCGGTCAACAACTCGTGCTGCTTGAGCGGTGTGAGGCCCGGCTCGATGACCACCCAGTTCTCGAAGTAGAGGATGCGCTCGAGATCGCGCAGCGTCATGTCCAACAAGACGCCGATGCGCGAGGGCACCGACTTCAAGAACCAGATGTGGGCGACAGGGGCCGCGAGCTCGATGTGGCCCATCCGCTCCCGACGCACCTTGGATTGGATGACTTCCACACCGCACTTCTCGCAGACGATCCCCTTATATTTCATGCGCTTGTACTTGCCGCACAAGCATTCATAGTCTTTGATAGGGCCGAAGATCTTGGCGCAGAAGAGACCATCGCGTTCCGGCTTGAACGTCCGATAATTGATCGTTTCCGGCTTCTTGACCTCGCCGTAGGACCATTCCCGGATCTGCTCCGGGCTGGCGATGCTGATGCGGATCGCGTCGAACTTCTGGGCGCCGATCGGCTGCCCGAAGAGATGCATGAGATCGTTCATCGCGGTTCGCCTGCTCGCTCGCTGTCCAGCTGGTGCCGTCCGACCGTCACTCGCCGCCCATCTCTTGCTGCAGCTCGACGTTGAGCGCCAACGCCTGCAGCTCCTTGACGAGCACGTTGAAGCTCTCCGGGATCCCCGCTTCGAAGGTGTCTTCGCCGCGCACGATCGCCTCGTAGATCTTGGTCCGGCCCGAGACGTCGTCGGACTTCACGGTGAGCATCTCCTGCAAGGTGTAAGCCGCACCATAGGCCTGCAGCGCCCAGCACTCCATTTCACCAAAGCGCTGGCCGCCGAACTGCGCCTTGCCGCCCAACGGCTGCTGGGTGACAAGGCTATAGGGCCCGACCGAGCGGGCATGGATCTTGTCATCCACGAGGTGACCGAGCTTGAGCATGTAGATGTAGCCGACCGTCACCGGCCGGTCGAAGGGCTCGCCCGTGCGCCCGTCGTAGAGCGTCACCTGACCGGAAGGATCGCAGCCCGCCTCTTCCAACATCTTGACGATGTCGGCCTCGTGCGCGCCGTCGAACACCGGGCTCGCAACCGGAATGCCGTTGCGCAGGTTCTGGCCCAGCTCGATGAGCTCATCGACGCTGTACGAGCGCAGCTCCTCTTCCACTTCCTTGCCGTAGATCCGGCCGAGCTTGGCCTCGAGCGACTGCCGCGCTTCTGCCTCTGCCCCGTTTCCCTTGTTGCGCGCGTCGATCAGCCGATCGACGAGCTGGCCCACCTGCTTGCCGAGATTGGCGCAGGCCCAGCCCAAGTGGGTCTCCAGGATCTGACCGACGTTCATACGCGAGGGCACGCCCAAGGGATTGAGCACGATGTCCACAGGCGTGCCGTCCTCGAGATAGGGCATGTCCTCGATCGCCGCGATCTTGGAAATGACGCCTTTGTTGCCGTGGCGTCCGGCCATTTTGTCCCCGGGCTGCAGCTTGCGCTTCACCGCTACGAACACTTTGACCATCTTGAGGACGCCGGGGGGCAACTCGTCGCCGCGCTGCAATTTTTCCACTTTGCTCTGGAAGCGATCCTCGAGCGCCTTGAGCCCCTCATCCAGCTGCCGCTTGAGGCCTTGGATCTCGGTCATGAGCTCGGCGTCCTCGATGCCGATCTCCCACCAGTTGCGCTTGGGAACGGCATCCAAGAGCTCGGGGGTGATGAGCGTTCCGGCGCGGATGCCCCGCGTACCCGACGTCGCCTTCTTACCGACCAGGATCTCCTTGAGCCGGCCGTAGACGTTGCGCTCGAGAATCGCGCGCTCGTCGTCGCGGTCCTTGGCCAGCCGCTCGATCTCCGCCCGCTCGATGGCGATCGCGCGCTCGTCCTTCTCGACCCCCCGCCGCGAGAAAACCCGCACCTCAACCACCGTGCCCTGCACCCCGGGCGGCACTTTGAGCGAGGTGTCGCGCACATCCGCCGCCTTCTCACCGAAGATCGCGCGCAAGAGCTTCTCTTCGGGGGTCATCGGCGTCTCGCCCTTCGGCGTCACCTTCCCGACGAGAATGTCCCCCGCCTTCACTTCTGCGCCGATGTAGACGATCCCCGCCTCGTCCAGGTTGCGCAACGCCTCCTCCGAGACGTTGGGGATGTCGCGGGTGATCGCCTCCGGACCGAGCTTGGTATCGCGCGCCATCACCTCGAACTCCTCGATGTGGATCGAGGTGAAGACGTCGTCGCGAACGATCCGCTCCGAAATCAGAATAGAATCCTCGAAATTATAGCCGTTCCACGGCATGAAGGCGACGAGCACGTTGCGCCCGAGCGCCAGCTCGCCCAAATGCGTCGACGGCCCATCGGCGATGATGTCACCGGCGCGCACCACATCCCCGACTTTGACCAGCGGACGCTGGTTGATGCAGGTGTTTTGATTGGAGCGCTGGAACTTCTTGAGCCGATAGATGTCGACTACGCGGTCGGCGCGCGCGGTGTCATCCGTGACGCGGATGACGATGCGGGAGGCGTCGACCTGGTCGACCACACCCGAGCGCCGCGCCACGATCGCCGCCCCCGAATCGCGCGCCACCACACCCTCCATGCCGGTGCCGACGAAAGGCGCATCGACCTGCAAGAGCGGTACCGCCTGGCGCTGCATGTTCGAGCCCATAAGCGCCCGGTTGGCGTCGTCGTTCTCGAGGAAGGGGATGAGCGCCGCCGCCACCGAGACGAGCTGCTTGGGCGAGACGTCGATGAAGTCGACCTGCTCGGGCCGCGCGAGCACGAACTCGCCGTTCTGCCGGCAGGAGACGAACTCACCTTTGAGCCGGCGATGCTCGTCGACCTCGGAATTGGCCTGAGCGATGATGTAGCGGCCCTCCTCCATGGCCGAGAGGTAAACCACCTCGTCGGTCACCCGGCCGTCCACCACCCGCCGATAGGGGCTCTCGATAAAGCCGTATTTGTTGATGCGCGCGTACGTGGCGAGGCTGTTGATGAGCCCGATGTTGGGCCCTTCCGGTGTCTCGATCGGACAGATCCGTCCATAGTGGGTGGGATGGACGTCGCGGACCTCGAAGCCCGCCCGCTCGCGCGTCAAGCCACCCGGACCGAGCGCCGACAACCGCCGCTTGTGGGTGATCTCCGAAAGCGGGTTGGTCTGGTCCATGAACTGGCTGAGCTGGGAGCTGCCGAAGAACTCCCGCACCGCCGCCGCCACCGGCTTGGCGTTGATGAGATCGTGCGGCATCGAGGCGTCGATATCGACCGAGCTCATCCGCTCGCGCACCGCCCGCTCCATGCGCAACAGGCCGAGCCGGAACTGGTTCTCCATGAGCTCGCCCACCGAGCGCACCCGGCGGTTGCCGAGATGGTCGATGTCGTCGATCTCGCCCCGCCCGTCCTTGATCTCGACCAGCATCTTGACCACGGCGAGGATGTCCTCGCGGCGCAACACGCGCACGCTGTCATCCGTCTCCAGGCCGAGCCGCATGTTCATCTTGACGCGCCCGACCGGCGACAGATCGTAGCGTTCGATGTCGAAGAAGAGGCTGTGGAAGAGAGCTTCCGCCGTCTCGAGCGTCGGCGGCTCGCCCGGGCGCAGCACGCGGTAGATCTCAAGGAGCGCGTCCTCGCGGCTCTGACAACGGTCGATGGCGAGCGTGTTGCGGATGTACGGCCCGATCGTGGTCTGATCGATATCCAGGACCGGGATCTCCTCGATTCCGTTTTCTACCAGACGGCGAATGGTCTCGCCCAAAAGCTCCTCACCCGCCTCGGCCAAGACGAGCCCGGTGTTCTCGTCGATGAGATCGCGCGCGAGATAGCGGCCGATCACCTCCTCGGTGGACACAAAGACGCTCTTGACCCCGCGCTCTTCAAGACGCTTGAGCAGCCGCGGCGTGATCTTGGTTCCCGCCTCGGCCAGCGTCTCCCCGGTCTCGCCGTCGATGAGATCGGTGGTGAGCTTGACCCCGCGCAGCCGTTCCGGCCGGAAGGGTAGCTTCCACCCTTGCCCGGAGCGCTTGAGGATCACTTCACCGTAAAAAGCGGCGAGAATCGCCTCGGCATCGAGGCCGAGCGCCATCAACAACGTCGTCACCGGCAGTTTGCGCCGGCGATCGATCCGCACATAGATGAGATCCTTGGGGTCGAACTCGAAATCGAGCCAACTGCCGCGATAGGGGATGATCCGCGCCGAGAACAGGTACTTGCCGGAGCTGTGCGTCTTGCCGCGATCGTGGTCGAAGAACACACCGGGTGAGCGGTGCATCTGGCTTACGATGACCCGCTCGGTGCCGTTGATAATAAAGGTCCCGTTCTCGGTCATCAGGGGCAGGTCGCCCATGTAGACGTCCTGCTCCTTGATGTCGCGCACGCTCTTGGAGCCCGTCTCCTCGTCGATGTCCCAGACGATCAGCCGCAGCGTGACCCGCAGCGGGGCAGCATAAGTCATGCCACGCTGATGGCACTCGTCGACGTCGTACTTAGGCTCCTCGAGCTCGTATTTGACGAAGTCGAGCGCAGCGCGATCGGCGAAGTCGCGGATCGGGAACACCGACCGGAAGACTTCCTCGAGCCCCTTGCGCTCGCGCAGGTGCGGCGGCACGTGCCGTTGCAGGAACGCTTCGTAGGATTGCCGCTGGACCTCGATCAGATTGGGCATCTCGGTTACTTCGGGGATACGCCCGAAGTTCTTGCGGATGCGCTTGCGGGCCCTCGGCTGCTCGACCATCGATTCCTCGCCCTCGTCTCTGTCCTAAAGCCGGCTGGCTCGCGCGCCAGCCTTCCCGTTCAACGCCGATCGGCCGTGGAACGACGGTCCCACGGCCCCATCGCCGCCCGATGTTTCCATTGCAGGGGGATTGCGATCGGGCCAGCCGCGCGATCAACCGCGATCGCGCAGCCACCCCGACGCCGGTTGGCGCAACGCAAGCGGCGCCTTACTTGATCTCCACGGTGGCACCCGCTGCTTCGAGCTGCGCCTTGATCTTGGCCGCCTCCTCTTTCGAGACGCCCTCCTTCACGGGCTTGGGCGCGCCCTCGACGAGATCTTTGGCTTCCTTAAGGCCGAGCCCGGTGATCGCGCGGACTTCCTTGATCACGTTGATCTTGTTCGCCCCCGCCGAGGTCAAGATGACGTCGAACTCGGTCTTCTCCTCGACCGGGGCCGCCGGCGCCGGCGCCGCAGCACCCGCCACCGCCGCCACCGCCACCGGGGCGGCGGCGCTCACTCCCCACTTCTCCTCGAGCATCTTCGACAGCTGCGCCGCCTCAAGCACGGTGAGCTTCGAGAGATCCTCGACCAGCTGCTCCAGATTGGCCATCACACCCTCTCTTCCGCGAACTCCGCCGCGGCCGCACCTTGTCCCGGCCGCTCCACCTTCCGACCCCGCTGGGCCGGCTCAACTCCGCGCTTAGCCCGCGCCGCCCCCTTCGGCCTCGGCCCGCGCTTTCAGCACCCGCGCCACCCGCTCGGCCGGGGCGCGCAGAAGCCCCACGAGGCGGATCGCCGGCGCCTGCAACAGGCCGATGAGCTGCGCCCGCAGCACATCAAGCGACGGCAGCTCGGCTAAGGCCTTGACCTGGGCGGCATCGAGCACCGTGCCTTTCAGCCCGCCGCCCAAGATCACGAGCTTCTCGTTCTTGCGCGCATACTCGACCAATGCCTTGGCCACGCCAACCGGCTCGCGCGCCACCGCGATCGCCGTCGGACCCTTAAAGAGCGGCGCGATCGGCTCGAACCCGGTCCCCTCGAGCGCCCGCTTGATGAGGCGATTCTTGGTTACCCGCACGATCCCGCCGAGCTTGCGCACTTGCCCACGCAGTTCACTCAACTCGGCCACGGTGAGGCCCTTGTAATGGCTCACCAACACGACCTCGGCTTCGGCAAGCGTCGCGTGCAGCTTCTCGATGACTTGCGTTTTCTCGGCGCGCAGCACTCCACGCCTCCGCCCTACCCGCCTGATTGATTCCCGGCATCACCGATACCCAGCGGGCACACGCCGATCGTACGCCTCGCAGGGCACAACAGCATCATCCGCGAACGCGCTAGAGCGCGCGCGGCACCGTCTTCGGTATTCCGCAGCCGAGGCCCGCAAAGATAGAGCCTCTTTTGCCGCGCGCAAGCCCCAAAACTCGCCTCACGACACCAGGCTTCCGATATCGACTCGGATCCCCGGCCCCATGGTCGAGCTGATGTGCGCGCGCTTGAGATAGGCCCCCTTGGCGCCACTGGGCTTGGCCCGGTTGATCGCCTCGACCAGCGCCTTGATGTTGGCGATAAGCTTCTCTTCTGAGAAACTCGCCTTGCCCACCCCGGCGTGGACGATCCCCGCTTTCTCCACCCGAAAGGCGATCTGCCCGCCCTTTGCGGCCTCCACCGCCTCCTTGATATTCGGCGTCACGGTGCCGAGCTTCGGGTTGGGCATGAGCCCGCGCGGCCCCAAGATCCGCCCCAGCCGCCCTACGAGCGGCATCATGTCCGGGGTCGCGATGCAGCGGTCGAAGTCGATCTCGCCGGCCTGAATGCGCTCGGCCAAATCTTCCGCTCCGACCAGATCGGCGCCTGCGGCACGCGCTTCGTCCGCCTTCTCGCCGCGCGCAAACACCGCCACCCGCACCGTCTTGCCGGTGCCGTAGGGCAACGTCACCGTACCGCGGACCATTTGATCGGCGTGCCGAGGATCGACGCCGAGCCCGATTGCCACCTCGATCGTCTCGTCGAACTTGGCGGTTGCCGTCTGCTTGACCAGCCGCACCGCCTCGGCGAGCGGCAGCGGCTTGCTGCGATCGACGAGCGCGCGCGCCGCGCGCATGCGCTTGCTCAGGCGCGCCATGACCTCACTCCACCACCTGCAGGCCCATCGAGCGGGCCGAGCCTTTGACCATCGCGATCGCCCCCTCGAGATCGACGGCGTTGAGATCCTTCATCTTGGCCTGCGCGATCTCGCGGATCTGGGCCATCGTCACCTTGCCCACCGGCGCATTGCGCCCCGGTGCCTGACTGCCTTTCTCGATCCCCGCCGCCTTCTTGAGATAATAGCTCACCGGAGGCGTCTTGGTGACGAAGGTGAAAGTGCGATCCGCATAGGCGGTGATGATCACCGGGATGGGGGTTCCCGGCTCGAACCCCTGGGTCGCCGCGTTGAACTCCTTGACGAACTGCATGATGTTGAGGCCGCGCTGACCCAGCGCCGGCCCGATCGGCGGCGACGGATTAGCCTTGCCGGCCGGAACTTGCAGTTTGATGTAGCCAACGATTTTCTTTGCCATACGCTGTGCCCCACATGCGGTTCAAGCGCGCCCGCTCAAGCCGGCGCTCCCGCTCTCTCCCGATTCTCAAGCTCGCTCGACCTGCGAATATTCGAGTTCGACCGGCGTGGCGCGGCCGAAGATCGAAACCAACACCTTAAGCCGCCCCTTGGCTTCGTCGACCTCTTCGACCGTGCCGGTGAACGAGGCGAACGGGCCTTCGGCAACGCGCACCTGATCGCCGGGAACGAAGCTGATGGTGGGCTTGGGATGCTCCTTGACCTCCTTGACCTGACGGATGATGCGCTCGGCCTCGGCATCCGAGATCGGCGCCGGCCGCCCGCCCGGGCCCAAAAAACCGGTCACTTTGCCGATGTTGCGCACAAGCGACCAGGTCTCGTCGTTGAGCTCCATCTTCACGAGCACGTAACCGGGGAAGAACTTGCGCTCGGTCGGCACTTTGCGGCCGTGGCGAACCTCCACCACTTCCTCGGTCGGCACGAGAATCTCATCGAACAGATGCGACAGACCTTTTTGCGCCGCCTGCTCGCGGATCGCGTCGCGCACCTTTTTCTCGAAGCCCGAATAGACGTGAATGATGTACCAGCGCTTGGCCATTAGCGACCGATCCCGAGAGCGAGCTGCACGAGCCAGGCCAGCACCTGATCGACCAGGAAGAAGAACAATGCCGCAAGCGCCGACATCGCCACCACGCTGAGCGTGGTCGCCACCAGCTCTTTACGCGACGGCCAGGTGACTTTTTGCAGTTCCTGGCGCACTTCGCGGACGAACTGCGCCGGCGACATCTTCGCCATCGTTCCTCGATCCGGGCTCGGGCGACCTTGTGCTCAAAGACGCTTGTGCGCGCGGCTGACTCGAATGGCAGGAGTGGAGGGGCTCGAACCCCCAACCCCCGGTTTTGGAGACCGGTGCTCTGCCAGTTGAGCTACACTCCTTTACGCCCACCAGTCGGCGCCGGCTGCGACCCTACCCCGGGCCGCGCACTCCTCCTCGCCGCCCGGCCGAACTCCTTAGGACAGCCCTGCTGCAAACGCAAGGGGCATAACTGGAGCGGGTGACGGGAATCGAACCCGCACCGCCAGCTTGGAAGGCTGGAGCTCTACCATTGAGCTACACCCGCTCGGGTGTGGTGGAGGGGGTAGGATTCGAACCTACGTAGACATTCGTCGGCAGATTTACAGTCTGCTGCCTTTGACCGCTCGGCCACCCCTCCAACGCCTTCACCTGCGGCATCGCGCGACATATGTGCTCGCGCGCGCGCTTGTCAATCGTCAACCAACCGCCGAAGCTGTCGGGCAAATCCGCGCTCCGCGCCCCGGAGGACCGCGTTGCCGTTCCAGCCTCCCACCGCTCGCCCGGCGCGTGCATCCGAGAGCTCCGGCGAGGAGTGGCTCTATGGGCACCACGCCGTCGCTGCCGCGCTCGACAACCCCTTGCGCCCCTGCAAGCGGCTGCTCGCGACCCGCCCGGCCCTCGCGCGCCTCGGCAAGCTGATCCACCGCCCCGGCCTGCTTGTGGAGGAGACGACGCCGCGCGAACTCGCGCGCCTGTTGCCGGAAGACGCCGTCCACCAGGGCGTCGCCATGCTGGTCGGCCCGCTTCCCCGCCGCACCCTCGATTCGCTGCTCGCCGGGCTCGGTCGCGAGGCCATCGTGCTGCTCCTCGACCGCATTCAGGATCCGCGCAACCTGGGTGCCATCTTGCGCTCGGCGGCGGCGATGGACGTCGCTGGGGTCATCCTGCCCGAGCGCGGCTCGGCACCGCTCGGGGCCGCGTGCGCCAAGGCAGCCTCGGGAGCCCTCGACATGGTGCCGATCGTCTCGGTCGCCAACCTCGCGCAGACGATTTCGGCCCTCAAGCAGGCCGACTTTTGGGTGGTCGGGTTGGACGCCGGCGCCGAACTGCCGCTCGAGGCGCTTCCGCCGCGGCCGCGGCGGGCGCTCGTGCTCGGCTCCGAGGGCAGGGGACTGCGCCGGCTGACCGCCGAGCGCTGCGACCAGTTGGTCAAGCTCGCGATCTCCTCGCGCATCGAGAGCCTCAACGTCTCGGTCGCCGCCGGGATCGCCCTTTATCTGCTTGCGAGGGTGCTGCCGCGACCCTAGCCTCTTTCCCGGCCGGCGTAGCTCAGCGGTAGAGCATCCGCCTTGTAAGCGGGAGGTCGGGGGTTCGATCCCCTCCGCCGGCACCACCGAGACGACGCGGTCTCGAACAGCCGGCTGCGCATCGCCATGACACCTCCTGCGCACGGCCCTAAAGAGCTGCGGATGGTGGTCGGTGCCGGTCGGTTCACCGACGACACCGCCCCCTTTAACGCCCTTCATGTGGCCTTCTTGCGCGCCCCCCTCGCCCATGCCCGAATAAAAGCGTTCGACGCCGGGAATGCGCGCCGTCTTCCCGGCGTCGTCGCGATTTGGACTGGCGAGGATCCCGAGATCGCCGCCCTTGGCCCGCTTCCCGCTTTCGCCCGCCTCCCCGATGGGATGCTGCGGGAACCGCCGCGGCCCCTGATGGCGCGCGAGCGCGTCCGCTACGCCGGCGAGATCCTCGCCATGGTGGTGGCAGACGACCCCAACCGCGCCCTCGATGCGCTCGAGGCCATCTCCGTCGACCTCGAACCACTGCCGGCGGTGGTCGAACCCCGCGCCGCTCTGGCCCCGGGCGCTCCTTCGATCCACGACTTCGTCCCCGACAATCTCGCCTGCAGCTGGAGCAAGGGCGATCCGCAAGCGGTGGCGGCCGCGTTCGCCCGCGCCGATCGTATCGTGCGGGTTTCCGAGCGCTTCGCCCGCATCGCCGCCGCCTATCTCGAGCCACGCGCGGTCTGGGCGGTACACGATGCTGAGTCGGGAGTGACGACGGTCACCCTCGCGAGCCAAGGCGCCCACCTCCAACATCGGCTTTTGTGCGCGGTGCTCGGCTGGCCGCCCGAGCAACTGCGCGTGCGCACCCAAGACGTCGGTGGGGGCTTCGGTCCCAAATATGCCTCTTACCCCGAAACGGCGCTCATAGCCTGGGCGGCGCGCCGGCTCGCCCGCCCGATCCGCTGGACGGCGAGCCGCACCGAGCATTTCCTCGCAGATGCCCACGCGCGCGACTTCGATGCCGAACTTGCGCTCGCTGTGGATCGCGAGGGGCGATTCCTCGCCCTCGAGGTCGATGCAGTAGCCGGGCTCGGGGCGTATCTCTCGACCTTCGCCCCGATCGTCGCCACCACCGGGACCGCTCGGGTGATCGGTGGCCTCTACCGTATTCCCGCGATCGCCGTGCGCGTTCGCCTCGCCTACACCAACACTGCTCCCGTCGACGCGTTCCGCGGCGCCGGCAAGCCGGAAGCGCTCTTCTTGCTCGAGCGCGCAGTCGACGAGGCGGCCGCTGCGCTCGGCTGCGACCCGATCGCCCTGCGCTTTCGCAACCTCCTGCGCCGCGAGGATTTCCCTTGGACGACGGCGCTGGGGTATACGTACGAGCCGTTCGATGCCCCAGCCCTCCTCGAGCGAACCCTGGCGCTTGCCGACTACGCGGGTTTTCCGCGCCGCCGCTCTTGTGCCCGCCCGCGCCACCTTTTGGGCTTCGGCGTCGCCTGTCATCTCCATGCCACGAGCTCGCTCGGCGGCGAGCGCGCGCGGCTTGCCTTGCGCGAAGACGGGAGCTTCGCGGCCTGGACCGGAACCCAGGACACCGGCCAAGGCCACGCTAATGCCCTCGCAGGGCTGATCGCCCGTGCCCTTGACCAAGAGCCGCACTCGATCCGGATAGCCCAAGGAGACACCGAGGACCTGCCCGACGGTCCGGGCACCGGCGGCTCGTCCTCGCTCGTGGTGAGCGGCAACAGCCTCGTGCGCGCGGCCCAGCGCTTGCGCGCCCTGATCTTGGAAGCCGCAGCAAACGAGCTCGAGGTCGCCGCCGCGGATCTCGAGCTCATGCCGCAAGCGGTTCGGGTCCGGGGGACTGATCGAGTGCTCACACTGGCCGAGCTCTGCCGCCGTGCTCGCGAGCGCGGCCTCCTTTTGAGCGTCGAGCAGCACCAAGAAGACCCGGCCGAGACCTGGCCCGCCGGGGTGACCGCGGCAGAGGTCGCAATCGATCCCGATACTGGCGCGATTGCGGTCGTCAAACTCGCCACCACCATCGATGTCGGGAGGGTGGTCGATCCCGCCGGTGCCGAAGGTCAGGTGTGCGGCGGCATCGCCGCTGCCCTCGGTCAGGCGCTGCTCGAGCGGATCCTCTACGATCCGGACAGCGGCCAACTGCTCACCGGCTCCTTCCTCGACTATGCGATCCCGCGCACGCGCGACCTCGCTCCGCTGGCAATCGACTGGCACCACACGCCCTCGCGCCGCAATCCGCTCGGCATCAAAGGGTTGGGCGAGCTTCCCACCAACGGCGCTTTGGCGGCGATCGCCAATGCCGTCTTCGATGCCTTGCGCCCGCTGGGTGTCCGCGCTCTGACGCTCCCCTACACCTCGGAGAAGATCTGGCGCGCGATCCGCGAAGCCGGCGGCCTCGCGCGTTGAGGTTGCCCCTTTGGATGAGGCTAACCGGCGCATCGCCGCTGCGCGCGCGGCGATCGAGCGGATATGCGCACCCACAGCGTCAAGTGAGCGCGTGAGCGCGCCAAGCAAGCGAACCAGCACGACGATCGCCGCCGCCAGTGTCAGGGGAAGCTCTACCCGACCTTGAGCCTCAGGCACCACGGTACACTCGCATTGCGCCCTCCGCTTGTGCCAAAACTTCGTAAATGAAGGGTAAACAGGTCGGGGCTGCGCCCCGCTACACCGAGCACGCGGGAGCCGATCGCGGCTCTTATCGCTCCGTGCTTGTGGTCTGCCGCGCTGCGCCCCCAACCGATGCGTCGGTGGGCTCCGCCACCCGGCGTGCAGCCGATCCCCGCCGCTCTCGCCTTCGCGCTCTCGCGCGGCTTGAGGGCGGAGCGCGCCGGCTCGAGCCTCCGCCTTTGGCGCCCAACCGAGCCGAGCACATGTGCCTACGGCCGAACGAACAGCCGCGCTGATCGGGCGCGCGCATCGATGCTGTGCGCTTTTTGCCTCTGGCGTTTCGATGCGCGCTGTATTTGCGTAAAAGCCCAGGCGGGTGCGAGATGGTGCGCTGTGAACCCGGAAAGTCTCGCTTGGAACGAGCGGCTCATCGGAGTTGAGGGCGGCATCGGCCGCCTGGATACCCCGGCACTCGTGCTCGATCTCGACGCTTTCGAGCACAATTTGCGCGCCATGGTGGCGATCGCCCGGGCGCACGGGGTCAAGCTCAGACCCCACGCCAAGACCCACAAATCGGTCGCGGTCGCCAAAGCACAGCTGCAAGCCGGGGAAGTAATCGGCTTCTGCTGTGCCAAATTGGGCGAAGCGGAGGCGCTTGCCGCCGGTGGCATCGATTCCCTCTTGCTCACTGCACCGGTGTTTGTTGCGAGCAAGCTCGAGCGCCTCGTAGCCTTGCACGCCCGGGTGCGAGAGCTTGCGGTGGTGGTCGACGACCCGCTGCAGGTGGAAGCCCTTTCCGCGACCTTCGCTGCCGCCGGGCGGCGGCTTACCGTGCTCCTCGATGTTGATGTCGGATCGCACCGCTTCGGTGTTACAAGCGTCGGCGAGGGGCTCGCGCTCGCCCGCCGGATCGCCGCCGAGCCGGCGCTCGAGTTCGGCGGCATCCAGGGCTATGCCGGCTCCATCCAGCACATCCCCGACTACCACGCGCGCGCTGCCGCCGCGGCGCCCGTGGCGGCGCTTCTCGCTGAGCTTCGCGATGCCCTGCGCGCCGAGGGTCTGCCCTGCCCGGTGATCACCGGTGCTGGCACCGGCACGCACGAGATCGACGCCCGAGCTGGCGTGTTCACCGACCTGCAGGTGGGCTCATACGCCTTTATGGACGTGGACTATTTGGACTGCACGCTCACCGCCGACGGCTCGGCCCGCTTTCGCCCCGCCCTGGAAGTGTGGACGCGAGTGCTGAGCCGCCATCACAAGGGCTTTGCGACCACCGATGCCGGCATCAAGTGCTTCGCCACGGACGGCCCCTTGCCGCGGGTCGTGGCGGGTGCGCCCGAAGCTTCGACCTACCGGATGTTCGGTGACCAGTTCGGACGCTTGATCCTTCCCGAACGCGCCTCGGCGCCGCCGCTCGGTTCGATCGTGCGCTGCCTGGTTCCCCACTGCGATCCCACCATCAATTTGTGGGACCACATGGTCTGTCGCCGTGGCGAAACGGTGGAAGCGATCTGGGCGATCGAGGGACGCGGGGCGGTCGCGTGAGGGTCGCTCGCCCTCAAACCGAGCTGCCGACCGCAGCCACCACGAGCAGCCACAAAAGGAAGGTCAACACGAGCACGGGGCCGAGGACACCGAACACCTCCGGTTCCGAGCTCGTTTCCCGTCCTTCACGAGCGCGTTCAACGGTAGACGACTGCTGACTGGTCGACATCGCCACGCAGGCTCCCGGCGGTCGCGCGGGGCAAGGGTCGCGCAACCGATTTTTCTTCCTCGTACAACTTGTGGCACACAGACGTAAAGGAATCCCTGCACGTGCAGGGTCACGCGGAGGGGGTTCCGTGGCGGCAACAGCACGCCCTCCCCCGTCCAACGCATGGCCGCGCCTTCAGCCGATCGCTTGCGCGGGCAAGCCGCCGCTTTAGCCTCGCTGCACTTGCGGGTCGCGTGGGGGCGGATACCGTGCGCATCACCGGCATCGACGCGCTCTATCTGCGCTTGCCGCAGATCCAAGAGCGCACCGATTCGAGCCAAGACGCGTTGATCGTGCGCATCACCACCGATGCGGGGATCACGGGCTGGGGGGAAGTCGATTCCTGCCCCTGGGCGGTCAAAGCGGCGATCGAAGCGCCGATCTCGCACACCATCGCAGGTGGCTTGCGCGCCTTGCTGATCGGCGAGGACCCACTCGAGATCAAACGGCTCTGGAAGAAAATGTACGAGCGGACGCTCTATTGCGGCCGCGCAGGTCTTTTCATCCACGCCATGGCCGGCATCGACCTCGCACTTTGGGACATCGCCGGCAAGGCGTTGGGCAAACCGGTCTGGGCGCTCTTGGGCGGCAAGTTCCGCGACAAGATTCGCGTCTATGCCTCCAACATGTTCCGCTTCACCCCTCAAGAAACGGCCGATCGCGTCAAATGGTGCAAGGACCAGGGTTTCACTGCCGCCAAGTTCGGCTGGGAACCGTTCGGTCGTTTCGGTCTCGACTTCGATCTGCGCATGCTGGAGGCGATGCGCAATGCCGCCGGGACCGATTTCGATCTCATGTTGGATGTCGGGCTGGTGTGGGACGCCACAACGACCATCCAACGGGCGCGCGCCTTTGAGCCCTTCAATCTCTTCTGGATCGAGGAGCCGTTGCATCCTGATGATCTCACGGGCTACGCCCGGGTCGCGCGGGCGATCACCCAGCGTCTCGCCGCCGGGGAAGAAGAATGTACGGTGGGCGGCTTCAAGCGACTGATCGACGAGGGTGAGATCGGGCTCGCACAAATCGACGTCACCCGCTGCGGCCTCACCCAGGCGATGCAGATCGCAGCCCACGCCGCCGAGCGGGGCATCCCGGTCGCCAATCACAACTTTACCACCGACATCAACACCGCAGCGTCACTTCACTTCCTCGCTGCCGTCCCGAATGCGCTCATCCTCGAATACTGCGTCGAGCCCTCCGAGATCAGTCGCGCGCTCGCCAAGAACCCCTTCCGGCTCGAAGACGGTCATTTCCGCGTCCCCGACGAACCCGGCCTCGGGGTCGAACCCGATCCTGCGTTGATCGACAAATATCTCGTGCGGAGCCTTTGAACCGTGCCCGCTCAGCTTCCAGGCGAAGAGCTCACCTGGCTCTCGGCCCTCGACGTGTTGGCGCTTTTGCGCCGACGCGAAGTCTCGCCGGTCGAGCTCACCGAGCTCGCCATCGCCCGTGCCGAGGCGCTGCAACCCATTCTCAACCCCTTCGCCACCACCACCTTCGCGCTCGCCCGCGAGCAAGCCCGGGCACTTGAAGCCGAACTCCGGCGCGGCGCGCCCATGCGGCGGCTGCATGGGCTGCCCATCACCCTCAAAGACCTTCTCTTCACCAAAGGCATCCCGACCAAAGCCGGCTCGTGGATCTTCGCCGAGCGCGTGCCCGATGTGGATGCGGTGGTGGTCGAGCGGCTACGCGATGCGGGCGCCGTCTTTCTCGGCAAGACCACCACCCCGGAGCTCGGCTGGAAGGGCTGTGGCGACAGCCCGCTTACCGGCGTTTCGCACAACCCTTGGAAGCTCGGCTACAATGCCGGTGGGTCTTCCACCGGCGCGGCGATCTGTGCCGCCGCCGGCATCGGCTGGCTTCACCAAGGATCGGACGGTGCCGGTTCCATCCGCATGCCCGCGGCCTTTTGCGGCGTGTTCGGCTTTAAGCCGAGTTTCGGCCGCGTCCCCTATTGGCCCGGCCCCAACAACGACATGATCTCCCACATCGGCCCCATCACCCGCAGCGTGGCCGATGCGGCGCTCATGCTCGAGGTCATGGCTGGCCCCGACGACCGTGACCTGACCAGCCTCGCCTCTTCACCCGAGCCCTATCTCGCCCGGCTCGAAGCCGACATGACCGGCAAGCGCATCGCCTTCTCTGCCGACCTCGGCTATTTGCGCGTCGATCCCGAAATCAAAGCAATCGTCGCGGATGCGGTGCGCGCCTTCGAAGAGATGGGGGCGATCGTTGAGCCTGTCGCTCAGTTGTGGCCCGATCCGTGGGAGGCCGAGCGTTGTTTTTATGCTTCCAACTATGCCGGCAATTTGGGCCAGCTCCTCGACCGCTGGGCCGAGAAGATGGATCCCGGTCTTGTGGCCTGCACCTGCGACGGCATGCGCTACAGCGCCGCTGATTGGGTCCGTGCCAAACAGGTGCGCAGCGAGCTCTACGATGCCGTGCGGGCGCTCTTCGCGCGCTTCGATCTCTTGCTCACGCCCACGCTATCGGTCGCCGCCTTCGAAGCCGGGCGGCTCTTTCCGCCGCACTGGGAAGAGCGCGGATGGGAATGGCACCATTGGGCCGGTTTCTGCTATCCTTTCAACTTGACGTGGGTGCCGGCTGCCACTTGTCCGTGCGGCTTCACGAAGGAAGGGCTGCCGGTGGGGTTGCAGATCGTGGGCGGGCGCCACCGCGATCTCTTGGTGCTGCAGGCAGCGCGCGCGTTCGAGCGGGCACGCCCCTGGGCGCAGCATCGACCGCCGCTTGCGCTCGCTCGGCCGCAGCACTGACGCCCAAGGCGCAGATCCACGCCGTCTTCGCCCGCGCGCGGCCGGCGATCGCTTCCTCGCAATCCCGCTGAGCGGGCTGGCTTAGGCTTCCGCCCCCGCCTCCGCGCGCAGAACCTCGGCAGCGGTGGCAAGGAAGGCCGCCGCATCCGTGCGCTCGATCGGCCCGAAGCTCACATGCGTGCCATCTCGGGTCACCAGACACAGCCGTTGCGCACCGCTTTCGTCTTCCTCGATGCGCACCATCCGCTCGGGTACGCCTTCGGCATCGAGTACCACCACGACCTGCGGGAAGCGCACGGGCCAGGCATAGCCGGCGCGCAGGGTGGCGATGGTCTGCACGTCTTCGAAGTAGAGCAGCACGATTCCGTCCACTTCGCCGCTCGCAAGGACCCGCTCGGCGCGCGGATCGGGACATTGGGCGAAGAAATAGTCTTCAGCTTGGGCGGCAGCGTCGGCGTCGGCGTTTGGGTTCACAGAGCGTCTCCCAGCAAAGCGAATGACGCACCTTATCATGCTCGGATGCTTCGCCCAAGGGGGTCGCAGGCCGTTGCCCGCCGCCGGTGCCGGGCGTTCCGATCCGGCCGATGCCTGCTTTGAGCGCGCGCGCCTCGGACGGCAAGCGCCAACCCGAAAATCTCGCGCGCATCTTGAAGCATGCGCGGCACGCTCACCCGAAAGACAAAGTCCGCGGCGTCTTCGCCTGCACGCGGCCGTGGCCTAAAGGTCAAGAATTTGGCTGTTGCGCGCGCAACCGCTGATCGAGTGCGATCGCTTCTTTCATAAATGCGGTCGCTGCCGATCGGGAGCGGGGTCCGAAGTTCAGGTGTCGGCCGTCGCGCTCGAGCACGCCCAGCATCTGCGTCCCGAAAAGCGAACACTCGAGGCGGATCATGCGCTCCGGCATACCATCCGCGCCCACGACGAGCACGAGCTGCGGATAGCTCATCGGCGAGGGAATGCCCAAGCGCAGCGCGCCGATCGTCTGAACATCCTCGAAATAGAGATAGTGCACACCGTCGACTACCTCTCGCGCAAGGCAGCGCTCGTATTCGGGGTCGGGGCAGCTCGCGAAGAACAGTTTCGCTCCGGCATCGAGCTCGGTTCGCTCCCTCGAGGGGTCGCGATCGCTCATCGTCTTCTCCCCTTTTTAGATTTTGCAAGTTTAGCACCGTTCGGCGCGCTTTGGCGATGGGCGGCTCGGACCGTTGCCGGGTTGTCAGGGCTGCCCTCAGCTGCCTAAGGTCCGCCGCCGCGAGAGAGGGGGGAGGATCCGATGCAGCTCGCTGCCGGCATGGCTCGTCTTGGTACCGAGACCGCGTTTGATGTCCTCGCCCGCGCCACGCGGCTTCGGGAAGCCGGCCGTGACATCATCAACCTCGGGATCGGACAGCCCGACTTCCCCACGCCGCCCAACATCGTCGAAGCCGCGGTGAAGGCTCTGCGCGACGGGCATCACGGCTACACGCCCGCCAACGGCATTCGACCGCTGCGCGAAGCGGTAGCCGAGGACATGTGGAAGCGGCGCGGTGTGGACGTCGATCCCGACCGCATCGTCATCGTCCCCGGCGGCAAGGTCACGATGTTCATGGCGATCGCCATGTTCGGCGAGCCGGGGGCGGAGATCCTCTACCCCGACCCCGGCTTTCCCATTTACCGCTCGCTCATCGAGTGGACCGGTGCGACGCCGGTGCCGATCGCCCTGCACGAGAACAAGGGCTATGCTTTTTCGGCAGAGGAGGTGCTCGCCCAGATCACCCCGCGCACGCGCCTTCTCATCGTCAACAGTCCGGCCAATCCCACGGGCGGGGTGGTACCCAAGGCCGAACTCGACCGTCTCGTTGCCGGGCTTGCCCGCCATCCGCAGGTCGCCGTCCTCTCCGATGAGATCTACGCGCGCATCGTCTACGACGGGGTGCCGCACGCGTCGCTTCTCGCCTATCGCGAGCTCGAGGACCGCCTCATCCTCTTGGACGGCTGGTCGAAGACCTATGCCATGACCGGCTGGCGCTTGGGATGGGGTGTTTGGCCCAAGAGCCTTGTCGATCATGCGGTGCGCCTTGCCGTCAACGTCCATTCCTGTGTCAACGCCGCCACTCAGTGGGCCGGGATCGAAGCGCTCAAAGGCCCGCAGGACGCGGTCGAGGCGATGGTGCGCGCCTTTTCCGAGCGCCGGCGGGTGATCGTCGAGGAGCTCAACCGCATCCCCGGCTTTCGCTGTCCGATGCCGGGAGGCGCCTTCTACGCTTTCCCCAACATCCGTGATACCGGCTTCTCGGCGCGCGAACTGCAGGATCGCCTGCTCGAGGAAGCCGGTGTGGCGGTGATCGCCGGGACCTCCTTCGGCATCTTCGGCGAGGGTTACTTGCGCTTCTCTTACGCCGCCTCGATCGACGCGATCCGCGAGGCCTGCGCGCGCATCCGTACCTGGATCGAGCAGCGACGCTGATAGCACAATAACGGTGCAGTGCCCGCGGTCCTGACCGTCATCCTCTTGTCGACAGGCGCCCTTAGCAGCATTCCCATCTTCGGGAGCGTGCCAAAGAGGAATTCGACCCGTCGGGAGGTTCGATGCCGATCGAAGCTGCAGCGTCGGGTACCTGTACGATCGCGGCGCTCGCCCATCTTGCGAGCACGAGCCTCGTCGCCTGGCGCGCCGCGCGCGACCGCCAGCGCCCCGCGGCACCGGTCGAACGCCCGCCGATCACGCTTTTGCGCCCCGTGCGCGGGCTGGAAAACCACCTCGAAGAGGCTCTTGCTTCGAGCTTTCGGCTCGACTGGCCGCACTATGAAGTGATTTTCTGCGTCAAAGATGCCGATGATCCGGTGGTCCCGTTGATCCAGCGGTTGATCGCCGCCAACCCGCACATTCCGGCACGCTTGCTCGTGGGCGACGATCCGATCAGCATCAACCCCAAACTCAACAATACGGTCAAAGGCTGGCGGGCGGCGCGCTTCGATCTGATCGCCATGGTGGACAGCAATGTGCTGTTGCCTTCCGACTTCTTTGCCCGTCTGTTGAGTGAGTGGCGAGAGGATACCGGCCTCGTCTGCGCACCGCCCATCGCGGCGCGCGTGGAGGGCTTTTGGGCGGAACTGGAGTGCGCCTTCCTCAACACCTACCAGACCCGCTGGCAGCTGTTCGCCGATGCCCTGGGCTGCGGCTTCGCCCAGGGCAAGGTCATGCTCTACCGCCGCTCGATCCTCGAGCCCTTGGGCGGGATCGAGGCGCTCGCCGCCGAGCCGGCAGAAGACGCCGCCACCACCAAACTCTTGCGTGCCGCCGGCTACCGCATCCGCGTCGTGCCGCGTCCCTTCGAGCAGGCGCTCGGACGGCGGACCTTCAGGGAAGTGTGGAATCGCCAGCTGCGCTGGGCGCGCCTGCGGCGCGAGACCTTTCCCCTGCTCTATGCTGCCGAAATCGCCTCGGGCAGTGTGATGCCTGCGCTTGCCTGCGGGCTGTGGGCCTGGCTGGCCGAGATGCCGGTCTTGCCGGCGCTCTTCGTGCTGCTCTTGTTCTGGTACGCGGCGGAGGCGGCGCTCGCGCGCAGCGCCGGTTGGCACCTCACCCGCTGGACGATACCCGCCATGATCCTGCGCGATCTCGCGCTGCCCATCCTCTACGTCCAGGGCTGGGTGGGTAACCAATTCGTCTGGCGCGGCAATGCCATGCGGTTGGCCGAGCCGGCTTCCAACGGCTGAGGGAACCGGGAGGTGCCGCTGGTTCGCGTCCACGCGCGCTCTTCGCCATGGGGAGCGCGTTCCTGAGAGCGTTTCCTTGGGCGCCGTTGTTGCGAGCCAAGGCCGATCGACCCGCTGCCATCGACGACCGAGGTCCGACCGTGAACCCTAAGACCGCCTCCGAGACAGCGTTTGCGGACGCGTCTCTTATCGAAGCGCACACGCGCGCGGTACGCCGCGCCTACGAGCGCATCGCACCGGTCTACGATCTTCTGGACGGATTTTACGAATGGAGCTGGAAGCGGCGTTTGCGCGCCGAGCTTTTCCGTCATGCCCTACCCGGACGGCTCTTGGACGTCGGGGTGGGAACCGGCCGTAACATGCCTTTTTATCCGACCTCCGCCCCGGTCATTGGCATCGACGCGAGCCCGGCCATGCTCGCGCGCGCCCGCGCCCGCGCACGCCGTCTCGGTCGCGAGGTCGAGCTTTTCGAGATGAACCTGCTCGAACTCGGCTTCCCCGATGGCCATTTCGACACCGTAGTTGCGACCTTCGTGCTCCTGTGCCTGCCGGATGCGCTGCAGCTGCCGGCTCTGCGCGAGCTCGCCCGCGTTACCCGACCGGGCGGGCGGATCTTACTGCTCGACTACCACCGCTCTTCGCGCACACTCGTGCGTTGGTGGATGCGCTTGCTTTCGAGCTGGCTGCGCTGGGCCTTTGCCGGGCGCTTCGATCCCACCACCGAACAGCACATCGCCAAAGCCGGGCTCATGCCGCTTCTGCACCGAAGCTACATGGGCGATGCGGTGAGCTTGCTCGTGCTCACGCCGCGCTGAGCCCGCATCTCGATGGCAAACGGCGGCCTTGCGGCCGCCGTTTCTCGCTTCGGATCGAGGTTTTGAGCGCTTAAGTGATATGAGCGCCGCGGGTCTCGACGAAGACCGAATAGAGCGATTGCGAGGCGGCCATAAACAGCTGGTTGCGCTTGCTGCCGCCGAAGCAGAGGTTGCCGCAGATCTCGGGTAGCCGAATGAGCCCGATGCGGGTGCCGTCGGGGGCGAAGATGTGCACACCATCATAGCCGTCCCCGACCCATCCGGCCGCGGCCCAGACGTTGCCGTCCTCGTCGCAGCGGATGCCGTCGGCGAAGCCTACTTTGCCGTCCATCTCCATGGACGCGAAGGTACGCGGGTTTTTGAGTTTGTCGCCGTCGACGTCGTAGACCCAAATGATCGACTTCGCCTCCGGATAATGCGACAGCCCGGTGTCCGCCACGTAGACTTTCTTGTAGTCGGGGCTGAAGCACATACCGTTGGGCTTGAACGGCTCGTCGGCGACTTTGGTGATCTTCCCGGTCTGCCCGTCGATGCGGTAGATCGCCTCTTTGCGGAAGGGGCGCGGATCGCGGTTGTAGCGCTTGCCCTCATAGTTCATGAGCGCGCCGTAGCCCGGATCGGTGAACCAGATCGAGCCGTCCGGGTGGACCATGCCGTCGTTGGGCGCGTTGAAGCGCTCGCCCTCGAAGGTCTCGGCGAGCACCGTGATCTCGCCGTTCCACTCGTAGCGGATCACCCGCGCCGGCTCGTGGCAAAAGGCGATCTGCCGGCCCTGGAAGTCGAAGGTGTTGCCGTTTGAGTGGCCCGAGGGGAAGCGGTGCCTGCGGCTTACGTGCTCGTCTTCCTCGATCCAGCGCAGGCACTCGTTGCGCGGGATGTCCGACCAGACGAGATAGCGGCCGGCCCCGTTCCACGCGCACCCTTCCGCCCAAAGCGTGCCCTTGTAGTGGCGCCGGATCGGCGTGTTGCCGAGCTTGTAGCGGAAGCGCTTATCCAACACCACGACATCGGGCTCGGGATAGCGCACCGGTTCGGCATCGGGCCCGAAGTTGCGTGCGAAGGCCTCGCTCGACATGCCGGTAATCGCAGCAAGTGTTGCGGCTGCTTTGAGAAATTCGCGCCGGGCCGGCGAGTCGGGCTCCTCTCGGCGCGCAACCGGTTTGGCAAGATCGATGAAACGGTGCAGCTGAACGCGAGCCATCGAGATGTCCTCCCTGATCTTCGTTCGCAGAGAACGTTCGCAGAGAAAGCAATGCGCGAAGCGCCGCACAGGCGCATTCCCTGCGACCTCTCTTTGCAGCGGCACGATCTTAATCCCCGAGCGCGAGCGCGCAACGACAGCTCTCGCTCGGCTGCTGCGCGTAAAACGCTACTCGGCTGCCAGTGGCAAGGTCTCGGGCGTGCGCCAGCGCGCCAAGAGCTCGCGCCAGCGGGCCCGCACGCGCGCGAGATTGGCTTCTTTGATATGGCCGAAGCCGCGAATGTCCTCGGGCAGGCGCGCGAGCTCGAGCGCAAGGGGCAACCGGGCGGGAGAAAGGCCAGCCGCGATCTCGTCCACGAGCGCCTCGTAGTCGGCAATGAGGGCACGCTCGCTGCGCCGCTCGGCCGTCCAGCCGAAGGGATCGAAGACCGTGCCGCGCAAAAACCGTAGCCGCGCGAGCCACCGGAACACGGTCATCATCCAGGGCCCGAAGCGGCGCTTTTGCAACTGTCCCGTCTGCGGATCGCGCTCGGCGAGAAGCGGTGGCGCGAGGTGGAACTCGAGGCGGTCGAAGCTCTCGAACTCGCGCGCGAGCTGCGCGCGGAAGGCTTCGCCCGACATGAGCCGGGCCACTTCGTACTCGTCTTTATAGGCCATGAGCTTGAAGAGGTTGCGCGCCACCGCGAGGGTGAGCTCTTGGCTCGCCGGGGCGACGCGCTGTTCTGCAGCGCGCACTTTCTCGACCGTGCGCCGGTAGCGCGCGGCCCAGGCAGCATCTTGATAGTCGGTCAAAAAGCGCGTCCGATCGGCGATCGTCGCCTCGAGGTCAAGCGGACGATGGTCGGTGATACCGGCAAGCGCGTGCACTCGCGCAAGGTCGACCGCCGCCTGCCGCCCCCACTGAAATGCGCGCTTGTTGAAGTCCACCGCCACACCGTTGATCTCGATCGCGCGCAGGATCGCCGCTTCGGAGAGCGGCAAGAGCCCCTTCTGCCAGGCGTAGCCGACGAGGAAGAGATTGGCTCCGATCGTATCGCCCAAAAGCGCACGGGCGAGCCGACCGGCATCGACGAGCTCGACGTTCTCCGCGCCGGCCGCCGCCTGCAGGCTGCGCACGAGCTGTGCGGCCGGAAAGACGAGGTCGGGATCGCGGGTGAACGCGCCGGTTAAAACCTCTTCGCTGTTGGCCACGATGCGGGTGACCCCGCGCCGCACGGTGGGAAGCGCTGTCCGCCCCGCCGCAACCAAAAGATCGCAGCCCAAGAGCAATCGCGCTCCCCCGGGGGCAACCCGCGGAGCGCCCACGGCCTCGGGCGTAGGCGCGATCTTGATATGGCTTACGACCGCCCCGCCCTTCTGCGCGAGGCCGATCATGTCGAGCGCAACGAAGCCCTTGCCTTCGAGGTGCGCCGCCATGCCGAGCAGGGCGGCGACGGTCACCACGCCGGTCCCGCCGATGCCGGCGACGACGATGCCGTAGGCGCCATCGAGCGCCGGCAGCTGCGGTTCGGGCGGCGCGGGCAACGGAACTTCGTCCAATCTCACGGCGTTCCGCTTGAGCCGCGCGCCTTTGACCGTCACGAAGGACGGGCAGAAGCCTCGTATACAAGAAAAGTCCTTGTTGCAGGCCGATTGATCGATGCGGCGCTTGCGGCCGTATTCGGTTTCCACCGGCTGAATGGCGACACAGTTGGACTGCACGCCACAGTCGCCGCACCCCTCGCACACCAGCTCGTTGATCACCACCCGCTCATCAGGATCGGGATAGCTGCCGCGTTTGCGGCGCCGTCGCTTCTCGGCGGCACAAGTCTGATCGAAGATGATCGCAGTAACGCCCGGGATCTCGCGCATCTGTCTTTGCACGCGCTCGAGTTCTTCGCGCGGATGCACCGTCACCCCGGGCGCGAAGCCGGAGGGGATCGGATATTTGCGCGGATCGTCCGTGACCACCGCGATCGCCTTGACCCCTTCGGCTTCCAGCAGGCGGGTGATCTGCGGCACGGTGAGATTGGCGGTCTCCATTTTCTGACCGCCGGTCATCGCCACCGCATCGTTGTAGAGGATCTTGAAGGTGATGTTGGCACCCGAAGCGACGGCGGCGCGCACCGCGAGCGAGCCCGAATGGTAGAACGTGCCATCGCCGATGTTCTGGAAAACATGCCGGCGCGTCGAAAAGGGCGCCTGGCCGATCCAGGACGCCCCCTCGCCGCCCATCTGCGTCCAGCCGTAGGTCTCGCGTCCCATCCAGGTGGCCATGAAGTGGCAGCCGATGCCGCCTAGAGCGCGCGAGCCTTCCGGTACCTTGGTGCTCGTGTTGTGCGGGCATCCGGGGCAGAACCAGGGCAGGCGGATGAGCTCGGCGGTGGCGCGCGGCAGTTGTGCCTGCCGCGCCTCGAGCTCGCGCAGCCGCTCGGCGAGCGCAGCGTCGCCGGTGCGGGCGAGCAGCCGTCGGCCGAGGGCGATGGCGATCGAGAGCGGCTCGAGATGTCCCCACGAGGGAAAGAGCGTGCGGCCCTCTTCGTCCTCTTTACCGATCACGCGCGGCCGGTCGGGCTCGTGGTAGAGGATCTCTTTCGCTTGGCTCTCGATGAGGCCCCGCTTTTCCTCGACCACCATGGCGAGCTCGCTGCCCAAGACCGCTTCGCGCAAGGCTTCGGGCTCGAGCGGGAAGGTCATCGCCACCTTGAAGACCGCGAGATCGAGCGCGCGGGCGCGCGCTTCGTCGATCCCGAGCTCGTGTAAGGCGACTTGGACGTCTTGGTAGGACTTGCCGGTGGTGACCACCACGAGCCGCGCCCCCGGCCGCCCGAGGACGATGCGGTCGAGGCGGTTGGTGCGCGCGAAGAGTTTGGCCGCCTGCATGCGCACCGTGTGCAGCCGCCGCTCGACCTCGAGCGCCATCGGCGGCCAGGGTAGTTCGGGTGGGATCTCGATGTGCCGGCGGATGGGCGGAAGGCCACGCTCATCGGGGATGAGGATGCGCGGCTGGTCGGGGGCGATGTGGATGGATGCGGTGCTCTCGACCGTGTCGTGGATGCACTTGAGCGCCACCCAGGCTCCCGAGAAGCGCGAGAGCGCGATCCCGAAGAGCCCGTATTCGAGGATCTCCTGCACGCCCGAAGGGTTGAGGACCGGCACCATGGCATCGACCATGGCGTATTCGGACTGGTGCGCGGTGGTCGAGGACTCGCAGATGTGATCGTCGCCTAAGAGCAACAGCACGCCACCTTTGGGATCGGTGCCGAAGAGATTGCCGTGGCGGATGGCATCGCCCGAGCGATCGACGCCCGGCCCTTTGCCGTACCAGATGGCGAACACGCCGTCGTAGCGGCCCTCGCCGCGCAGGTTCACTTGCTGGGTGCCCTGGCAGGCGGTGGCGGCGAGATCCTCGTTGACCGCCGGCTCGTGGCGGATGTCGTGGGCGGCGAGCCAAGTCCTGGCAGCCGATAGCTGCTGGTCGTAGCCGCCTAAAGGCGAGCCGCGGTAGCCGGTGATGTATCCGGCGGTGCGCAGACCCGCCCGGCGATCGCGGCGGATCTGGTCGATGGGCAGGCGAACGAGCGCCTGCACCCCGGTAAGATAGATTCGGCCTTCTTCGAGCCGGTACTTGTCGTCGAGCGAAACGGAGAGGAGTTCGGTCACGGCCGGCCTCGTCGTTCGTCCAGGCGCACCCGCGCAGGAGATGGCACGGCTGCCGTGCCGCGACGAGGGGTCGCGGTGGCGGCCGGAGCGCTTTGCGCGCACGAGCCCCATGCGGCCGGGGGTCGGGTGGCGAATGCCCCTATATGCGACCGTCACCCTCTTTCGCCGGCGCGCGGCTCTGCTAGTTTCCCGGGCTATGGGCGAAGCGAGGCGACGACAGCAGATCGAGCGGGAGATCGAACAGCTGCGCGAGATGCTGTTCGAGCTCGAGGCGGAGGCCGAGCGCTTACGCGCGCCCGGTTCGGATCCAGCGAGCCGGGCGCGCGCGGTCGAGATCATCCAGCGCGTGCTGGGTCACCGCTGGGTGGGCCGGCTCGCGCGCCTGCGCCGCGGCGCGGGCGAGGATTCGCTACTCGCCGGCATCGAGGAGATCACCCGCCGCATCCGCGAGATCGACGATCGCTTGGTGGTGGAGCTCCACCGCCTCGAGCGCTTGCGACCACCCTCCAAACGGAGCTCTTGAGCACCTCTCGGCGCTCGACTTCAGCGCGGACGCAAGGCGGCAATCGCTTCGGCGTAAGGGGGGCGGTTGAAGACCGCCGAGCCGGCGACGAGCACGTTCGCCCCGGCTTCGATCACAAGCGGTGCGGTCTCGGGCGTGATCCCGCCATCGACTTCGATCCAGATCGGTCGCGCGCCGATCATCGCCTTGATCCGGCGGATCTTTTCGAGTTGGGCGGGGATGAACTTCTGCCCCCCGAAGCCGGGGTTGACGGTCATGACGAGCACGAGATCGATCTGATCGAGGATATAGGCGACACTGCTCTCGGGCGTGGCCGGGTTCAGCGACACCCCGGCTTTCTTGCCGAGCGCGCGGATCGCCCGCAGGGTGCGATCGAGGTGCCGGCAAGCCTCGACATGCACGATGATGCGATCCGCCCCGGCGGAGGCGAACGCCTCGAGGAAGGGATCGGCCGGCTCGATCATCAGGTGGGTATCGAAGCACTTGCGGGAATAGGGGCGGATCGCCCGTACCACGTCCGGCCCGAAGGTGATGTTGGGCACGAAATGCCCATCCATCACATCGAGATGGATCCAATCCGCCCCTGCTTCATCGACCGCCCGCACTTCCTCGCCCAGCCGCGCGAAATCGGCGGAGAGGATGGAGGGCGCGATCAAGACCTCCCCGCTCACGCCGCTCTCTCCTCTTCCGGCCTCGCCAACACACGGCTCGCGAGGATCTCCTCCGGACCGATGGTCTGCAGATCATCGAGCGTCAATGCGCGCCCCCGGCTCTCGAAGAGGCGCACCGCATGGCGTAGGCGGGCACGGTCGAGCGCGTTGCGGACCGACCGGGCGTTGGCGAAGTGCGGCTGCCGCATGCGTGCCTCGAGATAGCGCGCGAAGGCGGCACGGCCTTCGGGGCTGAAGCGGTAGTTCTGTTCGCTCAACATGAGCTCGGCGATGGCGAGCAGTTCCTCTTTGCTGTAGTCGGGAAACTCGATGTGGTGGGCGATGCGCGAGCGCATGCCGGGATTGGCTTGGAAAAAGCGCTCCATGCGGTCGCCGTACCCGGCGAGGATGACCACGAGGTCGTCCCGCTGGTTCTCCATCACCTGCAGTAGGATCTCGATTGCTTCCTGCCCATAGTCGCGCTCGTTTTCGGGACGGTACAAATAATACGCTTCATCGATAAAAAGAACGCCACCCATTGCTTTTTTGAGTACTTCCTTCGTCTTGGGGGCCGTATGTCCGATATATTGACCGACGAGATCGTCGCGGGTGACGGAGACCAGTTTGTTGGTGCGGATGTAGCCGAGCCTGTGGAGGATGTCCGCCATCCGCTGCGCCACCGTCGTCTTGCCGGTGCCGGGATTGCCGGTAAAGCACATGTGCAGGGTCGGCGGCCGGCTGGCCAGACCCCGCTCGCGGCGCACCTTGTCGACGAGCAAAAGCGCTGCGATCTCGCGGATGCGCCGCTTGACCGGCGCCAGCCCGACGAGCTGGCGATCCAGCTCATCGAGCACCTCGCCGACGCCTGAGGCACGGAACTCGGCCTCGAGATCGATGGTCGCGGCGTTGGCCCGCTGCGGCTCGCTCATCCCTGCACCCCTTCGGCTTCAGCGCCCGTAGCGCGCGCCCATCGGTCGCTCGGTGGCGTAGGCGCGGATGGAATAGCGCTGCATGCGGCCGCGCGATTCCTCGCGCCGCAGATCGAAGCCGGGCTCGTCATCCGGCCGATCGGTGATGAAGGAAAGGCGCAGGCTCTCCCACCCCGGCGAGCTGTCGAACGCCGAGATGCGGATGTAGGCGCGGCCCTTGTACACTTTGCGGCATTCGTTGAGCTCGTACATCACGGCTGCCGCATCGGTGAGATCGAACATCGGCAGCCCCCACATCTCCCAATAGGTGTTGCGGGGATGGGGGTCGTCGGTGAACTCGATGTTGACCGCCCAGCCTTTGGCAATGCAGTACTCGATTTGCTTTTTGATCTGCTCATCCGTGAGCGGCGGCAGGAAGCTGAACGTACCTTGGGTGATGTGCATAGCCCTTCTCCTTTCCTAGCCGCCTTACACCATGGTCGGGGTGGGTACAAAGTCAGGGGTATCGGTCGAGGCGTAGTCGAAGGTGACGTCCTTCCAAGTCTCGAGCGCCTGCGCCAGAGGTTTGCACCAGCGCGCCGCCTCGGCGAGGATTTCCGGCCCTTCCGCCATGATGTCGCGGCCCTCGTTGCGCGCCAGGATCATCGCTTCGAGCGCCACTCGGTTGGCGGTCGCCCCGGCTGCGATGCCCATGGGATGGCCGATGGTGCCGCCGCCGAACTGCAGCACCACATCCTCGCCCAAGAGCGTGAGCAGTTGGTGCATCTGGCCGGCGTGGATGCCTCCTGAAGCGACGGGCATGACCTTGCGCAGTCCCGCCCAGTCCTGATCGAAGAACAGCCCGTGCTCGAGCCGCTTCGGGTTGAAGTTCTCGCGGCAGATGTCGTAATAGCCGCGCGTGGTCGCCGGATCGCCCTCGAGCTTGCCGACTACCGTGCCGGCGTGGATGTGGTCGACACCGGCAAGGCGCGCCCATTTGGCGATCACCCTAAAGCTCACGCCGTGGTTCTTCTGGCGCGTGTAGGTCGAATGGCCGGCGCGGTGCAGGTGGAGGATCATGTCGTTCTTGCGCGCCCACTTCGACATGGATTGGATGGCGGTAAAGCCGATCACCAGGTCGATCATGATGATGACCGAGCCCAATTCCTTGGCGAACTCGGCGCGCTCGTACATTTCCTCCATGGTAGCAGCGGTGACGTTGAGGTAGTGTCCCTTGACCTCGCCCGTCATCGCCTGCGCCTTGTTGACCGCCTCCATGCAATAGAGAAAGCGGTCACGCCAATGCATGAACGGTTGGCTGTTGATGTTCTCGTCGTCTTTGGTGAAATCGAGGCCACCCTTGAGCGCCTCATAGACCACTCGGCCGTAGTTACGTCCAGAAAGACCGAGCTTGGGCTTGACCGTGCAGCCGAGGAGCGGACGGCCGAACTTGTCGAGCCGCTCGCGCTCGACGACGATCCCGGTAGGAGGCCCATCGAACGTTTTGACATATTCTGCCGGAATGCGCAGGTCTTCGAGCCGAAGCGCCTTTAAGGGTTTAAAGCCGAACACGTTGCCGATGATCGAAGCCATCATGTTGACCACCGACCCCGGCTCGAACAGGTCGAGGTCGTAGGCGATATAGGCGAACCACTGGTTCGGATTACCGGGAACGGGCTCGATGCGGTAACATTTCGCGCGGTACTTATCGCAGGCCGTCAGCCGATCGGTCCACACCACCGTCCACGTCGCAGTTGAGCTCTCGCCCGCTACCGCCGCCGCCGCTTCTTCCGGATCCACACCGTCTTGCGGGGTTACCCGAAAACAAGCCAGAATATCGGTGTCCTTCGGTTCGTAAGACAAATCGAAATAGCCCATATCCTTGTACTTGAGCACACCGGCATCGTACCGGCCGCGCTTTTTCTCGCTCGCGACCATGTTCATCGCTCGTCTCCTGCAAGAGGCCACAACGCTGCGGCCTAGGCTGATTGGGGGTGAGTGAAGAACGGTTTAGGCGGCGCGCGCCTGTGCGTGGACGATCTTGGGATCGAGCTCGCCTGTGGCGTAGCGCTTGGCCATAGCCGCAAGCGGCAAGGGCTTGATCTTGGGTGCTTGACCAGCGCTGCCGAACTGTTCGAAACGCTCAGCGCACAGCTTGGTTAGCGCTGCCATCGCCGGCTTCAAAAAGTTGCGGGGATCGAATTCGCCCTTTTTTTCCATCGCCACGCGCCTGAACTCGGCGGTCATGGCGATGCGGCAGTCGGTGTCGATGTTGACTTTGCGCACACCGTACTTGATGCCGAGCTGAATCTCTTCGACCGGCACACCCCAGGTCTGCGGCATCTCGCCACCGTATTTGTTGAAGAGATCCTGCAGTTCCTGCGGCACCGAGCTCGAGCCGTGCATGACGAGATGGGTGTTGGGCAGCCGCTCGTGGATCGCCTTGATCACATCCATGGCGAGGATGTCGCCCGTGGGCTTGCGCTTGAACTTATAAGCGCCGTGGCTCGTGCCGATCGCCACCGCGAGCGCGTCGACCCCCGTCGCCGCCACGAATTCGCGCGCTTGGTCGGGATCGGTGAGAAGCTGCTCGCGCTTGAGTTTGCCCACCGCGCCGTGGCCGTCTTCGGCTTCGCCCTCACCGGTCTCGAGCGAGCCCAAGCAGCCGAGCTCGCCTTCTACCGAGACACCCACCCAGTGCGCCATTTCGACCACCTTCTTGGTGACGGCCACGTTGTATTCGTAAGAAGCGGGTGTCTTGCCGTCCTCTTCGAGACTGCCGTCCATCATCACGCTCGTGAAGCCGCACTGGATGGCGGAAAGACAGGTGGCGGGCTTATCGCCATGGTCGAGGTGCAAGCAGACCGGAATCTCGGGCCACATCTGCACCGCCGCTTCGACCATCGCCTTGAGCATGAGATCGCCGGCATACGCGCGCGCTCCGCGCGAGGCCTGCAAGATCACGGGCGAGGCGGTCTTCGCCGCCGCTTCCATGATCGCCTTGAGCTGCTCCATGTTGTTAATGTTGAAGGCCGGGACCCCGTAGCCGTGTTCGGCCGCGTGGTCGAGGAGCTGGCGCAGGGTAATCAAGGCCATTGCGGTCTCCTTGAGATCAGGCGTTGGGCGGAAGGCCGAGTTTGCGTTCGGCTAAGGCGATGAGCGCATCGGCGGTGATGCCGAAGTGGCGGAAGAGCACTGCGCCGGGCGCCGAAGCGCCGAAGTCGCGCATGCCAATGACATCCTCTTCGCTCGCCACATAACGGGTCCAACCAAAGGGAACCGCCGCTTCGATCGCGATCCGGGGTGCGCTGCCGAGCACGGCGCTCCGGTACGTCGGGTCCTGGGCGTCGAAGAGTTCGAAACAGGGAAGCGAGACTACAGCTGTGGGTACACCGCGCGCCTCGAGCCGCGCGCGCGCTTCCAAGGCGAGGTGCACTTCCGAGCCCGTTGCGAGGATGGTGAGCGCCCGCGGCCCGCTCGCTTCGGCCAGCACATAGCCGCCGCGCGCACAGAGATTCTCCGTACAAGGCTCGCTGCGCACGGGCGGCACGTTCTGCCGGGTGAGCGCGAGCACCGAGGGTCGCCTGCGCTCGCGCAGCGCCACCTCCCAGCACTCCGCCGTCTCCACCGCATCGGCGGGGCGGAAGACGAGGAGATTGGGAATGGCGCGCAAGGAGGCGAGATGCTCGATCGGCTGATGGGTGGGCCCGTCCTCGCCCAAGCCGATGCTGTCGTGGGTGAGCACGTAGATCACCCGCAGCCCCATCATCGCCGAAAGACGAAGGGCGTTGCGCGCATAGTCGGAGAACACGAGGAACGTGCCGCCGTAGGGGACGAAGCCCTTGTGCAGGGCGATCCCGTTCATGATCGCCGCCATCGCGTGCTCGCGCACGCCATAGTGGATGTAGCGACCAGAGAAATCGCCGGGCCGGATGGGTGGGGTGTGCTTGGTGATGGTGTTGTTGGAATGGGTGAGGTCGGCTGAGCCGCCGACGAGTTCGGGAACCGCTTCGGTGAGCGCCTCGAGCGCCATTTCTGAGGCCTTGCGGGTGGCCACCGTGGGCGGGCTCGCGAAGAGCTTGGCTTTGTGTGCGGCGATGGCGGCCTCGACCTCGCGTTCGATCGCACCCTCGATGGCGCGCTTAAAGGCCGCGCGCAGCGCCGGTGGTGCCGCTTCCAGACGCGCCTTCCAGGCCGCGCGTTCTTTCGCACCGCGTGCAGCACCGCTGCGGAAGAGCGCATAGACCTCATCCGGCACCACAAAGGGCGGATGGTGCCAGCCCAGATGCGCCCGCGCCGCCGCCACCTCGGCAGCCCCAAGTGGGGCGCCGTGGGTGGCTTCGCTTCCCTGTTTGTTGGGCGCACCGAAGCCGATGATGGTCTTGCAGGCGATCAAGGACGGCCGCGGGTCGGCCTTGGCCTCGGCGATCGCCCGCGCCACAGCCTCGACATCATGGCCGTCGACGGCAAGCGTGTGCCAGCCATAGGCGGCAAAGCGGGCGCGCACGTCCTCGCTCGTGGCAAGACGAGTCGGCCCATCGATGGAAATCCCGTTGTCGTCGAAGAGCACGATCAGCCGGCCGAGCCCCAAGTGCCCGGCGAGCGCGGCCGCTTCGTGGCTGATGCCTTCCATCAAGCAGCCGTCGCCGGCGATCACATAGGTCCAGTGATCGACCAGCTCCTTGCCGAAGCGGGCGGCGAGCATGCGCTCGGCCAAGGCCATGCCCACCGCATTGGCGAGGCCTTGGCCCAAAGGCCCAGTGGTGGTCTCCACACCCGGCGTGTGGCCATATTCGGGATGACCGGGCGTGCGCGAGCCCAATTGGCGAAAGCGCTCGAGCTCGGCCATCTCCATGCCGGGATAGCCGGCGAGGTGGAGAAGCGCGTACAACAGCATCGAGCCGTGCCCGGCTGAGAGCACGAAACGGTCGCGATCAGGCCAATCGGGATCGGCGGGATCGAAGGTCAAAAAGCGGGTCCAAAGCACGGTTGCCACATCCGCCATGCCCATGGGCATGCCGGGATGACCACTTTTGGCCTTTTCCACCGCGTCCATGGCGAGCGCGCGAATGGCGTTCGCCGCCTTGCGCAGATCCGCCCAATCGCTCATCGGCTCGTGCTCCCGTTAACCCCTTGCCGCGCGCCTTTAGCGGGCCCGTCGCGCGCGATCGACGAGCTGCAAAATCAAAGGGGTCAAGATGAGCTGCATGGCGAGATCCTGCTTGGGCCCAGGGATGACGATCGAATTGGCGCGCGACATCCAGCTGCCCTGGATCATCGAGAGCAGATAGGGAAAGTCGATGCCGCGCGGGTTGCGGAAGCGGATGACCACGAGCGATTCGTCGGGCGTGGGAATCCAGCGGGCGATGAACGGATTGGAGGTGTCGACGACCGGCACCCGCTGGAAGTTGATGTCGGTCTGGGTGAACTGCGGGCAGATGTAGCGAACGTAATCCGGCATCCGCCGCAGGATGGTGTCGGTCACGGCCTCGGTGGTGTAGCCGCGGGCGGCGCGGTCACGATGGATCTTTTGGATCCATTCGAGATTGATCACCGGCACCACACCGATCTTGAGATCAGCGTGACGCGCGATGTTGATCTTATCGGTGACGAGTGCACCGTGCAGACCCTCGTACAAGAGAATGTCGGTGTCAGGTGGGAACTCCTCCCATTCGGTGAAATGACCGGGAGGAACACCGTAGAGTTCGGCCTCGCGCTCGTCGTGGACGTAATGGCGAGTACGCCCGGTTCCCTGTCGACCGTATTCTTCGAAGACGGCTTCGAGCTCTTCTAAGAGATTGGCCTCGAGCCCGAAGTGGCTCAAGTGGAAGTTGCCGCGCTTGGCCGCTTCTGCCATCGCTTGCCGCATCTCTTCACGGTTCCAGCGATGGAAGGCGTCGCCTTCGATCCAGGCGGCCTTGATTCCCTCGCGACGGAAGATCTGCTCGAAGGTATGTTTGACGGTGGTGGTACCTGCCCCCGAGGAGCCGGTCACCGAAATGATCGGATGGCGCACCGACATGGCTTGCTCTCCTTTGGGGGTCAGCTGCCGGCTTTGAACAACCCACGGGTGCCAAAAAGAGGCCGCTGGCCGGCAGGAGGAACGCTCGCGTGATGGAGCTCCATCACCCGCGCGACCTTGTCGCGGGAACCGAAGATCAAGGGCGTGCGCTCGTGCAGATCTTTGGGGACGAGATCGAGGATGCGGTGGAACCCATCAGTGGCCAGTCCACCCGCCTTCTCCATGATCCAAGCGATCGGAAACGCCTCGTAGAGCAGGCGCAAGCGCCCGTGCTCGTAACCTTTGCGCGTGTCACCCGGATAGAGGAAGATGCCGCCGTTGATAAGGATTCGATAGACATCGGCGACCACACAGGCGACCCAGCGCATGTTGAAGTCGACGCCGCGTGGCCCGGCCGCTCCCGCGACACACTCCTCGATATAAGCCTTGATGGGAAGCGGCCAAAAGCGCGCGTTGCTGGCGTTGATGGCGTATTCTGCGCGCCAAGTCGGCACCTTGAGCTCCTTGCGGTGCAGGATGAAGCGCTTGGTGCGCGGATCGAGCGCGAAGCTGTAGACGCCTTCGTCGAGGGCGAGGACGAGCGGGGTAAAGGAACCGTAGAGCACGATGCCGGCGGCGAGCTGGCGCTCGCCCGGCACGAAGAAACTTTGCGGCCCAGACCCAGCAGCAGGGAAGATCGAAAACAGCGCCCCCATAAGCGAGGCCTGGGCGATGTTGGCCGAACCGTCGAGCGGGTCGAGTGCTACCGCGAGCGGCGCTTTGGGATTGAGCTCCAGCACATCGTCGCGCTCTTCCGAAGCGAGATAGGCGACCGGTGCCCGCTCGAGCTCGGCTTCGAACAGTTCTTCGGCGCGCACGTCCAACGCTTTCTGGCCGACGCCGTCGCGGCTTTCGGCGATCACCTCCGCCATTTCGCCCGCAAGCGGACCCAAGCGCACGAGTTCCGCGAGCTCGGCAGCGGCGCGCGCGAGCGCGGTGATCGTCTCGGCGATCGGCGCCCGCTCGGGGCGCGCGGCGACCCAAGCTTGAAGATGTTCGGCGAGCGTGGTCATGGTCCCTCGCCTCCCCCTTGCCCAAACGGCGTTCGCCGTCTCCCTTTGCGGTCTGATGGGGCCCTTGGCCACTGGTTGCGGGGGCGCAATGCCATGCTGGCCGACTGCAGACAAATCTTTTATTTTTGCTCGCGATGAAAGAAAAACTTTCGTCCTTTGCCCGCCGGACCTCCCTGCGCCAGCTGCGGGCGTTCGGGGCCTATGTGCGCGCCGGCTCGATCAGCGGTGCCGCCCAGGAGCTCGGCCTTACCCCTCCTGCCGTCAGCCAACAGCTCCGCTTGCTCGAACACGCGCTGGGAGGCGTGCCGCTCACCGTGCGCGACCGCGATGGCGTCCGCCCGAGCGAGGCGGGAGAAGAGGTCTTGTTGGCACTCGACCGCATCGAGGCGGCACTTTCCGACTGCGCAGCGGCGATCGCCGCCCTGCGCGGTCTCGAGCGCGGGCGGGTGGCCGTGGGTGTTGTAAGTACCGCCAAATATTGGGCGCCGTTCGCGCTCGCCGCCTTCCAGCGCGCGCGTCCGGGGATCGAGCTCACCATCCGGGTTGGCAATCGCGCCCAGATCGTCACCGCCCTCTCCGCTCTCGACCTCGACCTCGCGATTATGGGCTATCCGCCCGACGATCAGCCCCTCGAAAAAGTGGCCCTCGGTGAGCACCCGCATGTGATCGTCGCCGCTCCCGACCATCCGCGCGCCGGCGAGCGCGACATCCCGGTCGCCGCCCTCGCTCAAGAGCGCTTTTTGTTGCGCGAGCCCGGCTCGGGTACCCGTGCGTTGCTGCGCCGTCTGCTCGAGGAAGCGGGCATCCGCCCACCCCGTGAAGAGCTTCTCTTGCCCGGGGCAGTCGAGATCGGATCCAATGAGACCATCAAACAGGCGGTGATGGCGGGGATGGGAATCGCGCTTCTCTCCGCCCACACGATCGAGGCCGAGGTCGCCGACGGTCGGCTCGTCGTGCTCGACGTGCAAGGCCTGCCGATCGTGCGCACCTGGTACCTCGTGCGCCGCCGCGACCGTCGCATCCTACCCGCCGCGCAGGCGCTTTGGGACCATCTGTTGCGCGAGGGCCGGCGTTTCTTGCCGCGTCTGCCCTGCTGTCCCACCGGGCCCGAGCGTTCCCCTTCCGCCTAGACGACAGGTGGTGGCTCGCCCCTTGCGAGCGCCCGCACCCGGGTAACCGCCGCCTCGAGCCGGACGAGATCCGATTCGCGCGAGAGCCTGTGGTCGCCGTCCTCGATCACCTCGAGCGTCACCTTAGCCGAAACCAATCGCCCCACCAGCTCGAGGGAAATCGAAAGCGGCACATCCGCATCGCGGCGACCGTGCAGAATGTGCACGGGACAGGTAAAGGGCAGATCGCGGCCCAAGACCTCGTGGCGGATCGAGTCCTCGAGGAAGCGGCGGGTAAACGGGATCGGCTCGCAGTGATCGGAAGGCAAAAGGACAACGCCCGTGCGTTCGAGTTCCTCGCGTCGCTCGAAGCTCAGCGCGGGCAGCACGAGCCGGCGCGGGAAATCGGGCGCCGGGGCGATCAAGACGAGCCCGGCCAAGCGGTCGATGCGCGCTTGTCCAGCCAACAGTGCGAGCCAGCCGCCCAAGGAAGAGCCGACGAGCAAGAACTTTCCCGCGACGAGCTGGTCAATGACGGCAAGCGTATCGGCCAGCCAGTCGCTGATCGTGCAGTCCTCGAAGCGGCCAAAGGAGCGGCCGTGGCCGCGGTAATCGAAGCGCGTAAAGGCCCAGCCGCGTTCGGCAGCGAGGGCCGCAAGGCGCGTCGCCTTGGTCCCCGTCATGTCCGAGCGCAGCCCGCTTAGGAAGACGATCTCCGGTCCCGCCCCGCGCTGGCGCGCGTAGGCGATGGCCCCCACGCCCGGCAATTCGAGATAGCGGATCTCTTCGTCCATCATGGGCCCGCTTTGTGCTCGCCGCCCGATCTGCTAGCAGGGCGCGACCGAAGGCGGGAGTGCCCCGCCGTTCTTTTCCCCGGGACGGGATCCGATCGCTGTGAGAGACGGCGAAGAGGTCGGGTCGCGCGGCCCCGCCGCGCTCCTGTTGGCGGCCCGGCTTCCCCCCGACAGCGTGAGCCGGCGCACGCTCGAGTGTTGCCGCATGCTCGAAACCAACGGCTGGCGGCCGCTTGTTGTGGCGCGCGAGGGGCCGCTTACAGCCGAAATCCGCCGCGCCGGCGGCCGGCTCGTCGCCCTGCCGCTCGATGGCAGCGGCTTTTTCGCGCGGTTGCGCAGCATGCGCGCCCTTGCCGCCCTCACCCGCAGCGAGGCGGTGCAGATCCTCCACGTCCTGCGTGCCACGGCCGCATCCTTCGGCCGCGCCGCGGCCAAAAAGCTCGCCCTGCCGTGGCTCGCTACCGTCCACGATGTCGACGAGCTCGCCCACGCTTCCGCCCGCGCGCTGCTCGCCGCTCCGCGCTTGTTCGCGGTCTCCGAACATGTGGCGGAAGTGCTGAGCGAACGGTTCGGCGTGCCGTCTGCGCGCATCCGCGTGCTGCCGCCTGCCATCGATCTTAGCGAGCTGTCGCCGGAGCGGGTGAACGGCGCGCGCGTCGCGGCGGTGGCCGCGCGCTGGGGTCTCGATCTCGGTCGCCGCGTGCTGCTGGTTCCCGGACCCCTCGTTCCGGCCTATGGGCATCGCGTGCTCATCCAAGCCTTGGCCAAGCTCGCGCGCGAGGATCTTGCTGCTGTCTTGATCGCTGCTGAGGACGCCGATCGCGCTTATGTTCGCGAGCTCGAGCACGCGATCCGCGACAGCGGGTTGAGCGGACGCGTGTGCTTCGCAGCGCCGCCGGAGGACGAGCCGGCGGCCCTGCAATTTGCCGAACTCGTCGTCTTGCCGGCGGTAGCTCCCTTACCGTCGGCGCGCGCCGTGCTCGCCGCTCAGGCCATGGGACGGCCGGTGATCGTCTCCAACCTCGGTGCGCTGCCCGAATGCGTGCAGCCTGCCTCGACCGGCTGGGTGGTCGCAGCCGGCGACGCATCCGAGCTCGCCTGGGCGATCGAGCGGGCGCTCGCGCTCAACGAGGAGGTGCGCGCCCGCCTCGCTCTTCGCGCCCGCGCCTTCATCGCCGAGAGCTTCGCCCTCGAGCGGGTCGGCCGCCGGCTCCTCGACAGCTACGCCGAGATGGTCCAGGACGCTGCGGCCGGAACTTCGGTCCGCGGTTGACAGGCGGCCACCCCAAGATCCACCTTGCGGGTAGTGCTCGGCTCCCAAGGGGGACAAAAGAGCCTTTTTCTCTGACCCGTTGAGAACGGATTCATCGCTCATGCAGACCGCCGTCGAGCTTTGCGAACCTCCCGCGCGCCCGGGCCGGGTGGTGATCACGCTGCCCGACGGTGCGACGTTGACCTTCGACCACCCGCCGACCGGCACGGAGATCGCGCGTGCCCTCGGCCCCGGTCTCGCGCGCGAGGCGGTGGCGGTGGTGGTGGACGGCGAGATCCGCGATCTCGATCGCCCGATCGAAAAGGACGCTAAGGTGCGCATCCTGCGCGTCGGCGATCCGGAGGCGCGCGAGCTCATTCGCCATGACTGCGCGCATGTGATGGCGCAAGCGGTGCAGGAACTCTTTCCCGGAACCCAGGTAACGATCGGCCCGCCGATCGAAACCGGCTTTTATTACGATTTTTATCGCGAAGAACCCTTCTCGAGCGAGGATCTCGCCAAGATCGAGGCCCGCATGGCCGAGATCATTGCGGCTGATGTGCCGTTTCGGCGCGAGGAGGTGAGCCGCGAGGAAGCGCGGCGTCGTTTTGAAGCCCTAGGCGAGCGCTTCAAGCTCGAGATCCTCGATTCGATCCCCGAGGGCGAGCCCATAACCCTCTACCACCAAAACGGCTGGTTCGACCTCTGCCGCGGCCCGCACGGTCCCTCGACCGGCAAAATCGGCGCGTTTAAATTGCTCAAAGTCGCCGGCGCCTATTGGCGCGGCGATCCCAAGCGGCCGCAGCTGCAGCGCATCTACGGCACCGCCTTTGCCACCAAGGCCGAACTCGAGGCCTATCTGCACCAGCTCGAAGAGGCGGAAAAACGCGACCATCGCCGCTTGGGGCGCGAGATGGACCTCTTCCACGTGCAAGAAGAGGCCCCGGGCTCGGTCTTCTGGCATCCCAAGGGCTGGACGCTGTGGCGGCAGGTCGAAGAATATGTGCGCCGCCGCCTCGTCGCCGCCGGCTATGTTGAAGTGCGCACCCCTCAGCTCGTCGACCGCTCCTTGTGGGAGCGCTCCGGGCACTGGGACAAGTTCCGCGACCATATGTTCACGCTCGAAGCGGAAGAGCGCGCCTTCGCGCTCAAGCCCATGAACTGCCCCTGCCATGTGCAGATCTTCAACCAGGGTATCAAAAGCTACCGCGATTTGCCGCTGCGCATGGCCGAGTTCGGCTCCTGCCACAGGAACGAACCGTCCGGGGCGTTGCACGGCATCATGCGGGTGCGCGCCTTTACCCAAGACGATGCCCACATCTTCTGCACGCCCGAGCAGATCACGAGCGAGAGCGTCGCCTTCGTCGAGCTGTTGCGCTCGGTGTACGCCGATTTCGGCTTTCCCTCGTTTAAAGTGCGCTTTGCCGATCGGCCGCCGGTGCGCGCCGGCTCCGATGACGTGTGGGACCAGGCCGAGCGGGCGCTCAAAGAAGCCTGTGCGGCTGCTGGGGTGGAATACGAGCTCAATCCCGGCGAGGGCGCGTTCTACGGCCCCAAGCTCGAGTTCGTGCTCGAAGATGCCATCGGACGCGCCTGGCAGTGCGGCACGCTGCAGGTCGACTTCGTCCTGCCCGAGCGGTTGGATGCCAGCTACATCGGCCCCGATGGCGCCAAGCATCGTCCGGTGATGCTGCACCGGGCGATCTTGGGCTCGCTTGAGCGCTTTATCGGCATCCTGATCGAGCACTATGCCGGCCGCCTGCCCGTGTGGCTGGCGCCGGTGCAAGTGGTGGTCGCCACCATCACCAACGAAGCCGACGATTGGGCGCGCACCGTCTTCGCGCGCCTGCGCGCTGCCGGCATCCGCGCCGAACTCGATCTGCGCCCCGATAAGATCAGCTATAAGGTTCGCGAGCACAGCTTGGCCAAAGTGCCCTTCATCTTGGCGGTGGGCGCGCGGGAAAAAACCGAGGGCACGGTGGCGCTGCGCCGGCTCGGCAGCCGCGAACAGGAAGTGCTCACGCTTGACGCGGCGCTTGCGCTGTGTCTTCGCGAATCAACCCCGCCCGATCTCGCGCGTGCCCGTTGAGCGCGCGCCGAAGCGGGCACATATGCGGGATGGCGTCGGCCGTCGACCGGCGCCGCCAGTCGGTTTGGGCTGAACAGGAGGAAGATCAGACTTCATGGCGACATCGACCCGCGAGGAGGAGTACCGCGTCAACCGGATGATCGACGCGCCGGAGGTGCGGTTGATCGACGAAAACGGCAACATGGTGGGGATCGTCCCGTTGCGGGAAGCCCTCGCGAGAGCCGAAGAGGCCGGTTTGGATTTGGTCGAGATCGCCCCCACCGCCCGTCCTCCGGTCTGCAAGATCCTCGATTACGGCAAGTTCAAATACGAGGCACAGAAAAAGGCGGCGGCCGCCCGCAAGAAACAAAAGATCATCGAAGTTAAAGAAATCAAAATGCGGCCGACCATCGACGAAAACGACTACGAAATCAAAATGCGCAAGATTCGCGAGTTCTTGGAAGAAGGCGACAAGGTTAAGGTAACGCTGCGCTTCCGGGGCCGCGAGATGGTGCATACCCATCTCGCCACGAGTCTGTTCGAGCGCATCAAGAACGACGTCGCCGACCGCGCCAAAGTCGAGCAGATGCCCAAGCTCGAAGGCAAACAAATGGTCATGGTGATGGCGCCTTTGCGCTAGAGATGGCTTGGGGCTTGCACGAGCCGTCACACCCGATCGCGCGCTCTAAGAGCCCTCGACTTCCACCCCCGCGCGATCATCCCAATCGCTGCAACACGCTTTTGAGCCGACCGCTGGTACGTGACGAGCCCGAGCGGGTCGAGCGTGCGGCTCCGGGATTCGCGAGCCCGGGTGCGCGAACGCGCACCGACCGGTCAAAAATCCCCGCGGGGGCCTTCTTGTGGCCGTGAAGAGACGAAGGCGGGCGGTTGCCACGCGACCGCCCCCTCTTCGCTTGCCTGCGCGCACCTCACCGCCTTTTAGCTGCGCGTGCTTCGATCGCGCTCGAGCACTTCGCGAGCGCCCTGTTTGCGCGTGCGTTCGGCTCGGCTAAGCCTGTCCTAGGCTTGTCGGGAGCCCGATCATGTCCTCGCCTTTTGCCGCCCGTCTCGATGCCCTGCGCCGTGCCCTCGCCGATGCGGGAGTGCACGGCCTTTATTTGCCGCGCACCGACGAACACGGCAGCGAATATCTGCCGGCCGCCGCTGAGCGGGTGGCTTGGCTTTCCGGCTTCACCGGCTCCTTCGCCGTCCTCGTCGTGCTGCCCGAAAAGGCCGCCGTCTTCAGCGACGGGCGCTACGCGGTGCAGCTCGCGCGCGAGCTCGACCCCGCGCTCTTCGAACGGCACGAGGTGAGCACCCTTTCACCGTTGCGCTGGCTCGAGCGGGAGCTGCAGCCGGGTGCCCGGCTGGGCGTCGATCCCTTCCTCCTCAAGCACGAAGAGTACGAGCGGCTGGCCAAGCTCGCGCGCGCTAAGGGCGCCGAGCTCGTGCCGCTCGACGCCAACCCGATCGATCGCATCTGGATTGACCGCCCGCCGGCGCCCTTGACCCGGGTTTTTTCCCATCCCGAGCGCTTCGCTGGCGAAAGCTCCACCTCCAAGCGGCGGCGGATCGCCGAAGAGCTGCGCGCCAAGGGGGCAGACGTGCTGTTCATCACCGCCGCTGACTGCATCGCCTGGCTTCTCAACATCCGCGGCCGCGACATCCCCTACAATCCCTTGTGCCTCTCCTTCGCGCTCCTCGACGCGGACGGGCGGTGCCGCTGGTTCGTCGATCCGCGCAAGCTCGAGGGCGAACTCGCGCTCGAAGACGGGATTACGGTCGAACCGCCCGAGACATTGCTCCTTGCCCTGGACCAGTTGGGGCTCGCCCGCTGCGCCGTGCTCGCCGATCCCGCCGAGGTTCACTTCGGCTTTCTTGATCGTCTTGAGCGTGCTGGCGCGCGGCTGATCGAGGCCGAGGACCCGATCCGCCGCGCGAAAGCGATCAAGAACCGCACCGAGATCGAAGGCGCGATCGCCGCGCACCGTCGGGATGGTGCTGCCATGGTGCGCTTTCTCGCTTGGCTCGAGCGAGAGGGCCTGGAAGGTGGAGTCGACGAGCTGCGCGCTTGTGATCGTCTCGAGCTCGAGCGCGCTAAGGATCCGCTCTTCGAAGGTCTCGCTTTTCCCACCATCTCAGCGCACGGTCCCAACGCCGCTTTGCCGCACTACCGGACCTCGGCGCAGACCAACCGCCGGCTTGAGCCCGGCACCGTCTATCTCGTCGATTCGGGCGCGCACTATCGCGACGGCACCACTGATATCACCCGCACGATTGCCCTCGGTGAGGTACCGCGCGAGATCAAGGAACGTTTCACGCTCGTGCTCAAAGGCCATATCGCGATCGCCGAAGCGCTCTTTCCCAAGGGCACGCGCGGCGGGCAGATCGATTGCCTGGCCCGCCTCTGCTTATGGCGTCACGGTCTCGATTACGACCACGGCACTGGTCATGGTGTGGGAAGCTTCTTGTGCGTCCACGAGGGCCCGCAGCGGATCGCCAGGGCGAGCTTGGGAGCCGAACTCGAGCCCGGCATGATCCTCTCCAACGAACCCGGCTATTACCGACCCGAAGCCTACGGCATCCGCATCGAGAACCTCCTTCTCGTCGAGGCGCGCGGCACGCCCGAAGGAGGCGAGCGCGCGCTCTTGGGCTTCCGCACCCTCACCCTCTGTCCGATCGATCGAAAACTGGTCGTCTCGGCCCTGCTTACCCCCGAAGAGCGCCTGTGGCTGGATGCCTATCACGCCCGCGTCTTTAACGAGCTCGCGCCGCTTCTTAACGATCCAGCCGACCGCGCTTGGCTCGAGCGGGCCTGTGCGCCGTTGCGCGGCTAACGCGCACCGCCTCAAGGCACGCGATCGGCGCACAATAGCCTCAACGCCCGCGCTCCCCCCGCTGAGCGGAGGGAACACCAATCGTTTCGGAGCTGGGGGGCGCTTTTGCGCGCCGGCCGGCGTGATCGGCTCTGCGCTCTTGCGCTCGCCCCCGCGATCCACCCCTAAGCGACCGCGAGCGGACCGTCCGAAGCCGGGCGCTTGGGGAAATGCCCGTGGCGTGCGTGGGCGGCGCATGCGTTGCGCTGCGTGCTGCCCGGCCGAGCGAATGGACGAACCCCGATCAGTCGAGCCGGCTGCGGGGCGGTTGCGCTCGATCCCGCTTGCCGGCTCCGACCCTTCGGAGATGGCGAGCCGCAAATTATATGTATTGGCGTATGTCTTGCGTGCTGCTCGTTAATATTCTGTTTATTGTTTCTCCCTAGCATCGCGGCGTGTGACGTCGGAGATGAGCATGGCCGAGAGCCCGCTCGATCCCTTCGCCGCCGCGAGTCGGCCGATCATCCAATCGCTTCTCCTGCGCAGTGCCACCCGCGATCTCGAGACCGGATGTCTTAAGGATTGCTACTTCGCGGAACGGGCGGCGGAAGAAATCGCCCGCCGCAAGCGCTATGGCGGGCGGCTGTCGCTGTTGCTCGTCGCTCCCGAGCCGCCCGCGAGCACCGAAGAGGAGGCGAAAAAACAGCTCGCTGAGCTCGCGCGGCTGCTCCTCGCCCGGGTGCGCTCGACCGATCTCGTCGGTCGCTGGGAGAAGGAAGAACTGCTCGTTTTATTGCCGAACACCGGGCTCGCCGGGGCTGTGCGCCTCGCCCGCCGCATCCTCCTCACTGCCGCGACCACAGCCGAGAACGAAGCGGCGCGTAAGCCGAGCTTAAGTATTGGAGTTGCGACATGGCTCGGCGCGGAGGAGGGCCTCGCTACCTTGCTCGCGCGCGCCCGCGCCGGGCTCGCCGAAGCCCGCGCTCGCGGCGGTGGCTGCTTCGGGGTGAGCTGAACTACGGGCTCACCCGCCCTATCGCGCCTTGCCCAATGCTCCGCGGGCTTTTCACCGAGGCAACGCGCGCCCCCTTGGCAGTTGGACGATCACCGAGGCCTTCGCGTTGCGCTCTGTCCCACCCGAGGCGGCCTCGATCCAGGGTGGGCTTCGCACACTGCTGTCTGCCCTCGTCAGGGCAGCGGTCGCTTCGCTGCGCAGCGAAGCCCGCTCAGCCCGCGCGCAGAGGCGTTGCGCGCTGCTGCCGGCCGCGGTCTTTCCCCTTCGAGGGCGCTCGAGAGCACGCGTGTGCACCAGTTTGACGAGGCCGGCCGAGATCACGGGCGCTCGCATCGCCTTTTTGCATCATGTTACGGCCAGCTCGGAACACCGAGCGATGCGCTGTCCAAGCGGCGTCGGCTCGCTGCGCCGGGCCGGGTAACGGCTGCGCAGATGCGCGCGCTCGTTTCCTACCAACGAACTTCTTTACTCAGCACTCCAGCTCGCGGAAGTGTTTAAAGAGTATAAGTAAAAAAATCTCCGACGATCCGATGGACGAGGCGGGGCTCGTCGAGCGTCGGAGCCTTCCCTGTCGTGTATGAACGCAGATAGCGTGAGCGCGCTCCTCACATTCCGCTGTATTGCGCGCTCGTTCCCCCGGCATTCGCACCCCACTTGAAGGTTTTCATGCGCGAACCCGGCGCGATAGAAAGCGAGCGGGCCAGCTGGCCCGCTCGCCCGATCGCACACTGCACCTTTTGGTCTACGCCGCGCGGGCGTGCGCTCGCTCGGCACGCGGTTGTTCGGCGGCTTGGCCCATAACGAGTGCAGCCCGCAACCGCTCGAAGAGCCCCCGCACGGTCCGCCCCACGGCCTCGGGCTCGCGTTCGAGGATCCAGGCGATCTCGTTCTCCGAGAAGCCCTCGCGGAAATAGAGCTCGAAGACTTCCCGTTCTTCGCAATCGAGTTCGCCGAGCTCGATGCCGGTGCGCGGATCGAGCGGCGGGATGCCGGCAAAGGGTGTCAGCTCCGGTTCCGCCGCGTGTAGCCGACCGCGCAGGATGCGGTAGAGCAGCACGCGCGTGCCGACCGTGAAGGGTGTGGCGGCGAAACGCGTCGGCAATTCGCCGCGCACCTCCTCGAGGATGCGGGCGATCACGGCCTGCCGCTCGCTTGCGCTCGTGCCGAACCAGCGCCGCGCATAGCTCTCGAGTTCACCGCGCGCCCGGGTGAAAAAGCGCTCGAGATCGGCATCGCGCTGTGCTTCGCGGAGCTGCGCGCCGGCACCGAAGCTCTCAGGTGCGCCGGTGACCGAAAGGCCCCGCCAGCGCTGCTTCCACTCGGGCTCGGCACGGATGCGGGCTTTGACCGCCTCCAGCTGGTGCGCGAGGCGCGCGAACGCGCGATGCGCGGCCGGGCCCGGGTCGAGCGCTTCGCCTTCGGCGCGCAACACATCATCGGGCAGGTCGAGTCCGAGGCGGGTGTACCAGCGGCCACTCGCGCCGTCTTTCTCGAGCTCCACCTCGAGGGCGACGGCCTCCTCGGCAAAGCCGCGCAACCGTTCGGCAAGGCGGTCGAGTTCGGGACGCAACACCGCAATCGGATCGAGCTCGCCTTCCCGAACGCCGACGAGCTGGTAGGTCCATGCATATCCCTCGGCCATGGTGTCCTCCCCGTTGGTCGTGTTCGGGGCCCTTGGTGGTGCTGCCCCGACTTCTCATTTCGATGTCAGGGATGTGGGGCGCGCGCGCAAGGCGCCGCGATGCACGAGGGCGGTTGACCGCGCTCGTGCGGAGGGGCTAGCTCGCCGGTTGCGGGGAGGGGTGCCGGAGCGGTTTAACGGACTGGTCTTGAAAACCAGCGAGGGGTCCACCCCCTCCGTGGG
>JAUQQO010000049.1 GCA_030549795.1 Pseudomonadota bacterium | reverse complement strand
TATTCCTAGAACTGAGGGCCTAAAAATAGGCCACGGCGCGGCCCAAGAGCGCCACGAGCGGCCAAGCGAGAAGCGAGATCAGCGCACCGCGGCGGACCGCAGCCGGCAACGGACCATCGAGTGCGCGAAGATCGGGCCCAGCGGCGCGGTGCACGAGTACGACGTTGACGAGTGCAGCGGCGATGAGCGCGAGCTTGGCAAAGAACAGAGGATGGCCGAGGAGCGCTGCGGCATCGGCTAAGAGCATCACCGCGCCGCTTGGGATCTGGATCATTACCCCAAGGGCGGCGATCGGGATCAACAGACGCGCGAGCGCGCGGGCAGAAAGCGTCGGCGCCAAACCGAGAAGGCGCAGATCCAAAGCGACGATCGCGCCGAGCAAGAGCCCCACGCCCAAGACGTGGAGCAGGCTCGCAAGCGGGTAAAGCCACAGCGAGCGGCGCACCGCAGCCGATAAGGTCGTGCCCTCAAGCCATGCGCCCAAGGGCGCGAGCAGGCCTAAGGCCTCGTGCTCCACAGCACCGATCGCCTCAACGCAGTTGGGTGATGGTGCCGTTCACCTTGATCCACTCGGCACGAAGTTCGACCTCGCGGCTGCGGTGCGGATAACCCATGACTTCGACCGTGTCGCCGATGCGGATCATGTGCTCCTGAAGCCCGCGGGCGATCATGCGAAACGGCGGGGCGAGCACCACTTCCCATATTTTTTCGGGCGTTTTGAGGATCAGGATCCCATGCGGGTTCTCAAAGCTCACCTTTTCGACCGTGCCGACCAGCCGCAGAGGTCGGTCGGAGTCGTAGGAGCCCCAGCCGTGGTGGGCATGGGCCAGCTGCGGCAAGGCAAAGAGGAGCGCGACCACAAGTGTGCGGCGATCCATGCTGTCCTCCCCTCCTCGACGCTTCCGCGTCGGAACGACGATTGATATAGCCTGCCGGCCGTCTCGGCCGAGGGGTCGCAGCTGCGATAGTTCGCAGAAGGGCCGAGCGTGGGAAGGAGCGATCGGGGATGGAAATCGAGCAACGTCTGGTCGCGAAGGGAATCGAGCTGCCGCCGGTGAGCGCGCCGGTGGCCAATTACGTCAACGCGGTACGGGTAGGCGATCTGCTCTTCCTGTCCGGCAAGGGCCCGAGCTTCGCCGACGGCAGCCAGGGCAAGGGTAAGCTCGGCGCCGATCTCTCGATCGACGAAGGCTATCGCCACGCCCGTCAGGTGGGCTTGAACCTGATCGCGGTGATGAAGGCGGAGCTCGGCGACCTCGACCGTGTGCAGCGGATCGTGAAGGTGCTCGGGATGGTCAACGCCACCCCCGACTTCACCGATCACCCCAAGGTGATCAACGGCTGCTCCGATCTCTTCGTGGAAGTGTTCGGCGAGCGTGGCCGGCACGCGCGCTCGGCGGTGGGTGTGGCGAGCCTGCCGCAAGGGATCTCGGTCGAGATCGAGTGCATCGTTGAAGTGCGCTGAAGCGAACCGCTGCGCAGGAGATTTGCACCGGAGCCGGTTGGTTGCGGCGACCCGCGCCGGCTAAAGCCGTTTTGGCGCCAAGCGGGAGCTCGACGATGAGCGAGCGGCAGATCTTCTACGAACGCCTCACCTGGCCGGAGATTCGCGAGGCAGCGCAAAGGGATACCGTTATTCTTTTACCCTTCGCTTCAATCGAGCAGCATGGCTTCCATTTGCCCGTGGATGTCGATCTGCGGCTTGCGCGCGAGGTGTGCATCCGGGCGGCGAAGAAGAACCCGCACACCCTGGTCATGACCCCGATGGCTTTCGGCTTCGAACCGCATCACATGGCCTGGCCGGGGACCATCGATGTCGATTGGGACGTCTTGATCCGCTATGGGGTGTGCGTGGTCTCTTCCCTGGTCCGTTCCGGGTTCCGGCGCATCCTGTTGATCAACGGGCACGGGTCGAACCGGCCGATCATGGAGATGATCGTCCGTCTCGCGCAAGTGAAGCACCCCGAGGCGCTCATCGCCGGACAGTCCTGGTTTGCGCTTCAAAAGGTGGCCGAAGTGTTCGGCGCGCTTCAGGAAAGCCGCTTTACGAGCCATGCCTGTGAGCTCGAGACCTCGGCCTATCTCGCCATCGATCCCGCAGCCGTTAAGATGGAGCTTGCGGTCAAGGACGAAACGTTCCGCTCGAGCCCCCACATCTGGGCCGATCTCACCGGCAGAAAGCCGGATCCCGATTCGCGCACCCCGCTTGTGATGATGGAATATTTCGCGACCGGTTCGCTTTCCGGAGTACGCGGTGATCCCACCAAGGCCACAGCCGAAAAGGGCGAAGCGGTGCTGGAAGCGGCAGCAGAGGAAGTGGCGGCGATCGTAGAGGAGCTGCGCGCGCGTGCCATCCGATTGCCCGAGACCTTCCATTCGGTGCCGCTTGCCACGATAAAAAGCCGGCTTGCGGGCGCGTGAGCCGCATCGCAAGCGGGCGCGGGGCGGCTCTGCTCTTATGCACTGCCCTCGTGCTCGGCCTTTCCGGCAACATGACCTTCCCGGCGCTCGTACCGGAGCTCGCCGCCGCACTCGCCCTTTCCAAGACCGAGGTGGGGTGGGTCTCGACGGTGAGCTACTTCGCCTATGCCGCAGCAGCCCCGGTGCTCGTAAGCCTCACCGATCGCATTGACGCCCGCCGGGTGATGGCGGCGGGTCTAGTCTGTTCCACTGCTGCGGGCTTGGGCTCGGCGTTCTTCCTCGACGGTTTCGTCTCCGCGCTCATCTGGCGCGGCCTTGCCGGGATCGGCATCGCCGGCACTTATATGCCGGGGCTCAAGGCCCTCACCGACCGAACCGACGGCCCCGAGCAGGGGCGCTGGCAGGCCCTTTATACCGCCGTCTACTCGGTCGGCACCGCGCTCTCGGCCTGGCTCGCAGGCCTCGTGCTCGTCGCCGCGGGTTGGCGGGCGGCCTTCGCGGCGAGCGGGATCGCGCCTTGCTTTGCGCTTTTTCTCCTCCTCGTCCTCGCCCCGAACACGCCCAAGCTGACGCGCGGTTCTACGACTTTGGGCATCGCGGCAGCGCTGCGGCAACGGCGTGCTATGGCCTATGCGCTCGCCTATGGTGCCCACTGTTGGGAGCTGTTCGGTTTTCGCACCTGGCTCGTGGCCTTCCTCGTCTTCGCCGCGCAGGAGACGGAAGCGGCGGTCGACCGTGCGGCGATCGCCACCTTCGCGACGGTGACCCTGGCACTCGGTCTGCCGGCCTCGCTGTTGGGTAGCGAACTCGCCGCGCGCCTCACGCGCTCGGTCGCGGTCAGCGGCTTCATGTTCGCCTCGGCGGCGCTCGGCTGCCTTCTCGGGCTCTCGATCGAGGCCGGATTTACGGCCGTGCTCATCCTCGCCTTTCTCTACGGCTGCCTTGTCATGGTCGACAGCGCGGCGATCACCGTGGGCACCGTGCAGGCAGCCGCAGCCGAGCTCAAAGGCGCTACGCTTGCGGTGCAGACCTTTTTGGGTTCGCTCGGGGCGATGCTGGCCCCGCTCGTCTCCGGCTTCCTCCTCGACCTCTTGGGCTCCCAAAGCCGCCCTGGTTGGGCGGCGGCGCTGGCAAGCGTGGCAGCCGGGGCGCTCTTAGGTCCCCTCGCTCTCGCCCTGCTCGCGCGCGGCGAGCGCCGCCGCTAGAGCGCTGCGCGCGGTGGCGGGCGCTGCGAAGGCAGCTGCGACCGAAAGCGCGCGGCAGGCGGTGATCGCCTCTGCACTGCCGGCGATCAGCCCCACCTCGACCCCTAAGAGCGCGCCTCCGTCCAGCACCACGAGGGCAGCGCCGCCGTCGGCCCAGGCGGCCCAGCGCCCGGAATTCGGATCGAGGACGAGTGCCGGCACCTGCGCCTGCCGGCACAACCAAAGGAACCGCGCTGGGGCAAGCACCTCGGGCAACTTCCCATCGAGGTAGAGCAGGGCAGCAGCCGGTTTTTCGTCGAGCGCGCGGGCAAAAGCGGCCTCCGCGCATGCGTCGACGGTGCCGACCGGTCGTAGCCAAGCGCCGCCTAAGCGCACGAGGTCGGCGAGCGGCGCGCCTGCGATCCGACCGAGATGCGCAAGCGGCACCACGATCCGCCGCTCGGGCGCGCGCAGAGCCACGAGCCCGCCGACCGCCCAGGCCGAAGCCGCGGCAAGCGACGCGGCGAGCAGCACCGCATCCGCCTCGAGCCGGGCGGCGATCACCTCCTCGATCGACGGTCCGCGCTGCATATCGGCAAAGCTAGCGGCGCGCGGGCGGTCGGAAAAGCGCGAGAGCGGCTTGCGCGCGCGGCCACCTTGGCCGACATCAACGGGCAATCAGCGGAGCATCGATAGCGTGCATACCGTCTCGCTCGATCCCTGGCGCCAGGACCATCGCTTCTTGGGTCGCGATCATGCGCGCAACGAACGACGCCTGTGGCTCGTGGTGGCGTTGACCGCTGCCACCATGGGGGTGGAGGTCGCAGCTGGCTTCTGGTTCGGCTCGATGGCGCTCCTCGCCGACGGCATACACATGGCGACCCATGCGGGAGCGCTTGGGCTTTCCGCGCTCGCCTATAAGCTCGCGCGCAGGCTCGAGGGCCACCCCCGCCTCTCCTTCGGCACCGGCAAGCTCGGCGACCTCGCCGCCTGGTCGAGCGCACTGTTGCTCGCCGTAGCCGCGCTATGGCTTGTGGGCGAGTCGGTGGGTCGTCTCTTCGCACCCGTGCCCATCGCCTATGAGGAAGCGTTGGTGGTCGCGGTAGCGGGGCTCCTCGTCAACCTCGCAAGCCTCGCGCTGCTCGGCGGGCCTCACGAACACGAACCTGTCGCCCGTGACCACCACGCCCACCACCATTCCGCCCATCACCTCCACCACGACCACAATTTCCGCGCCGCGGTCGCGCATGTCCTCGCCGATGCGCTCACCTCGGTGCTGGCGATCGCAGCGCTTATCGCCGGCCGCGTGTCGGGTTGGTCTTGGCTCGATCCCGCCGTGGCGCTCTTAGGAGCGGCGTTGATCTTGCGCTGGGCGTACGACCTCATGCGCTCCTCAGGGGCAGTGCTCCTCGACGCGAGCCCGGATCACCAACTCGAAGCCGAGATCCGCAACCGGCTCGAGCAAGGAACCGACCGTATCGCTGATTTCCATCTCTGGCGGCTCGGTCCCGGTCATCTCGGGCTTTTGGTGTCGCTCGTGAGCGACCGCCCGGAACCGCCCACCGTCTACAAAGCGCGCCTTGCCGACTTGCCCGGGCTTGCGCATGTGACGATCGAAGTGCATCGCTGCTCGGATCACGCGCTCAGCAGCTGAAGCGCGGGTACGGACGGTGGGAAGTCTCAAGCGCCGGGAACGCATCCCGCACGCTCGTTCAGCCGGCGCCGCGGCGACGACAGTCTCCGCCCGGGAAGTGGCTTGCGGGCGAGAGAGGGCCGGACTATCTCCAAGCGGCCGCTTGTGGAGGGGTGCCGGAGCGGTCGAACGGGGCGGTCTCGAAAACCGTTGTACCCGGCGACGGGTACCGAGGGTTCGAATCCCTCCCCCTCCGCCACGAGGCTTCACTCTCCATCGGCGCGCTTTCTCGGCAGCGACCGCGAAAAACGTTCCAAGTCTTCAAAAACACGTGCGGGCTTAAGCGCTGCGCTGCGGCCGACGCACTTTCTCTTGCCGCCCGGGCATCGGGCTGAGAGCGGTGGGCACGGCAGCGGCGCGCGAGGCTGGCCTATCGCCTAAGCTAGGCTCAGTTGCACCCGATACGACTTTGGGATCACCTCGGCGCGCACAACGGGGGCCAATCTGACCGACCCGCCTGCCACCGCCGTCGAAGCCCACGCGCCGGATCAGGGCACGCCCTCTATTTTCCCGCCAAACCGGCCCTCGAGCCAAAAGAGTGCAATCGCGGTTGCAGCCGCCGCTCACCTGCTTGCCGCTTGCGCGCCCGCGAAGCGTCGACCGCGCCCCACGGGTTCGCTCAGCAGCCGCGCTCGACCCTGTGCTTTGCGCGACGTTCGCGCATCTGCCTCGAGCGCGGCATGCGCTTTCGATGCTCGTCTTTGAAGCGCCCAGACCACAAGCGCTGGCACGAGCCCAAAACCTGCCGTCGCGCGCAAAGACTGCCATGAGCGCTCAAAAAAAACGAAAAGAAAAAACCCCGCCGCGCGCACACGGCGGGGTCGCAATCGGGGCTTGTCGTGCCGGTTAGCGGTGCAGGTCGAAGCGGTCGAGCTCCATGACCTTGCACCACACCTTCACGAAGTCCTTGACGAACTTCTCTCGCGCGTCGTCGGCTCCGTAGACTTCGCAGATCGCCCGCAGTTGCGCGTTGGCGCCGAAAACGAGATCGACCCGCGTGCCGCTCCACTTCTTGGCCCCGGTCTTGCGATCGTAGGCCTCGTAGAGGTTCCACGCGTCCTTCACCGGTACCCACTCGACGTTCATGTCGAGGATGTTGGTGAAGAAGTCGGTGGTGAGCGCTCCCGGCCGCTCGGTGAGCACGCCGTGCGGGCTGTTCTGATAGGTAGCACCCAGTACCCGCAGACCAGCCAACAAGACCGTCATCTCCGGCGCGCTCAAGGTGAGCAGCTGCGCCTTGTCGACCAAGAGGTGCTCGGGCATCACCTCGAGCTTGCCCTTGGTGTAGTTGCGGAAGCCGTCCGCCCACGGCTCGAGCACCGCGAAGGATTCGACGTCCGTCTGCTCCTGCGAGGCATCGTTGCGCCCGGGCCGGAAGGGCACCTCGATCGCGAAGCCGGCGTTGGCCGCCGCCTGCTTCACGGCCGCGCAGCCCGCGAGCACGATCGTATCGGCAAGGGAGATCTTCTTGCCGTTCTGCTGGCGGGCGTTGAAGGACCGCCGGACCTCATCGAGGGTGGCGAGCACCTTCATGAGGTTCTCGGGCTCGTTGACCTCCCAATCCTTTTGCGGCGCAAGACGGATGCGCGCGCCGTTCGCGCCACCGCGCTTGTCGGAATTGCGGTAGGTCGAGGCGGCCGACCAGGCGACATAGACGAGATCGCGCACCGACAGACCGGTGCCCAAGATTTCCTTCTCGAGCTGGGCCACATCGGCTTCGTCGACCAGCCGATAGTCGACGGGCGGGATCGGATCCTGCCAAATGAGGTCTTCTTTCGGCACTTCCGGCCCGAGATAGCGGATCTTGGGCCCCATGTCGCGGTGGGTGAGCTTGAACCAGGCGCGGGCGAAGGCATCCGCAAACTGGTCGGGGTTCTTCCAGAAGCGCCGAGAGATTGGCTCGTAGATGGGATCGAAGCGCAGCGAGAGATCAGTGGTGAGCATCGTCGGCTTGCGCTTCTTCGTGGGATCGAACGGATCCGGAATGATTTCCGGTGCGTTCTTAGCCACCCACTGCCAAGCGCCAGCCGGGCTCTTCTCGAGCTCCCATTCGTAAGTGAAGAGCAATTCGAAGAAGTCGTTGCTCCACTGGGTGGGGGTACGGGTCCAAATGACCTCCGGCCCACCTGTGATCGCATCCGGCCCTTTGCCCGAGCGGAAGCTGCTCTTCCAGCCCAAGCCCATCTGCTCGAGCGGTGCCGCCGCGGGTTCGGGTCCGACATGACCTGCCGGCCCGGCACCGTGGGTCTTGCCGAAGGTGTGGCCGCCGGCGATGAGCGCCACCGTCTCCTCGTCGTTCATCGCCATCCGCCGGAAGCTCTCGCGGATCTCCTTGGCGGCGAGCAGCGGGTCGGGATTGCCGTTGGGGCCTTCCGGATTGACGTAGATGAGGCCCATCTGCACAGCGGCGAGCGGCGCCTCGAGCTGGCGCTGCCCGCGATGGCGCTCGTCGGCCAGCCAGGTGGTCTCGGGCCCCCAATAGATCGACTCGTCGGGCTCGTAGACATCCTCGCGGCCGCCTCCGAAGCCGAAGGTCTTAAAGCCCATCGATTCGAGCGCGACGTTACCGGCGAGGATGATGAGGTCGGCCCAAGAGATCTTGCGGCCGTATTTTTGCTTGATCGGCCACAACAGCCGGCGCGCCTTGTCGAGATTGGCGTTGTCCGGCCAGCTGTCGAGCGGGGGAAAGCGCTGCAGCCCGAGGCTGGCACCGCCACGACCGTCGAAGATGCGGTAGGTCCCGGCGGCGTGCCAGGCCATACGGATCATGAGCCCGCCATAGTGACCGAAATCCGCAGGCCACCAGTCCTGCGACTCGGTCATGAGTTTCTTCAAGTCTTCCTTGAGCGCCCAATAATCGAGGCTCTGGAACTCCTTGGCGTAGTCGAAGTCCGGCCCGTTGGGGTCAGTCGCCGGTGCGAACTGGTGCAAGATTTTGAGGTTGAGCAGGTTCGGCCACCACTCGTGGACCGTTTTCCCCTGCCCGGCGGCACCTCGGAAGGGGCAGAGAGTTGCAGCTGTCACGGTTACCGTTCCTCCTCTCGCTCGGGCGACGGCGATCAACCGGCACCGCGCCGGCCCTTTGCCCGCCCTGGTCCCTGTCGGCGCGACCTCGGGTTCTTTCGGCATCGCGGCCGATGAACTCCGCGATCGAGCGTTACGAGCCGCGGGTGGCGGTTCGTCGCCGAGAGCCAGGTTGGAATAGTTCTAGAGAAGCTCTCGGGTCAAGCAGCCCCACCGAACCGCAGACCGGCCCGCGGCGCTCGGCTCCGGCTCCTGCCTCGCAACATCGCGCGAACGCTCTCGCGGTCTACTTATCGATTCCATAAGTTTCGCTTATGAAGCTTCGATACGGGCGGCACACACCGTCCATCCGCCGCGCTCGGCTGCGGCGCGCGCAGCGCGGTGGAAGAACCCGCGCACCATGCTCGACGAGCGAGCGAGGAGAAAACAGACGTCATGGGTGGCGAGGTGGCAAAGCGCGCTAAGGCGCGTTCAACGCCCTGTCTCCGCCCGCCGCAGCACGTCTCCGCCCGCCGCAGCGCGAAGCCGCTCCACGACACGCCAAAAGCCGCACCACCGCCGCGGCGCGCTCGCAGTGGGAGCAGTTGCACCAATACCGCGAGCAAATGCCACCTGCCATCAACGGATGTTCAAGGAATAGCTACGAGCTGCGGCACAATTCGAAATCATCCGAAGCCGACGTAGCTTAACGGTAAAGGCGCGCCGAGGTGGGCGACAGCGGAGGGCTGCCCAGGTTCGATGCTTTTGCCGTGCCCGCGTTGAGTGCCGGAGCAGCACCTTACGCCTCGCCGCTCTTAGGGCGAGCAGTGTCGATAGCGACGCATGGAGAGGAACGCACGAGCTAGCGCTTTGGCTGATGTGCTCGGGCGTGCGACTTTTTGGAAGAGGATCAGGAGGCGCTTGCCGAGACTGGCGTTTGCGAGCGACTCGATGGCCCGGCTTTTGGCCGAGATTGCGGGGATTTCCGCAGCAAGCCGACAGTTCGCGTCTATTCGCGCGCTTGTGTGTCGGTTGGGTATCTCCTGGGATTGGCGGCTTCGCGGTTCGCGCGCATGGTCCCGCACCTTGCGCCTACGCTTTCTTCACTCGTGTTTTCGGGAATCCTTTTTTTAGACGGCGAAGACTATCGAACGAGCCTCGATCCTGCGCATTCGCTTTGTTGGCCGATGAGAGCGAGGGCGCGATCGGCGCGTTGAGGGGTGTCCTCGGAGCCTTTTGTCGTTTCGGTGTGTTGTGTGTGTGGGGGGGGTTTTTTTGGTTTGGTTGCGGGGGCAGGATTTGAACCTGCGACCTTCAGGTTATGAGCCTGACGAGCTACCGGGCTGCTCCACCCCGCGGTGCGGTGTGTGTGTGGGAGGGTCGAGGTTGGGGATGTGGGATGGCCTGGCAGCGGCCGACTCTCCCGTGCCTTGAGGCACAGTACCATGGGCGCTGCGGGCTTTCACGGCCGAGTTCGGGATGGGATCGGGTGGGTCACCCGCGCTTGGGCCACCAGGCCATGCCGCATCCGTTTTTTTTGGGAAGTGGGGAAGGGTGTGTGGGTGTTGGGGCTGGGGCGAGGGGAGCGCGATCGAGCGATTAGGACCGGTTAGCTGAGCAGGTTACCCTGCGTACACTTCCGGCCTATCGACGTGGTGGTCTTCCACGGCTCTGATGGCGAGACCTGGTTTTGCGGTGGGTTTCCCGCTTAGATGCGTTCAGCGGTTATCCCGTCCGGACGTGGCTACCCGGCTGCGCCGCGGGCGCGACGACCGGTCCACCAGAGGTCCGTCCACCCCGGTCCTCTCGTACTAGGGGCGGGTCCGCGCAAGTCTCGGACACCCACGGCAGATAGGGACCGAACTGTCTCACGACGTTCTAAACCCAGCTCACGTACCACTTTAATCGGCGAACAGCCGAACCCTTGGGACCTGCTTCAGCCCCAGGATGTGATGAGCCGACATCGAGGTGCCAAACCTCCCCGTCGATGGGGACTCTTGGGGGAGATCAGCCTGTTATCCCCGGCGTACCTTTTATCCGATGAGCGATGGCCCTTCCACTCGGGACCACCGGATCACTAGCGCCGACTTTCGTCTCTGCGCGACCTGTCGGTCTTGCAGTCAGGCCGGCTTGTGCGCTTGCACTCCGCGGCTGGTTTCCGACCAGCCTGAGCCGACCATCGCGCGCCTCCGTTACTCTTTAGGAGGCGACCGCCCCAGTCAAACTACCCGCCATGCAGGGTCCCGGCACCGGCTGACGGTGCGCGGTTAGACACCAGACGGACCGAGGGTGGTATTTCAAGGACGCCTCCACGGGAGCTGGCGCCCCCGCTTCGCAGGCTCCCACCTATCCTACACACGATCCGCCTAGTGCCACTGCAAAGCTGTAGTAAAGGTGCACGGGGTCTTTCCGTCTGACCGCGGGTACTCCGCATCTTCACGGAGAATTCAGTTTCGCCGAGCCGGCGTCGGAGACAGTGGGGAAGTCGT
>JAUQQO010000052.1 GCA_030549795.1 Pseudomonadota bacterium | reverse complement strand
TAAGGCGTTTTTAGCCCGGCTGGAGGCGAAGGGGGTCGCTTATCGGCTCGGCCGGCCGCCCGGAACCGACATCACTCAGGTCAACCTCTTCGATCCCGACGGCAACCACATCCACATCGATTTTCGCGAGGGGTGAAGACCCCGTGGCCCGAGCGCGCCGCCGCGCTTGAGACGAGGTTGCGCCATTGGCTTTGGATCTACGAGATCTGCCGCGCGCGGCGGTGGAGGAGCTGCACCGTCAAAATCCCTGGTGGCGCGGATCCAGTGCCCGACCCATTCCGCCCTTTCGGCGCTGGCCGTTTGCCAAACTCAAAGAGCGTTTGCTGCAGCCAATCGCGCCCGTCCTAGTGCTGCGCGGACCGCGTCAGGTCGGCAAGACGACACTATTGGAGCAGCTGATCAGCGCTCTATTGAACGAAGTCGGCATACCGCCCATTCGCGTTCTAAGGGTTCAGTTTGATGAGCTCGAATGGCTCGCCCGAGCTGGCCCCGATCCTATCATTACCATTGTTTCGTGGTTTGAAAGCTATATTTCTCGCGGTGATCTCAACGCAAGCGCAGATCGCGGCGAGCCTGCCTTTGTTTTTCTCGACGAAGTCCAAAACCTCGACAATTGGCACATCCAGATCAAGGCGCTCGTCGATCATACTGCGGTGCAAGTGCTCGTGACCGCTTCGAGTGCGCTGCGGATCGCGCGCGGTCGCGGCAGTTTGGCCGGACGGATCCAGATGGTCGAAATCGGACCGATGCGGCTCGCCGAGATTGCGACGCTGCGCGAACTCGGCGCGCTGCCGCCGTTCCAACCGGGCAATGGGTACGCAGCCTGGCGTTCGGTCGATTTCTGGCGGGAGCTCGTGGCCCACGGGGCGCGCCATCGCGCCACGCGCGACGCTGCCTTCGCGCTGTTCGCCGAGCGCGGGGGCTATCCGCTCGCGCATCGCCCGGGTGTGGGATGGGAAGAGATCGCCGACCAACTCGTCGAAACGCGTCATTGAGCACGACCTGCGGATCGGCGAGCGAGGCCGGCGTCGCGATCCCATTCTGCTGCGCGAAACCTTCAAGCTCGCTTGTCGTTACACCGGGCAAGCTCCGAGCATTCGCAAACTCGCAGAAGAAATCCAAGCCGTGCATGCCGGAAACGCTGGTGTCCAGCGCATCGCCCACTATCTCGAGTTGCTCCACCAGTCGCTGCTCGTGATCCTGGTCGATCCGTTGCAGATCCAGCTCAAACGGATGCGCGCGCCGAAGAAGATCTGTCTTACCGATCACGCCCTGCGCGCGGCCATTTTGCGTGAAAAGGTTCCGCTTGTTGGGGTTGTCGAGGATGCGCGCCTCGTTGAGCGCGCCGGACGGATCGTCGAGGGCATGGTCGGCGCCTATCTGGCCTCAATGCCGGGTCTTGGGCTCGCATGGCGACCGGAACGACCAACGAAGCCCGAGATCGATTTCGTCGCCACCATCGGAGACCAGCTCATTCCGATCGAGGTGAAATTCCAGCGCCGCATCGATCCCGTGCGCGACACGGCGGCGCTTCGCTCCTTCGTTGCGGAACTGGGCGAGCGGTCGCCGTTCGGGCTTCTTGTGACCCGCGCCGATGAGGCGGCCGTCGACGACCCGCGGATCGTCGTACTCCCTTTGCCCTCGCTTCTTCTTTTGCGCGGACTTGAAAAAAAGACCCACCGCGAGGGTGGGTCCACCATAAAGAGCTGAGCGGAGTTAGTTTTTACTCTTATCAACCAGCTTCTTCTCGGCGATCCAGGGCATCATGGCGCGCAGCTTTTCGCCCACCGCCTCGAGCGGATGCGCCGCGGCGCGCGCCCGCATCGCCTTGAACGCCACTTGGCCCGCCTTGTTCTCGAGCACCCATTCGCGGGCGAACTTGCCGGATTGGATGTCGGCGAGCACCCGCTTCATCTCCGCCCGCACCGCATCATTGATGATCCGCGGACCCACCGTGTAATCGCCGTATTCGGCCGTGTTGGAGACCGAATAGCGCATATTGGCGAGCCCACCTTCGTAGATGAGATCGACGATGAGCTTGACCTCATGCACGCACTCGAAATAGGCCATCTCGGGCGGATAGCCGGCTTCCACGAGCGTCTCGTAGCCGGCTTGGATGAGCGCGGTGAGTCCGCCGCACAGTACCACCTGCTCACCGAAAAGATCGGTCTCGACTTCCTCGCGGAAGGTGGTCTCGATGATCCCGGCGCGGCCGCCCCCGATCGCTGCGGCGTAAGAGAGGCCGAGCTCGTGTGCCGTGCCGGTGGCGTCCTGGTGCACGGCGAGCAAACAGGGCACGCCCGCACCGCGCAGATATTCCGAGCGCACGAGATGGCCGGGACCCTTGGGAGCGACCATGAGCACGTCCAGATCCGGCCGCGGTTCGATGAGCCGGAAGTGGATATTGAAGCCGTGGGCGAACATGAGCGCCGCACCCTCACGCAGATTGGGGGCGAGCTCCTCGCGGTAGAGATCGGCTTGCAACTCGTCGGGCACGAGCACCATGACGACATCGGCCCAGCGCGCCGCCTCGGCCGGGCTCATGCAGCGCAGACCGGCGGCTTCCACTTTCTTGCGGCTGGGCGAGGAAGGCCGCAGCGCTACTACGAGCTCGGCAACCCCACTGTCCTTAAGATTGTTGGAATGGCCGAAGCCCTGGCTGCCGTAGCCGACCACCGCCACTTTTTTGCTCTTGATCAGATTGAGATCGGCGTCGCGGTCGTAATAGACGCGCATGGGGGTCTCCTTTGAGCTCGCTCGCTGTCGGTTTCTCGTCCCTTCATCCCTGATCGGGGAGCAGTGCTTTAGGACCGCGCGCGATCGCCACCACGCCGGCGCGGCTCACTTCCAATGGCTCCACGAGCGCGATGAAGGCGTCGAGTTCGTCGGATGTCCCGGTGACCTCGAAGATCAAGCTGTCGGGGCGGCTGTCGACCAGCCGGGCGTGCATGAAATCGGCAATGCGCAGGGCTTGGATAAGGCGCTCGCGGTCGCCCACGACTTTCACGAGCGCGAGCTCGCGCTCGACCGCCGGACCCTCGACCGTGAGGTCCTGGACTTTGTGCACGGGGACGAGCTTAGCCAACAGCGCCTTGATCTGCTCGATGACCACGCGGGTGCCGGAGGTGACGATGTTGATGCGGGAGAGCCCGCGCGCCTTGTCGACTTCCGCTACCGTCAGGCTGTCGATGTTGTAGCCGCGGCCGGAGAAGAGGCCGATGACGCGCGCGAGCACGCCCGGCTCGTTGTCGACGAGCACGACGATGGTGTGGCGACGTTCTTCCTCGTTGGTTCTCATCCCCGCCCCAGCAAGACGCGAATGCTGCGAACCGCGAGCCGGACCGGGGACGGCCGGAATTTCCGCGGTGCGCGCGCGGGATTAGAGCGTCATGCGCGGCAGCGCAAGCGGTCGCGCTGGACCTCCCCTGTGCTTAGACGAGGACCATGCCCTCTTCCGAGATCGGCTCGTGCGGCCCGTTGTCTTCGGGGCTGAGCTTGATCTCGTTGTGGGCAGCTCCGCCCGGGATCATGGGGTAGACGTTCTCCATCCGCTCGACCACCACATCGACGATCACCGGTCGGTCGGCGGCAAGCGCCGCATCGATCACCGGATCGAGCTCGTCGATGGTGGTGGCGCGCAAGCCCACGGCACCGAAAGCCTCGGCGAGCTTCACGAAATCGGGAAGCGCGTCCATGTAGCTCTCGGCGTGACGGGAGCCGTGGAAGAAATCCTGCCACTGCCGCACCATCCCCATATATTGGTTGTTGAGGATGAACGTCTTGATCGGCAGCCGATACTGCATCGCTGTTGACATCTCCTGCATGTTCATCACGAACGAGGCGTCGCCGGAGATGCACAGGACGGTGGCCTTGGGATGGGCGAGCTGGACACCGATCGCCGCCGGAAAGCCGAAGCCCATGGTGCCGAGGCCGCCGGAGGTGAGCCAGCGCATGGGCTTGTCGAACTTGAAGTGCTGGGCGGCCCACATCTGGTGTTGACCGACGTCGGTGGTCACGTAGACGTCGCGGTCGCGGGTCTTCTCCCACAAGCGTTTGATCGCCGTTTGCGGCTTGATCGCTTTGCCGTCTTGGCGGAAGCGCAAGGAATCGACCTCGCGCCACTTGGCGATCTGCTGCCACCAAGCGGTAAGGCGCTCGGGATCGTGCTCGTTGGCGCGCCGGCGGAAGCAGTCGAGCATGGCAAGGAGGGTGAGCTCGGCATCGCCCACGATCGGCACGTCCACCACCACGTTCTTGTTGATGGAGGAGGGATCGATGTCGACGTGGACTTTCTTGGAGTGCGGCGAGAAGCCGTCGAGGCGGCCGGTGACACGGTCATCGAAACGCGCCCCGATCGCGAGCATGAGATCACAGGAGTACATGGCCATGTTGGCCTCGTAGGTGCCGTGCATCCCGAGCATGCCCAAAAATTGCGGATCGGAGGCGGGATAGGCACCGAGGCCCATAAGCGTGAGGGTGATGGGGGCACCGGTTGCGCGCACGAGCTCAGTTAAGAGCACGCAGGCAGCCGGTCCGGCGTTGATCACTCCGCCGCCCACATAGAAGATCGGGCGCTGCGCCCGCAAAAGGAGCTCGATCGCTTCTTCCACCCGCGCGAGGTCGGGTTCGCGCCGGGGGTGGTAGCCGCGCAAGCGCACCGCTTCCGGACCCACATACGGTGCTTTGCCCATCTGGATGTTCTTGGGCAAGTCGACCACGACCGGCCCCGGCCGGCCCGAGCGGGCGACGTGAAAGGCCTCGTGGATGATGCGGGCGAGGTCCTCAGGGCGCTTGACGAGATAGTTGTGCTTGGTGCAGGGGCGGGTGATGCCCACCGTATCCGCTTCTTGGAAAGCGTCGTTGCCGATCATGTGGGTGGGCACTTGGCCGGTAAGACACACGATCGGTGTGCTGTCCATGAGCGCATCTGTAAGGCCGGTGACCGTGTTGGTGGCACCCGGGCCCGAGGTCACGAGCACCACCCCGACCTTGCCGGTCGAACGCGCGTAGCCTTCCGCGGCGTGGACAGCCGCCTGCTCGTGGCGGACGAGGATGTGGCGGATCTTGTCCTGCTGGAAGAGGACATCGTAGAGCGGCAGCACGGCACCGCCCGGATAGCCGAAGATCAGCTCGACACCTTGGTCCTGCAGAGCCTTGACGATCACCTGGGCGCCGGTGAGCTGCGCGGTGTCGGTTGCGAGGCTGGAAGCGGGCACGAACGGGCTCCTCGTCGGACGGCGGGATCACGAACATCAGTGCTGGTCTCTTCACTAGAAAGCGAGAGCACGGTGGTCAACGACGGCGGCGCGCGCTTGACGCTTCGCACTAGCTCTGGAACAGCCTCGCCGCGTGCGTTCGCTGTGTACGACCGCTCGCCTTCCCAAGGAGCCCCGCGATGACGAGCGCCCCGACCGCCCGGCCGGTCCGCGGCACCCACGACCTCTTCGGCGAGGAGCTCCGCCGCCACCGTCACGTCGCCGAGACCGGACGGTTGATCTGCGCGCGATGGGGTTATGAGGAGATCGTCACTCCCATCTTCGAACACACCGAAGTGTTCGCGCGCTCGCTCGGCGATGTATCGGACATCGTCACGAAGGAGATGTACACCTTCACCGATCGCGGTGGCGATTCGATCACGCTCAGGCCCGAGAATACCGCTGGTGTCTGCCGAGCGGTGATCACGCTCGGTCTGCATCAAAATCTGCCGATCAAGCTCTTCTACTATGGCCCCATGTTCCGCTACGAGAGGCCGCAAAAGGGGCGCCTGCGCCAGTTCCATCAGATCGGCATCGAGTGCATCGGGGCTCCCGAGCCCTTGGCCGATGCCGAGGTGATCGCAGCCGGCGCGCATCTGCTCGAGGAGCTCGGGGTGCTCAAGGCCACCACCCTCGAGCTCAATACGCTCGGCGATCTCGAGAGCCGTGCCCGCTACCGCGAAGCGCTCGTGCGCTATCTCGACGCGCGGCGCAACCAGCTGTCGGCGGAAAGCCAGCTGCGCCTTACCCGCAACCCCTTGCGCATCCTCGACAGCAAAGACGAGGGCGACCGTGCGGTGGTAGCGCAAGCACCGCTTCTTCTCGAATATTTGAGCCCGGCGAGCCGCGATTTCTTCGAGCGGGTCAAAGACGCGCTGGCACGGCTCGGCGTCAGCTGGGTCGAGAATCCGCGCCTCGTGCGTGGGCTCGACTATTACACCCACACCGCCTTCGAGTTCACCACCACTCAGCTGGGGGCGCAGGGTGCGGTGCTCGCCGGCGGCCGCTATGATGGTCTTGTGAAGACCTTGGGCGGTCCCGACATCCCGGGGGTGGGATGGGCTGCCGGGGTGGAGCGGTTGGCGCTTTTACTCGCCCAAGTGCCCACCGCACCGCGTCCGATCGCGATCGTGCCGATCGGGGCGGAAGCCGAAGCCGAGGCCTGGGTGCTCGCGCGCGATTTAAGGCGCGCCGGCCATATCGTGGACCTCGCCTTCGCCGGCAAGCCCGCAAAAAGGCTCAAACGCGCCGATCGGCTTAACGCGCGGCTGGCGATCTTTGTGGGCGAGGAGGAGCGTGCGCGCGGCACCGTTACGCTGCGCGACCTCGATCGCGGCAGCGAAGAGCAAGTACCGCGCGCCGAACTCTTAAGCCGGCTCGCCGCCGCGCAAGCGGAGCGGACTTGACCGCACCGCGATCGCCGCCCACCTCGCGGATGTGACCGAAAGCGCATTGGATCAGCATCTCGATGCCATTCTCGCGCGCCGCGATGAGTTGCGGACGCTCTTGCTCTCCGCCGAGCCGGCTCAATTCGCCGCGCTCGCCAAGGAGCTCGCGGAACTCGAACCGGTAGCCGAGCGGATCGAGGCCTGGCGGCGCGCCCGCGCCGAACTGGCGGAGCTCGATGCGATCTTGGCCGACCCGCAAGGCGATCCCGAACTGGCTGCGCTTGCGCGCGCCGAGCGCCCGGCCGTGCAAGCGCGGCTCGAGGAACTCGAGCGCGCGGTGCGCAAAGCGCTCCTGCCCAAAGACGCCTTCGACGAGAAGAGCGCTATTTTGGAAGTGCGCGCCGGCACCGGCGGCGAGGAAGCGGCGCTCTTCGCCGCCGATCTTTTGGCGATGTACCGCCGCTTCGCCGAAAGTCAGGGATGGCGCTTTGAGCTCTTGGATCTTTCCGAGACCGATCTCGGCGGGGTCAAAGAAGCGGTGGCGCGCATCGAGGGCAAGGGTGCCTTTGCCAAGCTCAAGTTCGAAGCCGGGGTACACCGGGTGCAGCGGGTGCCGGTAACCGAGGCGGGCGGGCGCATCCACACCTCGGCGGCCACCGTCGCCGTGTTGCCGGAAGCCGAAGAGATCGATCTCGCGCTCGACGAGCGCGAGCTCGAAATCGACGTGTTCCGCGCTTCCGGGGCCGGCGGTCAGCACGTCAACCGCACCGAGAGTGCGGTGCGGATCACCCACAAGCCGACCGGCATCAGCGTCGTGGTGCAAGATGAGCGCTCGCAGCACCGCAACAAGGCGCGTGCGCTTGCGCTGTTGCGTTCCAAGCTGCTCGCGCGCGAGCGTGCCGAACAACAGGCGCAGCGCGCCGCCGACCGGCGCCAGCAGGTGGGCAGCGGTGACCGAAGCGAGCGCATCCGCACCTACAACTTCCCGCAGAACCGGGTCACCGATCACCGCATCGACCTCACGCTCTATGAACTCGACCGCGTGCTCTCGGGCGAGCGGCTGGGGGCGATCGTCGACGCGCTTATTACCGCCGATGAGGCGGCGCGGCTTGCGAGCCTGGAGAAGGGAGGGCAGCGGTGAGCACGCTCGGCGCGGCGCTCGATGCCGCCGCGCGTCGGCTCGCGGCGGCGGGGATCGACCGCGCGCGTGCGGAAGCGCGGCTCTTGTTGGCGCATGCGAGCGGTCTTTCCCCGGCGGCGCTCGTAGGCGCGCGCGAACGGCCGCTTCCGGCACAAACGCGGGCGCGCTTTGAGGCTCTCGTGGCGCGGCGAGCGGCGCGCGAGCCCTTCGCCTACATCGTTGGCGAGCGCGCCTTTTGGTCGCTTACGCTTAAAGTGGCGCCCGGGGTGCTCGTGCCGCGGCCCGAGACCGAGACCCTCGTGGAAGCGGCGCTTGCCGCCTTCCCGGATCGCGAGGCTGCCTTGCGCATCCTCGATCTCGGCACCGGCTCCGGCTGTCTGCTCGCCGCGCTTCTGCACGAATATCCGCGCGCCTTTGGTGTGGGCGTCGACTGTTGCCCGCGCGCGCTTGCCATTGCGGCTGAGAATTTGCACCGCCTCGGGCTCGCGGCGCGCGCCGCGCTCGTCCGTGGTGACTTCACCAACGCTCTTTGCGGTCCCTTCGATGTCATCGTGAGCAACCCGCCCTATATCGCTTCAAGCGAGCTCGCCGCACTGCCACCCGAAGTGGCTCAGTTTGAGCCCCAAAAGGCGCTCGATGGCGGCACGGATGGACTTTGCGCCTTTCGCGCACTGATCCCCGATCTTAAGCGGCTTCTGGCCCCCAAGGGTGTGGCTTGTCTTGAAATCGGCGCTGGCCAAGAAGAGGCGGTTGTGGCTCTTGCCGGTGCTGCAGGCTTGAGGGTGACGGTGCGGGCGGATCTTGCCGGCACACCCCGCTGTCTCGTCCTGCGCTGGTAGCGAAGTGAGCCGGGGCAGTGCGACGATCAGTCGCGTCGTTTCGCTTGCTTTGCATGAGCGGTCTGTCATGCTGATGTCGCCGTACCCCAGCGAAAGGAGGTGATCCCGTGCGTTCGTTAGCCTTCATTCTCGTCGCGCTTGTGACACTCGCTTGGGCGGGGATGGCGTTCGCCTGCCCGGATGCGGTGGTCTACACGGCGGCCAAGAACCGCGAGGCGCAGCTCGCGCAGGAGCAAAAGGTGCCCAGCGACGATCGCGGTCCCCAGAGCTGACGGGGCAGCCGCAAGAGCGCAGCTGATGAACGTGGAGGGCCGGGTGATCCCCGGCCCTTCCCACTTCTCAGGATCGCCTGCTCGCTCTAGGCAACAACCACTGGCGGCAAAGGAGGGGGGAGGCGGTGCGGATCGTGCTCTTGGGCAGCGTCGCGCGGTTGCTCGCGCGGGTCGTTGCGGCGGGTCTTACGCCGCTTGTGCGGACAGCTGATCTCGAGGCGGCGGGGCTTGCCGTTCCCGCGGGTGTCGAAACGGTTGGCGATCTCGCGGAACTCTTCGAGCGGCTCGCACCGCCGCGCTTCTTTCTGCTCGATGCGCCGCCCGAGCGGGTCGATGCGGTGATCGATGAGGCCTCGCGGATGATCGAGCCCGGCGATGTGGTGCTCGATTGGGCCGCGTCCTGGTGGTGCGACACGCTGCGGCGCCATCGACGGTTGCGCCATCGCGCCCTTCACCATCTCGATCTCGCGCTCGTCACGGGACGGGACGGAGAGGTCCTGCTCGTGGGCGGCACTGCCGAAGCGGTGACCCTTGCCCAGCCGGTGCTCACGGCACTTGCGGCCCGAGGACGCTTGCTCATCGCCGGAGCCCCCGGAGCGGCCCACTGGACGGCGGAAGTGATGGCGGCGCTCGCTACCGCGCGGGCGCGTGCGGAGAGCGAGGCGCGGGCGCTGCTCGAAGCCTTTCCGGCTGCGCTCGCTGTCCAGCCGGTGGCGGAAGCGCTGGCACTGGGCGAGAGCAACGCTGACCCGCGCGCCGCCTGGATCGCCGACGATGCGCTCAGGCTGCAGGCTCCCGTACCCTTGCTCGCCCTTGCCGCCATGCAGGAGCTCGAAGAAGCGCTCGAGGCTTTGCGCGAGAACCCGCCGCCGCCCCGCCTCGGTCCCTTCGCCTTGCCGCACGAGATCCTCTAAGGAGCGGAGGTGCCGCCCATGCCCATGGAGTATCGCAAGCTCGGTCGCTCGGGCCTTTTGGTCTCGCCCCTGTGTCTTGGCACCATGATGTTCGGCGGGCCGACCGACGAGGCGACGGCGCGACGGATCATGGCGATCGCGCGCGAAGCCGGCATCAACTTCATCGATACGGCCGACATCTACAACGAGGGGCGTTCGGAAGAGATCGTCGGCCGCGCGATCCGCACCGAGCGGTCCTTTTGGATCCTCGCCACCAAGGTCGGCAACGCCACCGGCTCGGGGCCGAACGAGCGCGGGCTGTCGCGCCGGCGCATCCTCGAGGCCTGTGAGGCGAGCCTGCGCCGGTTGGGTACGGAGTGGATCGACATCTACTATTTCCACCGCGAGGATCCCGCCACGCCGCTCGAAGAGAGTGTCTTGGCGGTGGCCGATCTCGTGCGCGCGGGCAAAGTACGCTATTTGGGCCTTTCCAACTTCCGTGCCTGGCGGATCGCGGAAGTGTGCCGCTTGTGCGAAAAGGCTGGCATCGACCGCCCGGTGGTCTGTCAACCCTACTACAATCTCCTCAATCGCCAGCCCGAGGTCGAGGTCTTACCGGCCTGTGGCCATTTCGGGCTCGGAGTGGCGCCGTACAGCCCGCTCGCGCGCGGCGTGCTCACCGGCAAGTACCGCCCTGGCGAACCGCCGCCCGCGGGCACGCGCGCCGGGCGCCAGGATCGCCGCATGATGGAAACCGAATGGCGCTCGGAAAGCCTCGCTGTTGCGCAAAAGCTCGCTGCGCACGCTGAAGCTAAGGGGATGACGCTCGTGCAATTCGCCATCGCCTGGCTGTTGAACAACGAGCTCGTGAGCTGTCCGATCGTTGGTCCGCGCGAGGAAGCGCAGATGCGCGCTTATCTGACGGCGCTCGATGCGCGGTTCGATGAAGAAGACGAGGCCTTGGTCGATTCGCTCGTCGCTCCCGGGCATCCGAGTACGCCTGGGTACAATGACCCCGCCTATCCGATCGAGGGTCGGCGGGTGCGGTTCCGACTGGGTTGAACCGGGCCGAAAGTACTGTAAGCGAAAAGGTGTATGGCTGCTTTTCTACTTTTAGACGAAGATAGCCGGGGTTGCACGCTTTTGGGAGAGAGGTTATAGAGCCTGGTGACCGAATATTCATTGCTCATGGCTGCGT
>JAUQQO010000018.1 GCA_030549795.1 Pseudomonadota bacterium | reverse complement strand
AGAGCAGCGGCGTGGGAGCCGCGGCGATCGCGGCAACGAAGGAGCAAGCGATGGACGAGGTGCGGGTGCAGGAGGCGGGCGGACTGTCGCTTCTGCGGCAGGCTCAGCTGGCAGCCGGCGCGATGGCCCTTTTGGGTTTCCTATTGGGCGTGTTGGTTTCACCCTGGTGGCATGCGCTGAGCGGCTTCGTCGGGCTCGGCCTGATTTGGGCCGGAATTTCCGGCAGCTGCGGCATGGCGACGCTGCTCTCCTATATGCCGTGGAACCGCGGGCTGCGCGAGAAGGGTCCAGCCGGCGCCGTCAGCTGAGCCTTTAAGCGCAACAGGATTGTGGCGGCGACCGGGCGCGTGATGGGGAACCGCGCCCGGTCGCTGGTTCTTTAGCGCAGGGTGATTAACCGACGGTTAGGGGGCTCGGCCCTCCGGCAGCCGACCCGCGAACGCGCAGCGGTAGAGTTCGGCGAGGCTGCGCGCGTCCACAGGCCGCGGGTTGCCACTTGCGGTCGGGTCGCGTTCCGCTTTGGCAGCGAGCTCCTCGATCTGGGCATCGGGCACGCCGGCTTGCGCGAGCGTGTGGGGGATGCCGATGCTGGCGCGCAGCTCGAGCAAAGCGTTGAGGAACGCATCGAAATCGCGCGCGAGGCCGAGCCAGGCGGCAAGGCGGGTGATCTTGTCGGCGATCAGCGGTCGGTTGAAGGCGAGCACATAGGGCATCAAGATGCCGTTTAAGAGCCCGTGGTGGAGGTCGTAGACGGCACCCAAGGGGTGCGAGAGCGCGTGCACCGCCCCGAGCCCTTTCTGAAAAGCGGCGGCACCCATCGCTGAAGCGGCGAGCATGGCACCGCGCGCGGCGAGATCGGAGCCGTCGCGCACCGCCTTGGGCAGCGCCGAGAAGACGAGCCGCACCGCCTCCACCGCGATGCCCTCGGCGATCGGATGGAAGCTCGGGGCGCAATAGGCTTCGAGTGCATGGGCGAGCGCGTCCATACCCGTGGCGGCGGTGAGCTTGGCCGGCAGATCACGGGTGAGCGCGGGATCGAGAATCGCCACTTTCGGCATCATGCCGGGATGGAAGATGACCTTTTTGGTCCGGCTCGCTTCGTCGGTGACGACCCCGGCGCGGCCCACTTCCGAGCCCGTGCCGGCGGTGGTGGGTATTGCCACCACGGGTCGAATGGCCGCGGCATCCGCCCGCGTCCAATAGTCATCGATGTCCTCGAAGTCCCAGATCGGCCGGCGCTGCCCGACCATGAAGGCGATCAGCTTGCCCACATCCAACGCGCTGCCGCCGCCGACTGCCACCACCCCGTCGTGACCACCGGAGCGAAACGCGTCGACCCCGGCATCGACGTTGGCCGCGGTGGGGTTGGGGCGAACGTCGCTGAAGACGGCAAAGGGCACCGCTGCGGCGCGCAGCGGCTCGAGCACCTGCTGCATCAGCGGCAGCCGGGCGAGCCCGGCATCGGTGACCACAAGCGGCCGCGTGATGCCCGCCTCCGCACACAAGCGCGCGAGCTCGCGCACCGTACCGACGCCAAAGCGGATGCGGGTCGGATAGTTCCAAGTCGTGACCACAGCGGAAAGATCGGCCATCGCGCGCTCCAACGGGGCAAGCACCGCCGCTCCTCTAAGGCGGGCGGGAGCATCCGCAAAGCCCGAGGCGAACGCTCCACAGCGCAATCGCCACGGCGGTGGCGAGGTTGAGACTCGACACCCCCCGCCGCATGGGAATGGCCAACAGGGCCTGCGCGCGCCGGCGCAGCGCATCCGAGAGCCCATGTCGCTCGCTGCCGAAAGCGAGCACCGCTCCTTTTGGGATCGGCTGCGCATCGAGCGGCCGGCCTTCGGCGTGGAAAGCGAAGAGCGGCCGCGTTGCGAGCTCGGGCAGTTCCTCAAGGCGCACGACGGGAACCGCAAAGTGCAGGCCCGAGGAGCCGCGCAGCGCAGCCGGCGCCCATGGATCCACTCCGCCCACCGTCAGCACCGCCGCTGCCTCGAGCGCCGCTGCCACCCGCACCACCGCCCCGAGATTGCCGGCATGGACGGGGCGCTCGAGCAGCACGATCGGTGCCGGATCGGGGCTCGCGAACAGCTGCTCGGGCTCGATCGCCGGCGGGCGGCGGGCGATCGCGAGGACAGGGCTCGGAGGAGGCGGGCCGAGGGCGGCGAAGAGCGAAGGCGCCACCGGCTCGACGAGCGCCTGCAAGCGCGCGACGAGATCGGGGCAAAGCACCTGCGCGAGCGCCATGAGCGCCGCTTTGTCGGGGCTCACCGCGAGCTCGATGGCGGCACCGAAGCGCAAGCCGTGCTTTAAGGGATGCAGCCCGTCGAGGCGCACACGGCTCGGATCTTGTGCGAGCTGCGCGAAGCGGCGCGCGATCTCGGCTCCGCGGCTCGCGTCGGGCGCTGAAGGGCTCGGCATCGGTTCGGCGAGATGCTATGCGCCTGCACCATGCCGTGAAGCAACGCGCGCGTCAGCCGCGAAAAGGGCGCGCCTTCGCCTTACCCTTCGAAGAGGATCGCCGCCGCGGATGGGCTTACCGCGGGCGGCGAAACCGGCTATCGGGCGTAGCGGACGCGGGGTCCCTAAGGAGAAGGTCGATGAGGAAGCCGTGGGTGGTGCCGTTCCTGCTCGCAGCCGGGTGGGCGGCAGCCGCCGAGGATCCGGTGGTGGCGGTGGTCGACGGCGAAACGGTGCTGCGCTCGGAGCTCGAAGCGGCGCAGATGGCCCTGCCCGAGCAGTACCGCGAGCTGCCGCTGGAGATGATCTGGGATCCCTTGCTTTCGCGCGTGATCGACCGCCGGCTGCTCGCCCGCGAAGCCGAGCGGCGGCGCCTGCAGGACCGCCCCGAGGCCAAGCTCGCCTTCGAGCGCGCGCGCCGCGAGATCTTGGGCGAGCTTTTGCTCGAGCAGGTGATCCGCGACAGCCTCGCACCCGAGCGGCTGGAGCAGGCCTATCGGCGGGCGGCGGCCGAGCCCGGCTTCGCGGTCGAAGAGGTGCGCGCCCGCCACATCCTGCTCGCGAGCGAAGCCGAGGCCCGCCAGGTGCTCGCCGAACTGGCCAAGGGTGCGGATTTCGCCGCCCTCGCCCAAGCCCGCTCGCGCGACCCCTCGGCCAAAGAGAACAAGGGCGATCTCGGCTTCTTCCGCCGCGAGACCATGGTCGAGCCGTTTGCCGAAGCGGCCTTCGCCGCTGCCCCCGGCACCACGCTCTCCGAGCCGATCCAGACCCGCTTCGGCTGGCACGTCATCCGCGTGGAAGAGCGCCGCACCGTGCTGCCGAGCCTCGAGGAAAAACGCGCCGAACTCGAACAACAACTCGCCCGCGAGGCGGTCAACGGCTTGGTGGCGGAGCTGCGCGCCCGCGCCAAGGTCGAACGGTTCGGGCCCGACGGCGCGCGCCGCGAGAACTGACGGGGCCCACCACCATGGCGCCGCCCGCCGCGCGCTCTCCCCTCGCCCCCGAACGGTTTCCCGCCATCCCGCCGGTGGCGGGGGTGCGCTTCGCCGCTGTCGCCGCCGGCATCCGCTATCGGGACCGGCTCGACCTTATGCTCCTCGAAGTGCCGGAGGGATCTTCGGTGGCGGGCGTGTTCACCCGCTCCGCCACCCCCGGCCATCCCGTACTTTGGTGCCGCAAGCAGCTGGCCCGCGGCCGCGTGCGCGCGCTCATCGCCAATGCCGGCAACGCCAACGTCTTCCGTGGTGAAGAGGGCGATCGGGCGGTGGAAGCGGAAGCGCGCGCCGTCGCCGCGGCCTTGCACTGCAGACCCGATGAGGTGTTCGTGGCCTCAACCGGAGTGATCGGCGAGCGGCTGCCGGTCGAGCGCATTACGGCGCGCGTTCCCGAACTGGTCGCCAAGCTGCGCCCGGATGCGATCGAGGAGGCAGCACGCGCGATCATGACCACCGACACCTTTCCCAAGGGCAGTTTCGCCACCTGCAGGATCGACGGCGTTCCGGTGACGATCGCCGGTATCGCCAAGGGCTCGGGCATGATCGCCCCCAACCTCGCTACCATGCTCGCTTTCATCGTCACCGACGCGCGGCTTCCGCATGCGGTGCTGCAAGCGCTCTTGAGCAGCGCCATGGATACGAGCTTCAACGCGATTACCGTCGACGGTGATACGTCGACTTCGGATACCGTGCTCCTCTTCGCTTCCAACCGCGCGCCGCACCATCCGGTGCGCGAGCCGCAGGACAGCCGCCTTGCCGACTTTGCGGACGCGCTTCGGGCGGTGTGCGAGGATCTCGCGGTCCAGATCGTGCGCGATGGTGAAGGTGCGCAAAAGCTCGTCACCATCACCATAGAGGGCGCGGTCGACGACGCCTCGGCACGCCGCATCGGCCTTACGGTCGCCAACAGCCCGCTCGTGAAGACGGCGATCGCCGGCGGCGATGCCAACTGGGGCCGGGTGGTAGCGGCGGTCGGGCGCGCGCAAGAGCCGATCGAGCTCGCGCATCTCTCGGTCGCTTTCGGCGGCTGTTGGGTGGCGCGCGACGGCGCGGCGGTTGCCGACTTCGACGAAAAGCCGATTGCTGCCCACCTCGCCGGGCGCGCGGTGGACATCCGCATCGTCGTGGGGCGCGGGCCGGGCAAGGCACGGGTGTGGACCTGTGATCTCACACGCGGCTACATCGACATCAACGCCGCCTACCGCTCGTGAACCCGATCCCGATCTTCCGCGCGCGTCTCGACCGAGGGCGTGGATCGCCGCGAACGCGGCCGCTTGTGCCGATCCGCTTTAAGCGGGCGCGGTCGAGCGCGAATCCAATCGTCGAACTCTCTTCGTGCGCGGGCCCAAAGCGGCGTGCTAGGGGCGGGTGAAGCTCCTCGCCGGCTTTTTAAATCGCGAAGGTGGAAGGGACGATGAGTGCTCAAGCGGAGCAGCAAAAGACGCGGCCGCTCGTCTTGGTCGTTGCTTGCGCGCTCGTAGACGGTGACGGCCGCGTGCTCGTCCAGCGCCGGCCGCCGGGGCGGCCGATGGCGGGTTCATGGGAGTTCCCGGGGGGCAAGCTCGGTGCCGGCGAGAGCCCCGAGGCCTGTCTTGTGCGCGAACTCGAAGAGGAGCTCGCGATCCGGGTCGATCCCGCCTGTCTTGCGCCGTTGGCCTTTGCGAGCCACGCCTATCCCGACTTCCACCTCCTCATGCCGCTTTGGGTGTGCCGCACCTGGCAGGGCCGGCCCGAGCCGCGCGAAGGCCAAGAGTTGCGCTGGGTGCGTCCGCGCGCGCTGCGCGATCTGCCGCTGTTGCCCGCGGATCTGCCGTTGATCCCGTTCCTCGAGGAGCTCTTGGGCCCTTGATTTCCGGCGGCCGGCGCGGCGCCGGTGCGCCTTTTTCTCTTCAGCTCGTCCCGCTTGTGACCGCGAGCGGCGTTAACGGCGCGTTAACCCCATCGCGCTAGACAACACAGCGCGGGCAGCGTCCTTGCCGCACAACCGAGCGCAGGCGAGGCGAAAGCTCGGCATGCGGAGGTCGACGGTCGCCGTGCGCTCAAGCTGGCAAGGCAGGATCGCAGCGTCGAGAGGCAGGCAACAGGCGGCGAAGGGTGGCGCGCGAAGCACAGCGCGTGCGGGCGTGAAAGGTTCGGCGACGGCCGCTCCAGATCCGCCGAACGAGGGAACGGCCGCGACCCGTGAAGCGTGCGCGCCTCCCCCGCAAGAGCGCGCGCGGCTGATACCCCCGACAGAAATGCTGCGCAGACTCGGGCAGGCGTGCTCGCACCACGATCGGGTTTCGCCGTCTGCGCTTCGGCACCCAGAGCTCGGGCAACGCGGACGGGCGCCTGCATCCAGTGCCGAAGCGCGAGGCCTACCCGGCGGTGCAGCGCTCGCTGCGGCCGATCTCGTGACGAGCCCCGCGATCGCCCAAAGCGCGGGTGGTCACAAGCCGCGCCGCCCTGCGCACGCGCGCGCGAGCCTGCCCTTGGTTACACGTCCGCGCTCGTGCACGCGATCCTGCCGCACTTCGCACGCGCGCGCGACCACGCGCCAGGCCCGAGCCGTGCGTCTCTCGAACCTGCTCTCAGCCGGCTTCTGTTGCGTGGTGCTCCTGTTCGTGTGCGTGCTCACCGCTTGCGCGGGTGCGGCGGCCCCAGCCGTGGCCGATCGGGGGATCGCGACACCGATCGCACCACCGCGCGCAGCCGCCTTTGCCTCGAACGATGCACGGCAGGCCGGCTGTACGGGATGCGCGGGTTGTACGAGCGAAGACTTAGCCGCGAGCCTGGGCCCGCATCCGGGCGGGCCCAGCGCCTCGAACCCGACCTGCGCGTTGGAGCTGGCGATGCGCGCCCAGCCGCTCGGCCGCCTGCGTGCCACTGCGGCCGTCCTTGATCAGTGTGGATGGGATGTGGCTGCTCGGCTCGGGGCGGCGCAGCGGGAGCGTCCAGCTGCGCGGACGGCGTGGGCCTCAGCCCATGCGCTCGCGGAACGGGTCGGCGGGGTAGACCCCCAAGATCTCGACGTGGTGGGAAAAGAAGCGGAGCTCCTCGAAGGCGTAGCGCACGCGATCTTCTTCCGGGTGCCCCATGATGTCGGCGTAGAACTGAGCCTGGGCGAAGGCGCCGTCGAGATAGGACTCGAGCTTCACCATATTGACTCCGTTGGTCGCGAAGCCGCCGAGCGCTTTGTAGAGTGCCGCCGGCCGATTGCGCACGCGGAAGATGAAGGTGGTGATCACCGGCCCGTCGCGCAACGACGGCCAGCGCGGCTCGCGGGCGAGGACGAGAAAGCGGGTGGTGTTGTGCTCGGCGTCTTCGATGTCGGAAGCGACCACCTGCAGGCCATAGATCTCGGCTGCCAGGCGCGAGGCGATGGCAGCGCGCGTGGGATCGCCGGCGGCGGCCACCTCGGCCGCCGCCCCGGCGGTGTCGGCGACGATCTTCGCCTGGAACCCGTGCCGGCGCAAAAAGGCGCGGCATTGCCCGATCGCGTGCACATGGCTCTCCACCACCTTGATGGTCTCGAGCGTGGCACCGGGAACGCTCAACAGGTGGTGATTCACGCGCTGGAAGTGTTCGGCCACGATGTGCAGCCCGCCCCTCGGCAGCAGGTGGTGGACGTCGGCGACGCGGCCCGCCACCGAATTGTCGACCGGGATCATGGCATAGCGCGCGGCCCCCTCGCGCACGGCGGCGAAGGCGTCCTCGAAGGAGGGGCAGGGCAAGGGCTCCAGTTCGGGATAGTGGGTGCGGCAGGCGAGATGCGAATAGGCACCGAGCTGGCCTTGGAAGGCGATGCGGTGCTCGGCAGAAAGCGTGCGCGCAGGCGCGGTGCCGTAATCGTCGAGCGGGTTCACGGCGACGGCTCCTTAGGGATCGGCGAAACGGGTGGCCAAGCGCGCGTGCAGGATCTGGCGCGCGCGCTCGAGGTCTTCGGGCGTGTCGACGCCAAAGGGAGCGCTCGTGATGAGTTTCACCCCGATCGTCATACCGGCTTCAAGCGCGCGCAGCTGCTCGAGCTTCTCGCGCCGCTCGAGTGGGCTCGCGGGCAGGGCACAGAAGCGCTCGAGCGCGTCGCGGGTGAACGCGTAGATGCCGATATGGTGCCAGATCGGCCCCTCGCCCCAGGGAGCGGGTGCGCGGGTGAAGTAGAGCGCGCGGGCGAGGGTGGGATCATCGGGAACAAAGCTCGGCACCACTTTGACCACCTGCGGACGCGCGCGCTCCTCGGGATCGCTGCTCGCAACCGCAAGGGTCGCGAGATCGCAGCCCAACCGCTCCAAGGGCTCGACCACACGGGCGAGATCGGCCGGCTCGATGGTCGGCAGATCACCTTGCAGATTGACGATCCGCGCGAACTGCCGCTCGGGATCGAGCCGAAGAAGGGCGCGATGGATGCGGTCGGTGCCGGAAGGGACCTCGTCGGGTACCAGCACCGCCTCGCCTCCTGCCCGCGCGATCGCGTCCGCGATCGGCGGATCGCCCGCAGCGACCACCACCCGGCCGAGCCCGGCTTCGACCGCGCGGCGCCATACGTGCACGATCATCGGCTCACCGGCGATCGGCGCCAGGGGTTTGCCCGGCAAACGGGTGGCGGCGAGCCGCGCGGGGATCATGACGATGGTGCGCGACTGTGTGTCGCGGCTAGCGGGCTTCGCTGTCATCCTCCATACTCACCGCGCGCCGCCCGGATGGTGGCACCGGTCCGAGGCCCGGGGGTGCCCGCGGGGCCGGTTCCTTCGAACAGCGGAGCGGGAACGACGGCAGCTATGGCATCCTCTCTTGAAGGCAACAAGATCGCGGGTGCGATCCTCACAGCCGGGATCATCGCCGTGGGATCCTCGGTGATCACCCACGAGTTCCTCTACAAGCCCCACATTCCCAAGGAGCGCTCCTACCTCGTCGCTCAGGCCGAGCAAGCGGCGCCTCAAGAGGCGGCGGCACCCGCGCCGGTAGAGCCGATCGCGGTGCGGCTCGCAGCCGCCGACGTCGAGCGCGGCAGGGCGGCGGCGCGAAAATGCGCCTCGTGCCACACCTTCGACAAGGGCGGCCGCAACGGGGTCGGCCCCAATCTCTGGGGCGTCGTGGGAGCGCCTAAGGGGCATGTGGCCGGCTTCGCTTACTCGCAAGCGCTCATCGGCACGGGCGGGGTGTGGGACTTCGAGGCGCTGGATGCCTTCATCGCCAATCCCAAGGCCTACGCGCCGGGCACCAAGATGAGCTTTGCGGGGATCGCAAAGCCGGACGAGCGGGCCGACCTCATCGCCTATTTGCGCTCGCTCGCGGACGAGCCGGTAGCGCTTCCCGGCGGCTGAGCGGCGCCGTGGAGCGGGTCCCAAGCGAACTGGTCGCCTTCGCCCATCGGCTCGCGGACGCCGCCGGCGAGATCCAAAGGCGCTGGTTTCGCACGCCGCTCGCGGTGGACACCAAGGCCGATGCGAGCCCGGTGACGGCCGCCGACCGCGAGGCGGAAGCGCTCCTGCGCGAGCTCGTCACGCGCCACCGCCCCGAAGACGGCGTGCTCGGCGAAGAACACGGCCGTGAGCGGCTGGACGCCGAATGGGTATGGGTGTTCGACCCGATCGATGGCACCAAGTCCTTCCTCGCCGGCCGGCCGCTATTCGTCACCTTGATCGGCCTTTTGCACGAAGGGCGCCCGGTTCTCGGGGTGATCGATCAGGCGATCTTGGGCGAGCGCTGGCTCGGCGTGGCCGGACGGCCCACCCTTTTCAACGGCCGCCCGTGCCGCACCCGCCCCTGCCCCGAGCTCGCCCAGGCCTTTCTCGCCTGCACGAGCCCCCAGATGTTCGCGCACCGCAACGAGCGCGCCGGGTTTGAGCGTGTGCTCAGCCGCGTGCGGCACGCCATCTTCGGCGGCGACGCCTACAACAGCGGGCTTCTCGCGCTCGGCTTTCTCGACCTCGTGGTCGAAGCCGATCTCGAGCCCTACGATGTCCTCCCGCTGGTTCCGGTGATCGAAGGAGCCGGCGGGCGCCTGACCGACTGGCAGGGGCGCCCGCCGAACCTCGCCTCCGACCAGCGCATGGTGGCGGCAGGCGATGCCCGCCTGCACAGCTTAGCGCTCGCCCTGCTCGCGCAGGCCTGAGGCTTCCCCCAAAGCGCCATCCCTCTTAGGTTTCCCTCGACGCGCTCGCGCTCTTCGGCGCGGAGGAACGGCGATGGACGGTCGCAACGAGATGCTCGGCGGCGTGCTGCTCGCGCTCTGCCTCGCCGCCGCTTATGGGGTGGGACGGGCAGAAGAGGTGCGCCCGGTGCATGGTGTGGCGATGCACGGCGCGCCGGCCCTGCCGCCCGACTTTACCCATCTACCCTATGCCAATCCCGACGCGCCCAAAGGCGGACGGCTCACGCTCGCCGCGATCGGCACCTTCGACAATCTCAACCCCTTCATCTTGAAGGGCAACGATGCCGCCGGCTCGGGCCTGCCGTTCGAGAGCCTCACCGTCCAGAACCTCGATGAAGCCTTTTCCGAATACGGGCTTTTGGCCGAAACCATCGAGATGCCGGCCGATCGCTCCTGGGTCGCCTTCACCTTGCGCCCACAGGCGCGTTGGCACGACGGCCGCCCGGTCACGGTCGAGGACGTGATCTTCTCGCTCGACATCCTCAAAAGCAAAGGAGAGCCCTTCTACCGCGCCTATTACGCGAACGTGGTGCGCGCAGAGGCCGCTGGCGAACGGCGAGTGAAGTTCATCTTCGACGGCACCACCAACCGCGAGCTTCCTCTCATTGTCGGCCAGATGCCGATTTTGCCCAAGCACTATTGGGAAGGGCGCGACTTCGAAAAGACCACCCTCGAGCCGCCGCTCGGCTCCGGCGCCTATCGCGTCAAGTCGGTGGAGCCCGGACGGTCGATCACGTACGAGCGGGTCACCGATTATTGGGGGGCCGATGTTCCGGTGATGCGCGGCCGCTACAATTTCGATGAGGTCCGCTACGTCTACTTTCGCGACCCCAACGTCGCCCTTGAGGCTTTAAAAGCCGGCGAATTCGATTTGCGGATCGAGAACAGCTCGCGCTTTTGGGCGACGGGATACACCGGCCCGGCGGTGGAACACGGATTGATCAAGAAGCTCGCCATCCCGCGCGAAGGGGGTGCGGGCATGCAGGGCTTCGTCTTCAATTTGCGCCGGCCGGTCTTTCAAAACCGAGCCCTGCGCGAAGCGCTCAACTATGCATTCGACTTCGAGTGGACCCAAAAAAATCTCTTTTACGGCAACTACGTGCGCACCGAGAGCTATTTTCCGAACAGCGAGCTGGGCGCGCGCCAGCCGATCTCGGAAGCCGAACGCGCGCTGCTCGCACCGTTTCGCGACCGCTTGCCGCCGGAAGTGTTCGAGAAAGTCTACGAAGCGCCGAAGACCGACGGATCGGGCAACATTCGCGACAATTTGCGCAAAGCCTTCGAAATCTTGAAAGCGGGGGGTTACGAGGTTCGCCAAGGCAAACTCGTCGAACTGGCCACCGGCCGCCCGGTGAGCTTCGAGATTCTCTTGGACCAGGGCGGTCTTTTCGAGCGTATCGTGGGTCCGTTCGTAAAGAACCTCGAGCGGCTCGGTGTCGAGGCCAAGGTGCGGGTCGTCGACGATGCCCAATACCAACGCCGCCTCGAGGAGTTCGACTACGACATGGTGGTGGCGGTGTTTCCGCAGAGCCTCTCGCCCGGCAACGAACAGCGCAACTTTTGGAGCTCGGCGGCGGCGCGGCAACCCGGCTCGCGCAATCTGATCGGCATCGAGGACCCCATCGTCGACTATCTCATCGACAAGATCATCCAAGCGCCCGACCGCGAAGCCTTGATCGCCGCCTGCCGCGCGCTCGACCGCGTCTTGATCTGGGGCCACTACGTCATCCCACACTGGCACAACCGCGAGACCTGGATCGCGATGTGGGACAAGTTCGGCCTCCCCGAAAGACCGCCGCGCTACGGGCTCGACATCTTCACCTGGTGGATCGATCCCGCGAAGGAACGCGCGCTCACTGAAGCGCGCCGCGCGGTTGGGCTGGTGGTGCGCTAAACGGCCATGCTGAGCTACATCGCCCGGCGTCTTCTGCTCGTCGTTCCCACCCTCTTGGGCATCCTTTTCATCAACTTCATCGTCGTGCAGGCGGCCCCGGGCGGCCCCATCGAGAAGATCATCTCCGAGCTCACCGCCACCGGCGCCGGCGCCACCGCCCGGCTCACCGGCGGCGGCGCGGGAAGCGAGACCGGGCCCGCGCTCGCGCCATTGCAGGGGCAGAGTGGTGGCGGGCCGCAGGGAATCTACCGAGGCGCGCAGGGTCTGCCGCCCGAGCTGATCGCGCAACTCGAGCGTCAGTTCGGCTTCGACCGTCCGGCGCACGAGCGCTTTTTGAAGATGTTGTGGGACTATCTGCGCTTCGATTTCGGCACGAGTTATTTCCGCGACCGCACGGTGATCGAACTGATCCTCGAGAAGATGCCGGTTTCGATCTCGCTCGGCGTGTGGACGACGCTTCTGACCTATCTCGTTTCGATCCCGCTCGGCATCGCCAAGGCGGTGCGCGATGGCTCGCGCTTCGATGTGTGGACGAGCGCGGTGATCGTCGTCGGTTATGCCATCCCCTCCTTCCTCTTCGCGCTTCTTTTGATCGTTCTCTTCGCCGGCGGCAGCTACTGGCAGATCTTTCCGCTGCGCGGCTTGGTTTCCGACAATTTCTGGGAGCTTTCCTGGCCGGAGCGGATCCTCGATTACCTCTGGCACATGGTGCTGCCGATCTCGGCGATGCTCGTCGGCTCTTTTGCCACCCTCACCATGCTCACCAAGAACAGTTTTCTCGAGGAGATCAACAAACAATACGTGATCACCGCCCGCGCCAAGGGCCTTTCGCCGCGGCGCGTGCTCTACGGCCACGTCTTTCGCAACGCCATGCTGATCGTCATCGCCGGCTTCCCGGCCGCCTTCGTCGGTATGCTGTTCACCGGGGCTTTGCTCATCGAGATCATCTTCTCGCTCGACGGGCTGGGTCTGCTCGGCTACGAAGCTGCACTCAATCGCGATTATCCGTTGATGTTCGGCACGCTCTACATCTTCACCCTCCTCGGCCTGATCATGAAGATCGTGTCGGATTTGACCTACGTCGTCGTTGATCCGCGCATCGACTTCGAGGCACGGGCGGTTTGAGCGATGGCGCGTGCGATCGTCCGCCGCGAGCGGGTGCGCTTTTTGGGCTTCTCCTTCTCCTTGACGCCGATCGGCGCGCGCCGGCTCGCTAATTTCGAACGCAACCGTCGCGGCGCGATCAGCCTGCGCATCTTTCTCGCTCTGTTCGTCCTGAGCCTGTTCGCGGAAGTCATCGCCAACGATCGCCCGCTTCTCGTCCGCTACGACGGCGGCTTTTACGTTCCCTTCCTCGTCGCCTATCCGGAGACGACGTTCGGCGGCATCTTTCCGACCGAAGCCGACTATCACGATCCGGAAGTGCGCGCTCTGATTGAAGAAAAGGGTTGGATGATCTGGCCGCCCGTGCGCTACCGCTGGGACACGGTCGTCAAGGACATCCCCGGCCCGGCGCCCTCGCCTCCCGATCGCAACCATTGGCTCGGCACCGACGATCAGGCACGCGACGTGCTCGCACGGGTGATCTACGGCTTTCGCATCTCGGTACTCTTCGGGCTGATCTTGACGCTCGCGAGCTCGCTCATTGGGATCGTGCTCGGCGCGATCCAGGGCTGGTTCGGCGGCTGGGTCGATCTCGGCTTGCAGCGCTTTATCGAGATCTGGGGCGGGCTGCCGGTTCTCTATCTGTTGATCATCGTCGCTTCCTTCTTGACGCCGGGTTTTTGGACGCTACTCGGCATCATGCTCCTGTTTTCGTGGATGAGTCTGGTCGATGTCGTGCGAGCCGAGTTCTTGCGCGCGCGCAACTTCGACTTCGTGCGCGCGGCGCGCGCCTTGGGTGCTTCCGATGTGGCGCTCATGTTCCGCCACGTCTTGCCGAATGCCATGGTCTCGGCGCTGACGTTCCTTCCCTTCGTCTTGAACGGCTCGATCACCACCTTGACCTCGCTCGACTTTCTCGGCTTCGGCCTGCCACCCGGCTCGCCCTCGCTGGGCGAACTGCTCGCCCAGGGAAAGAACAATCTGCAGGCCCCCTGGCTCGGCCTTACCGGCTTCGTCGTCGTCGCCACCATGCTCTCCTTGCTCGTCTTCGTGGGCGAAGCCGTGCGCGACGCCTTCGATCCCAGGAAGACCTTCCGGTGAGCCCGGATCCGCGCCCCGCTTCACCCCCTCTTCTCGAGGTCGAAGACTTGTGGGTGCGCTTTCACCTCGAGGGGCGCACGGTTGATGCGGTGCGCGGCGTTTCTTTTACCATCGAGCGTGGGGAAACCGTGGCGCTCGTCGGCGAATCGGGCTCGGGCAAGTCGGTGACCGCGCTCTCGATTCTGCAGCTCTTGCCCTATCCCCGGGCCGAGCATCCCAAGGGCTCGATACGCTTTAAGGGCGAGGAGCTAATGGGCCGCCCGGAAGGCTTCATGCGGCAGATCCGCGGTGACCGCATCGCGATGATCTTCCAGGAGCCGATGACCGCCTTGAACCCGCTGCACACGGTCGAGCGGCAGATCGGCGAGGCTCTGCTCTTGCATCGACGGTTGAGCCGAGAGGAAGTCCGCGCCCGCGTGCTCGAGCTCTTGCGGCTCGTCGGTATCCCCGACCCGGAGCAGCGCCGGCGCGCCTATCCCCACCAGCTCTCCGGCGGGCAGCGCCAGCGGGTGATGATCGCCATGGCGCTCGCCAACCAGCCGGATCTTCTGATCGCCGATGAGCCCACGACCGCGGTCGACGTCACCATCCAAGCGCAGATCCTGCGCCTGTTGCAGGATTTGCAGCGGAAGATGGGGATGGCGATCCTCCTCATCACCCATGATCTGACCATCGTCCGCCATCTCGCCCAGCGCGTGCTGGTCATGACCGAGGGCGAGCTGGTGGAGAGCGGGCCCACCACGCGCCTGTTCACCGCTCCCCGTCATCCCTACACCCGTCGGCTGCTCGCAGCCGAACCGACGGGACGGCCGCCGCCCGTTCCCCACGACGCCCCGGTGGTGGCCGAAGTGCGCGATCTTAAGGTCCATTTTCCCATTCAGCGCGGGCTGTTGCGCCGTACGGTGGGATGGGTGAAGGCGGTCGACGGCGTCGATCTCACCGTGCGCGCCGGCGAAACACTGGGTATCGTTGGCGAATCCGGCTCCGGCAAGACGACGCTCGGACTTGCCCTGTTGCGCCTGCTCCCTTCTCGAGGCGCGATTCGGATCAACGGCATCGACGTTCAGGGTTGGTCGTGGCGGCAGTTGCGGCCGCTGCGACGAATCATGCAGATCGTCTTCCAAGATCCCTTCGGGTCACTTTCACCACGGATGTCGGTCGGTCAGATCGTCGCCGAAGGACTGGCCATCCACGGCATCGGCACCGCCGAGGAGCGGGTGCGGCGGGTGGCGGCGGCGCTCGCCGAAGTCGGCCTCGACCCCGAGTGCATGCACCGCTACCCGCACGAGTTCAGCGGCGGCCAGCGCCAGCGCATTGCGATTGCCCGCGCGCTCGTGCTCGAGCCCAAGCTCCTCGTCCTCGACGAGCCGACGAGCGCGCTCGATATGTCGGTACAGGCACAAGTGCTCGATCTTCTCCGTTCGCTGCAAGAAAAACGCGGGCTTGCTTATCTCTTCATCAGCCACGATCTACGGGTGATCCGCGCGATGAGCCATCGAGTGATGGTGATGAAGGACGGCATCGTGGTGGAAGAGGGCCCGGTCGAGCGGATCTTCGAGGACCCCCGCCATCCCTATACGCGCGCCCTTCTGGCCGCGGCGCTGCGCATGGAAGCGGTGGAGGGAACGGCCATTTGACCCTCGTGCCCTCGCGCGCCCGCGCACCGTCTCCTCAACGCACCCCGCCGCGACGCGCCGCGCACCGTTTTCTCGACGCACGTGCAGAAGTGCAGTGCGCAAGAGCTCTTCGAACGCATCCCGAGCACCCGCAGACGAGGCCGCGGCGATCGTAGGGCGGACTCGCGCGATTGCCTGAGCGCGCAGGCTGCAGCGAGGGCGCGACCTACGCCCGGCGCTCAAGGCGGCTGGCGTGCCCACATCACGCAAAGCGGTTTCGTTCTCGTGGCTCGCGGCTCTTTCAGTGATTGCGCCGCGGGGCGGGGCCGTGGGTCTCGACCACCCGCAGATGCAACACTGCAGGCTCCAGACAAGCCCCCGTTGAGAGTTGGCCCACGAGCGCGCGGTAGATTTCCTGCCAAGGCGTCTGCGCGGGCGGAATCGGCGGTTTGCTCTTATTGAGCTCTTCGCGCCGGCGGGCGATTTCCTCTTCGCTCAAGAGCACATCGAGCCGACGGGCGTGCAGGTCGAGCCGCACCCGATCACCGGTTCTGAGAATGGCGAGATTGCCGCCGACCGCCGCCTCCGGACTGGCGTTCAAGATCGAGGGGCTCTCAGAAGTGCCCGACTGGCGGCCGTCGCCGATCGTGGGAAGAGCGCGAATGCCCTTTTCCATGAGCTTTTTGGGCGGCCGCATGTTAACCACTTCGGGAGCACCGGGATACCCGACCGGACCGCAATATCTTATGAAAAGAAAACTGTTTTCATCGATGTCGAGGTCAGGGTCATCGATGCGCGCATGATAGTCTTCAGGCCCATCGAACACGACAGCCTTGCCCTCGAAAACGCCGGGATGTTCGGGATGCTCGAGATATTTTTTGCGGAACTCCTCGCTCACCACCGAGGTCTTCATCACCGCGGCGTCGAACAGATTGCCCGAGATGATGAGGAAGCCGGCTTCGGGCTTGAGCGGATCGGAATAGGGGCGAATGACCCGGCGATCGCTCGCAAAGGGTACGTTTTCGAGATTTTCCGCCACCGTCTTACCCGTGCAGGTGAGCACGTCGCCATGCAGCCGGCCGGCAGCTAAGAGTTCCTTCATCACCGCCGGCAAACCACCTGCGCGATAATATTCCTCGCAGAGATATTCGCCCGCTGGCTGGACGTTGACCAAGAGCGGCACGTCGCGGCCGAGTTCCCAATCCTCGATTGTCAGCGGCACACCCATATGACGGGCGATAGCGATCACGTGCGGAGGGCAATTGGTGGACGCACCGATCGCTGCTGCACAGATGATCGCATTTTCAAAGGCCTTGCGAGTCATGATCTTGGAGGGGCGCAAGTCCTCCCACACCATTTCTACGATACGTTTGCCGGTTGCGTAGGCCATTTGCGCCCTCTCACGATAAGGCGCCGGGATGGCGGCACAACCGGGCAGGCTCATGCCCAGCGCCTCGGCCATGGCGTTCATCGAGGAAGCGGTACCCATGGTGTTGCAATGGCCGATCGAGGGCGCGGAGGCGAGCGCCATCTCCATGAACTCATCGTAGCCGATCTCGCCCTTGGCATACAGGCGCCGCGCTTCCCAAATGATCGTTCCCGATCCGGCGAGCGAGCCTTTATAGTATCCGTTGAGCATCGGCCCGCCCGAGAGCACGATGGCTGGAATGTCGACGGTAGCGGCTCCCATCAAAAGCGCGGGCGTTGTCTTGTCACAACCGGTGGTAAGGACCACTCCATCGATCGGATAGCCCCAAAGCACCTCGACGAGCGAGAGATATTGTAAGTTGCGATCGAGCATGGCGGTGGGGCGTTTGCCGGTCTCCTGAATGGGGTGCACCGGGAACTCGAGCGGGATGCCTCCAGCGTCGCGGATGCCGTCCGCTACCCGTTTGGCGAGCTCGCGGTGATGACGGTTGCACGGGACCAGGTCGGAGCCGGTCTGAGCGATGCCGATGATCGGTCGGCCCGACTGCAGTTCCTCGCGGGTGAGCCCGAAGTTGACGTACTTTTCGAGATAGAGTGCGGTCATGTCGGGCTCGCTGCGGTCGTCCCACCAGGCCTGCGAGCGCAACCGCCGTCCGCTTTCGCGCGCCATCGCCTCTCCTCCACCACTGCCGGGCGAGCTTCAACGCCCGCGCGCGCGACGCGTCAAGCACTCGCCTCGGCTTCGCCCGTTGCACCGAGCTCGCTTTCCGCTCGCCGGTAACGCGGTATTAACCGCGGCTCGCTAGCAAAGGAGCAGCGGAAGCGAACACGGCGGCTGCGCGATGCGCGGCATCCTCTTCACGTTGCTCGCGATTGCGTTGCTGCGGCTCATGGAGGCCGCACGGCACTTACTGGGCGGGGAAAAGCGCTTTGCTCGTTCAGCTGCGCATCGCCTGCGGCAACTCGCCCAAGACGCCCATGGCGTGCCGCATGAAGAACCGCTTGAGCGGCGGCAGCCGTTCGACCAGAGCGAGGCCGAGGTTGCGCAAGATTTTGAGCGGTTCGAGATCGTTGGCGAACAACCGATCGATGCCGTGGGTGACGGCGACGAGCGCAAGGCCGTCGAAACGCCGCCAGCTGGCATAGCGCTCGAGCGCCAAGGGATCGCCCGGATCGAGGCCGACCGCGATCTGCTCGGCCACCACTTGCGCGAGAGCGGCGACATCGCGCAGGGCGAGGTTCCACCCCTGGCCCGCGATCGGATGGATGCCGCGCGCCGCATCGCCGACGAGCGCTGCGCGCGGTGCCACGATCCGCTCGGCCTCGACGAGCACAAGGGGATAGTACCAACGCTCGCCGAGGAGGCTCACGCCACCCAAAAGGTCACCGAAGCGCTCTTCGACCTCGGCGGCGAACTCATCACCGTCGAGCTCGCGGATGGCTTTCGCTTTCGCGGTCTCGAGCGCCCACACGATCGAGGAGCGCCGACCGCGCATGGGCAGAATGGCGAAAGGACCATCGGGAAAGAAGCGTTCGACCGCGCGGCCGCGATGGGGCCGCTCGTGTTCGAGCGTGGCCACGATCGCAAGCTGCGGGTAGACGTAGCGCCGCGCCCCGATCCCGAGCAGCCTGCGCGTCGGCGACAAGCGTCCCTCGCACACAGCGAGCAGCGCACAGCGCAGCGTTCGACCGTCTTCGAGTACGAGGCGGAGCGTGCCCGCTTCTCCTGCCGCATGGAGGATGCGGGCCGGAGCGAAAACTGCGACCTCCGGCCGGTCGCGCACCGCCGCCTGCAAAGCGAGGCGCAAGCTGCGGTTGGGAACGATCCAGCCCAAGGGCTCGCCGCCCACCTCGCGGTGATCGTAGTGGACCTCAATCGGGCTCGACGCCTCACCGACCAAGATCTCGAGGATGGGCTCGGCATCGGGCGCGATTTTTGGCCACAAGCCCAGCCGCGCGAGCAAGCGCTGGCTGCCGCGCGCCACCGCTGTCACGCGACCGTCGTGCGCCGGCTCGACCAGGTTCGCAAGCGGAGCGTGCTCGATCACCGCAACGCGGCACCCAGAAGGCACGAGTGCCGCGGCGAGGGCAAGCCCGGTGAGGCCACCTCCGGCGATCGCAACATCGAAAAAAGGGGTAAAATCGGATCCGACCATCATAGCCTATCCGTTCGACAGCGGACTCTCGCGCCGCGGCGCGGTTTCCCGGCTACGCTGCGCGTGAACGCGAACCGCCGATTTCGCTGTCGCGGAACGGGCGAGGCGCGATGGACCGCTTTGCACTGCGCTCCGCGAACGCGCGCGGAAGTTGCGGGGATAGGAACCCGCCTGCGCTGCGATGGGCGAAGAAGGCAAACATTTGCCTGGTCGTCAGCTGGCAGCGCGCGCGAGCCTGCGGCCCTCCTTTGGTCCGCCGCCCCTTCGGCGACGCGCTCGGCTGTTCGGCCGTCGCGCGGTTCCCGCGCGCGTCCGGCGTTCGGCGAGAGCGGTGCGGCAAAGATCGTCGAGCGCACCTGCGAACGGCCAGCTCTGACCATGGGCATCCCATACCTGTTCCGTTCAGCCCACGGGCATCTGCGCGGCGCGGTCGGCGAGGTCGGAAAAGGCTCGCCGGCAAAGGAGCCGATCGGGCAGACTTCCGCTCTTGGCGGCGATTTCGGCCTCGACCAGCGCCGCGAGTTCCTGCTCGAGAGCGGTCGCCGGCCACGCGCGGAGAACGCGCGCCACCTTGGCACGGATGCGGAAGTGAACGGGAGGACGCGCCTGCTCGAGTACAGTCTCAAGGCGCGCCCCGCGCTCGATCGGAGCACGCAAGTGCAGAAGGCGCACGAGCGTGGTTGCAGCGACGCGCAGGATGCGGGCGGCGTTTTCCGCCGCGTCTGTGAGCCGCTGCAGTTCCCGTTCCACCCGCTCGCGCTCACCCAGAAGAGCCGCCAGCACGAGGTCCTCGACCGCTGCGCCGCCGACATCCTCGACCACGGCGCACACGTCGGCCTCGCGCACCCAACGGGCCTCGGGCCCGAGATAGAGGGCGAGCTTGGCGAGTTCGGCGCGCAAGAGACCCAAGTCGCCAGCCAGCCGTTCCACCAAGAGCTCGAGGGCCTCTGGCTCGGGGCGCAGACCGTGCTCGGCGAGCACCGCGCGCACGCTCGCCGCGCATTCGCGCTCGCTCTCCGGCCAACAGCCGATGGCGACGGCGCGATCCGCCCGCTCGACGAGCTGCCGCAGCTTGGAAGAGGCTGGCAATTCGCCTGCTTGCACGAGGACGAAGCCCGCGCATTGCTCGAGCGCGAGGAGCGCGGCCACGGCGGGTGCGAGCGCGTCGTCGGCATCGCGGATGCGCACCAGCCTCCGTCCCCCGCCGAAGCACAGCGCTTGAGCCTCGAGCACCAGGCGTTCGGGCTGGCTCGCAAGGCGCTGTGGATCGAGTTCGCTTACCCGGAACGGATCGTTGGGGTCTTCGGCGACCGCACGCGCAAGGCGCATGGCGCGCTCACCGACCGCACCGCTGTCGGGTCCGAAGAGGAGTGCGAGCCGGATCGAAGGATCCGGTGCGTTAAGAAAGCGTTCGATCTGCGTGCTCGCGAGCTTCAACCCTCACCCCCTATGAGTTGGGCGGCAAGACGGGTGCGGATCTCGCGCGCGAGTTCTTCAGCCGCGCGCCGCTCGGCATCCTGCTCGGCGACCAGGGTGGCGAAGGGCGCGCGCACCACGTTGAAGCTCGCCACCCGGCGGGCCGCACCGCGCATGAGCACTGCTCCATCGGCTGCGCGCACGAGATCGAAACGGGCGGCGATCACGAGGTCAAAGCGGGTGGTGACATCGTCGAGTTGCACCGCAAGGGGTGTTTTTTCGCGCTCCAGCCTCAAGATCAAACGGTAGCGTGGCGCGCGCGGTGGACCCAGGGGTGCCAGCTGTTCGGCAAGGGCGCGCTCGAGGAGCTGGCCGAGCCGATTGCGCGGCGCATCGATCGCGATCGCCGCGAGCGCCGCATTGACCTCCTCGCCGGCATGTCCGCCGTGGAGAGGACGCAGCGCACAGCCGCAAAGGAGGCTCGCGAGGAGCACCAAGAGTAAAGCGCGCGTTGCGACCACCCGCGCGACCCGCAGCTCGGCCCGTGCGGCCGCAACCTTCGGTGCGAAGGGGACAGGGGGGCGCGCTCGGGATGAGCGCCAAGCGGCTGACCGCTCGTTCCATGTCATTCCGGCACAGCCGCGGGTTCACGCGACCGCTGGCCGGTCGCCGCGGCCGCATTCGATGGATAACTTGTCTTCGAAGAGGCGGCGCAGGAAGCTCATACGACGAGGTTGACGATGCGGTCGGGGACGACCACGACCCGGCGCGGCGTGCGCCCGTCGAGCGCCCTTTGCACGGCCGGATCGGCGAGCGCCGCCGCCTCGATCGTCGCCTGATCGGCGCCTTTGGGAACGCGGATCTCGGCCCGGCGCCGGCCGTTGACCTGGACCGGCAACACCACCTCCTCCTCGACGAGAAAAGCGGGATCGGGGACGAGCCACGGAGTCTCGGCGAGCAGACGCTCGTGCCCGAGCCGTTGCCAGAGCTCCTCGGCGAGATGGGGCGTCATGGGCTCGATCAGGCGCACGAAGGTCTCGAGCGCTTGGCGCAACAGTGCTCCATTGTCGCCTCGATAGTCCTCGATGGCGTTGGTGAACTCGCGGATAAGCGCCACCGCTTTGTTGAAGTGGAAGCGCTCGAGCGCGTCGGTGACCGCGGCGATCGCGCGGTGGACCTGCCGCGCGAGTGCGAGGTCCGCGCCTTCGAGCCCCTCGCGCGGAACCGGGGTACCCGGCGGCGGCAGCCGCTCGAGGCGCTCCTCAACGATCCGCCACAGCCGATTGAGATAGCGCCAGGCACCGTCAATGCCGGCATCGGTCCACTCGAGGTCGCGCTCGGGCGGACTGTCCGAGAGCATGAACAGGCGTGCCGTATCCGCTCCATAGGTCTCGATGATCTCGCTCGGATCAACGGTATTCAGCTTGGATTTGCTCATCTTCTCGACCCGGCCGGGGATCACGCGGCGCCCGTCGCGGGTGCGCAGCGCACCGCTCTCGTCGCGAATCACCTCTTTGGGCTCGAGCCAATTCCCTTGTTCGTCGCGATAGGTCTGATGCGTGATCATGCCCTGTGTGAACAGGCCAGCAAACGGCTCGTCGATATCAAGATAGCCACAATCACGCATCGCACGCGTGAAAAAGCGAGAATAAAGAAGATGTAAGACGGCGTGTTCGATGCCACCGATATACTGATCAACCGGCAACCAATAAGCCGCAGCTTCTTTATCGAATGGGCGTTCTGGGTTCTTGGGATCGCAGAAACGCGCGAAATACCAGGAGCTCTCGACGAAAGTATCGAAGGTGTCGGTCTCGCGCTGCGCCGGCCCCCCACAGCGCGGGCAATCGGTGTACTTCCAAGTCGGATGGCGATCGAGGGGGTTGCCGACGCCGGTGATGTCGACGTCGTCCGGCAGCAAAACCGGCAACTGGTCTTTGGGCACCGGAACGATGCCACAACGCGGGCAGTGCACCATCGGGATCGGACAGCCCCAGTAGCGCTGGCGCGACACGCCCCAGTCACGCAATCGCCAGCGCACCTCTGCCTCGCCCGCACCGCGTCGCTTCAGTTCCTCCACGATCCGTTTCTTGGCGGTGGCGACATCGAGGCCGTTGAGGAAGTCGGAGTTGAACAGGCGGCCGTCGCCTGTGTACGCCTCTTCGCCGATCGTGAAGGTCGCAGGATCCGCCCCTTCCGGCACCACCACGGGGATCACCGGCAATCCATAGGCACGGGCGAATTCGAGGTCGCGTTGATCGTGCGCCGGGCAGCCGAAGATCGCCCCCGTACCATATTCGGAGAGCACGAAATTGGCGACGAACACCGGCAAAAGCTGCTCGGGACGGACCGGGTTGCGGCAGCGCAGCCCCGTATCATAGCCGCGCTTTTCCATCGTCTCGAGCGCCGCCTCGGCGGTCGTGCCCTTCAAACACTCGGCGATGAACGCAGCGAGCCCCGGATCGCGCGCGGCGAGTTCGCTCGCGAGCGGATGGTCGGGAGCGAGCGCGATGAAGGAGGCACCGAAGAGGGTGTCGGGCCGGGTCGAGAAGACCTCGATCGGCTCCGCGCGGCCCTCCACGGGAAAGGCGATGCGCGCCCCTTCCGACCGCCCGATCCAGTTGCGCTGCATGGTGCGCACTTTCTCGGGCCAGCGCTCGAGCCGGTCGAGGGCGGCCAACAGGTCTTCAGCATAGGCGGTGATCCGGAAAAACCACTGGGCCAGCTTGCGGCGCTCGACCGGGGCCCCCGAACGCCAGCCCTTGCCGTCGATCACCTGCTCGTTGGCGAGAACGGTCTGGTCGACCGGGTCCCAATTGACCCAACTTTCTTTGCGATAGACGAGCCCCCGCTCGTACATGTCGAGGAACATCGCCTGTTCGTGCTTGAAATATTCGGGATCGCACGTTGCGATCTCGCGCGTCCAATCGATCGACAAACCCATCGATTTGATTTGCTGCCGCATCTCGGCGATGTTGGCGTAGGTCCAGGTCTTGGGGTGGACACCACGCTTGATCGCCGCCCCTTCTGCCGGCAGGCCGAAGGCGTCCCAGCCCATGGGATGCAACACATTGTAGCCTTGGGCGCGCTTTAGACGCGCAACCACATCGCCCAGCGTGTAGTTGCGCACATGCCCCATGTGGATGCGGCCAGACGGATAGGGGAACATCTCCAAAACGTAGTATTTGGGCTTGGAGGGATCGATGCGGACTTCGAAGATCCGCCGCTCTTCCCAGATGCGCTGCCACTTGGCTTCACAAACGCGAAAATTGTAGCGAGACATTCCCTTCCCGTCCGTCCTCTCGCTGGACCCGAGCCGCCGTGTGCGCGCCTTCAATTCCCGGCGGCGATACGGATTTGGCGCGCACGCGTGAGGATCTTGTCCTCGAGTTCGGTTGCAACGCGCGGATCAGCCGGCACATCGAGCCAGCCGCCCTTGGGATCGCGACGCTGCCGCAGGACAGAGACGCGCACCGCATCGGCGCGCAGCGCGACGTCACGGATGAGAACCTGGATTTTGAAGCGCTCATCAGGCGCTTCTGCTGGCTGGTACCAGTCGGTGACGATCAGCCCACCGAAGGGATCGGCCGAGGCCAGGGGAATGAAGTCGAGCGTCTCGAGGCTCGCCCGCCAGAGATAGGCGTTGACCCCGATCCCGCCCCCACCGCCGCCGTTGGATGCGGCCTGCTCGGTTCCGCGTCGGCCCATGCCGAACAGCGTGATCCCGTCTGTCCCGGTGATCGTCCCGTAGCGCTGGCGCCGTGCCTGATCCTTGGGATCGTAAGGCGACCACTCGGGCTGCTCGATCGGTACCCCGGAACAGCCAACGAGCAAGCCTCCGCCAACAAGCAGCGCGCAAACAGCGATGACAAAACGGCTCATCGGTTAGGGTCACTCGGCTCGCCGCGCCGTCCGCGGCGCGGCGAACATAGCACGGGCAGCTTCGCGCGAAAGATGCCGCGCGCGCCTTAGAAGTTAAGCCGCAGGCCCAGCCGCCCGGCTGCCGCCGGCTCGCGCTCCGCCCCGCTCGTAATCGCGAGATCGCCTTCAAGCGTCAGCCAGGGGCGGGTGGTGAGTTCGGTTCCGAACAGCCAGAGCTCCCGCTCCTGGCCGCCGACGGTGGTGGTCTGCCCGTAGCCGAGCCGCGCCACGACCGGCCCGTACCCAATCGAGCCACTCCACAGATCGATACCGCCCGTCCCGACCGCCCCCGAGACGAAGCTGCCGCCCACCGTCCAGCCCGACCACGCGAGCACCCCGCCCACCGCCAATCCGCGCGGCGATGCCTCAAGGCGCCCGCTCGCCATCTCTCCCGGAACCAAGGCCAGCGCTTCGAGGCGCGCGAGACCGGCGCCCGCTGGCGCCACTTCGAGGTCAAATTCGATCGGCGCCGTTTCGGTACCGAAGCCGAATCCTGTGCCCGCACGCGGGGTAAATCCGAGGCGCAAGTCACGCCCAGCCGCCTTGTCCTCGGCTTTACCCAGCGCACCAGCCGTGAGCCCAGCCGTTCTTGCGACCTCCCAAGCGCCACCGACCCGCAGTTCGGCAGCGCTCCCAGGCTCGGCAACCGCAGCAACCATGCCCACGACGGCAATCGTGCGCGCCACCAGGCGGATCAAACCCGCACCTCCTCTTCACGTTTCGAAACGAAACATAGCGTCGGCCTCAGCACTCGGGGAGTGGCGCCGCCGCCTCAGCTGCACACAAAGCGAAGGGGCGGCGGGCCATGCCTCGCCGCCCCCACCTGGCTGCGTTTGCGCGACGATCAGAACGCGACGTTGAGCCGCACCAAGCCCAGCGTGCCGTCGTCCTTGCCGCCGCGATCCATGTCGAAGAAGTGGAGGTCGCCGTCCAAGGTCACACCCGGCAGGATACCCACCGTGGCGCTGAAGATGAGCGCCCGCTCCTCTTGATTGAGATCGTCGTCGAGCACCTTGCCGTAGTTGACCGACAGCTTGGCCGGACCCAGCTCGGCGCCGGCACCCAGGTTGAACCACTTGTTCTGGCGGCCGAACACGTCCTGCTTGCCGTAGCCGCCACCGACGGAGAAGCCGGCGAAGCTCACCACGGCACCGCCGTAGAGCTTCCAGAAGTCCTCGTTGTTGTCGCCATCGGTGCTGTCGGCGGTATGACCGATAATCGACGCGCGGATGCCCACGTCGCCGAAGCTACCGACGTAGCTCACACCGCCCTCGATGGCATCCTTGATGCCGTCGACGTTGGTGAAGGCGAGCGTGTCGCCGCGACCACCGTTAGCGACTGAGTCCTGGTGCGGCGTATAGCTGATACCAGCCTGGAAGCCAGCGACGCGCGGAGTGAAGTAGATGATCTTGGTGGCGTCGCTCGTGTTGATGCCCGCCACCAAGCGCGGATAGTCGATCGTGCCGTCGAGACCACCGGTACCCGCAGCGAGGGTGAAGGCACCAATCTTCATGAGGTCGGAGGCGCCGTCCTCATCGCCGAAGCGCAGCTCACCGAACGCCCCGCGCAGGAAGATCCAGGTCTCGTCGGTGTTGTCGTTGCGGCTCGTATCCGCCTCGAACTCGACCGTGGCACCATATTCGATGCCGGTGCTCTCGTCTTTGCCGCGCGCGATGATGTGCACTTCCGTGTCGTTGCGGAAGTCGCTGGAGCTGTACTGCACATTGAACCGCTCTTTGAGGTCGCCCGCGACCCAAAGGAAGCGCGCGAAGCCGCTCACCGCAACGTTGAGCTTACCGCCCGGTGTGACCTGAGGCCCCTGCTGCGCCAGGGCCGGAGAGGCGGCGGCAAGCATGCCCGCACCGAGCAGTGCGGACGTTCCCAAAAGCATTTTCTTAAAGGTCATCGTTGGTCTCTCCTCCGCACCTCGGTTCAGGTGCATTTGCAAGGACCGTCTTGTGGGGCGACCGGCCACGGCCACCCCCGTGCCGTGGACGCGCGTTGCGCCCGTCGGCCTCGCCTGACTGTTTATTCAGACGGACCGGTCACGCGGCAAGCCGCAGCGCCCGTGCACGGTGACCGCAGCCGCGGCCTTGTGTCGACCGTGCAACAAGGCCGCAGCTCACCCGCGGCGCGCTAGAAGTCGATGCCAAGGCGCACAAGGCCCAGCACACCGTCGTCTTTGCCACCGCGGTCTTCATCGAAGAAGGACACTTCGCCCGAGAGCGAAAGACCCGGCGCGATGCCGAGCTCGGCACCCAGTACGAGATTCTCGGGATCGGGCCCGGGTTTGAGCTTGGCCCGGCCGTACGTCACGGAGAGCGCCACCGGGCCCACTTCCGTCTTCGCCCCTAGGTTGAACCAATCGCGATCAACCCCGAGTACTTCCTCGCTGCCCAGACCACCCGCCACGGAAACACCGAAGGCGTCGATCTGCACCCCTGCGAAGAGCGTCTTGAGGTCGTTGTTGCGACCCGAGAAATCGGCTTCGGCGAGCCCGCCCACAACGGCGGCCGTGATACCCACACCGCCGAACTCCCCCGCCCAGGTGACCCCGGCTTCCACCCAGTCCTTGAAGCCTCCGGTTTTGGTGCCGGCAAGCGTGTCACCGACGCTCTCCGAGCTCGGCGTGTAACTCACGCCCAACTGCAAACCGCCGAGCTGCGGCGTGTAGTAGACGATCTTGGTGGCATCGTCGCTGTTGCTCGGCCCCACGACGGCCGGCGTGTCGATCACCGTACCGTCGATGCCACCGGTTCCCACGGCAACCGAAAAGCCGCCAACCTTCATGTTGTCGGCAGCTCCGTCATCGTCCCCGAAGCGCAGCTCACCGAAGACACCTTTGATAAAGATCCATGTCTCGTCTGTATTCTCGTTGCGGCTCGTATCCGCCTCGAACTCGATCGTCGCACCATATTCGATGCCGGTGCTCTCGTCTTTGCCGCGCGCGATGATGTGCACTTCCGTATCGTTGCGAAAGTCCGAACTCGCATTTTGAGCGCCGGTCTTGTTCTTGATATCGCCCAGCGCCCAAAGGAAGCGCGAAAAGCCGCCGACGCTCAGTTCGAGCTTGCCAGCTGGCGTGACTTTGGGCGCCTGCTGGGCCAGAGCCGGACCGCCCAGACCGAACGCGGAAACTACCACGAGCGCGCCGGGCATGAACAAGCGAGCCTGGCGAGCTGGACGATGGGTCGTTGGGGACATCAAGCCGATCTCCGCGCTTGCTTTGCCACGCAGCGAGGGATGCGCCGCACGCGCGCGCAGACAAGCCCAGTAACAACGCGCGCGACAAAACCGCGGCGAAACTGTTACTTCAACGCAACGCACTAATCGGGTGACTGCCGAAAAATAAGGCAGATCACGCCCGTTTTTCGTTCATGCCGCAGCGATCACGCGCATTTTCTCGAGCTGCGCCAACACCGTATCCAATTGTGCCGGGGCGCGATCGGGAAAGGCGCGCGCGAGCTCACCCCGATCGAAGCTCGCACGGCCGACCACCCAGGCCACAACGTCCTTGATCGGCTGCGGGACCTCAACGCCTTCGCGGGTCGAGGTGCGCACAAGCAACACCTTGCCGTCGCGCTCGAGGAGTTTGAAGTCATCGAAGCAGCGGGCGAAGCGATCGGGTGCCTGCTCGATGAGAGCGGGAAGATCGTAATCTTCGCGCGGATAACGATAGCCCGCGATGAAGTTCTGGATGTCGGCAAGCGTGCGGGCATCCGAACAGATCGCCGCCAGACGGTCGCCGAGCGCCGCCAAGCGGCGCGCGAGCGCCCCCGGCTCGCGCGGCAGATTGGCCCGCCCCAAGGGTTCGGCCACCATGCGTTCGAAGAGATAGCTCACGACATCGAGGCCAATCGGATAGGTCACCCCGAAGGCAATGTGGCAGCAGGCACCATCCTCAGCCAGCGCATAGTGGTATTGCCCCCGAGGGAGATAGAGCAAGTCGCCAGGCTTCAGCCGCACCTCTTTCCACAGCTTGCCCTTTGCACGCTCATGGTGTTGAGGAGGAAGGTTCTTGAACATCGGATGTGCGATCGGATCTTCTGCCCTCCCCTCGAACACCATCCAGGTCTTTTCGCCCATGCAGTGAACGGCGAACACGTCGTGCGTGTCGAAGTGCACCGCAAAGCCCTGCCGGCGCTTGCTCGAGAGATAGAGATTGGCCTGCACCTTGCCGCCCAGCGCCTCTTCCATCGCCCGACAAAAGGCGCGGAGTTCCGGGGTCAGCTGGTCGATGTCGTTGGCCACGAGCGTCGCCCCGCGGCGCAAGAATTCTTTGACCTTCGCGGGATCGGGCCGCAGCACCGTGCCCCCGTCGCGACCCGGGGCGGGGCTGCAGTAGGCGGAAGCCGGGATCGGCTCTTTGTCGAGCACGAGCGGCAGCGAAGCGTGCGCCCAAATGGTGGAGGCGCCCAACAAGCGATTGAGCACGTCCCAGTTCATGATCGCCGCCCACTTCTCGGGCGGCCCCTCGAGGTGCAACGGCGCCTTGCCGAGATACTCGTCGATGAAACGCTGGGCCCCCAAGGGCGCCATGATCTCGTCGAACGTCACTTGACACCTCCCAGCGCGCACGCAGGCTCATCGGCCGGGCCCAGCATAGCCGGGGACGAGCGTGGAACAAGGCGAGGATCAAGAGGTTCAAGCGCGCCTTTTGGACGTGCGGCGTCGGGTAAAAGCGGCAGCCGAGGCAGCCGGCCGCGACCCGAACAGCGTCACCTTGGTGGCGGTGAGCAAGGCGCAGCCGCTCGAGCGCATCGAGGCGGCGCTCGCCGCCGGCCAGCGGATCTTCGGGGAGAACTATGTGCAGGAGGCGCAATCCCGCTGGCCGGCGCTTCGGGCGCGCTATCCCGATGTCGAGCTGCACCTCGTCGGAGCTCTCCAGAGCAACAAGGCGCGCGCCGCAGTCGAACTGTTCGATGTCATCCAAACCCTCGATCGCCCCAAGCTCGCCCAGCTGCTCGCTAAGGAGCTGAGCCGGCCGCAGGCGCGCACCCGCCGCCTGCTCGTCGAGGTCAACCTCGCCGAAGAACCGCAAAAGGCTGGTCTGCCCCCGGGCGAGCTCGCAGCGTTCTTGACCTTCTGCCGCGAGGAGCTGCGGTTGCCGGTGGTGGGGCTCATGGCCATCCCGCCGGCTGAGGAAGACGTGGCGCCCTATGCGGCGCTTTTGGCCAAGCTCGCCGCCCGCTTCGGGCTCAAGGAGGTGAGCATCGGCATGAGCGCCGATTTCGAGACCGCGATTGCCTTTGGCGCCACCATCGTGCGGGTCGGCACCGCCATCTTCGGCGAGCGGCCGCCGCGCGCCGCCCCACCTTAGGGTTCGCTCGCCACCACTTCGTAGAGTGCCGACGCCTCTTTTGCTCCCTCTCGGCGCTCGCCCAGCTCTTTGACCCGAATGATGCGGATCCGCGCGCGCTCGGTGACGACGAGCACATCGCCCGGGCGCACGAGCTGGTGGGTCTTGCTCACCGGCTGGCCGTTGAGGCGGATGCGCCGTTCCGCCACCAGCGCCGCTACGAGCTCGCGTTTGCGTACAAAGCGCGCGTGCCAGAGCCACTTGTCGAGGCGCAGCCCGGGTCGTTCGCGCTTTTCGCTCACCAGCGCACCTCGAGCCCCGCAAGCGCGGCGAAGGGGGAATCGGCGGGCGGCCGGGTCGTCCGCGGCGCCGGGTCCTTGCCCGCGCGGCGCTTGGTGCGGGCACGCATCCACAAGGATTCCTCTCCCGCGCGCGGGGCCGGGACGAAGCCGAGGGCAGGCAAGCAGGCCTCGAGCTCCGCGCGTGTCAACCCGGCGCTCGCCGCGAGCTCGACCGGCAAGGCGAACGCCTTGCTCGTGCGTGCCCGGGCGCGCAGGGCGGCGGCCAGCCGCTCGAGCAAATCTTGGCGCAAGGCGACGCCGGGCAGCGGGGCGAAACCGAGCGCGGCGGCGATGTCGGGTCGGGTGGGGCGATGTTTGCCGCGCAAAACCGTAGCACCGGGCGGCGGCGTCAAAAGTCCGGGTGCGCGGCTGAGGCGGAGGAGACGGCTGCGCGCTTCGATCGCTCCGGCCCGCAACAGCTGCGGCAGATAGAGCCAGAAGCAGCCGAAGCGTACGCCCAAGCGCGCGAGCGCCGCGCGATCCTCACAAGCGAGTGCGGCAATGAGCTCCTCGACCTCGCCGCGCGGCGCACTGCCGAACCCTTCGAGCAGCCGCCAGAGGATGGCGCGCGCCGCACCACCGAGCGCGGCGCTCTCGGCCGCCGAGCGCAGTGCCAACAGCGCACCCAGGCGACGCCCGCGCCAGCTCTCGAACCAGCCGGTGAGCCGACGCGCCGCTCGCGCCGCGAGCGCGCCCGCCTCCTCTCCGACGAGCGGGGTGATCTTGGGTCGCAAGGGATCGGGACCGGGCTCGAGCCGCGCAACCGCAGCGCCGCGCCAACAAATGCGGTCCTCGGCATCGAAGTCGAACTCGCTGTCGCTCGCGCGCTCGAGCGCGCTCACCCGACGGCCGAGCTCCACCCCGGCCGCCCGTCGCGCGGCGGCAACGAGCAAGCGGCGGGCCGGCTCGTCACCGCCCCGCTCAGGCGCAAAGCGCAGCCCCTCGATGCGCCCGATCGGCTCCCCGTCCACAAGAACCGCACCGTCCTCGTCGACCGAAGCGACGAGCTCGCCGCGCTCGCGCATCGAGCGCAAAATCTGCGTGGTGCGGCGGTCGATAAAGCGCTGCGTCAAGCGCTCATGCAGCGCATCCGAGAGCCGGTCCTCAAGCGCGCGCGTGCGCTCTTGGAAATGCGCCGCCTCGTCCAGCCAATCGGCACGGAAGCTCAAATAGGTGAGGGTGCGCACATGCGCGAGGCGCTGGATGAGGGTGTCGATGTCGCCATCGGTGCGCTCAAGACGGCTCACCATGGCGGCGAACCAATCCGCGGGCAGCCGGCCGCGCGGCCCCGAGAGATGCTCGAACACCGTGGCCAAGAGGTGCAGATGCGCCTCGTTCAAGGTCTTGCGGAAGTCGGGGATCTGACAGACCTGCCAGAGAAGGCGCACCCGCTCGGGTCGATCGGCGCGGGCGCGGATCTCGGGTCGGCGGGCGAGCAGCGCGAGCGAGCGATGGTCCAAGGCGTCCTTAACCGGAACAAGACACTCAGCGGGAGGCGGCGCATCGAGGCTCGCAAGCAGTGCATCCAAGCTCGAGAAGTCGAGATCGGAAGAGCGCCAGCGGATGGCCTTCAAGGGCGGGAAACTGTGACTCTCGATCGCTTCGACCGTGCGCTCATCGAAAGGTTCGGCACCGTCGGTGGTACCAAAGGTGCCATTGGCCATGTGCCTTCCGGCGCGGCCGGCGATCTGGGCGATCTCCTGCACTTCAAGGCGCCGCACCTGCCGCCCGTCGAACTTGCTGAGCCGCGCGAAGGCGACATGGGCGAGGTCCATGTTGAGGCCCATGCCGATGGCATCGGTGGCCACGAGATGATCGACCTCGCCCGATTGGTAGAGGGCGACTTGGGCGTTGCGCGTGCGCGGGGAGAGCGCCCCCATGACCACCGCCGCCCCGCCCTTTTGGCGCCGCACGAGCTCGGCGATGGCGTAGACCTCGGCGGCGCTGAAGGCGACGATGGCGCTGCGCCGCGGCAGCCGGTTGAGTTTTCGATGCCCGTCGTGGACGAGGAGCGAGAAGCGCGGGCGGGTGACGATCTCGGCTTCCGGGACCAGCCGCTTGAGGATCGGACGGATGGTCTCCGCCCCCAAGAACATGGTCTCGTAAAGACCGCGGGCGTGCAAAAGGCGGTCGGTGAACACATGGCCGCGCTCGAGGTCGGCGCACAGTTGGATCTCGTCGACGGCCAAAAACTCCACCGCGCGCTCGATCGGCATCGCCTCGACCGTGGCGACGATATAGGGCGCGGTCGGGCTGCCGATCCGCTCCTCGCCGGTGACGAGCGCCACCGCCGCCGATCCGCGCAGGGCCTTGATGCGATCGTAGATCTCGCGCGCGAGCAGGCGCAGCGGAAAGCCGATCATGCCCGAGCGGTGGGCGAGCATCCGCTCGACAGCGAAGTGAGTCTTGCCGGTGTTGGTCGGTCCCAAGACCGCCACCACCCGACCAGGGGAGGGCCGACCCACTGCCATGGCCTTTACATCGCTAAGCCGAACGGGCTTGGCAAGCGTCAGCTGCGCGCAGCAAGGCCGCTAAGCGGGCTCTACGCAGACCGAGCACGCGCCCCAACGAAGCAATTGCGCGCGATCAAAGCCAAAAGCACCGCTGCGCCCACCTCCTTGTCCGCCCGCGCGCGATCCTTCGGGCCGGTTTCGCGCCTTTGTGCCGAGAAGCCGGGGCGGCGCTTGAAGCCCGCCTTGAGCACGCCCAAATGGCGGGCCAGTCAACCGGATCAGCCAGCCGTTGCGGAGCCCGAGCGCCATGGACGGAGTCGTACAGCCGTTCGAGGCCGAAGTCGGCAGGGTCCTCGATATCGTCGTCAACGCGCTCTACAAGGAGCGCGCCATCTTCTTGCGTGAATTGATCTCCAACGCCTCTGACGCCTGCGACAAGCTACGCTACGAATCGCTGAGCAAGCCGGAACTGTTGGGCTCGGACCCCAAGCTCGAGATCCGCATCCTCGCCGATCCCAACACCAACATCTTGACGGTGAAGGACAACGGGATCGGGATGGACCGCGATGAGCTCGCGAGCAACCTCGGCACCATCGCGCGCTCGGGCACGGCGCGCTTTTTAGAGCAACTCACAGGCGATCAGGCCAAGGACCTCAAGCTCATCGGCCAGTTCGGCGTCGGCTTTTATTCGGTTTTCATGGTCGCCGACAAAGTGATCGTGCGCTCAACGCGTGCCGGTCAGGACAAGGGCTGGATCTGGGCTTCGGATGGTCGCACTGGCTATACCATCCGCGAGGATGAGGAACCCTTGCCGCGCGGCACCGCCGTCATCCTGCACCTCAAAGACGACGCCAAGGAGTTCTTGGACGCGGCGCGGATCGAAGAGATCGTCCGTACCTACAGCGACCACATTGCCTTCCCGATCATCCTCGAGGCCAAGCCCAAGCCGGGTGAAACCCGCACCAAGGCGCACGAGCCGCATCAGATCAACACGGCAAGCGCACTCTGGGCGCGGCCCCGCTCCGAGATCACGGAAGATCAATATCGCGAGTTCTACCATCACGTCGCCCATACCTTCGACGATCCCTTCGCCCGCATTCACTTCACCGCCGAAGGGGCGCTCTCTTATACGGCTCTTCTCTTCCTTCCGGCGCACCGGCCCTTCGATCTCTACGATCCGCGACGCCGGCACGGCGTGCGCCTGTACGTGCGACGGGTGTTCATCACCGACCAGCTCGAGGAACTGCTGCCGCGCTATCTGCGCTTCGTTTCCGGTGTGGTGGACAGCGAAGACCTGCAACTCAACGTCAGCCGCGAGACCCTCCAGCACGGTGTGGTGGTGCAAAAGATGCGCCGGCAGCTCACCAAGCGCATCCTGGACGAGCTCGCGCGCAAGGCAAGCGAGGAAAGCACACCCGAAGCCGGCACGCCCAACGGCGCAGCCAAGAAAAATCAGAGCTATCTCGACTGGTGGGCCGAGTTCGGCGCCGTACTCAAGGAGGGACTGTTCGAGGATCCCGACAATCGCGAGCGTCTTTTGGAGCTCGCGCGCTTTAAGAGCACGCGCGGTCCGGGCTGGGTGAGCCTCGCCGAATACGTCGCACGCATGCGCCCGGGCCAGGACCAGATCTTCTACATCACGGGCGAAAACGCGGATGCGCTGCGCACGAGCCCGCAGCTCGAAGCGGCGCTCGCCAAGGGCTGCGAAGTGCTGCTGTTGGACGATCCGGTCGACGAATTCTGGCTCAACGAAGTCAAGGACTATCAGGGCAAGAAGTTCGTCTCGCTCACCAAAGGCGAGGTCGATCTCTCGCGCATCGCCGAGGAGGGCAAGATCGAAACGCCCGACGAGCTCTACGACGAGGACCTCAAGCGGCTGTTGGCCAAGCTCGGCGCGCTTCTTAAAGACGAGGTCAAGGAGGTGCGGCTGTCGCGCCGGCTGCGGGAGAGCGCAGTCTGTCTCGTGGCCGACGAGCACGGGCTCGATTTCCGGCTCGAGCGCATCTTGCGCCAGCACCATCAGCTCGAGCGCCTGGCGCGGCCGATCTTGGAGATCAACGGCCGCCACGAACTCATCCGCCGTATGGCGGCGATGGCCAAAGACCCCGGTCAAGAGCAGGACTTGGCCGAACTCGCCCGGCTCTTGTTGGACCAAGCGCGCATCGTACAGGGCGAGCCCATTCCCGATCCCGGCGCCTTCTCGCGGCGGATGAGCACCTTCTTGGCGCGCGGGCTTCCCGCCGCCGCCTAAGCGGTGCGGCTTCGGCTCAGCCCACACGGGCGCGCGGATGGTCGACCACGAGCGTGCGCCGGGGCTCGGGCGCGCGCAAGCGCTTCACCGCACCGTCCGGCCAGCGCACATCCACCCATTCGATGCGGGTACACTCGCCCAGCCCGAAGTGGGCCACCGGCTCGCCGTTGCCGCGGCTGCCGCCCACGATCCGCCACTGGATGCGCCCCTGTGCGGCAAGCCGCACGAGCGCGCCGCGCGCGGGCGCCCCGTTGCGCGTGCGCGGGGCGATGCGGATCCAGTTGTTGTCGCTATCCGCGACGCGGTAGCAGGCGAGCCCGCCGCCCGCTCCAGCCGCGCGCGCGATCACGAGCTCGAGCCGCCCGTCCTCGTCGAGATCGGCGGCGAGCGCAGCGGTGGGCACAGTGGTGGGCTCGAGAGCCTCGCCCGGATCGAGCGGCCGCCAGCCGCGCTCGCGAAAGCCCAACAGCCGGTTGGGTTCGCCCGCGTTGGCGATGAAGATCTCTTCAAAGCCGTCGTTGTCGAGATCGGCGATCACGAGCGCGCGCGCTGCCGAGACGCGAGCAAGACACGCCGGAGCGACGTTGCGCAGCGCGCCGGTCGTATCGCGCAGCCAAAGAAGCTGTGCTCCCCGCCGACGCACACAAAACAGAGCCACCGTGCCGGTGCCGTCGGCATCCAAAAACGCGGCGTCGACGAGATCGAGATCCACCGCGCGCAAATCGAGGGCCTCGCTGCATTCCACAAAGCGGCCCGCTCCGTCGGGAACGAACCAGGCGCTCGGCCCGCAGCCGGCGCCTATGAAGAACTCGAGGCCGCGCCCGCTTCCCGGCCCCTGAGCGACGATCCGTGCATCGAGGATCTCATCCAGTCCTAAATACGCTGCACAGTCGCTTAAGAACCCGTCTTCGCCCTGCTCGATGAGCCGGATCGGCTGCTTTGCACCGGCTACGAGAAAACCGAACCGCCCCTCGCCTGTGCGGTCGAATGCCAAGGCGGCCAAGCTCGAAGGCGCAAGCGGGCCGCAGAGCGTGGGATGTTCGGCCAAAAGATCGCGAAATCCGCCTGGATAAGCGTCGAACAAACGATCTGCGTGGGGTGCTTTGGGGCGATCGGGATCGCCGTTGGCGATCCAGATCTCTTCGATTCCGTCTCCGTCGAGATCGCCCGCTGCGATCGCCCGCGCCGAGCCGAAGGGATCGGCGAGCTCGGTTAAGGGCTCGGCGAGGAGCTTGCCTTGGCGCGCAACCAGCAGGCGGTTGGGCCCGGCGCGCACACCCACGATCAAGGCGGATCCACGCTCGGGGCCGAGATCGGCGACCGCAAGCGCACTCGCCTGCGGGATCTGGGCTTCCTCGAAGAGGTCACGGAGACGCTCGAGCACGCCCGCTTGCCTATTCGCCCTCGTGATGGGCGCGCGCGTCGAAACCGCGCTTGTGGCTTATGAACATAAGCCGCACGAGGCCCACGCCCACCGCAAGGGTTAAAAGCGCTCCGGCCGCGAGCGCGAGCCAGCCCTCGGGCGCAATCGCCACCCCCTCGAGTTCGCGCCACAACCACACCGCCACCCCGAGGCTTGCCAGGAGCAATCCCAGCCAAACCGCGACCACCAACCGATCCGCGCGCATAAGAGCCCTCTCGGCGCCGCTGCCACTTGCCGGCATCGAAACAGAAAGGCTAGCTGCTCGCGCGTCCTTGTCCATGTGGGATCGCCCCTTGTCCTACCCGGTGCGGCGCACCACGGAGGTGATCGCGGAACTCCTGCCCCTTTCCGGTCGGCGCGTGCTCGAAGCCGGCTGCGGGGAAGGGATCCTTGTGGGCTGGATGCGGCGCCAAGGCGCTTGCGCGATCGGGCTCGAGAGCGCGCTTTCGGCGCTCGCCCGCGCGCGCACGCGGCTGGGCGCTGCGGACCTCGTCGCCGGGCGGGGTGAAGCCCTGCCCTTCGCCGACAGCTGCCTCGATGGGATCCTCTGGCACAATGCCTTCCACCACCTGCCAGCCGATGCGATGGTCGAGGCCCTCGCGGAAGCGCAACGGTGCTTGCGGCCGGACGGCCGCTTGCTGGTGCTCGAGCCCTTAGCCGAAGATGAATATTTCGCGCTCGTCCGTCCACTCGAGGACGAAACCGCGATTCGCGCGCTCGCGCAACAAGTCCTTGCGCGGGCAAGCGATCTCGGCTTCGCACCGCTGTCCTGCACCACCTATGTGCAGCTCGTGCTGCGCCGCTCGCTCGAGGAGCTTTTAGCCGCGCTTTTGGCCGCCGATCCCAGCCGTGCGGCGCGGCTTGCGCGCGTTGAGGACGAAATCGCCCAGGCCTTCGCGCGCTTGGGCACGGCGAGCGCCGAGGGGCGCGCCTTTCGCCAACCGATGCGCGCCTGCGCCTTCGCGCGCCCACGCGAAGGTCCGCAGATCGCGGTGGTGCGCGCGCTGGCCGATCGCGATGCGGTGCTGGCGCTAAGACGCGCCGTCTTCGTCGAAGAGCAAGGCGTGCCGCACGAAGAGGAGCTGGATGGCCGTGACGCAGAAGCCGAGCACCTTCTCGCGCGGCTCGATGGAGAGGTCGTGGGCACTCTGCGCTGGCGCCGCCTCGACCCTCTCGGCACGGTAAAACTCGAGCGCTTGGCCGTGCGCGCCGATCGGCGCGGGCAAGGCATCGCCCGGGCTCTGCTGCGCTTCGCGCTCGCGCGCATCGACGGCTGCGGCCTCGGCCCCGTCATCCTTCACGCTCAGGCCCATGCGCTCGCCCTTTATCGAAGCCATGGCTTCGAAGTGGAAGGCGATACTTTCCTGGAGGCGGGGATTCCCCATCGCCGCATGGTTCGCCCGCGCGATCCCCTCGCTCAGGCCGTGCGCGCGCTTTCTTAGAGCCTGAAGACCGCGATCCGTCCTCGCGCTTGCCTCGCTCACACGAGCTGCGCATCACTGGGGGTCAACAAAAGCCTCCGCGCGCATGCGACGGCGTGGCATAGGCCCCCGGGATGAGTGCAACAACGCCGATGGCACACGGGACCGCGGCTAGGGCGCAAGCGCCGCTCGTCGTCTCCCTCGAAGAGGGCTTGCTGCGCACGGATGTGCGCCTCGAAGCAGCGCTCGCCCTTTTGCGCCGGGCGCCACTTGCACTGCTACGCTGGCTCGTTTTTCCCAAGCGCGCGCCAATCGTGGCTCATGCGCGCTCTAGTGGTGTCGATCTCGATCCCGATCTCTTGCCGCTCGAACCGCAGCTCGTTGATTATTTGTGCGCGCAGCATCGTCAGGGACGACGGTTGATCTTGTACGCGCGCGATCGTGACTTGGGCCTTGCCATCGCTGATCGGCTCAAGATCTTCGAGAGCGTGTGCGACCAGCCGAACGTTGAGCACGAGCGCAGCGAACGCGCAGCGGCGCACTTCGCACTCGTGACGCGCGCAGGCACGCGCGTGCCTGAGGAGCCGCCTCCGCAAGAGCTCGTCGTTTCGGGAAAGAAATCGCCAGCTTGGGTTGGTGCACTGCCGATCGAAGCCCTCCCATCGCTCGCGAGCGCTGGCATCGGCTGCTGGCTTCAGGCGCTACGGTTGCACCAATGGGCCAAGAACCTGCTCCTGTTGCTGCCCGTCGTGCTCGCCGGGCCGCTTGCCTCCGCTTTTGATTGGATCCGAGCACTTGTTGCCTTTCTTGCCATGGGTCTTACTGCCTCCGCTGGCTATTTCGTCAACGATCTTTTGGATCTCGAGGCCGATCGTCGCCATCCGATCAAGCGCAACCGCCCCTTCGCTTCGGGTGCCTTGCCGCTCATGGCCGGGATCGCGGCAGTGCCGATCCTGCTTTTGGGCGCTTTGGCCTTGGCTGCGCTGTTGCCCACGCGCTTTGCGCTCGCGCTCGGCGCCTATCTCGGCTTAACACTTTCCTATTCGTTCTGGCTCAAACGCGTGGCGATCGTCGATGTGGTCGGTTTGGGTGGTCTCTTTACGCTGCGCGTCATCGCGGGTGCTTTTGCCATCACCGCCCCGCTTTCCTATTGGCTTCTCACCTTTTCGATGTTCTTGTTCTTGAGCTTGGCGGCGCTCAAGCGTTACGCCGAACTCGACCGCCTCGCCAAAAGCGGCGGTACGATCCTTGTCGATCGCGGCTACAGCACTTTAGATCTCCCGCTGTTGGTGAGCCTCGGGGTGGCTTCGGGCATCGCGTCCACCGTCATTTTCGTTGTCTATCTCGTCAATGAGCAGTTCCCCCGCGCGCTCTACACCCAACCGGGTTGGCTGTGGCTCGCCTTTCCCATCCTGCTCACTTGGCTGTTGCGCGCCTGGCGGCTCGCCGTGCACGGCAAAATGGACGAAGATCCGGTGCTGTTTGCGCTCCGCGATCCCCTCTCGCACGCCATGGCGGTCATGGTCTTAGGCACGCTGATCCTGGCATGGTGAGCCCCTTCGCACCCAGCACGCGACACCTCGCTTGGGGACGCGTGCACCGTTGCACCCATTCGGTCAGCCGGCCGCGCGGCGTCGCAGAAGCCCGCGCCGCGCTCGCCGCGCGCGGCCATCGCTCGCTTCTGCCCTATGGGCTCGGCCGCTCCTATGGCGATTGCTGCCTCAACCCCGACGGCCTCCTCCTCGAAACGCGGGGACTCGATCGGTTGTTGAGCTTCGATGCCGAGCGGGGGATCGTGCACTGCGAGGCAGGCGTAAGTCTCGCCGATCTGTTGGTTACCGTGGTCGGCCGCCCGGCACCCGACGGCGGCGTGTGGTTCTTGCCCGTCACCCCCGGTACGCGCTTTGTGACCGTCGGCGGGGCGATCGCCAACGATGTCCACGGTAAGAACCACGAAACGGCAGGCAGCTTCGGCCATCACCTCATCGATCTTCTGCTTTTACGTTCCGACGGCACGATTGTGCGCTGCGCGCATGATGAGAACGCCGATCTCTTCCGCGCCACAATTGGCGGTCTCGGGCTTACCGGTCTCATCCTCGAAGCGCGCCTGCAGCTCGTCTCGGTGCCGTCTCTTTGGCTCGAGAACGAAGACCTGCGCTTTGAGGACCTCGAGGGCTTTTTTCGGCTCGCGGAGGACTCGCGGGGTTGGACCTACACGGTTGCCTGGATCGACTGTCTTGCCCGCGGCCGCAGCTTGGGGCGCGGCATTTTCAGCCGCGCCCGCCACCTCAACGACCGCCGGCCGCCTCCGCCCGCCCCGCGCCCGCCGCGCGTCACCGTTCCTTTCGACCCGCCGATTTCGCCCTTAAATCCGCTCACCCTGCGCCTGTTCAACACGCTCTTTTACCACAGGCTCGGGCGGCGTGGGCGAAGAGTGGGCGTGATGCCCTTCGATCGGGTGCTTTATCCCTTAGATGGGCTGGCAGAGTGGAACCGCCTCTATGGGCCTCGCGGGTTCTTCCAATACCAGTGCGTCGTGCCGCCTGATGGGGCCTTTTCCACCATCGCTCGGCTCCTCGAGACGATCGCGCGCACCAAGCAGGGTTCCTTTCTCGCTGTACTCAAGACCTTGGGCGACCGCCCGGCGCCCGGGCTCCTTTCTTTTCCCATGCACGGGGTGACGCTCGCGCTCGATTTTCCCAACCGCGGCCAACCAACGCTCGCGCTTATGGACGCTCTCGACGACATCGTCCTCGCTGCCGGCGGACGGCTCTATCCGGCCAAAGACGGGCGCGTGCCGGCGCAGGTCTTCCGCGCCGGCTATCCGTTGTGGAAGCGGTTCGCCGAACTCAAAGATCCCGCCTTTTCGTCTGCTTTCTGGCGGCGGGTGGGCGAGGAAGAAACGGCACCGGCAACGGAACGCCCGGCATGACCACGCCATCGCGCGCGCTCAAGATCGCCGTCTTCGGTGCCACCTCGGCCATCGCCGAAGCGACGCTTCGCCTTTGGGCGGCACAGAACGCACAGCTGTTCTTGGTCGCCCGCGACCGTGAACGGCTCGAGCGCATCGCCGCCGATCTCACCCTGCGCGGGGCCCGCGGGGTCAAGAGCTTCGTTGCCGATTTCGACGATCCGTCGATCCTGGCGCCTATGCTCGCGGCCATGGAAGCAGCGCTCGGGGTGCCCGAGGTCGCGCTCGTCGCCTTCGGCACGCTCGGCGATCAAAAAGCGATCGCGCGCGATCCCGAAGCGGTGCGGCGAACTCTCCTCACCAACATTGTCAGCCCGGCTGTCCTCTTAACCGCGCTCGCCGAACGCTTCGAGCAAGCGGGCCGGGGATGTCTTGCCGTCATTACCTCGGTTGCGGGCGATCGTGGCCGCGCCAGTAATTACGTGTACGGTGCCGCCAAAGGCGGGCTTCAGACCTTCCTCGAGGGCCTGCGCCACCGCTTGGCCAAGAGCCAGGTGCAGGTGCTCGACATCCGCCCCGGCCCCGTGGACACGCCCATGACGGCGCACATGAGCAAGGAAGGCTTCTTGTGGGCAACACCCGAGCGCGTTGCCGCCGATATCCTACGCGCGGTGGGCCGACGCCGCACGGTGCTCTACACGCCCTGGTTTTGGCGCTGGATCATGCTCGTCATCCGCCACCTGCCGCAGCCGCTCTTCCACCGCTTGAACATCTAAGCGCCTCGCTCCGCCCGCTTAGACCGCGATCGGCTCCGGCCGCCGCCGCAGGATGTGCGTACAGCGGAAGGTCATCACCGGCTCGTTGTGCTGATTTGTGACCGTATAGGCGATGACCGCCGTACCGCGGTCGGGCTTCGAGCGCGACGGCCGTACCTCCAGCACTTCCGCCCGCACCGTGATGGTATCGCCGGGACGCACAGGAGCGAGCCAGCGGATCTCGTCCATACCCGGCGAGCCGAGCGAGGCGGCGTTGATCACCTTTTCTTGGTAGAAGAGCCGAAAGGCCACGAGCAGAGTCTGAAAACCGGAAGCGATCAGACCCCCATAAGGGCTTTGCGCCGCCGCGCGCAGGTCGATGTGGAACGGCTGGGGGTCGTATTGCCATGCGAAGTCGAGGATCTGGGCCTCGGAAAGCGTGCAGCCGCGGGTCGTGAACACCTGACCCACCGCGAAGTCTTCAAACCACAGATCGCGCATCGCTCGTTCGCCCCGCTTCTCGATGGCCTTGAGGCTGAGCGAACGTGGACAGCCGCACAAGAGACCCTCGCGTGTGGCGGCACAGCAGCTCCGCAAGGGCTAGCCGAGAAAGGCGCAAAGCGGCAGCTTGGATGCGCGCGCTTTAAACGCGAGCGAGGTCGCAAATGAGCCTTTTCGCTGCTTCCACAAGCACCGCCTGCGCGCATGAGGGCGCAGGCGCCCGAACGCGGCGGATCACGACCCTCACCCATGCCCGCTACCTCGAGCGAAAGGAAAAGTTTGATCTCGTTTTCGGCATCCACCCCACGCCCTTTGGCGAGGCGCTGTTCCTTTCGAGCCCTTTTGGCCTCTGCCGGCTCAGTTTCGTGGAGGTGGGAGGAATCGAGCAGGCGCTTGAGCAAGCGCGTGCCGATTGGCCCGGTGCGGCATTGGTCGAGAACCAGACAGCCACCGCCGCCCTTGCCGAGATGGCCTTCGCCGATGTGCGCGCGCGGCGGAGCGTGCCGCTTTTGCTTAAAGGTTCGCCCTTCGAGCTTCGGGTCTGGCAAGCCCTGCTCGCGATCCCTGACGGTGAGGTGCGCAGCTATGGGGACATCGCGGTTGCCATCGGCGCACCCGGCGCCCAGCGTGCCGTCGGCCGCGCCTGCGCGCGCAACCCCGTAGGCTGGCTCGTTCCCTGCCATCGCGTCATCTGCGCCGATGGCTCACTGGGCGGCTTCGGCTGGGGTCTTGAGCGCAAGCGCGCGATGCTCGCGTTCGAGGGCGTTGCCGGGTGCGCACCGCAGCGCTGATCCGCGCCGCATTGCCGCACGCGCCCGCAGCGTGGCTCCTCGCTGCCCTTACGCTTCTGGCCGGAGCGCTCAGACTCGCAATCGCACTCGCCACGGTGGACATCCCCGGTGATGGGCCGACGCGCGCCGCCCTCGGCTGGCAATGGCGGCTCGAGCCGCGGCTCGTGCGCGACGGCAGCTGGTTGCCATTGGGCGAGGTGCTGGTGGGTCTTACGAGCTTTCTTATACCCGACCCGAAATGGGCGGCGCGCGTACTCTCGTTGCTTACCGGCACAGCCACCGTGCCGCTCATTGGCAATCTGACCGCGCATCTTTTCACGCCGCAGGCGGGACTTGTGGCGGCGGCCCTTCTCGCCTTGTTGCCGATTCACATCGCGCTTTCGGCGAGCTCGCTGATCGACGCGCCGGCACTCTTCTTTACGCTCTTTGCGCTGCGGTTTGCGCTTGCGGCACCGGAGCGCGACGCTCACAGCATGCGGCTTTGCGCGATCGCGCTTTCCGGCAATATCGCTTGCGGCCTTCGCTACGAGGCCTGGGCGCTCGTGCCCCTTTTAACCCTGCACCGCTGGCTTGCGACGCGCAGCGTCATCCAAGCCGCATCGTTGTTCCTTTCGCTCTCGGTCGTTGCGGCCTTCTGGCTCTTCGCTGCCCTCGGTAGTCCAGCGGGGCTTCTCGCTGCCTTCGCCAAAGTAGTAGCGAGCGGGGAAAGTGTGGGCGGCTATTCGGTCAGCTCAGCGCGCGCGCTCGCGCTGGTCGGATCTACGCTGAGCGTGCTTTTGGGGCCAGTTACGCTGGCGCTCGCCGCCATGGGTCTTATCCGCGTCCTAACCGGCGCCGAGAACAGGCGCATCGACCGCGACCTCGGGCTTTGGCTCGCGCTGCTCGCCCTCGATCTTTTGGTGCTCTTTTTGCTCGCGCGCGAACGCGGGCCGAGCCTTGTCGATCGCTACGGCTTGAGCGCGGTCGTCCTCGCCCTTCCCTTCGCGGCGCAGGCGCTTGCGCGCCTTGTGTCCCTGGTTTGGCTGCGGGCGCTTGCGGTTCTCGTGCTCGTGAGCACCACCGCGCTCGTCACTTGGCTCACGCGTCCCGAGCTCTACCTCGCCCGCAGCTATCCGAGTGATGTGATCGCGCTCGCGGGCTGGCTCGATCGCGTTCGCGCGCCTGAGGCGGCACTCGTGTTCACCCGCGCCGGCTGGCTGCCGACCTACGTGCCGCTCTTCCATCCCCTAAGGCGCGAGGATTACCGCATCGTCTCCTGGTATCTGCCCGAGGGTGCCCTGCGCGCTTTTCTCCTGCGCCGCAAACCGCAGCTGTTGATCACGCGCGCAGGCGATGAGGCCTTCCTTGCCCGGATCCAAGCGGCGGGGGCAAGCGTGGGCGAACTGCTCGAGCGCTTCGGGCGGCTCGAGGTGCGCCGCTTGCACTTGTCGGATCTTCGCCCGAACGGCTAGTGGGCGCCGTCCGATCGACGGAAGCAATCGTGCCGCAGGACGTGCTCGTGCTTGCCGCCGATCTCGGCGGCAGCGCCTTGAAGCTCGGCCTTGTGAACGCACAGGGGGGCCTTTTGGCGGCAAGCGCCCATCCGCTTGCCGATCGGGAAGCCGCCCCGGGACGGGCCGAGCAGGACCCCGAAACCTGGTGGCGCGCATTCTGCACACAAGCGCGCGCGCTTGTGCGCCATCGGGAAGAACAGGTGGTCGCGATCGCGCTTACCGGGGCCACGCGCTGCTCGGTGCTCGTCGATGCCGACGATGCTCCGCTCGGCCCGGCGCTCATGCTGCGCGACCGGCGCGCCGAACCGCAAGCGCGCGAGCTTACAAGCCATGCCGAGGCTGCTGCGCTCGGGCCGATCGACGCCTCGCATCCCATCGCGCGTCTTCTTTGGTTCGCGCAGTGCGCCCCGGAGCTGCTCGCGCGCGCCCGCTGGCTTCTCGAGCCGGCCGATTTCCTCGCCTTGCGGCTTACGGGCACGGTGGGCTTGGATCCTGTGCGCGCTGCGCGCTTCGCCCATCCGGCAGTGCACGCGCTCGCGGCGCGCTTTGGCCTGCCGCTCGAGCTCGTGCCGCCTTCGCGTCCGCTCGCTTCCGTCCTGGGCGGGCTCGGGCGACGAGGCGCCCGTGTGCTCGGGCTGCGCGAAGGCGTGCCGGTCGTGGTGGCTCCCATGGATGCCTGGTGCGCGACGCTCGCCACCCATGCGCTGCAGCCGGGCCGCGCGTACGCGAGCGCCGGCAGCACGCTCGTGGCAGGCCTGATCCTCGATCGCCCGCACACCGCACCCGGTCTTTTATGCCCGCCCTGGGGCGCGGGGCTGTGGCATCTGGGCGGCCCCAGCCGCACCGGCGGGACGGCGCTTTTTTGGCTCGCCCGCCTCCTTGGACGGTCGGTTGCCGAGCTCATCGCCATGCTCGCGCGCGAGGAGGTGGCCCAAGCGGCCCCCTTGTGCCTGCCCTGGCCGGAAGGGGAGCGGCTTCCGGTGCATGCTCCGGCGTTGCGGGCTCGCTTTTGCGACCTCGGGGCGGATGTGAGCCCGGCGAGCCTCGCGTTTGCGCTCCTCGAAGGTCTCGCCTTTTGGGTGCGCATGGTGATCGAGCAGGCCGAAACCGCGACGCTTGTGCGCGCGCCGATGCTGCGGCTTACCGGTGGCCTCGCCCTCATCCCCTGCTTTCCGCGCCTCCTCGCCGAAGCGCTCGCGCGCCCGGTCTTGTGCTTTCCCGGGCGCGAGGGGGCGCTTCTCGGTGCCGCCGGCCTCGCGCTGCGCGCGCTCGGCCTCGTTCCCGATCTGGACGCGGCGCAGGCAGCGCTCGAAGCGGCGCAAGCACCGCGGCGCATCGAGCCCGATGCGACGGCGGTAGCGCTTCGGGCCGAGCGTTTTGCACGCTTTCGCGCCGAATTGGCGCGAACCCTTGCGGAAGCTCAACTCTGATGCGCGCCTGGCTCTCTCGCTTCGCGACGGTGATCGCCGCGGTCGTCCTCTTCCTCGCACTGGCGGTGACCGCGCCCAATTTCACAGCAGCCATGAACCTTCTCAATATCGCCAAGCAAGCGAGCTATCTCGCGATCGTGGCGATAGGCTTCACCCTAGCGCTCATTGCGGGGGAACTGGATCTTTCCGTGGGTCAGACCGCAACCCTCGCTTCGGTCATTTGCGCGGCTCTGATCTTCGCCGAGCAACCCTGGCCGCTTGCGGCTCTCTGCGGACTCTTAGCAGCGCTCGCCTGCGGGGCGCTGAACGCCTCGGCTGTCACCCTCTTCAAGATCCCCTCGCTCGTCGCCACGCTCGCTACCGGTGCCATCGCCACCGGCTTTGCCTTCTTGATCACCGGCGGGGTGGCTTATGTCGGGCGCTTTCCGCAGGCCTTCGTTGCTCTCGGACGCGCCAGCCTGGGTCCGCTTCCCCTACCCGTCCTCTGGCTTTTGCTCCTCTTCGCCGCCTCTTGGTTCCTCATCAAGCGCACCCGCACCGGCTCGGCGCTCACCGCAAGCGGTGAAGCCCCCGAGGCGGCGCGTCTTGCCGGCATCGCGGTTTCGCGCATGAAAGCCTTGGGTCTGATCCTCTCATCGGCCTGTGCCGGCCTGTGCGGGCTCGTTTTGACCGCCGCGCTCGCCTCATCCTCGCCTACGATCGCAAGCGAGTTCTTGATGCGGGCGATCGCGGCGGTGCTCTTGGGCATGACGACGATCGAACCCGGACGTCCCAACCTCTTCGGCACGCTCCTTGGCACCCTTGTCATCGTCGGTCTTGCCAACGGCCTGACGTTGTTGGGCTTTCCCTATTACGTGCAGGACATCGCGCTCGGGCTCATCATGCTCGCTTCCGTCGGCTTCGCGGCGCGCTTTCTCGAAGACGCGGCGTTCGGTGGCGCGCGCGCTTAAGGCCTGAAGAGGCTGCGCTTCGCGTTGATTGTTGCCCGCGCGCCCATCATCTTACCGGCCGTTCATCTTCGGGAGGCTTCCCCTTGCGTGCGCTGGTTGTCGTTGCCGCCCTCGCGTCCTGCCTCATCGGCTCTGTGCCCGCCCATGCGGTCAAGCTCGGGATCGTCGCGTTTCAGATGTCGGCTGAGACCCACGCGCGGGTCGCAAACGCCGCCAAAGCGGCGGCAGAGGACCGCGGCTGGGAAGTGACGCTGTTGAACTCGGCCGGTTCGTTGCCCGATCACGCAGCGCAGATCGAAAATCTCGTGCAAAAGGGCGTCGATGCCATCGTGCTCGCGATGGGCAAGCCGCAACAGGTCGCCGCTCAGCTCGAAGCCGCAGCTGCCAAGAAGATCCCGGTCGTGACCGTGATGTCGGGGACGAGCCCGCACACGCTCTTCGACATAACCGTCAACGAATATGAAGTGGGCGCTAAAATCGGCGTCTACCTCTTGGGGTTGCTCAACTATCAGGGCAATATTCTGATGTGCCGCTACGAAGGCCACAGCGGCACCAAGGTGCGCGGCCGCGTGATGGACATCATCCTCGAGGAGAACACCGGGGTCAAAGTCCTCGGCACCCATGCCATGGCGCGCACCCAGAGCTGGCGCGAGGACGTCAAAGCCGGAATGGAAGCTCTGATCCTGCGCCATGCCGGCAATTTCAAGGCGATCTGGACGAGTTTCGACGGCCAGGCGTTCGTCATCGACGACATCTTGCAAGCGCAGGGCTATAAAAAGGGGCAAGTGTTCTTGACCGGGGTCGACGGCGGCCAGGAAGCCTTCCGGCGCATCCGCGATCCCAACAGTCTTTTTACCGCTACCGTCGCCATTCCCTTCGAACTCATGGGCGAAGCGGCGGTGGATGCGCTGGACGACATCCTGGCCGGAACGCCCAAGAACGACATCACACCCGGCCCCTATCTGTTCATGGACGCGGTGCTCGTGGATGCCAACAACGTCCCACCAGAAGGCGAATGGCCCTGGTAAATTTCGCCCCTCGGCAGGCTGAAGCCGCGCACACCGCACCGCTTCTCGAACTGGACCGGGTCTCACTCGCCTATGGTCCCGTGCAGGCGGTGCGCGATGTGTCCTTCGCGTTGCGCGCGGGCGAGGTGGTGGGGCTCGTGGGCGACAACGGCGCCGGCAAGTCCAGCCTCGTTAAGCTCATCGCCGGCGTCCACCGCCCGAGCGCGGGCAGGATGTACTGGCGCGGACACCTCTATGCGCCGCGCGGTCCGCGCGATGCGCTCGCAGCCGGGATCGCCACGATCCACCAGCATCTCGCCCTCGCCCCGCGGCTACCGGTCTGGCACAATCTCTTTCTCGGCGCCGAGCGGGTGCGTCGCAGCTGGCTGTTCGGCTTGCCGGTGTTGGACGTGGCGCGCATGCGCCAAGAGGCGAAGGCCGCGCTCGCACGGCTCGCGATCACGGTGCCGGATGTCGATCGACCGGTCGGGGAACTCTCGGGCGGTCAGCGTCAGGCGGTGGCGATCGCCCGCGCGCTTTTGTGGAACGCTCGGCTCGTGATCATGGACGAACCCACCGCGGCGCTTGGAGTGCGCGAGACAGAAGAGGTGCGGGCGCTCATCCGAGGGCTCAAGGCCGAGGGCGTCGCGGTCATTCTCGTGAGCCACGACATGCAGGACGTGGTGGCGGTGGCCGACCGCGCCCTCGTGCTCAAAAAGGGCCGCCTTGCCGCGCAATGCGCTTTGGCCGGCCTCGACGCCGACCGCCTCGCCCATCTCGTGATGACCGCGCAAGCGGCGTGAACCCGGCTCAAGACGCAGCCACGCTCGTGCTCGCACGGCTAAGCCCACCGCAGCGCCCAACCGGATGTTCACGCTTTTCTGCGAAGATCGCGTGCCGCAGATGAAAGAGCAGGCTCAATGGGTGGCACTTTCGAGCCAGCGCACCAGCCATTTGTTCTCTTCTCGAAAACCGGTGCGCAGTCATGGGGGATCGGCTTCCAGCTGACCACAGCTAATGCGGGTATCACAAGGCTGTGAGCGTTGTGTTCGAGCACAGCCAGTTGGTTCTGGCGTGCGGGCCGGTCAAAAAAGGATCACGATCGGTCCTTTGATCGGTGTTCTCCCGCAGCGATCGGAGCTGCGGCATGATGCGCCGGGGCTCAACGGCCATCGGCGGTTGCAGCGGGCACGCTCAACGCGCTTCGAAGGATTGAGGAGACCGCGACGGTGACGGCGCTCACCATCGATCTTTACAGCGACACCCGCACCAAGCCGACGGCGGGTATGCGGCGCGCGATGGCGGAGGCCGAGGTCGACGACGAGCAGGCGTTCTTAGATCCCGAGGTCAACGCGCTGTGCGCCGAGGTGGCGGAACTTCTGGGCAAGGAAGCGGCCGTGTTCCTGCCCTCGGGCACGATGTGCAACCAGATCGCCTTTTGCGTGCACTGTGCGCGCGGCGAAGAGGTGCTCCTTGACCGTACTGCGCACCCGATCCACGCCGAGGCGGGCGGGCCCGCGGCCTGGGCCGGGGTGGTCCTCACCCCTCTCGACGGAGAACGCGGGATTTTCACAGCCGCGCAAGTGGCCGAGCGGGTGCGCACCAATCGCCACGCTCCGCGCACGCGGCTGGTGTCGATCGAGCAGACTGCCAATTTGGCCGGCGGCACCATCTGGCCGCTCGCCCGGATCGAGGAGGTCGCTACCACGGCGCGAAGCCACGGCCTTGCTCTGCACTTGGACGGGGCGCGGCTTTTGAACGCGGTCGTGGCGACCGGGGTTCCCGCAGCGCGCTTTTGCGCGCCCTTCGATTCTTGCTGGATCGATTTCTCCAAGGGTCTTGGAGCTCCGGTTGGCGCGGTGCTCGCCGGCTCCCGCGCCTTCATCGAGGAAGCCTGGCGATACAAGCAAATGCTCGGCGGCGCCATGCGCCAAGCGGGCATCCTCGCAGCGGCCTGCCGCTATGCCTTGCGCCACCACATCGAGCGGCTGGCCGAGGACCACGAGAACGCCCAGCGCCTCGCGCGCGGGCTCGCCGAGATCCCGGGCATCCGGCTCGACCCGCCCGAGGTGGAGACGAACATGGTCTTCTTCACCGTCGAAAAACCGGGCTGGGACGCGCAGCGTCTGGTGGCCGAGCTCGCTCGCGCGGGCGTGCGCATGGGGGCGATGGGGCGCCAGCGGGTGCGCGCCGTCACCCATCTCGACATCACCGCACCGCAGATCGAAAGGGCTGTTGATGCGGTGCGCCGGGTGCTCGCGCAGCAGTGAGGAACAGAGGGCTGCGCTTTAAGCCGATCAAACCGGCAGCTCGGCAACCAGGCCGTAGGCGCCCTCGTGGTAGACGAGCGGCTCGAGGGCGGGATTGACGCGAACCGCTTCGACCGAGCCGATGAAGATGGTGTGGGTGCCGGCTTCGAGACTGGTGCTCAAAAGGCAATCGAAGACCGCGCGCGCCTCTTCGAGCACCGGCGCACCGGTGACGAGGCTCCCCCAGCGGCCTTCAGCGAAGCGCGCCGCCCCCGTGTGCCCGAGCCGGCCGGCGAAGCGATCAGCGAGGCGACGCTGATGGGCGGCGAGGACGTTGACGCTGAAGCAGCGGCTCGCGCGGATCACCGCATTGGCCTCGGCAGAGCGATGGACGCAGACGAGCAGCTGGGGCGGGTCGGCCGAAACCGAACAGACGGCGGTGGCCGTAAGCCCGGCCTTGTGCCCTTTAAAGGAGGATGCGACGAGGGTCACAGCCGCGGCGTGCAGGCGCATAGCGGCAATAAAGCGCTCGCGCGAAACGGGCATGGAAGGCGGCTCGATCGGGCTGCGTACTCGCTCGCGAAGATGAAGTGGCGCGCGCTGGGGTGCGGTCAATAGGCACGCGGATCGCGGAACCCGTGTACGAGGGTGCGCAGCAGGATCTCGAGGTCGAGCCACAGCGACCAGTGTTGGATGTACTCGAGATCGAGCTTAAGCCGCCGCTCCATATCGGCGAGCGAGCGGATCTCGCCGCGGCAGCCGTTAATCTGGGCGAGCCCGGTGATCCCCGGCTTGACGCGGTGGCGCGCGAGATACCCGTCGATGAGGGCGGCATAGCGCGCATCATGGGCGACCGCGTGCGGCCGCGGCCCCACGAGCGACATGTCGCCTTTGAGCACGTTGAAGAGCTGCGGCAGCTCATCCAAGCTCGTGCGCCGCAAAAAGCGCCCAAGCGGGGTGATGCGCGGATCGTCTTTGCGCGTATGTCCAAGTGTGGGCTCGGTGCCGATATCACAGGCATCCGCCCGCATGGTGCGGAACTTCAAGAGCTCGAAGACCTCGCCATTGAAGCCGCTGCGCTTTTGTCGGTAGAGCACGGGACCCGGCGAGCTCACTTTGATCGCAATGGCGATCGCGAAAAGCAGCGGAGCGAAGAGAAGCAGCGCGAGCGCGGCCAAAAGGCGATCTTCGAGCGCCTTGATAAGGCGCGCGCCGGGCCCGAGCGGCCGCTCGAGGAGGGTAAAGGTCGGGACACCCGCCACCGCCACCATCCCGTGCGCGGGCAGATGGAAGCCGATGAGATCGCTCGCGAGCCGAACATCGCAGGGCAAACCCCGCAGTTTTTTAAGACATTCGAGAATCCGCCCCTCGGCACTCCAGGGAAGGGCGATCACCACTTCATCCACCCGGTGGCGGCGCGCGAAGACGAGCAGGTCATCGAGCGTGCCCAGAACCGGAAAGCCGCCCACGAACTGCGGTACGCGCTCGCGGCGGTCGTCGAAAAGACCGATCAGCCGCACGCTCGGATCGCGCCCGTGGACTTCCCGTACGAAACGTTGGCCGAGCTCGCCCGCCCCGACCACCACGAGGTTGCGCGCAAGCCGCCCCTGTCGCCGAAGGTTCCGCACGACGCGCGCAGCACCGAGCCGCGCCACCACGATCCCCACCGCCCCCGCCACTCCCCAGGCGATGAGCCAGCGTTCGGGGACCACGGCTCGGGTGTCGGTCAGCTGCACGAGAAGGAGTAAAAGTGCGATGGTCGTGCCCCAGGCGGCGAGCACGCGCGAGCCCTGCGCCGCCATCTTAAGGCGCACACGGTCGCTGTACGCACCGAAGAGCTGCGAGAAGGCGAGCGCGAGCAAAAGCCCCAAAAGCAGCGCCCAGGCCATCAAGGAGCGCGCAAGGGGCACAAAAGAAGCGAAGAGACTTACCACCATACCGCTTCCCAGGACCACCAGCGCGTCGATGGCGCGCATCACCCCGGCGATCAGTTCCGGTGCGAGCCAATCGCCGCCTTTTCCTTGGACCGGCTGGTCGAACGCTTCAGCGATCCCCGCTGCTGGACTGTGATCCTCAGGCCCCCTCATCGACGGTGCCGTCTGCGATCCCGGCACCGTCGCACATGACGCGCGCCGTCGCTGCGCGGTGCCGGGGTACCGTGGGCGGTCTTCTACCAAAAGGAGATCAGCAAATCGATAGCTCGCCGATAACGCAAGCATTGTCGAGCGCCGCTCCCTCGGCTAGTTTTGCTGCACTGCAGCATGGACTGAGGAGCGCTCATGTTCGCCGACCGCCTCGCCTTCACCCGAATTCCCGACTTCGCCGCTCTGCTCGAAACCCAGCGACGGCTTTTGGAATCGCTCGCCCGCAGCACGCGGATCGTTGCCGACGCGGCGCGCGGTTGTTCCGAGCACCAAGCCGCCCTCGCCCGGCTCGCCCTCAACGAGTTGACGAGCTGCATGCTGCCCGCTGGCGCGGCACTCGCTCCCGCTTCGCTGCGCGAGCGCACTGCCGGGCTCGGCGCCTTCCTCGAGCGGGCCGGTCGCGAAACCGCGGCGTTGCAGCGCATCATGAGCGAGAGCCTGCTCGCGCTGCTCGACGAAACGCGCCGCGCCTGGCTGCGGCCGAACGGCGCCGCGGGCCAGCCCGGCGTCCCTTCCGCACCCGAAACGATGGCGGCGGTTCCGACATCGAAGCCGCAGGCAGCCGCGCTTGAGGCGACGACCACCGAGCCTGCGCCCGCTCGGGTCGAGGAAGTGACGGTGGTCGAGGAGGCGGCGGATAAGAGCGAAACGCCCGCCGCAACGCGCCCGCGGCGCGGACGCAAGAGCGAAGCCGAGGCCTGAGCGGAGCCCACGCCTTTTATCGGCTCCGCCGTCGCCGGCGGTCGCGGATCGGCCTTCGCTCGGCCTGCGCGTTCACACCTGCTCGCGGCAAGCTAGAGCCGTTCAGCGGTGCGCGCGCTTTCAGCGGTCGAGGATCCGACGCCGCAACACGAACGCAGCGATCGCCCAAGCACTGTGCGCCGCGCCCGGTTGTGGCTGGATGCGCGCTGTGTTCGGCATCGGCGCCTCGGTGTGGCTCGTTGCGTTCGGGGCGCTGGGCTCGCGCCTTAGCCGGTGGCGTTAAAGGCGCGCGGCGCCAATATTGAACCTTTCGAAGCGGTGCTTGAAACGGGGGCGCTCGGCCAAAGCCGCCCGTGGCCACGATCGATCCTGCGCGCGATCAACGCTCTTTTGTTTACCTTCTTGCCTCTTTTTCGCGCAAAGGTGGAAACGCTTTAAGGACGAGGTCGACGGCCGGCCGCAGTAGGCCGGCCGAACCTTGCTGCGGCAACAGCGAAAGCCGAGTGCCGGCAGAAGTGTTCTCTGCCGCAAGTGCAGCCAACGAGGGGCCGCACCCGAAGGGCGACGCCCATAGGTGGAGCGCGAGCAAGGCTGCCCGCGGCGAAAGGCTCTCGGGTTTGCGCCGTTAAGGGCCCAAGACCGTACACGGATCGCCCGCGGCTGTGATCGCACCGCAAAGGGCGGCAGCTTCCGCGCGCGTGGGCAAAGGCCCAGCGATCACGCGCCAGAAGCTCCCCTTGCCCGGAATCTCGACGCGTTGGGGCGGCTGGAGGGCGAGTTGCGCGAGACGCGGATGGCGCGACTTGAGCCGTTGCCACTCCTCCTCAAGGCGCCCGGCGTCGCGGATCGAGCCGAGATGGAGGCGAAACGGCCCGCCGGCGGCCACCGCGGCGGGCTCCATGGTCGGCGCTGCCACGGGCGTTGCCATGCCGGAGTCGTTCACACCGCTGGTCGTGACCGCAGCCGGGCGCTCCGGTGGGGTTGGCGCACGTGCCGCCGGTGCCGCTGCTGGGGCGAGAGCGGCAGCTCGGGCGCGCGTCGGGCTCGTGCCACCCTCAAGGCGCGCGAGCACGGTCTCGATGCCGCGGGTGAAGCTGTGCTCGGTGCCGAGGCGGGCACGGGCGATCCGCACCGCGCGCTCGAGCCGCTCGCGCGCGCGTTCGCTGTCCCCCCGCTCGAGCTCGAGCTGGGCGAGATTGACGAGCACCCGGGCAAGATCGGGGTGATCGGGGCCAACCCTAGGCTCGAGCAGCCCGATCGCCCGTTGGAACAAGGCTTCGCTCTCAGCCAAGCGGCCCTGAGCGCGGCGCACGAGGCCCAAATTGTTGAGGCTGATCGCAAGCGCGGCACCGTTTCCGCCCGCTGCCTCGTCGAGCCGGATCGCGCGCTCGAGCAAATGCGCCGCTTCCTCCAGCCGGCCGAGCCGACGGTACACCTCGCCTAAGTTGTTGAGATCGACGGCAAGGCGCGGGTCATCGGGTCCGAGCGCGCGCTCGGCGAGCGCGAGCACCCGCTCGAAGGCGCGCGCCGCCTCGGCGAGCTTGCCCGCGTCGAGCAGAGCCTGACCGCGGCGGTAGAGCTCGTCCGCCTCTTGGGCGCGCGCACCGCAGAGGATCGAGAGGCTCAGGATCAGTGCTGCGATCCAGCGAGAGCCCGGCATGACCTCCTCCACCGCTCCACAGCCAGCGCCGACATACCCCTCCTCGCGCCCGGCCCTTTTGGGGCGATCGATGCTCTGGCATAGCCGGCGGGCGGTCGGCACCCGCAAGCGCCCGACAACCGCTGGCCACCATCGGCCGCGAAAGGGAAGCCCCGTGACGCACAACACGGCGCCAAGCTATGCGCGTTTCAGTTAACAAACCACCAATGCCGGTGCAGCTGCTCACACCGTCTTGCTGTGGCTCGGTGGGTGCACGGGCACTCGTGGTGCAAAGGGCATGCGCGCGAAGCCTGAGCTTAAAGCCCTGCGATCGCCTGGGGCGATTGCCTCCTCGCGGCGGCGGCAGCCTACCGAGTACAAAAGATTCGCGAGATCGCTGAACCAGCGGCTCGAAGAGGGAGTATAAGGGGCAGTGGGAGCTCAGAACCCGGACCAACGGAGGGACAACGTGACCGTGGCCCCTGCAGTGCGCGACCGCGCTCGTGGCTCACTCGCCGAGCGCTCTGTTGCAGCTCATCGACCTTCGCGCGCAGAGGCGGAAGAAGCGGTCCGCACACTCCTGCGTTGGATTGGAGAAGATCCCGAGCGCGAAGGGCTTAAGGACACCCCGCATCGCGTGGTCGAAGCCTTCCGCGAACACTTTAGAGGCTACTTCGTCGATCCCGCTGAAATCTTGCGAAAGACCTTCGAAGAGGTCGAGGGTTACGATGAGATGGTGGTTCTCAAAGACATTGCCTTTGAGAGCCACTGCGAACACCACATGGCGCCCATCATCGGCCGTGCGCATGTGGCCTATCTGCCGGTACGCCGGGTGGTGGGGATCTCCAAACTCGCCCGCCTCGTCGATGCCTTCGCCAAGCGCCTGCAGATCCAAGAGCGGATGACGGCACAGATCGCCGACACCATCCAAGAAATCTTACAGCCACGCGGAGTCGGGGTGGTGATCGAAGCCACCCATCACTGCATGACGACCCGGGGTGTCTACAAGCCGGGCTCGGTCATGGTCACGAGCCGACTGTTGGGCGAATTCCGCACCAATCCGGAAACCCGCCGCGAGTTCCTCGCGATCATCGGCAAGACGCCTTTGGAGTTGCAGCGCTAACCGATGGCGCAGGGCACCCTCAGATCAGAGGACCCGAATCCGACACCAATCGAGCCCGGCCGCGCGCCGCGCGGCGCGTAGGCCATCGGTTATGCGGATTTGCGACCCCTAAGGCCGAACCCGAGGAGCGCGGAGATGAGCCGGGCGTTGGTCGACTTCGACCCCGCTCGGCCGTGCGCAGGTGCGGCTCGGATCGCGCAATCTTCAGCGCAATCCCTGGATTTGCCCGCGCGCATCGAGGCGCAGATCGAGTGCCGCCGGTCGCCGCGGCAGACCCGGCATGGTGGTCACTTCGCCCGCGAGGACCACGACGAAGCCCGCCCCGGCGGCAAGACGAACCGCGCGGACGGGAAAGGTGAAATCCCGTGGCGCTCCGCGCAGGCTCGCATCAGCCGAAAGGCTCAAAGGGGTTTTGGCCATACACACCGAAAGCCGACCGAAACCCCAGGCTTCGAAGCGATCCAAGGACTGCGCAGCGGCTTTCTCGAACAAGACATCGGCGGCTCCGTAGATCTCACGGGCGACCAAGGCGATCTTCTCGCGCAAGGGCATGTCGTCGGGATAGAGAAGACGCGTTCGGTCCTCGCACGCGGACGACCCATCCGCCCCGCCGGCCGCATCGGCACGATCGCCGAACAGCGCGGCGAGCACTCGTTCAGCGAGCTCGAGCGCCCCAGCTCCGCCCTCGTCATGGTGCGTACAAAGGGCGCTCGGCACGCTCAGGCGCGCGCAGCGTTCCCGCACGAGCGCATGTTCGGCGTCGCTGTCATGGGGGAATCGGTTGATCGCCACCACCGTCGGCACGCGCAAGCGGGAAAGGATGGCGAGGTGGCGTTCGAGATTGGCGAGCCCGCGCGCCACCGCCTCGGGATCTGGCCGCTCGAGAGCGTCGCGCGTCGCGCCGCCGTGGTAGCGTAAAGCCCGCACGCTCACCACGAGCACCGCGAGATCGGGAAAGAGGCCGCTTTCCCGCGCCTTGATGTTCACGAATTTCTCGGCTCCAAGATCGGCCCCAAAACCAGCCTCGGTGACCACGATCTCGGCGAGCGCGAGCGCGCTGCGGGTGGCGATCGCGCTGTTGCAGCCGTGGGCGATGTTGGCGAACGGCCCGCCGTGGACGAACGCCGGCGAACCCTCGAGCGTCTGGACGAGGTTGGGGGCGAAGGCCTCCGCTAAAAGCGCGGTCATAGGCGCCGGTGCGCCGAGCGCCGCAGCGCGTACGGGCCTGCCGTGGCGATCCGCGCCGATCACGATCCGCTCGAGCCGGGCTTCGAGATCGGCGAGATCTCGCGCCAGGCAAAAGATCGCCATGACCTCGGAAGCGGCGGTGATGTCGAAGCCGGTTTCGCGCGGCACGCCGTTCGCCGTCCCGCCGAGACCGACGATGATCGACCGCAAGGCGCGATCATCGAGGTCGATCACCCGCCGCCAGCTCACCTGGCGGGGATCGAGGGCGAGCTCGTTGCCCCAGTGCAGATGGTTGTCGATCAACGCTGCGAGCAGGTTGTGAGCGCTCGCGATGGCGTTGAAGTCGCCGGTGAAGTGCAGATCGATGCGCGCGCTCGGCACCAGGCGCGCCCGCCCGGCACCGGTGGCACCCCCCTTGGCGCCGAGCGTGGGACCCAAGGAAGGCTCGCGCAAACAGACCACAGCGCGCCGACCGAGCCGGCGCAGCGCATCCGTGAGCCCGATCGCGGTCGTCGTCTTGCCCTCGCCAGCGGGCGTGGGCGTGATCGCGGTCACGAGCACGAGTCGCCCGCGCAGCTGTGCTCCCTGTTCGCGCAACCACGCGAGGTCGACCTTGGCGACATCGCGACCGTAAGGAAGGAGCGCAGAAGCGGGAACGCCGAGCTCCTCAGCGACCTCCGCGATCGGCCGCGGCGATGCCTGGGGGATGGGCCCCTCGAACGAAAAGCCGAGCGCCATAAGCGCGATCTCCGAAGCGACGGGCAGCCGTGCACGCCTGCTGCAGGCTAAGGACGTCGCGCGGTGGTGTCATGTGTGGGCAGCGCGAGCGCGTTGCGCCTCAAGATCGGGCCGGGCCGATGCCGCCGCCGTTGACGGCACGAGCGCGCCATCGCAGTGTGGGCAAGAAGGTCTTTTTGGAACGACGCGCCATGCCGAGCGCGGCGGTAGTCGGGTGGTTGGTCGCGATCGCGGTCCTCATAGGCGGCTGCGGGACGGCTCGGGCGCAGGCCATACCGGTCGACCTCGAGCTCGTGCTCGCCGTCGATGTGTCGCGCTCGATGGATCTCGACGAGCAGGAACTGCAGCGCCGGGGCTATCTCGAAGCGATCACCGCACCGGAAGTGATCCACGCGATCCGCGCCGGTGGTTTTGGGCGCATCGCGGTCACCTACGTCGAATGGTCGGGACCCTCCTGGCAGCAGGTGGTGGTGCCCTGGCGGCTCATCGATGGGCCGCAAAGCGCGCAGGCCTTCGCAGCCGAACTCGCCGAAGCTCCGCTCAGCCGCGAACGCTGGACGTCGATCTCAGCGGCGCTTTTGTTCGCAGCGGACCTCTTCGATAAGAGTCCCTACCAAGGCCTTCGGCGGGTGATCGACGTCTCCGGCGATGGACCCAACAACGCCGGGCCGATGATCGAGCCGGTGCGCGATGCCGTGCTCGCGCGCGGCATCGTGATCAACGGCCTGCCGATCATGCTCAAAGACCCCCATCCCGGCTTCGGCAGCATCCCCGATCTCGACATCTACTACGAAGACTGCGTGACGGGCGGGCCCGGTTCTTTCGTCATTCCAGTGCGGGAGAAAGAACAGTTCGTCCCCGCCATCCGCCAGAAGCTGTGGCTCGAAGTGGCAGGCCGCACCGCGGAGGTGATCCCGGCGGCAGCCCGTGCGCCGGAAAAGCGGATCGATTGTCTGATTGGCGAGAAGATCCGCATGCAATGGCTGGACCGCTGACGCGTGAAGCGCGGTCGATGCGCGGATGCGAGCAGGTGGCTCAAAAAGCAGCCGGTTCGCGTTGGGTTGCGCAGCCATCCGCCAAGAGCCGTTGACCGCTCGCGCGCGCTGGCGCAGCCTCGGTGCTTGGGAGGTGGTCGAGCGATGCTGCGCAACCATCCGCCGCCATCCGCTGATCTCGAGCGGTTGCGCGCGTCTGCGCATGCGATCCGACGCAGCTGCATCCTCCTCGCCACCGGCAAGGGCCAGGGCTATCTCGGGCAAGCCCTCGGCTTCGCCGATGTCATGGCGGCGCTCTTTTTCCACGAGCTGCGCTGGGATCCGCGCGATCTCAATTGGCCGGAGCGCGACCGTTTCGTCCTTTCCACCGGCCATTACGCGATGCTCTTGTGGGCGACGCTCGCCGAAGCGGGGGCGCTCGCGCGCGAGGAGCTGTCGACCTTTGCGACCGATGACAGCCGGCTCGATATGAGCGCGCTCGACAGCTCGCCCGGGGTGGAAGTGACGGGTGGCTCGTTGGGCCACGGCCTGCCGGTTGCCATCGGCATGGCCTTGGGTCTGCGCCTTGCCGGATCGGAGGCGCGCGTCTTTTGCGAGCTCTCCGATGGCGAGTGCCAGGAGGGCTCGACCTGGGAGGCGGCACTCGCCGCCGTCACCTTCGGCCTCGATCAGCTGGTGGCGATCGTCGATGCTAACGGGATCCAAGCGGACGGGACGATCGTCGTCACCCTCGAACCCTTGGCCGAGAAGTGGCGCGCCTTCGGCTTCGACACGCAAGAGATCGACGGCAACGACATGGCGGCGATCGTTTCGGCGCTTACGCGCGCCCGCGCCCGCGACGGCCGCCCCAAGGCGATCATCTGTCGAACTCTGCCGGGCAAGGGCGTGCCGCGCCTCGAGCGCCGGGAGAAGGCGCATTTCATCCGCGTCGAGCCGGACGAGTGGGCGGTCATTTTGGACGAACTCGAGGCAACTTACGCTCAGTCCGTGCGCGGAACAAGCTATCCGGAGGCGTTCGACGGGTCGTAGCAGCCGGATAATACCAACTGGCACGCGTCATGCTTAATAGTGAGGGCGCGGGCCGACAATGCGAGGGGGGCCTATGCGAGTGTACGCGATGCGTTTCGCCCTGTTGTCGATCGGGGCTTGGTTGAGCGGGGCTCTCGTTGAGGCGTGGGCACAACCGGCGACTCCGATCCCGGCTCAGATGCCGCCGCAGGCGGCGCTGCCGACCCAAGAAGACCATCCGACTGCCGTGTTGCCCGAACCCAGCCCGCGCTGGATCTACGTCCTCGAACCCGTGTTCCCCTACCTCGTCGCCTCCAAAATGTGGATCCTCGACGGCGACGATCTCTCGATCAAGGGCATGGTCAATGGTGGCTATCTGCCCAATGCGGTACTCAGCCACGACAAGAGCCGGTTTTGGATCGCCGAGACTTATTGGTCACGGGGCTCGCGCGGCACGCGCACCGACGTCGTCACCGCATGGGACACCAAGACCCTTGATCCGTTAGGCGAGGTGATCCTGCCCAACGGCCGCTTCTTGGTCGTGCCGAAAAAACACAATGCTACGCTCTCCCACGATGGTCGCTATCTGTTCTCGTTCAACATGGACCCCGCCTTCTCCTTGAGCGTGGTCGATGTGAACGAGATGAAATATCTGGGCGAGCTCGATACGCAGGGTTGTTCGCTCGCCTTTGCAACCGGCACCAACAGCGTCGCGTCGATCTGCCCCGACGGACGCTTCGTGCATCTGACCTTCGACGCTTCCGGCAAACTCACCAAGACCGAGCTCTCCGAGCCCTGGTTCGATTCGCAGAACGATCCGGTCTTCGAGCATGCCGCTGTGCACCGGCCGTCCAAGCGGGCGTTCTTCATCTCTTATGATGGCTGGGTCTATCCGGTAACGCTCGACGGCATGCCGAAAGTGGGCGAGCGCTGGAAACTGCAGGGCCCCGGGGATGAAGAATGGCGGCCCGGCGGCTGGCAGCTCGCCGCGTTCCATGCCGCCTCCAACCGCCTGTTCGTGACCATGCACAAGGGCGGCAAGTGGACTCATAAGCAAGCTGGCGATGAGGTTTGGGTGTTCGATGTCGCCGCGAAAAAACGCGTCCATCGTCTGCCGCTCGACCATCACAGCCCGACCATCGCCGTAAGCCAGGACGAGAAACCGTTGCTGTTCGCGCTCACCGAGACCGCGATCTTGATGTCGTACGATACCACCACCTGGCAGAAGAAGGCCGAGCGCAGCGCTCTCGGCATCTCGCCCTGGCTCCTTTACACCTTCGGTGAGTGAGGGGACGCGTGGACGCGCTGCAAGCACCTGCTTTCCATTGGGTGGGAGCGCTCGTCCTCGCAGGGATCTTCCTGCCGAGCGCGGTGAGCAAACTGCGCGCGATGGACGAAGTCATCGGCATCGTTGCGGACTATCGGATCCTGCCCGAGCGCTGGACGGAGCCCTTTGCGCGCACTCTTCCCTGGGGGGAGATCGCAGCCGGAGTGGCGGTGCTCCTCCCACCCTCCCGCCCTTATGGTGCGGTGCTCGCGCTCGCCCTTCTCCTCCTCTTCGCGCTCGCCATGACGATCAACATCCTGCGCGGCCGCACCGAAATCGACTGCGGTTGTTTTATCGGTCGACAGAAGGAGCGGATCAGCTGGTCGCTCGTGGTCCGTAACCTTTTGCTCGCCGCTCTGGCGGCCCTTCTCGTTACGCGCCCGGCCAGCGATGTTCCGCACCTTTTGGAGCTCGTTCCGATCGTCTTCGGCTCATTAGCCCTTCTCGCACTCTATGCGGCGTTCAGCCGGCTTGCCGGCTTGGCTCCGCTCGGGCGCCTCAAGTCCGGGAGGTAGGGACTTTGGACCCGCTCGTCGTCTCCGATATTCTCTTGTGGATCGTGGTTGCGGTCTTGAGCCTGACGGTGCTCGCCCTCGCCCGACAAGTCGGGGTGCTGCACGAACGGGTAGCACCGCTCGGCGCAATGGCCACCCCCACAGCCGTGGAAATCGGCGAGAAGGCGCCCGAGTTCGACCTGCTCGACCTCGAGGGGCGCAAGCTACACGTGGGCGGCGTGCGCGCGGATGGCAAAAGCCAGCTGTTGCTCTTCGTCTCGCCGATTTGCCCAATGTGCAAAAAGCTCATGGGTGCGGTACGGTCGTTCGCGAGAAGCGAGCGCAAATCGGTCGAGCTCGTGCTCATGGGTGACGGCGAGCGCGAAGCGCATCGTGCCATGGCGCGCGAACATGGCGTTGAAGATCTTCCCTTCGCTATTTCCCCCATCGTCGGCATGCGCTTTGGGATCGGCAAATTGCCCTACGCAGTGCTGATCGATGCAGAGGGTGTGGTGCGCGCGAAGGGGATCGTGAACTCGCGCGAGCATCTCGAGAGCCTGCTCGTCGCGCAGGAGACCGGCTTCAGCTCCATTCAGGACTATCTCGCGGGGACCCGACGCGCCGTGCGACCCAACGGTGCTGCGACTTCCCCTGCCGCTCAAGGAGGAACGAACCCGTGACCATCCTCGACGCTTTCGACCGCATGATGGAACACACCGCCCGCCGCATCGCGCAGCGCAGTTCGCGGCGCGGGATCCTGGCGCGCTTGGGGACCGCGCTCGTGGGTGGCGCGGTCCTGCCGCTTCTCCCCGTCGACAAGACGCGTGCCAAACTCGCGCACGCGAGCGAATTCGCCAAGACCGCTCAGACTACCGATCCCACGAAGTGCAACTATTGGCGCCACTGCGCCTCTGATGGTTACTTGTGCTCCTGCTGCGGCGGTACCGTCAACGTCTGCCCACCCGGCACCTACGCTTCGCCGACGAGCTGGATCGGCACCTGTATCAATCCCGACGACGGGCAGGCGTATCTCATCGCCTATCAGGACTGCTGCGGCAAGGACAGCTGCGGCATGTGCTTCTGCCTCGGAACCGAGGGCGAGATGCCTTCTTATCGGCCCGAGCTCAACAACGACATCGTGTGGTGCTTCGGCGCCCCCTCGATGGTCTACCACTGCTCGAGCCAGGTTCTGATCGGCAAGGCGTGATCGCGGTGCGCGCGCTCGTCGCGACCCTGGCCCTGTTCCTCGTGAGCCTCGGTCCGGCGCGGGCGGTGGACTACGCGCCCGGACGACCGGTCGAGGTCCACACCGGGGCAAGGCTCGATTACGCCTTGAAGTGCAAGGGCTGCCACGGGCTCGCCGGCGAAGGGACTCCCGGGCACGTCCCCCGCCTCGACGGCTTCGTCGGTCTCTTTACCCATTTGCCGGAGGGACGCGATTACTTGATGAGGGTGCCGGGGGTGGCGCGCAGCGTGCTCGACGACGCGCGGCTGACGGCGGTTCTGAATTGGGTGCTCGAGACCTACGGCCGCGAGCAGCGGGCACCGGACTTCGCCCCCTTCACGGTCGAGGAGGTGGCGGCTGCGCGCCGCCGCCCGCTCGAGGACCGCAAGGGCCTGCGCGAGCGCATGCTCGCCGAGCTGCGGGCGCGCGGGCTGCTCGCACCTGACGACGACGGCATCGGCAAGAGCCCCGAACCGCGCAGCTAAAGCGCGCCGGCTCGGCGCCTGGGTGGAACGCCCGGATCCTGCTAAAAGGGAAGCCGATCGCAGGAGGCGCCGATGAGCGAGGTTCAACCGCGCGCCGGACACCTACAGCCGGCCTTCACAAAGGGCATGGGCGAAAGCGAGGAGGTCGAAGGCCGACCGTTCGTGAGCGCGCCTTTCGGCAAGGCGCTGGTCGCGGCAGCGGCGCGCGAGGCGCGGCTTGTCGGGCTCACAGCCGATCTCGCCAAGTACACCGACCTTTTACCGTTCGCCGAAGCCTTTCCCGATCGCTTCTTCAACGTCGGCATGGCCGAACAGGCGCTCATCGGCGCCGCGGCGGGGCTCGCCAAAACCGGCTTTCTGCCCTTTGCGACCACTTATGCCGTCTTCGCCACCCGCCGCGCTTACGACTTCATCGCCATCCAGATCGCCAAGAGCGCGCTTCCCGTTGCTATCGCCGCGGCGCTTCCGGGCCTCACCACGGGCTATGGCGCAACCCATCAGGGCATCGAAGATCTGGCACTTATGAGCGCCATCCCCGGTCTTACCGTCGTCGATCCCTGCGATGCCTGCGAGATCGCACAGGTGGTGGAGGCCTTCGTAGCCGAGCCGCGGCCGCTGTACATGCGCATTCTGCGCGGCAAGGTGCCGATCGTCCTGGACCGGTACGGTTACCGCTTCGCTTTTGGCCGCGCCCAGATCCTGCGCGAGCCGGGCGAGATCGGCATCATCGCAACCGGCCTTATGACCGAGCGCGCCCTCGATGCCGCCGAAGAGCTCGCGCGTCAGGGGCTTTCTGTGGGCGTGCTGCACGTCCCCTGTCTCGTCCCATTCGACGCCGCAACGGTGACGGACTTCGCGCGTCGCGTTCAGGTGCTGATCACCGCCGAGAATCACCTCATCGAGGGTGGGCTCGGCAGCAAGGTGGTCGAGGCCCTCTTCGCGGCCGGAATCCATCGTCCGTTGCGGCGGGTCGGCATTCCCATGCGCTTTATCGAATGCGGAACGGTGCCGACGCTGCAGGCGCGCTACGGCCTCACCGCCGATGGGATCGTCGCGGCGGTGCGCGCACTGATGCGCGAGGTCACGCCCTAACAACCGGCGCCGCGCTCGGCGGGATGCCGGTTCGCGTCGCTGTGGAACAGAAGGTAACGTTCTGCGCCGTTCAGCTGCGTGGGTAGAGAGCCGCGAGCCGTTCGGCTTCGGCGAGCTCGGCGGGCGTGTTGACGTTGAAGAAGGGATCGAAGGGCTCGCTCGGCCAATCCACCACCGCAAGGCGGTAGCGCGCCGTCCAGAGGTCGATTTTGCGCAGGCCCTCTTCCAAAAGAGCGTGTTTGAGAGCGCTCGCGAGACGAACCGGCCACAGACCGAAGACCGGGTGCGTCCGGCCCCCCGAGGCGGCGCAGGCGAGCTCGGCCCCCTCGCGCGCGACCGCCGCGAACAGCCGCTCGACGAGATCAGTAGGGAAGAACGGCGTGTCGGCAGCCAGGCTGACCACCCACGGCAGCGGCGGATCGCGCTGTGCTGCCGCCTCCAGCCCGGCGAGCACGCCCGCAAGCGGCCCCGGGAAGCCCGCGATCGGGTCGGCCACCACCTCGAGACCGAAGCGAGCAAAGCGCGCCGGGTCGCCGTTGGCGTTGAGGACCAGAGCGTGCACCTGCGGGCGGGCGCGCGCGATCACGGCATCGAGCAGCGTACCCGACCCGAGCGGCAAGAGCGCCTTGTCGCCGCCGCCCATGCGGCGGGCGAGGCCGCCCGCGAGGATCACGCCGAGAACCGGAGGGCTCATGGGCGCGGACAGCCGATGCACATCGGGTAACTTTTGAGCCGAGCCGGCGCGTGTCCAAGCTGCTCGCGACCGGTGCCGCCGCGCGCGCGTCGGTACGCGCGCCTAGCCCTCGCCGTCATCGCGCGCGCCCTTGCGCTGGAAGCGCGGATCCTCTTCCTCGATCCGCCGCGGGTCGGCATCGAAGACGATTCGCTCTTCGCCAGAAAGCGCGAGAAAGCGCCTGCCGCGCGCGCGACCGATGAGCGTTAAGCCGGCGCGGCGGGCGAGCTCGACCCCCCAGGCCGTAAAACCCGAGCGCGAGATCAAGATCGGGATCTCCATCTGCACCGTCTTGATGACCATTTCGGAGGTGAGTCTTCCCGTCGTATAGAAGATTTTGTCGTGCGGTTTGATGCCGTGTTTCCACATGAAACCGGCAATCTTGTCGACCGCATTGTGCCGCCCGACGTCTTCCATGTACACGAGGATTTCATCGCGCTGGCACAAGACGCAGCCGTGGATGGCCCCGGCCTCGAGGTAAAGCGAGGGTGTCATGTTGATCTTCTTCGTGAGCGCGTAGAGCCATGAAGTCTTGAGCACGGCATCGCGCGGAAGACGGATCTCGTCGAAACGCTCCATGAGATCTCCGAACACCGTGCCCTGTGCACAACCCGAAGTTTTGATTTTTTTCTGGAGCTTATGTTCGAAATCTGTCTCGCGTGCGGTGCGCACCACCACAACTTCGAGCTCGGGATCGTGCTCGATCGCGGTCACGACATCGTCGGGCCGCAGCATGTTCTGGTTCAAGAGATAGCCGATCGCCAGCTCTTCGGGATGGTCGCCGATCGTCATCACCGTGACGATCTCGCGGCCGTTGAGAAAGATGGTAAGCGGCCGCTCGTGCACGATCCGCGCCTCCACGCGCCGTCCTTCGTGATCGAGACCAACGACCGGCTGGGTCAAAGCGGGATTGGTCGGATCGGGAAGCAAGAGCGGGTAGGCCATTGTACACGCTCGATTCGCGGACTCGCTATCGGCTAAACTAAGGCTGAACCTCGGACCTGCAAGCTTCTACCCATGGCCCGCGCGCGAGGCGCCCCTCATCCGAAACTCTTTATGCGCGCTGCGCGCACCCTTTTGAGCGTGCTCGCGCTTTTCCTCTTTGCGTGGGCCGGGCTCTTTTTCCTGCTCGCCCCGGAGTTGCCGGACACCGACACGCTGTTTGCCGACAGCGAACAGCGCACCGTCACGCTCCTTTCGGCAGACGACGCCGTGCTCGCCCGTCGTGGGCCGGAAGGCGCGCGCTTCGTTGCGCTGCACGAGTTCGCCCCCCATCTCGTCCAGGCCGTGCTCGCCATCGAAGACCACCGCTTTTATCGCCACTTCGGGGTCGATCCCATCGGTGTCGTGCGCGCGGCGCTTTCCAATCTCGCAGCCGGCGAGGTCAAAGCCGGCGGCAGCACCATCACCCAACAATTGGCCAAGAACCTGTTCTTGACGCCGGAGCGAAGTCTCAAGCGCAAGCTGCAAGAGCTGGCACTCGCGCTTTGGCTCGAAGCGCGCTTAAGTAAAGACGAGATCCTCACGCTCTACCTCAACCGGGTCTATTTGGGTGCCGGCGCCTACGGCTTCGAGGCGGCGGCGCGGCGCTATTTCGGCAAATCGGCCAAAGATCTGTCGCTCGCCGAAGCGGCGATGCTCGCAGGTCTGTTGCGCGCGCCCTCGCGCTTTGCGCCCACCCACGATCTCGCCCGCGCCCGCACCCGGGCGGCCATGGTGCTGCGGCGTATGGAGGAACTCGGCATGATCACGCCCGAGCGCGCCGCCGCGGCGCGGGCCCAGCCGGCGACACCAGCGCCTGAAACGCAGACCGACTTCGCCGGCCATTTCCTCGATTGGGTGCTGGATGATCTCGCCGAACAGTTGGGCAAACACGGCCGCGATATCGTGGTCCGCACCACGCTCGATCGAGGGCTGCAGCGGGTGGCGGAAGAGGCGCTACGCACGGCACTCGCGGGCGAGGGCCGCAAGCGCGGGGCCGAAGAGGGAGCGGTTGTGGTACTCGACGGCTCGGGTGCCGTGCGCGCCATGGTAGGCGGCAAGAGTTATCGATCGAGCCGATTCAACCGCGCCGTCGAAGCCCGCCGGCAACCCGGCTCGGCGTTCAAGCCGTTTCTCTATTTGGCTGCGCTCGAGAGCGGCTGGCGGCCCGAGAGCGGAATCGAGGACAAGCCGATCGCGATCGGCAACTGGCGGCCGGAGAACTTCGACGGCCGCTACCGCGGCCGAGTCGATCTCGAGGAGGCCTTCGCGCAGTCCCTCAATGCCGCTGCGGCGCGCTTGATCCAAGCCGTGGGACCAGCTGCGGTGGTGGCGACGGCGCGCCGGCTCGGCATCGTCTCCCCCCTGCCGGCGGTACCGTCGCTGGCCCTCGGCACCGCCGAAGTGAGTCCGCTCGAGCTCGCCTCGGCCTACCTCCCGTTCAGCAACGACGGGCTGCGCCCGATCGTGCATGCGGTGCGCGCGGTTCAAGACGACCGCGGCCGCACCCTCTATCGCTTCAAAGCCAGCGCCCAGCGCGTCATCGAACGCGAGCACGCTGCCGCGATGCGGCGGCTGTTCGCAGCGGTGATCGAACGCGGCACCGGCCGTGCGGCACGGCTCGCCGACCGCCCCGTCTACGGCAAGAGCGGAACGAGCCAGGACTTCCGCGATGCCTGGTTCGTGGCGATGGCGAACGGCTATGTGGTCGCGGTTTGGCTCGGCAACGACGACAACCGACCGATGCAGGGGATGACCGGCGGCGGGTTGCCGGCACAGATCGCACGCACGGTGTTGGCAGCGGCACTGGCAGCGGACGAGAGCCCTCTTAGGGCGGAGGGACGCCCGGGCGTTTCGACCTCGGGTGAAGAAAACGGTTTTGCCACGTTGCTCGATTGGATCCTGCGCGGCGCGGATGCTCGCTCGGCACAGCCCAAGATCCCATGCGGGGGATCGAAGACGCGGATGGACGGGCCGAACTCTCCCGCCTTAGCCCCCCACCAGCCCTGTTGAGGCATCAGCGCCTTCTTGCTCCTTTACCTCTGCAACCGCGCGCCGGCGCGAGAGCCTTTCGGCTGCGCGCGCTCGCTGCGCGCAAGAGGGTCGACCGCGTGTACACACGCTAACGGATTTTCCGCGTGCCGCCGTGCGGACCGCAAAGCCTGTCGACGAGCGCCCGCGCTTGGCGGGGGCAATTTCGGTTCGTTCTGCTCGCATTCGGCTTTGCAGCCTGCGCAGCCGGAGCAGCGCTTCTTTACGTTTCCTGCGAGCGGACGATCTACACTTGGGACTATGCGACTTATTGGACCAAAGCGCTTTCTGCGTTGGCTGCCATCCGCTCCCTTTTCGTCGCGAAAGAAAGAGCTATTGCGCAACCACAAGCGACAAGCACCGCATTTCCACTCGGCTCTGAAACGTCCGAACAGGTATGGATTGAAGTCGACCCGATCGATGCAATATACCGACTCGTCATAAGCGTTATCCAATCGATTTGGTTCGAGGATTATTCGGATTTGCCACTGCTGCCTCTTCTTCCACTTCTGCTTGTGATCGGCGCAGAGCGGGCAGCTTATGTGGCAGCGATCATCCTCCTGTACGTGAGCTTTGTCGTTTGGTCGCTTTACTATGCGCTGTGCGCTTTGCAGACGGCGAAGAGGGCACCTGCGGCAGGCGCGCTGCTCGTGCCGCCTCTGATCGTCTCCGCGATCCCTCTCTTTTGGGCGCCGATCTTGCGCGGCCTCCTCGACGTCGGTGCGGTAGCCCTGAATCTTCTCGCCATCGCTGCGTACTTCAGGACACCCTTTGAAAATATCTCCTTAAAACGATTTGTTGCGGTTGGAATCATCCTTGCGAGTGCAGTCTTGTTTCGACGATACAATGCGTTTTTCTTAGTGTCTTTTATCATGGTAATCGCCGGTGAAGCGCTCGCCCACGGGTTGGCCGGCGGTGCGCCGTCACGACGCAGCCTGATCGCCGCCATGGCGAAACCGCTGGTGACAGCAGCGGCGGCAGGCTCGGTGCTCGCCCTGGTCGCGCCCCCCTTTCTCTGGCGCGCGCTCACGATCGACTATGCGGATCTTTATTCGGCATTTCGCTTTCATGGATCCGCACTCGAGCACCTAGCGCTTATGCGCGCGACGGTGGGCGATGCGACGCTTTTCGCGGTGGCGATGGCCTGTGCTGTCACGCTCAGGCGAAAAACGAGCAGACGGCTCGCTTGCGCGCTCATCGCACAAGCCATCATCATCTTCCTTCTTTTCAACCGCACGCAGACATTCGCATTCCACCACTTTTATCTCTTCATGCCGGCTGCGCTCCTGCTCACAAGCCTGGCCTTGCTCGAGATCCTCGCCCGGCTCAGGCGGCGATCGGCACACCTGGTCGTGATCGGTGGGCTCGCCGTCTTTGCCCTCGGGCAGGCTTGGGTCGTCTTCGCTCCGAAGGGTAAGGCGACGTCGCTTTGGGAGCATGCCGCGCACCTCTTCCCGGACCCGCTCTATCCGCCGCTCGTTCGCCACGATCTCGATGCGATGGCAAAGCTCTATGCGGCGGTGGATCAAGCGCTCGAACACATGGACGGATCGGCGAAATTCTATGTTCTTTCCGGGTCCTGGACCTTGAACGAAGGGCACTTTCGTCCCTTCGCCGTGCGCCCGCCGCTCGTCTTTCGCTCGGCGCATCGGCTGTTGAGCTCCCATGTGCTCGACAAGACGGATGGCTTTCCCAACCGGCTTTTGAGAGCTGAACTCGTGGTCGGCGGTACCCCACCGGGAGGATGGCAGAAAGCGTCCTTCGTCCTGCACCTGCCGTGGGAGGATCTCACCGCCGCAACGGGTATCGGTGCCGCCTTCGAGCCGATCGGCACCCTCACCGGCTTCGAAAACGGCCTCGAGGTAACGCTTTTCCGCCGGATCCGGCCCAACACGGACGCGGAAGTTGCCGAGCTGTCACATAGGCTCCGTACGATCTATCCCGACCGACCCGAAATTTTCGCACCGCGTGAAGATCCGACGCGCTAAGGTCACGGGATGGGCGCAAGCGTGCAACAGCGCCGGCCCGCTCCCGCAGCGCAGATCAGCAACTTCCCGCCCCTCGGCTCCGTTTTCTATGCTCGCGGGTGCGCAACGTCGTTGAGCAAGACCCCAAGGCGGGGCAAGCTCGGCCTCGCGGCCAAGGACAGGGTGAGTGCAACGTCGAAAGCGCGAGCAAAAAGGCAGCAACGGAGACGAAAAGCGTGCGCTGGAGCCGATGTTTGACCTGTGTCGGGGTCCATGCTGAGGGCGAAATCGGCCGCATCATAACGGGCGGTCTCTTACCGCTGCCCGGGCGCACGATGCAGGAGCGGCTCACCTGGCTCAACCAAACGCAGGAGGGAGCCCGTCTGCGCCGGTTCCTCACGAGCGAGCCGCGCGGATGGCCGGCGATGTCGACCAACCTGCTCGTGCCTCCTTGCCTGCCGGAAGCGGATGTCGGATTTGTCATCCTGCAACCCGATCAGGCGCACGCCATGTCGGGCTCGAATGCGATCTGCACCGCTACGGCTCTCGTCGAGCTCGGAATGGTGCCGGCGCGCGAGCCCGAACTTTCGGTCGCCCTCGATACCGCAGCCGGGCTCGTGCGCGCCCGCGTCGCGTGTGGAAATGGCCGCGCGCGTCGCGTGACGCTCGATATGCCGGCTGCCTATGTCGAGGCCGACGGGCTTTCGCTCGAGCTCGAAGATGTCGGCCGCATCGAGCTCGCCATCGCCTTTGGTGGCGTGTTCTACGCGCTCGTCGATCCCGCTCCGCTCGGCCTTGCGATCGAGCCCGGCTCGGCGCGCCAGCTGTGCGCTCTCGGAGTACGCATCCTCGAAGAAGCGCGCCGGCGCTGGCATCCGATCCACCCCGAGTATCCGGCGATCTCCGGCATCGCCTATCTCATGTGGTACTCCGATGGCCACGATGGGCCGCGCAACGCCACCGTGCTGTTGCCCGGCCGCCTCGACCGCAGCCCCTGCGGCACCGGTACCTCGGCGCGGCTTGCGCTCGAATGCGCGCGCGGTCGCGCCCGTGTTGGGGAAGAGCGCGTCTTCCGCTCGGCGATCGGCACCGCATTTACTGCCTGCGTGCTTGATGCCGTAAAGGTGGGCGGCCGCCCGGGCGTGCTGCCGCGCATTTCGGGCCGCGCCTGGCTCTATTCGATCGAACAGATCGGGCTCGATCCCGAAGATCCTTTTCCCGAGGGGATCCGGCTCTCGGATCTGTGGGGCGGGCTCGTCGAACCGTGAGCGCAGCATCGGGCGAACCGGCCACAGGGAGCGAAGAGCGGCTGCGCCGGCACGCGTACGCGCTCGCAGGCGAGATCGGCCCGCGCCCCTTTTGGGACGGCGCCGGGCTCGCGCGCGCCGAGGCCTATATTCGAAGTGAATTCGAAGCGGCGGGCCTTGTGGTCGAGCGGCGCTCGTATCGCTTCTTTGGGCGCGAAGTCGCCAATCTCGTGGGCGCACCGGCAGCCAGCCGAGACGCACGCGGCTGGTACCTCGTCGGTGCGCACTATGACACGGTGCGTGGTACGCCCGGGGCCGACGACAACGCCTCGGCGGTAGCGGTGCTGCTCGAGCTCGCCCGGCGCTTCGCCGGCTCGCTTCTCCCGCTGCGCTTCGTCGCCTTCACCCTCGAAGAGCCGCCGGCCTTCGGCACGCCCTGGCAGGGCAGCCGGCGCTTCTGCCGCGAGACCAAAAGGCGCGGCGAGCAGGTGCTCGGGGCGATCGTGCTCGAGATGGTGGGGTTTACCGCCCCCAGCCAGCCGTACCCCGCCGTACTCGCCAATCGGGGCTATCCCAAGACGGGCGATTTCATCGGCGTGATCGGCGATGGACGGTCGCGAAGCTTCACCGAACGGCTGGTGCGGGCGATGCGAGCGGCTGCGACCGTACGCGTCGAATCCCTCATCGTGCCGCTGCGCGGGTGGTTGTTGCCGATCAGCCGGCTTTCCGATCACGCCTCCTTTTGGGACCGCGGCTGGCCCGCGGTGATGGTCACCGACACCGCGTTCTTGCGCAATCCCAACTACCACCGGGCGAGCGATTTGCCTGATACGCTCGACTACACCTTCATGGCGGGGGTTTTGGATGCGCTCGATGCCGCGCTGCGCAGCCTCGCCGAGGAGGAAGCGATGAGAAAAGCGCGCTAGGCGGCTTCGATGAGCTCGAGAATGATGCCGTCCGGCCCGCGCGTGTAGACTGCGCGGCGGCCCTTGTTGGGTCCTGCCGGCACCACGATGACCTCACCCATGCGGCGAAAACCGTGCGCCTCGACTTCGGCCAACAGCCGGTCGAAGGCGATCACATCGAGGGCGATGTGGGCTGCACCGGCATCGCAGGGCCGATAGAGAGCGCGACCACGGTCTTCGGGGGTGCGGTAGGCGATCAGCTCGAGCGTGTGCCCGTAGCCGTCGAGATAAGCGATTTCGACCTCGGCATGCGCGAGCCCGGTGACGGCGCCGATCAGCCGCGGATCGCGCGGGCTGCGGTCGCGAAGGGAAAAGCCGAGAACACCGACGAAAAAGCGCAAACTCGCATCGAGATCGGCGACCGTGAAGCTCGTGTGGTTGAAGCTCCGGATCTCGGGACGGCTCATCGTCCGCCCTCCGTATCGAGGAAGCGGTTCGGCTTCAAAAAGAAGGCGAGAAGAAGACAGCCTTCCTCCGACCAGGCCTCGTGCCGGCTCCCCGCCGGGCGCCAGACATAGTCCCCGGCGCGGCAAACACCTTGTTCGTCGCGAAACGAGCCCTCGAGCACGAAACTCTGCTCGATCGCGACATGCTCATGAAGAGGCAGACGCGCTCCCGGCGCCCAGCGGAATAAGGCGGTGAGCAGGCCGCTCTCTTCGTCCTGCAAGAGGATCTTCATTTCGATGCCCGCAAAACGCGTCGGCTGCCACGGCAGCTTGGCGACCTCGACGTAGCGCGACGCGAGCGCAGCCAACCCTTCGTGTGCGGGATAGTTCGGTGTGCGGGCGACCATCCTAGCCTCCTCCCTGATCGCAAGCGCGGTCCGTCCTCGGCTCCGCCCCTCAATAACCCTGGGCGATGAGCGGAAAGGCAGACCAAAAGCTCGGCGCGCGCACAGGTTGAGCGCGCGCGAGATGATGGGGCCCGAGCTCCTCGAGCCGGCGGACGCCGAGAAGCCCCATGGCGATCATCATCTCGTCTTCCAGAAGTTCGAGCATCCTCACCACACCTGCCGGCCCGCCAGCGGCCATGCCGATCGCGAGCATGCGACCGAGGCCGACGAGGTGCGCCCCGAGCGCGATCGCCTTGAGGATATCGGTGCCGCGGTAGAAGCCGCCGTCCACCATCACAAGACAACGCCCGGCCACGGCCTCCACGATCTCGGGCAAGACGTCGAGCGTGCCCTGCGTGTGGTCGAGCTGGCGGCCACCGTGGTTGGAGACGACGATGCCGTCGACCTTGAGGCGGCAGGCTTCACGAGCGTCTTCCGCGGTCATGATACCCTTGAGGATCAAGGGGATGCGATGGCGCGCCTTGAAGCGCTCGACCGCCTTCCAGTCGAAAGCGCGCTGGATGTCGAGTCCACCCACGTTCTGGCGCCAAGGTTTCTCAAATCGGTTCAAAAGATCGCGCTCGCGCCGCGCGTACCAGGCGGTATCCACGGTAATCGCGAAGGCGGCATAACCTTTGGCCTCGGCGCGGGCGACGACATCGGCGATCCATTCCTCATCGCCGCGCACGTAGAGCTGGAAGATGCGCAGGGCTTCCGGCGCGGCCTCAGCCACCGCTTCGAGCCCGGGAGCGCACACGCTGCTGAGCATGAGGGGCACGCCGAAACCTGCCGCTGCCTGCGCAGCACCCGCCCCACCCGAGGGATCGAAGGTCTCGATCGAGCCTATGGGAGCCAAAAAGACCGGAATCCGAATGCGGCGTCCAAAAGCCATGGTGGATGGATCGACCGAGCGCACGTCCACACAAACGCGCGGTCGGAACGCCCAAGCTTCGATCGCCGCCCGGTTGCGTAAGAGAGAGGTCTCGGTCTCGCTCCCGCCCACGAGATAGTCGAAGGCGCCTTGCGATAGCCGCCTGCGCGCCCGCTGGACGAGCTCCTGGAGCGTGGTGACCTCGGCGAGCTCAGCCATGAACTTCCGCTCCCCAAGTGAGGGTCGAGGCGATGGCTCAAGGGTGAAGCAGTAGAGAGGAGAGAAGAGCGCGCAAGAGGGTGAGCGGAGAGAGAGCTCGGCGCTCGGCTGTTGCGTGCTCTTCTCACTAGGCGCGGGCTTCCTATGTGAGGAGTGATGACCACCGCCGAGCTCGCGCTCTACGTCCATTGGCCCTTTTGTAAGGCCAAGTGCCCTTACTGTGATTTCAACAGCCACGTGCGCCGGGCGATCGATCAAGAGCGCTGGCGGCGGGCCTTGCTCGCCGAGCTCGAGCACTGGGGCGCACGCCTGGGCCCGCGGCGGCTCGTTTCGGTTTTCTTCGGCGGCGGCACGCCCTCCTTGATGGCACCCGAGACGGTCGCGGCGGTGCTCGCGCGTGCCTGCGCGCTCTGGCCACCAGAAAACGACCTCGAGGTCACGCTCGAGGCCAACCCGACCTCGGTGGAGCGCGGGCGCTTCGCCGCCTATCGCGCAGCCGGGGTGAACCGCGTGTCGATCGGGGTGCAGGCGCTGGATGATGCCGCGCTGCGAGCGCTTGGGCGCGAGCATTCGCGCGCCGAGGCCTGCGCGGCGCTGGAAGTGGCGCTTGCGACCTTCCCGCGCGTCTCTTTCGACCTCATCTACGCCCGGCCCGGTCAAACGGTGGCGCAATGGGAGGCGGAGCTCAACGAAGCGCTCGCCATCGGTACCGGGCACCTCTCGCTCTACCAGCTCACCCTCGAACCGGGGACGCGCTTTTTCGCACAAGCGCAAGCCGGCCTTCTCGTGCTCCCCGAGGAGGAGGTGCAGGCCGAACTGTTCGAGCGCACCCAGGAGCTCACCGCCGCGGCCGGACTTCCCGCCTACGAGATCTCCAACCACGCCCGGGTGGGCGAGGAGTGCCGGCACAATCTCGTCTATTGGCGCTATGGCGAATATGTCGGAATCGGCCCGGGTGCGCACGGCCGGGTGCTCGTGGACGGTCAAAGGCTGGCCACTTCGACCCTGCGCGTTCCCGAACGCTGGCTCGCTCAGGTCGAGCGCTGTGGCCACGGGATCGAGGCGGCAGAAGCGCTTGTGCCCCGCGAGCAGGCGATCGAGGCGCTAATGATGGGCCTTCGGCTGCGCGAAGGCGTTCCGATCGCGCGGTTAGAAGCGCTGGCCAAGGGCGCGCTCGATCGGATCATCGATGGACGAGCGCTGCGGCGTGCCCGCGATGCCGGTCTTGTGGAGGCCCGCGACGATCGGCTGGTGGCGACACCGGCCGGGCGCGAGCGTCTGGATGCTCTTTTGCGGGCTCTGTTGCGCTGACGGGACGCGTCTCGATGTGCGCGGCGTTGGGAGCTTTGCTCAAAAACCCCGGCGCGCCGCGGCGTCGGGCTCGACACGCACGGTTTCGGGTGCGGCAAAGCGCTGGGTCGTGCTCCAGCCGAGCTGCGTGGTGAGGAACCAGTGCGCGGTAATGGCGAGCACGACGGCGACGGCGATCGCCGCGAGGAAGGCTCTCATCCGCCGTTCTCCGAACTGCGAGCTGCGGGAGTGGTGACCCGTTTGAGGTAGGCGATCAGAGCTGCCCGATCTTGCGCGTCGGGCATGCGCTGAAGCGGCATCTTCGAGCCGGGGGTGAGGACATCCGGCCCGAGCGCGAACAATTGCTCGATCGTCTCTTCCGTCCACACGATGCCGCTCTTCGCGAGCGCTTCCGAATAGGGATAACCGGGCACCGATCCGGCGCGTCGGCCGAAAATGCCGAAGAGCGTGGGGCCAGCGCGATTGCCGCTGTCGGCCGTCACCGTGTGGCAGGCGACACAGGCGCGAAACAGGCGCGCCCCGCGATCGGGAGCCTCGGTGGCGGCGTCATCGCGCGCGCGCGCAGACGCCCCGGGCTCCTCCGCCGCAGCCGGCCTCGGCGGCGGTTCCCCTTCGCGCCAACGGCGCACGATGGCATCGTTCCCGGCCGACCAGAGCGTCGATTCCGGTCCGCTGAACACGAGGTCCCACACCGGCCCGCGGTGCGGCTCGAGCACCCGCTCGGGGCGACGCTCGGCTAGCGACCAAAGGACGATCCGTCCCTTGATGTCGCCGCTCGCAAGACGCCGGCCATCCGGCTCGAGCGCGAGCGCCGTGATCGGAGCCTCGTGTCCCGCGAGTTCCCCCACGGGTTCGAGGTCGGGTAGGCGGCGCAGGCGCACGGTACCGTCGATGCAGCCGAGAGCGAGTATCCCGTCGGGTAGTTGCACCATGTCGGCGATGGCGAAGCCCGAGGCGGGCAGGCGCTCGCTCACGGCTCCGCGCGCCGGCTCGACGTGAACGAGCGCGCCCGTGTGCGTCGCGACCCAGATGGCGCCCTTTTGCTCGTCGAACAACAGCGCCGTCGGCCGAGCGGTGCCCAACGACGCCGTCGCCCGCGGCGCGCCGTCCTCGAGCGTGAGAACGTGCAGCGCACCATCGGCGGTTCCGGCCGCGATCAGCCCTGCCCGTTCGGATAGGGCGAGGGTAAGGACCTTGGCCTCGAACTCGCGGCGCCAGAGGATCTGGCCGCTTTCCAGGTCCAGGACCACGAGCCGCCCATCATCACCACCAGCGGCAGCACGCCGGCCGTCTGTGCTGATGGCCACGGCGTTGACCGGTCCCTCGAGCAGCGTGAAGCGGGCAGGTGCCTTCCTTTCGCCCGGACGCCAGAGCATGATGCTCGTATCGAACGAGCCCGAGAGCAGAAGGCCGGTGCGGCTCGCGGCGAGGGACCGCACCGCTCCCCCATGGCCGACGAGTTCCTCGCTCGCTGCTGCAGCGGAAAGGAGGAACCCGCTCACGAGAAGAGCGCCGCTCGTTTTCCACATCGATGAGCGCTGCGTTATTCGGCCGGCACGGTGCCCCGCTTCTCGAGCTCTTCGACCCAAAGGTTGTGGTGTTGCTTGGCCCAGTTGTAGTCGACGCGTCCGGAGCCCATGGCGGCGAAGGCGCCCTCCATGCCGAGCGAACCGATGTAGATATGGCCGATGATGATCGCGATCAGGATGACGGCGACGAAGCCGTGCCAGAGGGTCGCGAGCTGCTGTTCCGCCATTGGCGACAGCCCGGTCGGCAACTGGGTGCCGAACCAGCTATTGAGCGTGGCGAAGGTGGAATCGAAGAAGTGAAACGTGAAGGGAAACATCAGCTGGAGGCCCGAGAGGCTCAGGCTGCCGCCGAGAAGGATGACCGACCAGAAGACGAATTTCTGTCCGGCATTGAACCGTTTCGCGGGCGGATGCGCGCGTCCGATCAGCCCGCCGCCCTTCGCGATCCAAATCAGATCATAGCGGTTAGGTAGATTGTATCGCACCCACAAGACGAACATCAACGCGATGCCGAGCATAAATCCGAATGCGAGATAATTGTGGAGGAGTTTTCCCCACTGCGTGAGCGTGGCGAAGACCTCTTTGCCGACGAGCGGCAGGATGAGGCTGCGCCCGAACATCAAATTAAGACCGGTGATCGCGAGCACGATGAAGGTGGTGGCGGTCAGCCAGTGCGCGAAGCGTTCGAGGCCGTTGAAGCGCTCGACCGTCCGCCCCGAGGGACCGCCTTCGAGCGGCACGCGTCCGCGCAGAGCGAAGAAGAGCGCGACGAGGCCCACGGTGGCGAGCAGGATCCACCCCGCCCACTGCTTGTAGGCGCCGAGCCGCACCTGACGCCAGATTTCGCCCTCGGATTGAATCAGCTGGCCGCCGAGCATGTTGGGCGCGGCCACATAACCCTGTTGTCCTTGGCGAATGGCGCGCCAGGTGTCCGACCGGCTGCCCTCCGGGAGCAGGGTAGCGGGCAGCCCCGCCTCGCTGGCCGCCGGCTGCGCCCGCCCGTCCGAGGCGGCGGCCGACAGCACGCACGCGATGGCGAGGAGGATGGCGACCAGCCGTGCGCGACCGAGCCAGGCGATGCTCATCAGAACCTCATCCGTTGGGCGCGATCGTGGAGTTCCTCTCTGCGTTCCGCTGGAAGGCCGGCATCCGGCGGGCCGCGATAGGCACCCTTCGCGGGTATCTCGAGAGCAGTCGTCGGCAACCCAAGCCGCCCCTCGCTCCACGCCTGAAAGACCACAAAACCCCCCGCGAGCACGAGTGCCGCAATGATCACCCGCAGGACGACGACCATTTCCCTTCCTTTCGACGAACCGTGCTCTGCGTGCAGACGGCCGGGGTCGGCCCCGGCCGTCGCCTCGTCGTCCGCTCTCAAATCGGCGCCTTACGCGCCGCCTTTCTGCTGATAAGCGGTGCCCCAGCCCCAAGCACCGGAGCCGAAGCCGCGCTGCACGACGCGCTCGCGGTAGATGTTGGAAATGACATCCCCGTCGCCGGCAAGAAGCGCCTTGGTCGAGCACATCTCGGCGCAGATCGGCAGTTTGCCCTCCGCGAGCCGGTTGCGACCGTACTTGCGGAATTCCGCGTCCGAATGGTCTTCCTCCGGCCCGCCGGCGCAGAAGGTGCATTTGTCCATCTTGCCGCGCGAGCCGAAGTTGCCCGCCTGCGGGAACTGCGGTGCGCCGAAGGGGCAGGCGTAGAAGCAGTAGCCGCAGCCGATGCACAGGTCCTTGCTGTGCAGGACCACGCCCTCTTCGGTCTGGTAGAAGCAGTCGACCGGGCAGACCGCCATGCACGGCGCATCCGAGCAGTGCATGCAGGCCACCGAGATCGACCGCTCCCCCGGCTTGCCGTCGTTGAGCGTGACCACCCGCCGACGGTTGATGCCCCAGGGGATCTCATGCTCGTTCTTACAGGCGGTGACGCAGGCGTTGCACTCGATGCAGCGCTCGCTGTCACAGAGGAACTTCATCCGCGCCATGGTCGAGCCTCCCGCCTCAGGCCGGCCAGATCCGGCAGAGCGTGGTCTTGGTTTCCTGGATCTGGGTCACCGAGTCGTAGCCATAGGTCTGCGCCGTATTGGTCGACTCGCCGAGCACGTACGGATCATTGCCGCTCGGGTACTTCGACCGCAGGTCCTTACCCTGGAACCAGCCGCCGAAGTGGAACGGCATGAACGCCACGCCGCGCCCGACCCGTTCGGTGACCATAGCCCTGACCTTCACCCGACCCTTCTCGGGGCCTTCCACCCAGACCCAGGCGCCATCCCGCACGCCGAGGCTGTTCGCATCGAACGGGTTGATCTCGATGAACATGTGCTGCTGCAGCTCGGCGAGCCACGGATTCGACCGCGTCTCGTCGCCGCCGCCCTCGTACTCGACGAGCCGTCCCGAGGTCAGAATGATCGGGTAATCCTTCGAGAAGTCCTTGTCCTGGATCGACTTGTAGAGCACCGGCAGGCGGTGCAGCTTGCGATCCGAGTAGGTCGGATATTTCGCCACCAGCTCGCGGTCCGGCGCGTACAGGGGCTCACGGTGCAACGGGATGGGATCGGGGAAATTCCACACCACCGCCCGCGCCTTGGCATTCCCGAACGGCGCGCAGCCGTGCTTGATCGCCACACGGATGATGCCGCCCGAGATGTCGGTGCGCCAAGTCGCCTTGGGCCCGCCCACCTGCTCGATGACGGCCCGCTCGGCATCGGTGAGATCCTTGTCCCACCCGAGCTTCATGAGCATTTCCATCGTGAACTCGGGGTAGCCGTCCTGGATCTCCGAGCCCTTGGGCCAACTGCCCTCGGCCAACAGCGACTGGCCGTCGCGCTCGACGCCGAACGCCGCCCGGAAGCAACCGCCGCCCTCCGCCACCGGCAAGGAGGTATCATAGAGGTTGGCGGTGCCCGGATGCTTCATCTCGGGCGTACCCCAGCACGGCCACGGCAGACCGTAATATTCGCCGTGGCACGGACCACCGACCGCCCGCAGCGTCACCTTATCGAAGGTGTGCTGGTACTGCATGTGCAGCTTGAGCCGCTCGGGCGACTGACCGGTGTAGCCGATCGACCAGGCACCGCGATTGATCTCGCGCAGCACGTCCTCGACGACCGGCTCGTTCCCCTCGACCTTGATGTTCTTGAACATCTCGTTCGCGAAGCCGAACTTCTTCGCGAACAGGTAGATGATCTCGTGGTCGGGCTTGGCCTCGAAGAAGGGCCCGAACACCTTCTCGCGCCACTGCAACGAGCGGTTGGAGGCCGTCACCGAGCCCCGGGTCTCGAACTGCGTCGCGGCCGGCAAGAGGTACACCCCATCCCGGCGGTCGTGCAGCACCGCGCTCACCGTCGGATAGGGATCGATGACCACGAGCAGATCGAGCTTCTCCATCGCCCGCTTCATGTCGGGCAAACGGGTCTGCGAGTTCGGCGCATGGCCCCAGAAGATCATCGCCCGGACATTGTCCGGCTGGTCGATGTTCTCCTTCGCCTCGAGCACGCCATCAAACCAGCGGGACACCGGAATGCCCGCTTTCTCCATGAGCGCCTTGCGAGTCTTCTCGTCGGCGTCTTTGGGACCGAAGCGATTCAAAAGATAGTTGTAGTCGACACCCCATACCCGCGCCCAGTGCCGCCACGCCCCTTCCGCAAGACCATAGTAGGCGGGCAGGCTGTCCACCGTCACACCCATATCGGTGGCACCCTGGACGTTGTCGTGGCCGCGGAAGATGTTGGTGCCGCCGCCCGAAACGCCCATGTTGCCGAGCGCCAACTGCAGGATGCTGTAGGCGCGAACGTTGTTGTTACCGATCGTGTGCTGGGTACCGCCCATGCACCAGATCACCGTGCCCGGGCGGTTGTTCGCCATGAGCATCGCGACGCGCCGCAGCTGCGCGCCCGGCACGCCGGTCACCCGCTCGACCTCTTCCGGAGTCCATTGCTTCACATGCTCGCGGATCTGGTCCATCCCCCAGACCCGTTTGCGGATGAACTCCTTATCCTCCCAGCCGTTCTCGAAGATGTGCCAGAGGATGCCCCAGATCAGCGCCACATCGGTGCCGGGACGGAAGCGGATATACTCGTCCGCGTGCGCCGCCGTGCGGGTGAAGCGCGGATCGGCGACGATCAACGGCGCGTTGTTCTGCTCCTTCGCCCGCAACAGGAAGACGAGCGAAACCGGATGCGCTTCGGCCGGATTGCCGCCGATCAAGAAGATCAGCTTGGACTTTTGGATGTCGTTGTAGGAATTGGTCATCGCGCCGTAGCCCCAGGTATTGGCTACGCCCGCGACGGTCGAGGAATGACAAATCCGCGCCTGATGGTCGACGTTGTTGGTCCCCCAAAACGCAGCCAACTTGCGGAAGAGATAGGCCTGCTCGTTGCTGTGCTTGGCCGAGCCGAGCCAATAGACGCTGTCCGGACCCGACTTCTCGCGAATCTCGAGCAGCTTGTCGCCGATCTCGTTGATCGCCTGGTCCCAGGAAATGCGCGTCCATTTCCCATCGACCAGCTTCATCGGATACTTCAGGCGGCGATCGCCATGCGCGAGCCACCGCACCGAGGCACCCTTGGCGCAGTGACCGCCGAGATTAAAGGGCCCATCGAACGCCGGCTCCTGGCCGATCCACACGCCGTTCTGCACCTCGGCGATCACCGTGCATCCGACCGAGCAGTGGGTGCAGACCGATTTCACCTGCTTGATCGGAGCCTTGGCTGCCTGCGCCTGCGCCTCCGCCCGGGTCACCATTCCCGCCGACAAGCCCGAGGCGGCGGCAAGACCGCCCGCCACCAAACCGGAGCGGCGCAAGAAGCCGCGCCGGTCGACAGTCTCGCCCGCGAGAGCCGCCTGCAGCGCACCGAACGCGCTGGCCACCGGCGACCCGTTGCTCCTCTTCTTCAGCATGGTTGCCTCCTCGCCCGGGTCCGGTTCGCGACCGCGCTCAGAAGCGGGCCGTCTCGTAATAGGTCTTCACATGCTCGGTCAGGCGGTAACCGCTGCCGCGGCCAGGCCGCTCGGCGGCCCGCCCCTCACCGGCACCGACCACGCTCACGGCGGCCGCCGCCACGCTGCCGAGGCTCGCGAGCTTGAGGACGTCGCGCCGCCCGTGCCCCTTTTCCTTCCTCTGCTCGCTCATCGTCCGCCTTCCTTTCACTCCGTTTAACCGCTCGCGCCACTACACGCGACGCTTACGACAAAAGCGCGAACCCCGCCCGCTCGATGTCCACGAACAACCGCCCGACGGTGCCGAGCGGCTGGTAGAGCCGCGCCGCCCGCGCCACCTCGAGGTCGGCGAAGAACCGCCCCGCCCACGGCTCGAGATGGCGCTCGAAAAACGCTTTCTGCTCGCCGACCTCACCGCCGCCGAACCGCCCCTCGATGAGCCCGGCCATCACCTCGCACAACGCCGCGAGATGGTCTTCGGGCTCCGGATTGCCCGGAGCCCGCGCGACCCCGAGCCGCGCGAGATCGTCGCGCAGTTCCGCTAGCGGCTTTTCGTTAAGAAATCCCGTCCGGTAGAAGGAGGCGTAGGGCAGAAGCTCGCCCCGCCCAACCCCGATAAAAAGCTCGTGATACTCTTCGGCCGCCTGCTCGGGGGTCGTCGCCCGCACCACTTTGGCGAACAGCGCGAGCGCCCGCCCGAACTCGCTCTCCTCGTCGCCCAACCGCGCCGCGATCGCAAGCGCCGCAGCATCGGGAGGTGACGCCAAAAAACGTGCCAACAGACGATAGGTGGCGGCGCGCAGGGCGTCGACCTCGTCGATCGCGACGCCGCGCTCGCACTCGCCCACCGCGCCCATGCACCTCGCCTCCCGACCCTGCTCCTGGGCGTTCTGACTTCGCACAACTCTAAGCCGCTCTTATGCGCGCGACAAGAGGTCGCGATCGATCTCGATGGATGTTTCGGCCTGCACCGCCTCTTGCGACCGCTCCTGCGCGATCGGCGGTGTTCCCGCTGAGCGCTCGGTGGGCTCTGCATCCGCCCCCACCGCCGCGTCCGCACCTTCCTCTCCCGTGCCTTCCCGCTCCTCTTCGAGCGCTGCGATCATGCCCCGTCCGACCCGATAGAGCGTTTTGAGATCGGCGACCACCGTGCTCGCATCCGAAAAGTCGTTGACGATGTAGTAATCGTCGATCTCGCTCGGGGTCGAAATGATCGGATTGATCCGCCACAGCCGACGCAGCGCCCGCCGCTGAAGATCGAGCGGAACGCCCGGGCGCATGAACTGACTGAAATCACTCGACGCATCGAGCGTGTCCGGATCGGGCAAGCTCGCGATGTCGAACGCGGGCTCGTTCGGCGCAGGGGTCGTGCGCTCTTTCAAGCGCTCCGAAGCAGGTGCCGCGCGCTCGAACGATGGCTCGGCCGCCCCCTGCCCGCCCACCTCTCGCTTCGGCTCGTCCTGCGGCTCCGGCTCCGGGCGGCCGCGCCGCGCCGCTGCCTTGCGGCGCGACCAGCGCGCGAGGAAGGAGCCGATCTCATCCTCAACGCCACGGCTCACCACTTCTGCTCCCCGGGCGCTAGGGCCACGAACTCACTCGCCGCATCCGGCGGTGCATCCGCCGCCTTGCGGCGCCGCTTGTAAAAGGGCTCATCGACGTGGTGACGATCGACGAAGTCCTGAACGAAGGCGATCACCGGCTCTGGCATCGGCACCGCCTCGACGATGGCGTCACCGGGTTCCGCGTAGATCTGCGCCTCAAAGGGCGAAGCTGTGACCAAGAACGGCTGCCAGGGCCGCTCATCGTCTGCGCTCGCCCGCAAGACCACGTAGAGCTGCGGCGGCTCGGCTGAGAGCGCGAGGCGGTAATCCGCCGTCTCTTTGCGGTGCAGCTCAAGCGCCAGCGTGCCCGCGAGCCAGCGCGTCCAGCCCTCGCCTTCGACGAGCAACCGCCACTCGGAGGTTTGCGGCAGACCTACCACCACCTCGACCGGGCGCCAGAGCCAATCCGCCCAGCGCGTCGTCCCGCGCCGCCGCTCGACCACGATGCCGAGCTCGAGGACCGCGCGCGCCGCCTGCATCCCTGCGCCCCTCCCTCGAATTCCTCTGTTTCGATCGTAGCCTAAGCGGGTGCGCTTCTGGTAGACCCTGGCCTCGAGCCAGGAGGGCGCGAGAGGAACCCCATGCGGTTCGCTGGCCGACGTTGCCTTCTTTGTACCTGCGAGGGAACGCTGCCGCTCGATGTGGGAGCCCTCGCCAAGGCCTTAGGCGCGCAGGACGCGTTAAGGCCTAGCGAGCGCCTGTGCCGCGCCGAGCTCGAGCGCGTGCGGGCGCTCGCTCGCGATCCGGAACCGCTTCTCATCGCCTGTACCCAAGAAGCGGCGCTGTTCTCCGAAACCGCGGGCGAGGCGGCAGAGCGCATCCTCTTCGCGAACATCCGCGAGCGCGCCGGATGGTCGGTCGAAGGAGCCCAGGCCGGACCCAAGATCGCGGCCTTGTTGGCGGAAGCCACGGTCACCGCGCCACCCGTCCCGGCCCTCGAGTTGCGCTCCTCGGGCCGAGTCCTCGTCTACGGTGCCGGCGCGACGGCGCTCGCCGCCGCCGAGCGGCTCGCGGGCCGGCTCGCACCCACGCTTCTGTTGAAGAATCCCGCCGACGCTCTTCCGCCCTCTGTCGTGCGCTTTCCCATCTTGCGCGGTCGGATCACCCGGTTGAGCGGGCATCTCGGTGCTTTCGTAGCGGCAGTGGAAGACGCTGCGGTCGTCCTTCCCTCATCACGCGATCGGCTGCGCTTCGCCGAGCCCGCCTCCACAACCGAGATCGAAACCGACCTCGTGCTCGATCTCTCGGGCGGGGCAGCGCTCCTTTCGGCTGCGGAGAAACGCGACGGATACCGGCGCGTCGACCCGCGCGATCCGCTCGCGCTCGAGCGCGCGCTCTTCGAGCTCACGGCCCTGGTGGGCGAGTTCGAAAAACCCCGCTACGTCACCTTCACGGCCGATTTGTGCGCGCATTCGCGCTCACGGCGGGTGGGTTGCACCCGTTGTCTCGATCACTGCCCCACCGGTGCGATCACCCCCGCCGGCGATCACGTCGCCATCGATCCCTTCGTGTGCGCGGGCTGTGGCTCCTGCGCCGGGCTCTGTCCCACCGGTGCTGCCACCTACGCCGCCCCGCCGCCTACGACACTGCTCGAACGGCTGCGGGTGCTCTTGCGCACCTACCACGAGGCTGGCGGCCGCAACGCGCAGCTCTTCGTCTACGAACTCCGCCATGGGGAAGAGATCGTCTCGGCGATCGCGCGGTTCGGGCGCGGGTTGCCCGCGCAGACCTTGCCCTTTGCGGTAACCGAACTCGGGCAGCTCGGCCTCGAGCTGCTCGCCGCCCCCTTTGCGCTCGGCGCGAGCCGCATGGTGGTGCTGCTGCCGCCGCGCAAGGAACCCGAGCTTTCGGGTCTGCGCGCCAGCCTCGCGCAGCTGGAGGCATTGCTCGAAGGCCTCGGCTACGGCGCCGAGCGGCTTACCGTGCTCGCGACGGATGATCCGGACCTCGTCGAAGAGACGCTCTGGCGCGCCGCGCCCGTTGCCCCGCTCGCGCACCGCGATCTGCTCGCCATGGGCGGCAAACGCAGTCTCTTGCGACTCGTCCTCGAGCGGCTGCACGAGCTCGCCCCGGCCCCGGCGGCGGTGGTGCCGCTGCCGGAGGGCGCTCCCCTGGGAAGGGTGGTGGTCGACGTCGAGGGCTGCACGCTCTGTCACAGCTGCGTCGGTGCCTGCCCGACCGGCGCGCTCGCCGCCGACCCCGACCGGCCGATGTTGCGCTTTAAAGAAGAGGCGTGCGTGCAGTGCGGGCTGTGCAAGAACACCTGCCCCGAGAAGGTCATCCGTCTGGAAGCGCGCGCCTGCTTCGAACCGAGTGCGCGCGAGTTCATCACACTTAAAGAAGAAGAACCGGCGCGCTGTGTGCGCTGCGGTAAGCCCTTCGGCACCAAGAGCTCCATCGAGCGCATCGTTCAAAAGCTCGCCGGCACCCACTGGATGTTCAAGACACCCGATCAAATCGAACGACTGCGGATGTGCGAGGACTGCCGGGTGATCGTGGAGTTCGAGCGCGGACCGCGACCCTTTGCCTATGGTGAACCGCGCCGGCCGCGCACGACCGAAGACTATCTGCGCGAGCGCGAGCAGGCTGGCGAGAGCGGCACGGAGCCCAAGACGAACTAATAGAGCAGGCTTTGAGCGCCATGGCCTACCATGGCAGCTCGCTGCCGTCGTGGGCGAAGAAGCGGCCGTTGGCGGACGGCCGCAGCCGCTCGATCAGGCGAAAGAGATCTTCCGCGCTCTCGTCTACCGCGAGCGTGGCGTTGGGCCCGCCCATATCGGTGCGCACCCAACCCGGATGGACGAGCACGATGGTGAACCCCTCGCTTGCCAGCTCCATCGCGAGTGCGCGCATGGCCATGTTCACCGCCGCCTTGGAGGTGCGGTAGATGAGCCCGCCGGGACTCGTGGTGAGCGCGATCGACCCCATGATCGAGGACAGGGTGACGATGGTCTTGCGTTCACCGGCGCGCAAGTTCGCAAGCAGCGCTTCGCTGACCCGCACCGGGCCGAGCGTGTTGACCTCGAGGACCGCGCGGAAAGCCTCGTAGTCGATCGAACCGAGCCTGATCTCGCGCGGCCCGTAGATGCCGGCATTGTTGATCAGCACATCGAGCGGGTGTCCGCGCAAATCGTGGGCGAGCCGCGCGATGGATGCAGGATCGGCCACGTCCAAGGCGTAGCGTTCGAGGTTGGCTGAAGAGAGCGCGATCGTTTCGGGGCGGCGGGCACAGGCGAAAACCTTCCACCCCGCACGCGCGAACCGCGCCGCGAGCGCCTTTCCGATCCCGCGCGAGGCTCCGGTGACGAGCACGCTCGGCATGGCTCTTCCTCTTCGCTTACCCGCTTTGGCGCATCACTCGCAGGGGCGGGCTTCGATCTGACGGATGCGCATGCGGCGCTCGGCGTTTTCGCCCTGGGCCCGCAGCGCGGCGATCTCGGCCTCCTTTTGCGCAAGGCAGGCCTCGCGCGCGGCAGGGGCGGGTGCCGGCCGCACGAGATCGGCCTGCGAGGCGCCGACGAGCGACTGGGGTCGGCTCGGCGTCTCGGGCGCCTCGCGCAGCGACCATGCGATCGCAGCGAAGCAACCCACGGCCAACATTAACGCGATCCCCCGCCCGGTGAGCTCGAGCGTACTCACCCGCTTTCCCGCACCGCTTTTCATTTGAGCTCGATCGCGCCGTCGATCACGAGATCGAGGCCGACTTGCGGGATCTCGAGGCGCACTTTCGCCCCGATCGTCTCCTCGCCCTTAAGCCGCCCTTCTTCGATCGCCTTGCGCACCGCCTGCTCGATCTCGCGCTGGCCGGTCACCCCGACTTTCTTGAGGAACTTGCGAACGCTCATATTGAAGATGTCTTCGTCCACGGTGGACCTCCTGCGAAGGCTTCCTCAGCCTGCTTCGGCGAGCGGCAGATTGACGAGCAGGTTCTGCGGTTTCAAGCGTACGCGACCGCGCCCGTCCATGGCCAGAGCGAGATAGACCGGTTTGCCGCGCAGGGCCGGCACCACCACGCTCGGATCGCGGAACTCGAGCCGGAACAGGGCCAACAAGCGGGCCAAGCGCTCCTCCTCGACCTCGCGACCCTCCCAGAGCTCGTTCAAAATCGCGTTCGCCTCCGCATCCAACCCCACGTGCCACGACCAGCGCTCGTCGCGGATGCGCTGAACGGGTGCAATCCGGGTGGCCACGCCCAGCATATGGGCGATCCAGGCCTCAAGCACGCGGCAGAGCGCATCCAGTCCCGCGCGTGCGAAGGTGAGATCGAGCACAAAGTCGAAGCGTTCGCTGCGCTCCCAATAGCTCTCGGCGTTCTCCGGGCGCAGGACTTCGAGTTCGACAGAGCGCAAGGGTGCCCCCGCCTCGCGCAACAACGCCCCGATGCGGCCGAGCCCGCCCGTGCGCGCGTGGAACTCCACCGTGGCGGCATCGGCCAAGAGCACCGCGCCCTCCTGCACCATCGCCCGTTGCTCGCGAAACAGGCACTCGGCGGCGCGCAGCCGGAACGGATCCGCACAGCCATCGAGGATGCCGCGCATGAGCGCGTGCACGAGCTGATCGAAGAAGAGCGCGGGCAAGCGCGTCCCTTCGACGAAGGCGGCGAGATAGGCATCCTCAAGCGTGGGATGAGCGAGCAAATGGTCGCGAAAGGCGGTAAAGACTTCCCAGTTCTCGCGTGCGTCCGGATCCCGAATGGCAAGCAGCGCAACCGGTGTGATCGGCCGCCGCGGCTGCTCGAGAAGCGCCCCATAGAGCGCCCGCTCGGCCGCGCACGCATCTTCAGGCGGCACGAGCTCTGGCCGCTGCAACCATGCAGCGAGAAAGGCGTCCGTGACCCGATGGCGGCCGGCTTCGTCGCGCGCGAGCAAATGCCAGCCCGAACTCGGCCAAAAATCGCGCATCAGCAAAGCGCCACCGCTGTGCATTCACTTTACCGAAGATCGAAACAGCAGCACGCGCCCGTTTGACCGTCTCCTTGTGCGCACAGCGGGCTCGACCGCACGGCCCGCCCGAGCTCACCGCCGCGCACAGCCGGCTTTTGCTCACCTACGCGTGGCTCGCGTCCGGTCCCGCACCGCTTACGCCGCCTCCTCGCGCGCGCCAGCTCAAGCTTCGGCGTGCTCATGCCAGCTCCGCTAAAGCGGCCTCGAGCGGAACGCGCCCCGCACCGATCCGCAGCGCCCCTTCACCATCCAGGCCGACCACGGCGCCCGTGTAGATCTGCCCGCCGAGGTGGAGTTCGATGCGCCGACCGCGATCGTGACAGCGGGCGTTCCAGACCAGCCGCACCGGCTCAAAGCCCTCGCGTTCGAAACGCTCAAGCCAGGTGAGGAAGTGCCGGCTCCAGGCTTCGGTTAGTCTCGCGGGATCGAGATCGAGCGCACCGAGTTCGGCAAGCCCAGCTTGCTCTGGACGCTCGCCCGGCTCCCCGGGGCCACCGGCGAGCTCGAGCTCGATCCCGAGCACGAGCCAGGGGGGAACCTCGCTCCCGCCGCAATCGGCGATCGCAAGGCGCAGCCGGCCGACATTCGCACCGTCGACGAGCACGGATGCCGGCCAGCCGAAGGTCACGGGCAGAAGCGGCGGCAGGAGTGCGGCCAGCGCATCCCCCACGGCATTGGCGTGGGCATAGAACACGAGCAGGCTCGAGCTGCGGGGTCGATCGGGTTCAAGAAGAAGTGCGAGCAGGAGGCGATCGGCGCGGTCGGCGAGGACGAGCAGCCCGTCCTCGACCCGTTCGCATGCCTGCGCCTTGGCCCGCGCGAAGGGATCGGATCCCGTCACGACGAGCGAATAGACGCTGGGCAATACAGGAAGCGGCATCGCGCCTCGTCCAGCCTCCGTGTGCGGCTGTTCGCGCCTTCGCTAGCGGCGGCGCGCGTCCCGCACAGGCGTTTTTCGCGCATTCCCCGACGCCAAAACTTCTTAGCCCTCGCGCGGCGGCAAAGGGAAGATGGGGCGCTCGCTAAGGGACTCGGCGTGTTCCAGCTTCGGCTCAGAGGCTTGGGGAAAGGCGCTTTTGCGCGACGCTCACAGAAGGCGCGACCGCCCGCCGGCAGCCGTCGAGAGCAATAAACCAGACACGCGAGGGATGGCGCGCAAGGGCGGACATTCTTCGCGCGGTTGTGGGACCTCGGTTCGGGCCCGGCACGAGCCGGTGCCGCCCAATCATCCATCATCATGCCCCGCGCGCTTGCTGGCGGGCGCGCTTGTGGTCAGTGGTTCCCGGCCTGCCCAGGCTTGTGGCCGCGGCACGGGCGTTTTCACGCGCAACGGGAAGATCGCAGCGCGGCTTCAATATCACCCCTCAGGCAGGTGGGTCGATCGAGGGTATGGGCAAGATCTCCCACCTCTGGCCGGCTGCGAGCACGCAGCCGGTGCCGTCGGGAGCTACGCTTAGGATCGTCCAGCTACCCGTTCTCGGCGAAGCGAAGACTTGCACGAGATGGCCGTTGCTTTGCAACCCGAGTGAGACCGGGACCTCTTCGTAGCGGCTTTTGAGCTCGCGGGCGATTTCCTTGTAGTCGTGGCAGAGGATGCGGGCGAACGGCGCGGCGGGTTGAGCCGCTGCCTGCGCGCCGAGGAAGAAAGTGCAAAGCGCCATCCAAGCGAGGATTTGGGCCATCGGAGCCACTCCGATCGCACGGGCCGGCCGATCCGGCCCTCGCCCCATTTCACCATCTTTTCCTTGCGCTATCGTTAACGCCGTCGCGTGCCCGCAGCGCCTGACCTCCTTCTCGGCCTCAGGTGCTACCGTTGGGCGCTGGCGACGAGCACAGCCTGGAGCCCAGTCCCTTGCCTTTGAGCGATCCTGCACTCTGGTCCGCCTGCGAACTGCTCTGCGCGTTTCGACGCCGAACGCTTTCCCCTGTTGAGGTCACCCAAGCCTGTCTTGCGCGCATCCACCGCTTCGATCCCCAGGTGGGCGCCTTCGCCTGGGTCGACGAGGAAGGAGCGCTCGCAAGCGCCCGCGCGTCAGAAGAACGCTGGCAGCGCGGCTGTCCCATGGGGCCGCTCGACGGCGTTCCGGCAACGGTGAAGGATCTCACGCTCCAGCGCGGTTCGGTCACCCGCCGCGGCAGCCGCACCACCGAAGGAGCCGCTCCCGACAGCGAGGATGCTCCCGCTGTCGCCCGCCTGCGGGAGGCCGGGGCGGTGCTCTTGGGCAAGACCACCACCCCCGAGTTCGGCTGGAAGGGTGTCACCGACAATCCGCTCGGCCAGATCGCCCGCAACCCTTGGGACCTCTCCCGCACAGCGGGCGGTTCTTCGGGTGGAGCAGCGGTCGCCGCCGCGCTCGGCATGGGGGCCCTGCACCAGGGCTCCGACGGTGGCGGCTCGATCCGCATCCCGGCGGCGTTTACGGGGATCGTCGGCTTGAAACCGACCTTCGGCCGCGTACCGCTTTGGCCCCCCTCGCCGTTCGGGACCCTCGCGCACGTCGGCCCGATGACACGCACGGTCGAGGACGCGGCGCTGATGCTCAACGTCCTTGCCCGACCCGACCGGCGCGACTGGACGGCGCTGCCGCCTCAAGAGCTGGACTATCGCATCGGCCTCGCCGGCGGGATCAGAGGCCGAACCGTGCTCGCCAGCTTTGACCTCGGCTATGCCAAGGTCGACCCCGAAGTGGCGGCGGTATTCGCACAGGCGCTCGATGTCGTGCGTGATCTCGGCGCGCGGGTGATCGAGCGCGACCCGGGCGTTGTCGATGCGCGGTCGATCTTCGAAGGGCTGTGGTTTTCCGCCGCCGCTTATCTCGTCGCCCAGATCCCCGCCGAGCGTCACCATCTCCTCGATCCGGGTTTGCGGGCGATCGCCGAGGAGGGAGCTCGGATCGACGCCTTCGCGCTGCACCGCCTGCATCTCGAGCGGGCGGCATTCGCTGCGCGCATCGAGGCCCTCTTCGCCGAGTTCGATCTTCTTCTCACCCCGACCGTGCCGATCGCGGCCTTTGCGGCCGGCCACGAGGTGCCCCCGGGCGGACCCTATCGCCGCTGGACGGAGTGGACGCCTTTGACCTGGCCCTTCAATCTCGGCCAACAACCCGCGCTTACGGTCCCCTGTGGCTTCACGCGCGAGGGGTTACCGGTGGGGCTGCAGATCGTCGGCCCCAAATATGCCGATGCCCTCGTGTTGCGGGCCGGTTACGCTTTTGCGAGCGCTTGCCCGCAACCGCTGCCGGCAGAACCGCGGCAATCCTCACTCTGACTCTGAGCCGAGCGTTGGCCGCTTAAGACCTTCTCGTGTAGGGCCTGTTTCGACACCGCGCCTCACCTGCGGCGCGGTCGCTTCGGGAGCCGTTCGATGCGACGCGCGATCGCCACCGTTTCGATGGCTGGAAGTCTGCTCGAAAAGCTGGAAGCGGCAGCTTCGGTGGGCTTTGAAGGGATCGAGCTGTTCGAGGCCGATCTCACCTACTTCCCGGGAAAACCCGAAGAGGTCGCAGCCCGCGCGCGTGATCTCGGCCTTGCGATCGTGGCCCTGCAACCCTTCCGCGACGCCGAGGGGCTGAGCGCCGAGGAGCGCAGCCGCATGCTCGACCGCTTGGAGCGCAAGCTCGATCTGCTCGCGCGGCTCGACACACATCTGCTGCTCGTCTGCTCGCAAACCCGCCCCGATACGGTCGGTGACCCGGACCGTTTGGCCGAAGACTTGCGGCTGATCGCCGAGCGCGTGGCAGCACGGGGCGCACGCGTCGGCTACGAGGCGCTCGCTTGGGGCCGCCATGTCAACGACTGGCGCCAAGCCTGGGACCTCGTCCGGCGCGCCGACCATCCGGCGCTCGGGCTCGTGCTCGACACCTTTCACATGCTCATCAAGCGATCGCCGCTTGCGCCGCTGCGCGAGGTTTCTCCTGATAAAATCTTCCTCGTACAGACCGCGGATGCACCCGCGATCACCATGGATCCCTTGTTCTGGAGCCGCCATTATCGGTGTTTTCCAGGGCAGGGCGAGCTCGACGTCGAATCGGTGTTGCGCGAACTCTTTGCGATTGGATGGGACGGTTGGCTGAGCCACGAGATTTTCTCGGATGACTTCCGCTCGACCTCGGCGCGCCAGGCGGCGGTCGACGGTATGCGCTCCTTTTTGTTCCTCGAGGAGCGGCTCGGTCGCCCGTCCTTGCCGGCGCGACCGCACGCTCGTGGAGTGGGCTTTGTCGAGTTCGTCGAAGCGTCCGAGCGCGCGCAAGCGTTCCGCGACAGTTTGCGGGCCCTCGGGCTCCTGCGCACCCATCGTCACCGTTCCAAAAACGTCGAGCTCTACCGCGCAGGCGACGTCGCCATCGTCTTAAACCTCGAAGACGAAGGCTTTCCGCACGCCTTTCAGCTCCTTCACGGTCTTTCGGTGGCCGCCATTGCGATCGAGACCGACAGCGCGCAAAAGGCCAAGCAGCGCGCCGAAGCACTTGGCGCGACACCGTTCGTGTCGCCGGTAGGCGCCGGCGAGCTCATCATACCGGCAGTCCGCGGGGTAGCCGGCAGCCTCTTGTTCTTCCTCGATCCACCGCGACCCGGCGCGACCTTCCACGAAATCGACTTCGTACCCGATCCCGATCCTTCGGGCGCGCCGGATATCGGTCTGACTAAAGTCGACCATCTCGCACAGGTTGTCCCGCCCGCTGAGCTCGCGAGTTGGGTGCTCTTCTACCGCGCGCTCTTGGGTCTCGAGCCCGAGCACCGCACCGATCTCGTCGATCCGCGCGGGCCGATCGTAAGCCGCGCGCTCAAATCCACCGACGGCGCAGTGCGCATCGTGCTCAACAGCTCGCCCTCGCAGACCTCGGGAGCCGGCCGGTTCCTCGCCCGCACCGCCGGAGCCGGGGCGCAACATGTGGCGATCGCCTGTCGCGATCTGTTGGCCGCTGCCCGGCAGATTCCAAACGAGCTCAAATTACCGATACCGGAAAACTACTATGTAGACCTCGAAGCGCGCTTCGGGCTCGAGCCCGCGTTCATCGAAGATCTGCGCTCGGCCGGCGTGCTCTACGACCGCATCGGGCACGGCGAGTTCCTCCACCTCTACACACGCTCGATGAACGGCTTTTTCTTCGAATTGCTCGAGCGCCGGGGCGGCTACGACCGCTACGGCGAGGCCAACACACCGGTGCGCTTGGCCGCGCAGGCCGAACTCGACCGCAGCCCGGCAGAAGAGCTCACCCGAATGCGCGGGCGTTAACAAGCGCTTTTCCGCACTCGGCGTAAACGCCGCAAATCACCGCTCGCCCACAGGGTCGAGGGTGTCCTTTGCGTCCCAAAAAAAGCTGCATGCACAAGCCCGCTTTGGCCATGAGCGCTGTGCTCGCTCTTGCGCGAGAAGACCGATAGGTCAAAGAAGAAAAAGAAGCATCGCACACGGTTGCTCGGCGAACGCAAGCTCGGCGATCGTTGCGCATCTGAGCTAACGCGGGCATTCGGTCTTTTGCAAAGCATCGGCTGTGATTTTTTGCTCTTGGCGTGCGACGACGCCTCTTTCGCCATTGGTGAGCGATGATGATCGAAAAAAGGTTGCCGGTGCCGGCTCGCGCAACGCGGTTTTCCGGGCAGCGTGTGGACGGCTCGATGGCAGACGGCGCGGGCCCGGCGTCCATCGCGCGCTGTGCCGGCATGGGGCGGAACCGCCCGTCCTACCCGCTCTCGCAGCTGCCCGGGGCTCGGTTCGTAGAGCCCGAGGTCGCATCGAACCACAAAGGTGCACCAAAACGAGCCGAGCCGGGGAAGCCCTCGGCTGTTCGCCTGACGCACGCCCTGGGCAGACGGCGGCTTCACGGCTAGCTCTCGCGCTGAGCACAGCTGGGAGCGTCGAGACGCGTTGATTGACCGCGAGGTTGCGAAGACTCCGGGCTTGTTCCCGCTCTATCGGCGGGTGGTCGGCTTGTTGCGCCCCGAGCGAAGGCTGGTGGTGGCGCTTCTCATGGCCAATCTGTTCGCGGCGGCGCTGGGTTATGTCGAGCCGATCCTCTTTGGTCGCGTGGTGGATCTGTTGACGGGATCCGCAGGTGCCAGCTCCGGCTCATCGACCGCGACGCTGCTCGTGGTGTGGGCGGCAGCCGGGCTGAGCGGCATCGGCCTTTCCATGCTGGTCGCCTGGCAGGCCGACCGCCTGGCGCATCGCCGGCGCCTGGCAGCGCTCTCAGATTTCTTCGAACATGTGCTGCAGCTGCCGCCTGCTTTTCACGACGCGACCCACTCAGCGCGTCTGTTGAAGATCATGCTCACCGGCACCGACCATCTTTTCGCCGTCTGGCTGGGCTTTTTCCGCGAGCACTTCGCGAATTTCATAGCTCTATTCGTGCTGATGCCGCTTACCATTTTTCTCAACTGGCGCTTGGCTTTGCTCCTGATCGCTCTTGTGACGCTGTTCGCGCTCGTGACAGGCGCCGTGATCCATCGCACCCACAGCCTGCAGTGGGAGGTCGAACGTTACCACTCCGATCTCGCTCAGCGCGCCGGGGATGCGCTCGGCAACGTGGTGTTGATCCAGAGTTTCGTGCGGTTGGGCGCGGAAGTGCGGGCGCTGCGCGAAGTCGCCGACCGGCTGTTGGCGGCTCAGTTCCCGGTGCTCGGCTGGTGGGCGCTGTTAACCGTGCTCACCCGCGCCGCCTCGACGGTGGCGACGTTGTCGATCTTCGCCCTCGGCGCCTTTCTCGTCAGTCTCGGATTAGCGAGCGTGGGCGAGATCGTGACCTTTATGGGTTTTGCTACCCTGCTCATTGCTCGTTTGGAATCGGTGCTCGGGTTTGTGCGCGCGCTGTTCTTCCAAAGGCCGGCTCTCGCCGAATTCTTCGCTGTCCTCGATACCGCGAGCACGGTGGTCGAGCGGGCGAATGCGATCGAACTGCCGCGGGTGCGCGGCGAGATCGTCTTCGAGGGCGTCACCTTCGCCTACCGGGAAGGACGACCGGCACTGTTCGATGTCTCGGTGCGCATTCCAGCGGGAGCGAAAGTGGCGATCGTCGGGCGCTCGGGCGCCGGAAAGAGCACGATGCTCGCGCTCATCTTGCGCCTTTACGATCCCGATGCGGGTCGCATCACCATCGACGGCATCGACATCCGCGACGTGACGCTCGCCTCCTTGCGCCGGAACATCGGTGTCGTGTTCCAGCACAGCTCACTATTCCAGCGCTCGATCGCCGAGAATTTACGGATCGGCAAGCCGGATGCGCGCGATGCAGAACTCGAAGCCGCCGCCCGCCTCGCCCAGGCGCAGGAGTTCATCGCCGCCCTACCCGAGGGCTACGAGACTGTCCTGGGCGAGAGCGGCGCGCGGCTTTCGGGCGGCGAACGCCAGCGGCTGGCCATTGCCCGCGCACTTCTTAAAGACCCACCGATCCTGCTGATGGACGAGGCGACGAGCGCGCTCGATGCGCGCACCGAAGCGCAGCTGCAGAGCGCGCTTGCGACCGTGATGCAGGGTCGCACGGTGCTGATCATCGCCCATCGCCTCTCGACGATCCGCGACGTCGATCTCGTCTTGGTCCTCGATCGCGGACGGCTCGTCGAACAGGGCACCTACGACGAGCTCATGCGCAAGGGTGGGGTCTTCGCCGAGCTCGTGCGCACGCAACTGTTCTTCGAACGCGAAGCGGAGCCTATCGCTTCGGCGGCTTCCGGCTGACGCCTCACGCGGCCACGCCGACGCCGCGCCCAGGCTCTTGCGGAGGCCGCGACGGCTCCGCCCCCTCGCGCATCCGATCGCGGCGCAGGAAGCTCAAGAGCTCGGGCTGTTGCTCGGGCCAATGCACCCACGCCTCGACGTGCAGCCGTTCGAGCAGTTCAGGATCCTCAAGGATCGCGCGGCGTTCGTTCGCCTCGAGATATTCGGGCCCAAGATGGACCGCCTTGCGCTCGAGCAGCCTACGCTCTTTGGGCGGCAAGGGCGGGCGAGTGCGGAAGGCGCGCACCAAACGAAGATGCAGGCTGTGCGCGTGCGGCTCCATGACCGTGCGCACAAACCGCGCGATGGGCGGCTCCTGCACGGGGAAGAACCGGCGAGCATCGAGGGCCTTGATGACCTCGGGCGGTTCACTGTCCTCGGTGACGATGAGCAGACGCGCGCGCGCGGCCGCCTCGCCCAAGCGCTCGCTCGCCCCCAAAAGCGCGAGCGGGATCGCGAGCACAAGACCCGCGGTGACCGGCAACAGCCACCAGAAGAGAAGCGGCGTGGCGATCCAAGCGCCGATGGCAGCGGCGAACCCGATCACGGTCGGCCAGAAGAAGGCGCGCGCTGCGATCCCGAAACCGCTGCCGCTCGCGCTGCGCCGCTGCGGCTTCCACTCGATCGAGGCGCCGGAGAGGATGGACAGGACGAACCAGCTGTGTAGCACCATCATCACCGGCGCCAAAAGGGCCGAGTAGAGCGTCTCGAGAAGCGCGCTTACCACCAACCGCGCCGCTCCGCCGAGCGCCCGCCGCCGCGGGGTGTCGATGAGCGCCAAGATGAGCCCCAAGATCTTGGGAACGAACAGAAGTCCGAGCGTGACGGTGAGCAGGAGAAGGGCTTCGTCGGCCACCGAGACGGGAAGGATGGGAAAGGGCCAGCCCTCGGCGAAGTAGATGGGTTCGCGCTGCGTGAGCTCCCACGCCTGCAAGGCGGACAACAGCAAGAACAGAGCCCACAAGGGGGACGTGATGTACGACATGATCCCGATGCCGAGGTGCAGGCGGCTCACCCAGTGCAAATGGCGAGCGATGAGGATGCGCGCGTGCTGCAAGTTCCCCTGGCACCAGCGGCGATCGCGCACCGCGAAATCTTCAACGGTGGGCGGCGGCTCTTCGTAGGAGCCGCCGAGATCGTCGGCGATCCACACCTGCCAGCCGCCGCGGCGCATGAGCGCAGCTTCGACGAAATCGTGGCTCAAAATCGGGCCACCCAGAGGCGCGCGACCGGGAAGGGCCGGCAGACCGCACAGCTCCATGAACGGCCGGATGCGAATGATCGCATTGTGGCCCCAATAGTTACCCTCGCCGCGCGCCCAATAGGCGAGCCCGGTTGCCGAAAGCGGCCCGTAGAGTTCACCGGCCGTCTGCAGGATGCGCGCGAACAGCGTCTTGCCGCGCACGAGCTTGGGCGGTGCTTGAATGAGCCCGACACTCGGGTTCTCGTCCATCCGGCGGATGAGCTCGAGAATCGAGGCGCCGGTCATGAGACTGTCGGCGTCCAAAACGACCATGTAGGCGTAGTTGGCGCCGAAACGGGTGAGGAAATCCTCGATGTTGCCGGTCTTGCGGCCGACGTTGCGGTCGCGGCGGCGATAGAAGATGCGGTCGGTGTCACCGACGAGCTGGCGCAGCCGCCGCCAGGCCTCGATCTCGGCCAGCCAGATGTCCGGATCGGTGGTATCGGAGAGAACGAAGAGATCACAGCGCCGATCATCGGGAGCCGCGCGCCGCAGGTCCTGCCACATGGCGAGAAGACCATTGAACACGCGCTCGGTGTCTTCATTGTAGATCGGCATGACGATCGCCACCCGTCCGGCGGCGTCGTTCGGATCGGGAAGTCGCGCGGGCTGCGGGGTGCGGCGCAGCCAGCGCAAGAAGAGCACCACGAAGCCCGCCGCGAGCGTCCAAAACGACTGCGCGAGCCACAGGATCAGCAACGAAAAGACGGCAAGATGGGCGAGATCGACCGCTGATAAGCCGTTGACGCCCAGGATCTGGGCAAGGGTCCAGATCCCCCACACGGTGGTGGTGGCAATCAGGACGAAGAAGGTCGCGCGCCTGCGACGGGCGATCGGATCGATGAGCGGGCGCAGCACACGGCCACGCGCGGCGCGGCTCGCACCCTCGCGGGTCTCGCGGGGGATGAGGACCGGGCGCGGCAGCCAGCGCCCGCGCCGCCACCTGAGCGCCGGTGCCAGGGATTGGCGTCGGATCGCACCGGGCGCGCTTGAGGGCGCGAGGCGACCTTCGCTTGTTACGAGCGGAGCGCGGGCGAGCGCGCGCTGCGCCTCGTCGAGTGCGAGCCGGATCGCTTCGGCCTCGCTCTCCGGGCGCTGGGAAGCGGCGAGCGGAGCGACCAGCTCGGCCGCGGTCGCCTCGGCTTCCGCCCGCTCGAGTCCGGCGGCTTCGAGATAGGCGCTCGCGCGCTCCACCGCCACGCGCCAGCGCTCCGCCCAGCGCGCCTCGAGGGAGCCGAGCTGATCCGAGGTGGCGGACGACATGGTAATCTTCCTCGCGGACTTTCTAGGCGTCCCTCACGTCTTATCGAGGCGATAGATCCAGGTCTCGCTGACCGGCCGTTCGCCTGCGAGGAGAAGACAGCGCATTTCGACCGGTCCGGCACCCGTCGGCTCGACATCGAAGCTCACGCGCCAAGCCGGCACGAGCGGATGGTCGCGCACCGAAACGGGCCCCAGTCTTCCGTTCGCAACTCCGACGCGCGCCGTGATTTCGGACGCCGAGGGAGCTCCGGCGGGTCGTTCGAACTCGATTATGATCCTGCGCGCCGCACTCCCGGGCACCGCACCGATGCGGGTCACCCGCGTGCGCCCCACCGAGAGCTCGATCGGGGGGGCCAAGGACCAGATCAGCGCATAGGCAAAGCGCAGCTCCTGCCCGGCGACGACCGGGCTCGCCGGTGTCCAAAAGGCGACGATGTTGTCGCGCCGCTCGTCTTGGCTCGGCACTTCGATGAGGCGCACAGAGCCCTTGCCCCAGGTACCGCGGGGCACGACCCACAAGTTGGGCTTCGTCTCGAAGCGCCCGTCGAGGTCTTCGAAGGCGCGGAAATCGCGGCTGCGCTGGAACAAGCCGAAGCCGCGCGGGTTCTCGTCGACGAGCACGGAAAGGCGCAGTTCGCTCGGGTTGGCCACCGGCCGCCAGAGGAGCTCGCCCGCAGCGGTCCACATCGCCAGCCCCTCGACGTCGTGAACGGCGGGTCGGACATCGTCCACACCCGCCCGATCATGGGGACCGAACTGGAACATCGCGCTCAACGGCGCGACGCCGACCTGCTCGACGGGAGCGCGGAAGAACAGGTTGACGTCGACATCGATGCGAGTCTGCTCGCGCACGACCACTTCGAAGCGATAGGCGCCGGCGACGCGCGGACTGTCGAGCAAGGCATAAAGCGTCAAGGGATCGAAGGGTTGCTGCGGCCGCACGAGGTAGAACTCGCGAAACGCCGGAAACTCTTCCGGCCGGCCGAGCCCGGTATCCAAGGTGAGCCCGCGCGCGCCCGCGCCGGGGTTGGTGCCGCGACCGATGGCGCGGAAGTAGCTGGCGCCGAGAAAAGTCAGCAAGGGTTCGAACTGATCCGCCACGGTGAGCGGGAACAAGACCGTAAAGCCCGCGACACCGAGATCCTCGCCGGGAGTCGCGCGGGCGGCGAGCTCGCCGAGTTCGAACTGCTCGGGGGTGGCAAGGCGCGGTCGGGCGACACCGTCTTCAACGAGAAAGAGCTGAACGGGATGACGATAGACCCAACCGCACGGGTACGGACGCACGCGATAGCCGGGCGAATCCGCCCAGATCAACCATTCCGGCTTGAGCCTGAGCTTCCGCCACGCGTCCGCGGAAAGCGCCGTCTGCCACTCGGGCACCTCGCGCGGCGGCTGGTAGGGTCGAAGGGCGAGCTCGCGCGTGCGCTCGATCAAGCGCTCGAAGGAGAACGGCGCCGCCTGCGCCGCTTCCGCTGCGCGGACGGCACGAGTCATCCAGGGAGCAACCGCCAACCCCACAAGCGCGCGTCGGGTCGTTCGAAGCTCGAGCATGCTCTGGTCCGAGGTTTCCCCCGACGTCGCCCCTCATCGCATAGTAAGCCGAAGCCAGCCGACCAACTCGGTGCGGCCGTCGCTCGTGATCGAGAGGAACGCGCCCTCTATATGGCCTCGCGCGACATCACACTGAAGAGTGACGAATAACGCCGATCCCGCAGCTGTCGCAACAGTGCCGAGTTAGAACCGGCAACGGCCGGTGAGGTCGAGGCTCGGCGGACCGTCGACCCGCAAGGCCTCGAGCACGAGCCTCGCTGCGGCCAAGTCAACACAGCGCAGCACGAAGCGCGGCTTTTGATCGCGGTCCATGGTGATCGAGACGACGTGCTCCTGACCGGCGGTCTTGTCGACCACCACCGTGGCGATCCGGTTGCGGTCGATCTGCAACAGCACCCCGCCTGCCCGGTTCGGCTCGACGACCTGTTGCAACTGCACCGGATCGGGAGCCGCCAAAGCACGACCGCCCGACAGCGAGAAGCCCCAAAGAAGAGCAAAAACGGCAGACCGACCCCAAGGAAAGGAGCGCATCGCGATTCCGAACGGCTGGCTCGACACCACCGAGACTGGCAGATTTATGCCAACGATCAAGCGCGTTGGCCCGGCGAGCAAACCATCCGATCGATCGCGAAGGTCGCTCTTCGCACGGTCACCTGCGGGATGTTGCGCAGCCGCCGCGGTGCGCCCCCCGTTGCGCTGAGCCGTTGCGCGGCAGAACCAACCGTGCCGGGGCCCGATTAGCCACTCCTCTTTTCTCTTCTCAGGCGTGCGGCGGTAAAGTGTTGGGCTTGCCCGCATTTTCGCGCGGCGCGGGTGAGATCTCCGCCCGCTGGGGTTGTCGAAGGAAAAGCTGCGTGCTTCCACAAGACCGTGACGGCGAGCGGAGATCTTGCGCGATGAAGCTCTTGCGGTGGGGTCCCAAGGGAGAAGAGAAGCCCGGCATGCTCGATGCCGAGGGCCGTATCCGCGATCTTTCCGGGGTGGTTCCGGACATCGGTGGACAGACGCTGACACCCGAAGGGCTCGCGCGGCTGCGCGCGCTCGATCCCACCACGCTGCCGCTCGTCCCCGGTCAGCCGCGCATCGGCCCCTGTGTGGGGGGTGTCGGGAAGTTCATGTGCATCGGGCTCAACTATTCCGACCATGCCGCCGAAACGGGCGCGAAAGTGCCGCCCGAGCCTGTTCTCTTCCTCAAGGCCAACAGCGCGATCTCGGGCCCTTACGACGACGTGCGCATTCCGCGCGGCTCAACCAAAACCGACTGGGAGGTCGAGCTGGGCGTCGTGATCGGCAAGACCGGCAAATATATCCCGCTCGAGGAAGCGATGGATTATGTTTGCGGCTATTGCGTGGTCAACGACGTCTCCGAGCGCGACTTTCAGATCAATCGCCACGGTACCTGGACCAAGGGCAAATCCTGTGACACCTTCGGACCCATCGGCCCCTGGTTGGTGACCGCCGACGAGGTGCCCGATCCTCAAAACCTCCATCTGTGGTGCGAGGTTAACGGCCGCCGGTACCAGGACGGAAACACGCGCACCATGGTCTATGGCGTGCGGTTCTTGGTCCACTATCTCTCCCAGTTCTTCACGCTCTACCCGGGCGATCTGATCTCGACCGGAACCCCGCCGGGGGTAGGCATGGGGATCAAGCCCGAACCTGTGTTCTTGAAACCGGGAGATCGGATGCGCTTGGGGATCGAGGGGCTCGGCGTCCAAGAGCAGTTGTGCGTCGCCGACTGAGCCGAAGCGCTCGGCTGGGCGCGCGTTTCAGCGGCTGCTCAAGCGCAGTTCGACGCGGTCGCCCGGCCCGGCAGCGCGCAGGCGTATCCGTTCGGCGGGCGCACCGACTTCGATGAGCAACTGAGCGACCGTTCGCGCCCGCTCGAGTGCGAGAGCTGGACTTTTTCCCTGACCGATGACTTCGATCGCGCCCTGCGCAAGGCGCGCATCTTCCAAGGCGCGGCGCAGGGTCTGCATAGCTTCGGGCGGTGGGGTCGCGACCCCGGCGGGAAAGAGGATGCTCACAAGCGGTGGCTCCCGGCTGGCCGATTGCGCCGAAGCGCGCGCGGGTGTCGAAGCCAGCGCGGTCTTCTCGCGCCCGGCACGCTCCAGCTCGCGGGCCGAAGTTTGGCTCTCGGTCCCGACCGACGGCGCCCCGGCATTGATGGCTGGTCGGCTCGAGCCGGACTCTTCACTCGCTGCGGGCGCGGGCTCACCGGCTGGGTCAGCGCGGCCGACCGCCAAGGCTCCGCCGAGATAGTCGAGAAAGCGGTCGAGGGCGCTCGGCTGGTTCGGCTGCTCAGCTGTCGGCTGCGGCTGGTTCACCGGCCGCGCCTGCGCGCGCTCTGCTTCCCCGCGCGGCAACGCAAGGGGCAGGTCTGCGCGCGCGGCAGCTGTGGCCAGAGGGTCGCCCGATTCTGTGCCCGCAGTCGCGACATCCGTTCGCGCAGAAGCGTTCTCTTGTGCTTGCACCGTTGCCGGCTGGCGGCGCACGAGCTGGCGCAAGAAAGCGTTTAAGCTGCCGTCGTCGGTCTCGAGCCCCATCCGTTCGGCGACGATCGCCGACTCGAGATTGGCGGGCGGGCGGATCGCGGTTGGCGCTTGGGCAAGCGGCGGCAAGGGTGTCGGTTCGCGCGGCTGCGGAGGCGGCGGCAGGGCGCTCTTGCCGGTGCGAAAGCGCAGCTGTTCGCCCTCCCAGAGGGCCTGTTCGCGGTCGGCGAGCAGGGCGTTGGCGATCGCGCGGCGTTGCTCGACCGTGTAACCCATCCGCGGCCGCGCCGGCACATCGTGAAGCGAGGGCGATCCCGGTGTCGCGGCGCATGCGGCGAGCAACACGAAGCCGGCGCAACAGCTGAACCGCACAACAGGGGCGAGCCGAAGGCGCCTGTGCGGCATCGACAAGTCCGTCGTGCCGTGCTCCGACGCCGCGCAGTGGTTGGCGTCGGCGCTGCGTTCGTCTACCTCTCGCGCGGGTATCGCACCCTCGGCTCGCCTGCGCGGTGTCACGGTTCTCTCCGCCGGGCCGCGTGTCGGCGCCGATCTTAGGGGATCGTCTGATGGCAGAGCAATCCGAAGCCGGGTACGGGGCGCAGCCCGAAGAGATCGTCCGCATCATGAGCGAGATCGCGGCCAAGAGTCGGGCGCTGGTCGAAGAGTTCCTGCAGCGCCAGCATCTGGCTGACCAGCCCGCGGCGCCTTTCGGCGTCGGGTCGATTGGCACTGCCTTCCTCGAGCTGCTTCAGGATCTGATGACCCGGCCTATGGATCTGTTCCGCGCCCAGTTCGCGCTGTGGCAGGATTACCTGCGGCTGTGGCAGACGACCACCCAGCGCATGCTGGGCGAAGAGGCCGAGCCGGTGATTGTGCCCGACCGCGGAGATCGCCGCTTCAAGGATCCCGCATGGTCAGAGAATATTTTGTTCGACTTCGTCAAACAGTCGTATCTTTTGGCATCGCGCTTTTTGTTGCAAACGGTGAGCGAAGCCGAGGGGCTTGACCCTAAGACGCGGCAGAAAGTCGAATTCTACACCCGGCAATTCGTCGACGCGCTTGCCCCTACCAACTTCGTCCTCACCAACCCCGAGGTGCTCAAGGCGACGCTCGAGACACGCGGCGAGAACCTGCTGCGCGGCCTGAAAAACATGTTGGAAGACCTCGAGCGCGGCAAAGGTCGTCTCGCGATCAAGATGACCGACTATAACGCGTTCGAGGTCGGCCGCAACATCGCCACCACGCCGGGCAAAGTCATCTACCAGAATGATCTGGCCCAGCTCATCCAGTACGAACCCGCAACTCCCGAAGTTTACAAGAAGCCGCTACTCATCATTCCGCCGTGGATCAACAAATATTATATACTCGATTTGCAGCCGCAGAATAGCTTTATCAAGTTCTGCGTCGACCGGGGTTTCACGACCTTCGTCATTTCCTGGGTCAACCCCGACGAGCGGCTCGCGCACAAGAGCTTCGAGAACTACATGCTCGAAGGCCCCCTCGCCGCGCTCGAGGCGATCGAAAAGGCAACCGGCGAAAAACAGAGCAACGCCATCGGCTATTGTCTGGGTGGGACCTTGCTCGCCACCACCTTGGCCTGGATGAAAGCCAAGGGCGACGACCGGATCGGTGCCGCCACCTTCTTCACTACACTCGTCGATTTCAAAGAACCGGGTGAGCTCGGCGTGTTCATCGACGAAGAGCAACTGGCCGCACTCGAGGAACTGATGGCCAAGCGCGGCTATCTCGAAGGCTCGGAGATGGCCACGACGTTCAATCTGCTACGCGCCAACGATCTCATCTGGTCCTTCGTCGTCAATAATTATTTGCTGGGCAAGGATCCGTTCCCGTTCGATCTCTTGTACTGGAATTCGGATAGCACCCGCATGCCGGCGGCGATGCACAGTTTTTATCTCCGAAAGTTCTACTACGAGAACAAACTGGTCGAGCCGGGCGGGATTTGTCTTGCTGGAGTACCGATTGACCTGCGCAAGATCGACATTCCCGTGTACATCGTATCGACACGGGAGGACCACATCGCGCCCTGGAAATCTACTTATGCCGCTACTCAGCTCTACCAGGGCGAAAAGCGGTTCGTGCTCGCGGGCTCGGGGCACATCGCGGGCATCATCAACCCGCCAGCATCGAGCAAATACGGCTATTGGACCAACGAGGAGCTGCCGCCCGATCCCGAAGCCTGGCTTGCCGGCGCTGTCCAACACAAGGGGTCGTGGTGGAACGACTGGGCGGAATGGATGGTGGCGCGCTCCGGACCGATGGTGCCGGCGCGCCGCCCGGGCGACGGCGGCCTTCCCGTGCTCGAGGACGCCCCCGGCTCCTATGTGCGGGTGCGCGCCGCCTGACGGTCGCGGGTCGCCTCGCGCCCCTCAATCGCGCCAGCCGTAGGCGATCTCGTCCAAGCGCATGCCGCCGATGAAGGAGGTCGAGCGGCCGATCGGCACGAGTCCGAGATGCTCATAAAAGCCGCGCGCTCGACGATTGGCGGCGAGCACCCACACGAGCATGTCCGGCAAGCCCGCCACCGCGAGCGCATAGTGGACCGCATCAAAGAGCGCGCGGCCGATCCCCTGCCCCTGAGCGGCACGCAGCACGTAAAGGAGGTAGAGTTCGCCGGAAAAACCGCGGTGGGACCGGCAACGCCCACCGCTTGCGAGTCCGATCGCCCGTCCGTTGAGAAGCGCGAGGAAGGTCGCACTCGGTTCCGCGAGCGCGCGACGCCAAAGACGCTCGTGACCGGAATAAGAAAGGCCTTCGAGATAGCTGTCGGGGAGGATACCCGCATAGCTCTCGCGCCAGCTGTCGACCTGGATCCGCGCGAGGGTGGCAGCGTCGGTCATCTGGGCGCGCCGGACCACGAGCTCGCGCACACCGGCGATTTCCGGACCCACTGCGGGCACTCCCTGAAAGACGTCCCGTGAAAGCAGAAGAACAAGGAGTGTAGCCGCGGTCAACGAGGATCGCGCGCCGGAAAAGGGCAATGGATCCGCTCTGCACCCGGCGTGCCGCGGCAGCTTGAGCGGTTCCGCATCCGGCTCGTGGCCGCCTCAAGGTTTGGTCCCTGCGCGCAGCGAACCAACAAGAGTGCTTTTGCGCCGCAACAGCTCGCGCCGCTGTTCCCGGTTCGTCATCGAGCGGTCGCGGCTTCGCCATCGCGGATCGCCAAGCTCTCGCGTGACGACGGACGGGCGGGGGTCTGGAGGACCGCATGAGCATTTCGGTGCGCTTTAAGGATCTCGAGGCTCGCCTGGCTGTCGACGAGCGCGAAGTCCGTGCGGCTCAGGAGCTGCGGTACCGGGTGTTCTTCGAGGAACAGGGGGCGATTGCCGACCCGTTGACGCGCAAAAGGCGCCGGGACGTCGACCATTTCGACGAATATGCTGATCATCTCGTGGTGATCGATCGTTCCCGCTCGACGCCGCTGCGGCCGAAAGTGGTCGGCTGTTACCGATTGCTGCGCGAGAGCGTCGCGTTGCGGACCGTTGGGTTCTACTCGCAGGCCGAATATGATCTCCGCCCGCTGCTTTCGCGATCCGCGCGAGCGCGCGCCTGCGGCGAGATCTTGGAGCTCGGGCGATCCTGCGTCGACGCCGAACACCGCACCGGTGCGGTCATGCAGCTCCTGTGGCGCGCGATTGCGCGCTACCTCGACGAACACCAGATCTCGGTGATGATCGGCTGCGCGAGCCTGCCGGGAACCGACATCGCAGCCGTCGCCCCGCAGATCCGCTGGCTGCACGAGAACCATCTCGCCCCGCTCGAGCTGCGGCCGGTCGCGCTCGCTGCCCGCCGGGTGGCGCACGAGCCCTTCGCGCAAGAGGGCTTCGATGCGCGCGCCGCGTTCCGCGCCCTGCCGCCGCTCATCAAGGGCTATCTTCGCTTGGGCGCGATGGTCGGCGAGGGGGCGGTTTTAGACGAGGTCTTCAACACGATCGACGTTTGCATCGTGCTTCCTACGGAGCGGATCGCGGCGAACTACCGCCGGCACTTCGGCGATCGGCTCGGCGAGCGGGTGGTTGATGAGGTCGTATGAGCGCCTCGTGGCTGCGGGCGCTCGCCCGGCTTATCGGCTTTGTGATCCTGACCGCGGTTCTCCTCCCCGCTTGGGTGGCGAGCACTCCGCTCGGGCGATGGCCGCGGCGGTTCCTTCGGCGGTGGTGGTGCAAGGGGGTCCTGCTCCTCCTCGGCGTCCACCTTGAGGTGCGCGGCCGCCCCACAGCTGTTGAGCCCGCGCTCTTCGTACCCAATCACGTCTCCTATCTCGACATACCGATCCTGGGCGCGCTGTGCGATGCGGCCTTCATCGCTAAGACCGAGATCGCCGATTGGCCGTTCTTCGGCTGGCTCGCGCGCAAGAGCGGAACCCTATTCGTGCGACGCCATTGGCGGGAGGCGAAACGCCAGCGCGATGCGCTCGCCGCGCGCCTCGCACGCACTGAATCCTTCGTCCTCTTCGCCGAGGGCACGAGTTCGCCCGGTTTGGACGTCCTACCGCTCAAGACGTCGCTTCTGTCGGTCGCAGAGCCGAATGTGGTGGACCGGCCGATCGCGGTCCAACCGGTCGTTCTCGCCTACAGGCGTCTGCGCCGTGGCCCGCCCATCGACGCGCACAATGCCGAACTCTACGCCTGGTGCGGGGATGCGACGTTGCTGCCGCACCTTTGGCGCGTGCTTCAGCTCCCGGGGGTCGAGGTGGTGCTTTGGTTCGGCGAGCCCGTCCTCTCCTGGTCGGTGACCAGCCGCAAGCGGCTCGGCGCCCAATTGCGTGCGACCCTTCGTGCGGGGCTCGCGCATGCGCATCGGGGATCGGCGCCGCTTCGGGTTCCTGAGCCCGCTTTGGTGTGAAAAAAAAGAAAGGAGGCTCAGCCTCCTCTCTCAGATCGGACCTGCGTGTGCGGGCTTACGCCTCTTTGTGAAAGATCGATTAACACTAAGTGAGCCGCACAGGCAAGCCCAAGATTCCGCGAACCTCACAAACGTTTTTCTACTATAAGTTTCTTAATCTCGGCGATCGCGCGGGCGGGATTGAGCCCCTTGGGGCAGCTGTTCGTACAGTTGAGGATCGTGTGGCAGCGGTAGAGCTTGAAGGGGTCTTCGAGTGCCTCCAAGCGCTCGTTGGTCGCCTCATCCCGCGAATCCGCGATCCATCGGTAGGCCTGGAGAAGCGCCGCGGGGCCGAGATAGCGGTCGCCGTTCCACCAGTAGCTCGGACAGCTGGTCGAGCAGCAGGCACAGAGGATGCACTCGTAAAGACCGTCCAGCCGGGCCCGGTCTTCCGGGCTCTGCCGCCGCTCTCGCGTCGGCGGTGGCGTGGAGGTCTTGAGCCAGGGTTCGACCGACTCGTACTGGGCCCAGAAGTTTTCGAGATCGACGACAAGATCTCTTATGACGTTCATATGCGGGAGAGGATAGATCACCACCGGCCCATCAATATCTTCAATCGCCTTGATACAGGCGAGCGTATTGCGACCGTTGATGTTCATCGCGCAGCTGCCGCAGATCCCCTCTCGGCAGGAGCGCCGGAACGTCAAGGTGCTGTCGATCTCGCTTTTGATCTTGATGAGCGCGTCGAGCACCATCGGGCCGCAACCGTCGAGATCGACCACATAGGTGTCGAGACGCGGATTGCGCCCGTCCTCGGGAGACCAGCGGTAGATCTTGAACTCCCGCGGTCGCTTCGGTGGAGTTGCGGGCTCGTGCCGGCGACCCGGCTCCACCCGGCTGTTACGCGGTAAAGCGAACTCGACCATGGAGCTTCCCTCTTCGCCGCCACCCGATCAGTACACACGCGCCGAAGGCGGCACCGGCTCGACCTCGTTACTTAAGGTGAACAGGTGCACCGGGCGCGTGTCCAGGCGCGGCCGATAGCGTTCGTCGACCCAGCACAGCGTGTGCTTGAGCCAGTTGACGTCGTCGCGCTGCGGATAATCTTCGCGCGCGTGCGCACCGCGGCTCTCCGTGCGGAAGGCCGCTGAATGCATGGTGGCGATCGCCTGCAGCATCAGGTTGTGCAGTTCGAGCGCCTCGATGACGTCTGTATTCCACACGAGCGAGCGGTCTGTTACTTTGAGATCTTGCAGGCTCGCGGCCAGTTCTTCGAGCTTGCGGCAACCTTCCTCGAGACTGCGCGCCTCGCGGAACACCGCCGCGTGCCGTTGCATCGTCCGCTGCATCGCCGTGCGTAGGACGCCCACGCTCGTGCTGCCGTTGGCGTGGCGGATGCGATCCAGCCGCTCGAGCGCCGCTTCGCCCGCGTTCTTGGGCAAGAGCCGCGGCGGGCTGTTGGGACGTACGAGTTCAGCAGCGCGCTGCGCCGCGGCGCGGCCGAAGACGATGAGGTCGGTGAGCGAGTTTCCGCCCAGCCGGTTGGCGCCGTGCACGGAGGCGCAAGCCGCCTCGCCGACGGCGAGCAGACCCGGCACTACGGCATCGGGATCGCCGTTCTTCGGACAGATGACCTCGGTGCGCCAGTTGGTCGGAATGCCGCCCATGTTGTAATGACAGGTCGGCACAACCGGAATCGGCTCTCGCGTTACGTCCACACCGGCAAAGATCTTGGCTGTTTCGGCGATCCCGGGTAGGCGTTCTTTGATGATCTTGGGATCGAGATGCTCGAGGTGTAGCTCGATGTAGTCTTTGTTCGGCCCGCAGCCACGACCTTCGTTGATCTCGATGGTCATCGCCCGCGCCACGACGTCGCGTGAGGCCAAGTCCTTCGCCGTAGGCGCATAGCGCTCCATAAAGCGCTCCCCCAGGGCGTTGGTGAGATAGCCCCCCTCGCCCCGCGCTCCCTCGGTGATCAGACAGCCGGCCCCGTAGATCCCGGAGGGGTGGAACTGGACGAACTCCATGTCCTGCAACGGCAGCCCGGCGCGCAGCACCATGGCGTTACCGTCCCCGGTGCAGATGTGGGCGCTCGTGCAGGAGAAATACACGCGGCCGTACCCGCCCGTCGCCAGACAGGTCAGATGTGCCGCGAAGCGGTGGATCGAGCCGTCCTCGATCCGCATGGCGATGACACCGGCACAGGAGCCGTCCTCGTCCATGAGCAAATCGAGGGCGAAGTACTCGTTGAAGAACCGAACCTTATTCTTGAGCGCTTGCTGGAAGAGCGTGTGCAGGAGCGCATGTCCCGTGCGATCGGCGGCGGCACAGGTACGATAGGCTTGCCCCTTGCCATAGTGCACGGACTGACCGCCGAAGGCGCGTTGATAAATGCGCCCATCGGGTGTGCGCGAAAACGGGACCCCGTAATGTTCGAGTTCGTAGACCGCAGCCGGGGCGTTCTTGGTCATATATTCGATGGCGTCCTGGTCGCCCAGCCAGTCCGACCCCTTGACGGTGTCGTACATGTGAAAGCGCCAGTCGTCCTCGTTCATGTTGCCGAGCGCGGCGTTGATCCCGCCCTGGGCCGCCACCGTGTGCGAGCGCGTCGGATAGACCTTGGTGATGCAGGCGACCTTAAGGCCCGCTTCGACCATGCCCACCGCGGCGCGCAGACCCGAACCACCGGCGCCAACTACGATGCAGTCGAAGTAGTGGTCGGTGATGGGATAGGCGCGACTCATCGCCTCAACCCCCAATCGAAACTGTCAGGATCGCAACGATAGACGCTGTAGCGAGCGCCACGGTCGCGAAGTCCAAGAGCACAAGCGCGGCCAATTTGAGAGCGCGGCCGTGGACATAGTCCTCGATGATCACCTGGATACCCAATCGGGCATGCCAGAACACCGAGACGATCAACAGCACCATCAAGGTGGCATTTGTGAGACTGCCCAGCCACGCGCGCGCTTCCGTGTAGCTCGCTCCGCCTAAGGATACGAAGGAGACGACGAACCAGATGACGAGAGGAACGTTGGCAAGCGCGGTCAGGCGTTGCCGCCACCAGTGTTCCGCCCCGCTCTTAGCTGAGCCTTGCGCCTTGAGCCGGGCAATCCCGGTTCTTCCCGTGGCGATCATGGCGCGTTCCTTCAAAGAGCCCCCACCGCGATCCAGACCAAAAGCGTCGCGACCACCGCAAAAGCCACAACCGCAACACCGGATCGGAAGGCCTCGTCTTTCTCAAGACCAAAGCCGAGATCCCAGATCAGATGCCGGATCCCGTTGCCGAGATGATAGAACAAGGCGAAGGTCCAACCGAACAGGACGAGGATCCCGAGCCAGCTCTGCGCGAAGGCCTGCACGAAGGCGAAGGCCTCGGGGCCGCGGGCGAGCGCCGTAAGCCACCAACTCACGAAGAAAAGCCCGACGACGAGCGCGACACCGGAAAACCGATGCGCGATCGAGAGGGCCATGGTGAAATGCCACCGATAGATCTGCAGGTGCGGGGAGAGCGGACGGTCCCGTCGCGTCATATGTCCTCCTCCCGTGCCGGGCTCGCTGCAGCGCATCATGGAACTAGCAGCGACTTAGCAGGGCGCCACCCACCCTGTCCATGCGGCCTGCGGCTTTTCCGCCCAGCGGCAGCGCCCGTTAGCCCGATCGGTGCGCGCAAACGAGGATTCGCCCGCGACCGCCTACAAGAGCGAGCCCTTCTGTAAAGGCGCGCACGATATCCTCTCGATCCAGCTCGGCGAGCAGAGGCGAGCCACTTAGGCGCAGGTCGATGGAGCGCGGCGACCAGGCAATCTCGAGGCGAACGCGACCGAGGGCGGGGAAGTCGAGCTCGATGACGCCCCGGCCTTCTTCCGCGTCGGCGCGCCGGTCGCGCGCGCGACCTTCGCTCTGTTCTTCGAGCTCGCGAGAGAAGCCGAACAGAACCGCAAGGCGTATGAGCGCCGTGGTGAAGGACTGAGCCACAGGCTCAATGGGAACCGTTTGCGGAGCCGGTGCCGTCGCCGTCCCCGCCGCTGCGCCGGCGCGCAAGGCAGGATCTCGCTCCTCGACCGGCGCTCGGCCGCCCGCTCGGGCGCTCGTGTCCGCTTGGCGCAACACCGCTTCCTCGGGTGCGGCTTGAGCGCTCTCCCGCACCACCTCGCCGAGATGCGCGGCGGTGCCGGCAGGGCCGCCAACCGCCGACGCGGCGCCCGTGGCTGCGGCGGCAACTGCGCGAGGCTCGGGCATCGGTTCCTGCACGGGTTCGGGTTGCGCGAGCCAGGTAAGGAGCACTCGGGCCCCTTCGGGCAGCTGCGGACTGCCGCCGCGCAGGACGATCAACTGGCCGTCGCTTTCAAGGAGAAGTGCGCCCGATCCCAGATGCCCGACGACCATCGCGACACTAGCCGCAGCGCGCCCACCCGTCCCACTTGTCGAACCCGCTTCGATCCCAGCCTGGCTCGGCGCCTTAACCGTCCGCCCCGCGCCCGTGGCCCAAAGACCAGACGCAGCTTCCGCAAGAGCATCGGTCGGGCCGGTTACCGGGACCACCGAAACCATGCCGCGCAGCACGTTGGGCGCTTCCGCTGCGCTATTCAGCTCGCCGCGCGGCCAGACCACCGCCTCAAGCGTGAGCCCGGCGATGTTCACGTGCACCGCCGGCGTCGCCGGGGCTGCTGCGGAAGCGAGCGAGCCGACCGCGCTCGCGGCATGCACAGGGGCAGGGCGCGGCAAAGGCTGCGAACCGAAGCCTTCGGGCCCGGGCGCAGCCGCTCCGGCAATCCCGGAGATCGCAGTGAGTTCGCGCACGGTCGGGCGGCTCCCGGCTGGTCCCCGCACGCTCTACCACAGGCCGGTTAACGAACCCTTTTTCTTCCACACCCTTCGGGGCCTACCCCACTCGCGGCGCGCTCTTGGAATTTAAGAGTGCGCCGAGGTGGCAACCGCACGCCGGGGGATGAGTGCCCAATAATCGAAATCGAGGAGCACTTCGGGCAGATAGGCGCCGCTTGCGTCTTTGAGCGGGAAATCCGCAGCCGGACGGTTCTTAAGCGCAACCAAGCGCAAGCGCAGAGCGCCGACATCGGTGCGGTCGTGCAGTTCGGCTTTGTCGAGGACTTCCGACCAAGCGTAGATCGTATCGCCGGCCCGGCACGGATTGACATGCGTGCCGGCGTTGATGGCGAGGATCGGGTAGGCGTTCGCAAGGCCGTGGAAGGCGAGCGCGCGGGCGATCGAGATCACCACACCACCATAGACGATCACGGCACCGAGCCGCCCCTGGCGCTCGACGTGATCGTTGAAGTGCACACGGGCGATGTTGCGATACAGCCGCGTGGCGAGCCGGTGCTCGCTTTCCATGACCCCCATGCCGTCGACGTGGTCGATCCGCTCGCCCACCTGATAGTCCTCGAAGAACCAAGGCCCCCCGGTGGTCGCCGGGTCGACCGCGCGCGGCGCGAAATCCCGCGGCACTACGAGCCGCTCGGGGGCGACGACGGCTGGCAGTTCGGGGACCATGGGCTCGGGGGCGAGACTGGCGGGATCGCGCTTGTTTACGAGCACCCAGCGCACATAGGAGAGGACTGGGGTACCGTCGCTCTTGTACCCCTCGGTGCGAACCCAAACGATCCCAGTTTTGCGCGAGGAGGTCTCGCGCCGGCCGAGGACTGTGGAGCGGGCGAAAAGCGTGTCGCCGGCAAACACCGGCGCGAGGAAACGACCGTCGGCATAACCGAGGTTGGCGACCGCATTGATCGAGAGATCGGGGACCGACTGGCCGAAGATCAGGTGAAAGACGAGCAGCTCGTCGAGAGGGACGGTCGGCAGTCCCCACGCGCGAGCCAACGGTTCGGCTGCGTAGAGGGCATAGCGGGATCCCGTCAAGGCAAGGTATAGAGTGGAATCGGCAGAAGTCACCGTCCGCGGCCCGGCGTGGACGAAGACGCGCCCGGGCTCCATGTCCTCGAAGAAATTGCCTTTGTTGCTCTTATCCATGACCGTGCTCCGCGATGAGCGCGTGAACGTCCTCAATTCGACTGCCGTGCTTGAAGGACCGAGCCGCCTCGAGCACGGCTGGAAAGCTCGATGACCGGAACACCGCGTGCGGATCGTTCCTTGGCCAAGCAAGTCTTGAGCTCGCAAGACCGCGCGGGTGCACCCAAAGCTGGCCAGGCCCGCTGCCTTACCTTCCCTCAAGATCGCAGCCGATCGGGGCGGTTTTCGCGCTCGCCCCGACGCGCGCGCTCGCATGACCCGCGCATCGCACCCGCGCGTTTCGGCCCTTGCAGCCACGGGCTCGATCGTCGGGCAGAGCCGAGCTTTTCCTCAACCGCGGCGGGCGATCGCGTCGGCGAGCTCAAGCAGGCGGCGCGCTTCTTGAACGTGTAAGTGTTCGACCAGTCGACCGTCCACCACCGCTACGCCTGCCCCCGATGCGCGGGCCGCTTCGAAGGCTTCGACGATGCGCCGGGCCTGCGCGATTTCGGCCTCGCTCGGGCCGAAAGCGGCGTTCGCAGGCGCGATCTGCTTGGGGTGGATGAGCGTCTTGCCATCGAAGCCGAGCGCGCGGCCCTGACGGCACGCAGCCAAGAACCCCTCCTCATCGGCGAGGTCGAGATGGACGCCGTCGAGCACCGCGATGCCGGCAGCGCGAGCCGCGAGCACGCAGAGCTCGAGCGCGGTCAAAAGCGGGATCCGATCCCGGGTGTGCTGCGCGTGCAGATCCTTGGCGAGATCGGAGGTGCCCACGACGAGACAGGCCACGCGGGGGTGGTCGGCGATCTCGGCTGCGCGCAGCACCCCGCGCGGCGTCTCGATCATGCACCAAAGCGGAAGGCTCTTAGGTGCACCGGCCGAGGCGAGCACGGCAAGCACCCGGTCGACTGCATCGCGGCTCTCGATCTTGGGCAACAGAAGGGCATCGGCGCCTGCGGTGGCGAGTGCGCACAGATCGGCATGGCCCCAGGGGGTGTCGAGGCCGTTTGCGCGCACGACCAATTCGCGCTCGCCGAAGGCTGCCTTTTCCCCCAAAATAGCAAGGACATTGGCGCGGGCGCTCTCTTTGGCCTCGGGCGCTACCGCGTCTTCGAGGTCGAGGAGGAGCACATCGGCTGCGAGCTCCTTCGCCTTCTCGAGCGCGCGCTTGTTCGAGCCAGGTACGTAAAGAGCGCTACGGCGTGGGCGGACGGTGGTCGGCATCGCAGACCTCGTCGTTGACGTTCGACGAGCTAGCCCAGCCCGGCGGCACTGCCAACCGCCGCGCCGTGCGACGCTCGGCCATCAACCGGCCGTTCGGCCCCCGAAGGCGACCGCACGCGTTGCGCCGAGCGACCACGGTGGTTGGACAGAGCCGCCGCGCCGTGGTCTTATGGAGAGCGCGGTACGATCCACTTCGGCAGCATCGCGGCGGTGACCTTTGGCCGCGGATGCGGCCGAGGATCCTCGAACCCCAGGTAAAGGAAGGCGATCGCCATGACACGACGCCTGCTCGCCTCGGTCGCGCTGATCCTCCTTTTCCTCAGCGCGCCAGCGCGCGCGGCATGGCAGGAGGACCTCATCGCCGAGATCCGCGCGGCGCACGGCTGCACCGTGGCCTATCTGAGCCAGGTCGTGGAACGGACGGTGGACGGTCGGCAGATCGTGTTCGCCAAGGTTCACTGCGAGGACGGGCGCGTCTTTGACGCTTCACGCACAAACGCGCTCGAACCCTTCGTGTTTCGGGAATGCGCCCCGGCACGCGAGCCACAGGGCTGTTGATCGCGTCTCAGCTGAGGTTGCGGACGAGAAAAGCCGCCACCTCGGCGATGAAGCGATCGGCGCGCGGCAGCATCCGGCTCATCTGGAAACAGCCGTGGGTCACGCCGCGCCATAAGCGCCAATCGAAATCGACCCGGGCCTCGAGCAACCGCCGCGCGAGGCGTTCAGAATCGTCCCGAAGCGGGTCGAACTCGGCAGCGCTCACATAAAGAGGCGGCAGGCCGCGCAAGTCCCCAAAGAGCGGGGAAACGAGTGGATCGTCGCGCTCGGCAGGATCAGGGACATAGTGATCCCAGAACCACCGCATGGTGGCGGTGGACAAGAAATAACGCCCGTCTCCGAAGGCGAGATGCGACGGGCTCTCAAGATCTGGCGCATAACATCCGTAGATGAGCGCGGCTGCGCGCGGCAGCGGCTCACCGAGATCGCGCAGGCGCAGACAAGCCGCAAGGGCGAGATTGGCGCCGGCCGAATCGCCGGCCAAGGCAATCGCGTTCGTGTCGATGTCCTCGCTCGCACCGTGCTCGAAGAGCCAGCGCAGGGTGTGGACGACATCGGACAGGCCTTGCGGAAAGGGATGTTCGGGAGCGAGCCCATAAGATACGCTTACCACCCGCACCCGTGCTGCGCGCGCGAGCCTCCTGCAGACATGGTCGTGGGTGTCGAGAGAACCGAGGACCCAACCGCCGCCGTGAACATAGACGATGGCGCCAGAGGGCGTGGGAGCACCTTCGGGCACATACAGCCGCAACAGGAGCGGACCGCGCGGCCCTTCGATGGTCACATCCTCGATCTCCGGCAACTGCGGCGCATCGGCATTCCAGAACGCGTTGCGCACCTCGCATTCGGCGCGCGCGAGCGCCGGCGTCATGGTCTCGTAGGGCGGAAGCGCGCGCCGCTGCAGCATGGCCAAAATTTCGGCCATCGCCGGATCGAGTTCGGGCATGGTTCCTCCTGTCTCGCCCTGCGACCAGGCGTCGACAAACCCATTCGCTTCGCGCGACGTCAAGCACCGCGCACGATAAACTCCGCGATGCGGATGGCTTCGTTGACGGCGAGCGAGATGTGCCCGGCGTCGCGGACGATCTCGAGACGGGCGTCGTGCAGGCGCTGCGCGTACCAGAGCGCATGCGCAACCGGCACCACCCGATCGCGATCGCCGTGTAAGACGAGCGCAGGGCAGCGCACCTGGTGCGGGTGCACATCCCACTTGCGGGTGAGGTTCTCGAGATCGGCTGCGGCTCCCGCGATCCCCCGCCGGGTGCCTTCCCGCAAGGACATAAGAATGAGCTCCTCGAGTCTGTGCGTGTCGATCTCCGGCCGGAAATAGGCCCGCTCTCGAGCGAGCATCAGGCGAACCACCCAAACATCCAACCCGTGGCGCCGCAAGTTGCGCAGGATCAGGGGCGCAAGCCCCAATGCCAAACGGCCGTGACGGCGGGCGAGGGGTAGGAGTCGGGCAGCGCCACCGCCCCGTTTGAGGGTCTTCTTGTTGGCCACCGCAGCCACGAGCGTAAGGCAGCGTACGCGGTTTGAAAGCACCGCGGCGGCGGCAAGGGCATAGGGCCCGCCCGCCGACACACCGACCACGGCCACCTCCGCGATCCCCAGGGCGTCGAGGAGGACGCCCATGTCCTCGCCGAAGCGGGCGAGGCTGTGCACCGGCATCGGATCGGACGCGCCATAGCCGGGACGATCGGGAGCCAGGATGCGCAGCGGCAGGTTGCCGGCGATCCGAGGCTCAAGACGACTGCCGAGAAAGCCATGCAGATAGAGCGTCGGCGGATCCTCGGGCCGCCCGTATTCGGCGCACACCAAGCGGCGCCCGTCGGCGAGCCGGATCCGGTGCTCCCGGACGGGATCCGAACCCGTCATCGCCAGGATCCTTTCGCACATCGCCCGGTTGCGATCTATATCGGCTCGGGCGCAGGGAAGGAACGGTCCTATGACGGATAGCAAAACGATCCTCATCGGCAAGGGTGAGACGCCGGTGCGGCTGCATCTCGCTCTTGCCAACCGGCATGGTCTCATCGCGGGAGCGACGGGAACCGGCAAGACGATCACCCTTCAAGTCTTGGCAGAGGGACTGTCGCGCGCCGGCGTGCCGGTGTTCTGCGCCGACATCAAAGGCGATCTCTCCGGAATCGCCGCTCCGGGCACGCCCAATCCCAAGATCGAGAACCGCGCCCGCGCTTGCGGCATTGACGACTTCGCCTACGAGGCCTCTCCGGTCATTTTCTGGGATGTCCTCGGCACCAAGGGTCATCCCGTCCGCACCACGGTCGCCGAGATGGGCCCGCTCCTCCTCGCCCGCTTGCTCGAGCTCAACGAGACGCAAGAAGGTGTTCTCAACATCGCCTTCAAGCTGGCCGACGATGAAGGCCTGCTTTTGCTCGATTTTAAAGACTTGACTGCCATTCTGCAGTTCCTTGCCGAGCAGGCCGAGCTCGTTACCACGACCTATGGCAACGTGTCGAAAGCGACCATTGGGACCATTCAACGGCGCTTGTTGATGCTCGAGCAGCAGGGCGGCGATCGGTTCTTCGGCGAGCCTGCTCTCGAACTCGATGACTTTCTGCTCACGACACCGGATGGCCGCGGTGCCGTCAATGTCCTCGTCGCTGATGAGCTCATCCACAGCCCGAGGCTGTACGCTACTTTCCTTCTCTGGTTGCTCGCCGAACTGTTCGAGGAATTGCCCGAAGTCGGGGATCAGGAGAAGCCCAAGCTCGTCTTCTTCTTCGACGAGGCGCATCTTCTGTTCCGCGACGCGCCCAAGGCTCTGATCGAGAAGATCGAACAAGTGGTGCGCCTGATCCGCTCCAAGGGTGTCGGCATCTTCTTCGTGACCCAGAATCCGCTCGACATCCCGCCCACTGTCCTCGGGCAACTCGGCAACCGCATCCAGCACGCGCTGCGTGCCTTCACGCCGATCGAACAGAAGGCGGTTAAGGCAGCAGCGGAAACCTTCCGGCCCAATCCGAAGTTTCGAACTGCTGAGGTGATTACCCAGCTCGGGGTCGGGGAGGCGCTCGTGTCGGTCTTAGAGCCCGGCGGCGTGCCGAGCGTCGTTCAGCGGGTTCAGATCTGCCCGCCGCGCTCGCGCATCGGCCCGCTCACCGCGGAAGAGCGCGCCGAGATCATCGCCATGAGCCCGCTCGCCGGCAAATATGAAGAACCGATAGACCGCGAATCGGCTTACGAGATCCTCCAAGGCCGCGCCACCACACCCCTTGCCCACACAGCACCGCACACACCCTGGGAGACAGGGTCGGCGCCGGTTAGGACCGGAAGTCCGTGGGGGACCGCTCCAGCCGGTGGAGCGGCGCGACTTCCGCGCACCCGAGCGGAGCAGCCAAAACCGGCTGGACGGCGGATCCTCACCCAGCCTTCGCCGTCGCAAGGAATGGGCGGGATCCTGCGCGACGTGCTCACTGGGGGCAGCGGACGGCGCCAGCGTCTCGGTGAAGCGGCTGCGAAGACGCTCGCGCGCTCGGTCTCAAGCCAGATCGGCCGTCAGCTCGGCACTGCGATCGTGCGCGGGATCTTGGGCTCGATCCTCAAGAAGTGAAACGCCGCCTCTGCCGTCTAAAGGGGCGGCAAGAGCTCCGGGTGGAGCTGGAACAGCCAGGTCTCGCTGATCGGCTTGCCGTCGAGGGCGAGATAGGCGCGCAGCTCGATCGGGTCGCGGCCCTCGATCGTGAGATCGAAGGTGCCGAACCACCGAGGCGTGAACCAGACCGGCTCGGAACGGCGCATCGAGACTTCACCACGCGAGGCCCACACGACCACCTCCGGCCGCACGCCCCAGGGGATGGTGCCCAGAACGCCACCGTCGAACTCGATCCAGAACTTGACCACTCCCGGCGGGCGCGGCTGCCCGGGGATGCCGCCGCGGCTTAACCGCGTGGCGACCACGCGTGCGAAATCGGCGATGGGGAAGAACGGATCGAATTCGACCCAATGGAGCCTGTAGGAATAGGAAAGCGCATCGCCCGCGCGCGCTGGACGCTCGGATAGCCAATAGGCGACGATGTTGTCGTGGATCTCGTCGTCGGTGGGGATTTCGATCAGCTGGACCACTCCCTTGCCCCACGCCCCTTTCGGTTCGACCCAGGCGGTGGGACGCAAGTGATAGCTCACCCCATCGAGATAGTGGTCGTAGTTGCGGTCGCGTTGGGCGAGCCCGTAGCCCTTGGGGTTCTCATCGAGAAAACTCGAGGCGATGGTGCGCGGGGGGTTGTTGAGCGGACGCACCAGACGTTCGCCGGCACCGTTCCAGATCACGAGCGTGTCGGAATCGTGCACTTCCGGCCGCCAGTCGAAGCGATCGCGTGCCGGATACTCCGCAAACCAGAACATACTCGTGAGCGGTGCGATCCCAAGACGATCGATATCGCGGCGCAAGAACAGGTGACAGTCGATGTCCATGATCACCGCGCGGGTGCGTTGCATGGCGAAGCGATAGGCACCGACGATGCTCGGACCGTCCAAAAGCGCGTAGACGATCTGGGGATCGCCCTCGCGCGCACAGGGCTCGAACCAGAAATGGGTGAAGTCCGGGAATTCTTCGGGAAGACCTTGGGGATGGGCGACGTTGACGGCGATGCCGCGCGCCGATAGCCCCACCTGGCCGAGTTCGCCCACCGCGCGGAAATAGGACGCGCCGGCGAAGGTGACCCAGGGCTCGCGCTTCCACCAGCTGCCGGCCCGGCGGCTCTCGTGGATCCAAAAGCCGGCAAAGGCCGAGGCATCGGGTGGTAGCTTGGCGGCGACGTGGTCGTCGGGAACCGTGAAGTAGCGGCGGTCGTAAAGGATCTCGCGCGCTTGTGTTCCCTCGATCACGTGCAGGCGCACGGTCTTGGGAAAGAACCGCCCCATGTGCACATAGGCGATCGGGTAGACACCACCCGAGCGGCCCCAAAGCGCATATTCGGGTCGGGTCCTGAGCTTGCCGTGGGCGTCGTAGTCGATGGCATGGACGATCTCGGGTGCCGGGCGCGGCGGCGGGACATACTCGCGCTCGGCGCGGGAGCGGGCATGCTCGATCAGCCAATCGAAGGAGAACGGTTTCGGCGCCCCCAAGCGCAACGCCGGATCTTGAGCGCGCGCGAAGGCCGGTGCGAGGCTCAAGGCCGCAGCGAGCCGAAGACCGGACGCCAACAGACGACGACGGGTCGAGCGGGCCCGAGGCATGCACTTCTCTCCAAAGTGGGGAACGTCGCGACCGAGGCGTCCTCGCATTGCTGCGCGGGCGCGTCCTTCGTCAATCCCAGGGCATTCGAGCGAGCGAGGAAAGTCGCTTCCCTGCTACGGCCGCCCGCCGCGCCAGCGCACCACGCGCGGACACTCAAGACCGAAGAGATCGAGCGCGCGGCCGAGGATTTGGTCGATCATCGCTTCGAGCGAGGCGACGCCGGCATAAAAGGCGGGCACCGGCGGCATGACGATCGCCCCCATCTCGGTGACCGCGACCATGTTGCGCAGGTGCCCGAGATGCAGCGGCGTCTCGCGCGGCAACAACACGAGCCGGCGCCGTTCCTTGAGGACGACATCGGCAGCGCGGCTTAAAAGCGTGTCTGTCACTCCGCTGGCGATCGCCGCCAAGGTCCGCATCGAACAGGGAGCGACGATCATCCCCTCGGTCTTGAACGAGCCCGAGGCGATCGCCGCCCCGACGTCGTTGATCGGATAGACCACCGAGGCCATCGCCTTCACGCTCTCAAGCGAGCGATCGAGCTCATGGGCGATCGTGAGCATGGCCGCGCGGGTCATCACGAGATGGGTTTCGACGTCGAGCTCGCGTAGAAGCTCGAGCAGGCGGACGCCCAACACCACTCCCGAGGCTCCGCTGATGCCGACGACGATCCGCCGCGCGGTCATGGAAGCGAGCCTAGCCGTAGTGGGACCGCACGCGGGTTGCGGGCTCGATGGCTGTGGGCGAAAAGGCCGAGCCGGCCGCTTGCCGTGATCGCGCGGTACCGCAACCATCCGGCGCGGCCTTCGGGCTCACGCCGCCTCCTGCGCCGCATGGGCGGCTGCGCAACGGGCGCAAGTGCCTTCGAGCTCGACGATGCGCCGTGCGACCGCAAAACCGGTACGCCTCGAGACCGCGGCGATCGCGGCATCGAGTTCGGGATCGGCGACCTCGGCGACCGCACCGCATTCGCGGCAGATGAGAAAACAGGCGGGATGCGGTCCGTCGGCGCGGGCGCAGGCGACGAAGGCGTTCTTGGTATCGAGCCGATGCACGAGCCCCTGGGCGACGAGGAAATCGAGCGCGCGGTAAACGGTGGGAGGTGCGACGCGGCCGCGCTCGCGCGCGAGGCGCTCGAGGATCGCATAAGCGCCTATGGGCGCATGCTGGTCGAGCACGATCTCGAGCACTCGGCGCCTTAGGCGGGTGAGCTTGACGCCTCGGGCGGCGCATACGGCGGCTGCACGATCAAGGGCGTCAGCGACGCATTGCGCGTGGTCGTGGTCGGCAGCCGGAAACGGGTCTTCGAGCTCGCGCGTCAAAAGCCGGCTCCAACTTCGTGCAGGCAAATTAGCAGGCACCGTTGCTGGCGGCCAGCCCAGGCTCGGCTCAGCGCCGCTTTCGCGCGCGTTCGGCGCCGTGGGAGAAGGCGAAGAGCGCAACCGCCGTCACCACGATCGCTGGACCGGAAGGAACGTCGGCAGCGATCGAGAGCGAAAGGCCCACGATCGTCGCCAAGCCGGCCAAAGCGGAGGCCATAAGCGCCATTTGTTCGGGCGTCTTGGTCCAAGGACGGGCAGCTGCAGCAGGTACGACCAGAAGCGAGACGATAAGAAGAAGGCCCACGAGTTTCATGCCGAGAGCGATCGCACCGGCGATCAACAGGTCCAAGAGCAAGCGCAGCGCGCGCACCGGTACGCCTTCGACGCGCGCGAGATCGGGCTCGATCGTCATCGACACAAGCGCGCACCAATTTTTGAAGAGCACGACAGCTGAAATCGCCACCAATACCGCAAGCAAGAAAAGATCACGAGTGCTCACCGCAAGGATATCTCCAAAGAGATAGCCCATGAGGTCGAGCCGAATCCAATCGAAGAGACTCAAAAGAACGAGACCGAGGGCGAGGGCGCCGTGCGCGAGCGTGCTCAAGATCGTATCGGTGGGCAACAGACGTTGTTCTTCGAGCACCCAAAGCACAGTGACGAGCAAGCCGGCGAACACAACAAGGCCGATGGTCGGATCGAGCTCGAGGAGAAGAGCGAGGATCACCCCCAAAAGGGCGGAATGGGCGAGCGCCTCGCCGAAGATGGCGAGCCGTCGCCACACCACGAACGCGCCGAGCGGCCCGGCAAGCAACGCAACGCCGAGACCGGCGAGAAAGGCGCGCAGAAGGAAGCCTTCGATCACGGCTCGGTCCTCACCGGCGCCGCTGGCTTCTCCGCTACGCGGTGGCGATGCGCGTAAAGCGCCACAAGGCGACCGAAGCGGTCGCCGAACAGCCCCGCAAAGCGCGGATCGCGGGCGACGGCTTCGGGAGAGCCGGTGCAGCGCACGCATCGGTCCAAGCACACGACCCGGTCGGTGGCCGCCATCACGATGTGCAGATCATGGCTCACGAGCAGCACGGCGCAGCGGTATCGCGACCGGATCGCGGCGATCAGTTCGTAGAGTTCGAACTGCCCGTTGAGATCGACCCCGCTTAAGGGTTCATCGAGCACGAGGAGCTCGGGACGTCGCAACAACGCCCGGGCCAGGAGAAGACGGCGCAGCTCACCTCCCGAGAGCGCCTGGAGTTGCCGATCCTCGCTGCCCTTAAGGCCGACCTCGGCGAGCACGCCGAGCAAGTCTTCGCGCGGACGCTTCCCGGCGAGTGCGAGGAACCCCAACGCGTCGATCGGAATTGTTCGCTCGATCGGCAGGTGTTGGGGAGCATAGCCGATACGAATGCCAGGCTGTATCGCCACCTTACCAGAAGTCGGCGGTACAAGACCGAGAGCGACTTTGACGAGCGTGGTCTTGCCAGCGCCGTTGGGACCGATGAGCGTTACCAACTCGCCTTCGCGAACGACCAGATCGACCTCTTCGAGAATGGGCTTTCCCTCGCGCTCGACCGAGACTTTGGCGAGCTCGACCAGAACCCGAGGTGGGGCCTCGGCTGCGACCGGCGCGCGGGAGATGGCTTGCGCCAACATGGCGTTATCCTATAACGTTGCGACGGCTCGCGGAGTACCCTGCCATGCGGCGCGCCCTGTGTCACCTGTCGCTCGCGCTCCCTGCCCTGCTCCTTGCGCTGGCTACCGCCCGCGCGGCCGAACCGCCGCAAGTGGTAGCCTCGATCGTACCACTGCACGCCCTTGCCGCTGCGGTGATGCGCGAGGTCGGCGAACCAAGCCTGCTCGTGCCCCCGGGAAGCTCGCCGCACGGCTTCCAGCTCCGCCCTTCCGACGCCAAACGGCTCGAAGGGGCGGACATCATCGTCTGGGTGGGAGACGCACTCGAAACCTTTCTCGATAAGCCGCTTCGCAACCTGGCCCGCAAGGCGCGGATCGTCGAAGCGGCCAAGCTTCCAGGGGTGACCTTATATTCGGTCCGCAAAGGTGGTGTGTGGGACGAACATGACCACGCGCACGGCCACCACCACGGCCGCGACAGCAAGCACGCTCACGCGCAGGCGATCGACGGCCATCTCTGGCTCGACCCCACCAACGGAATCGTGATCCTGCGCGCTTTAGCGGAAGCGCTTGCCGAACGCGATCCCTCGCGCGCCGACCGCTACCGGGCGAATGCGCAAGAAGAAATCGCGCGAATCGAGGCTCTGGATCGCGAGCTCGCGCACAAGCTCGCTTCGGTCAAGGACAAGCCCTTCGTGGTGTTCCACGACGCCTACCAATATTTCGAGAAGCGCTACGGCCTCGGTGCCGCGGGCTCGATTACCGTGTCACCCGAACGACCGCCCTCGGCGAAGCGCCTTGCGCAGTTGCGCAAGACGATCCGAGAGCGGGGTGCGGTGTGCGTTTTCGCCGAGCCTCAGTTCCCTTCGCCCCTCGTCCAAAGCGTCGCGGAAGGCACCGGAGCACGGGCGGGCACGCTCGATCCGGTCGGAGCGCCGCCGCTGCACCCCGGCCCCGACGCCTACCGCAGTCTGTTGAGCAACCTCGCGGCCGATCTTCTGCGCTGCCTTGCCCCGAGCGCCTGAACCCCGCGAAGAGAGCTGGGAAATCCTTTCTTTCGGATGGGGCTTCCTCAAGGGCCGAGCGCGTTTCGGCTTGCAATCGCGCGAGCGCGCCGCTCAAGCGGTGGATCAGAAGACGGGTCGCGCCGGGTCAAGCGGCTCGCGGTTCAAGGGAGCCGGGCTTCGATGAGAAACGGCCCAGGCTCGGCGAAGGCACGGGTGAGCGCGCGCCCTAAGCCTTCGGCGTCCTCGACCCGCACGCCCGGCACACCGAGGCCGCGGGCGACGGTCACCCAGTCGATCGGCGGATCCTCGAGGCTCGTTAGGGCGCGGGTTGCGCTTCCGCCGCTCAGCCCCTGGCGTTCGAGCTCGAGCTGCAGAATGCGGTAGGCGCGGTTGGCACAGACGATCGTCACGATATCGAGCCGTTCGCGCGCCTGCGTCCAAAGGGCCTGGAGCGCGTAGGCTCCGCTGCCGTCGGCCTCGAGATTGACGACCTTTCGGTCCGGCGCGGCGAGTGCCGCTCCGATCGCAAGCGCCGGCCCCTCACCGATCGCGCCGCCGGTGAGCGCGAGTTGCTCGTGCGGGCGCGCCCGCTCGGCGATCGCCGAGAAAGGAAACGCGTTGGTAACCGCAGTCGGCACCACGATCGCCTGTTCGGGCAGGTGGTGGACGAGCACAGCGGCGAGCTTGGCGCCGTCGAGCGACCCGCTCGGCAGAGCGGGTGGATCGTAGTCGCTGCCCGGATGGTCCTCGTGGGCGCCCAACATGTCGGCTAGCTCGCGCAGCGCGCCGACCGCGTCTTCGTTTTCACCTGCCAGCCAGACCACGCCCTCGCGATCTTCGAGATAGCGGGAGGGCTTGCCGGGCCAGCCGAAGAACGAGACCGGCCGCTTCGCGCCGCAACCGATGATGTGGCCGAAACGGTCGAGCAGCGCTTGTGCCTGCTCGGGGAAATAGGGAAGACGGTGCACCGGCGGCCGGCCTGCGCCGGTGGCCAAGCGCGCAAAGCCGGTCTCGCAGATGAGGGTGGCACCGGTGGCGCGCGCGATCCGCCCGGCCAAACGCAGACCTTCGCCCCACAGCGCAGGGCCACCGAGGAAGAGCGCACTGGGTGCAGCACCACGCAACAGCTCGGCGGCTGCTGCCACCGCACCCGGATCGGGCGGCAGCGGCGGCTCGGGTGGCGGAACCGTCGCGATCGCATCGCCCACCTCCTCGCATAAGAGATCGTGCGGGAGCACGAGGGTGCTGATGCCGCCACGGCCGGCGCATGCCTGCGCGATCGCTTGGGCGGTAAGCCGAGCCGCCTCGCGCGCGTGGACCGCGCGGGCCGTCCAGCGCGCGACCGTGCGGGCGAGCGCCTCGATGTCCATGCTGAGCGGCGCATCGGCATCGCGGTGCCACGTCGCGTGCTCGCCTATGAGATTGACGCAGGGGGTGCGGGCGCGGCGGGCGTTGTGCAGATTGGCAAGACCATTGGCGAGTCCGGGCCCGAGGTGGAGCAGGGTGAGCGCCGGTGTGCCCTTGACCCGGCCGTAGCCATCGGCGGCACCCGTACAGATCGCCTCGTGCAGGCCCAAGACGGTGCGGATCCGGGTCGTACGGTCGAGGGCGAGGACGAGAGGCATCTCCGTCGTGCCGGGATTGGCAAAGCAGACCTCCACCCCGGCCGCTTCGGCGGTGCGGACCACGCTTTCGGCTGCGTTCATCGATGCACTCCCCGCTCGCGCTTGAGCCCTTATCACGTCCGCATTGGGGAAGGCATCCGGGCAGACGGCTTGTGGGTGTGCGCTCGCCACAAAGAGAAAGGCCGGGACGACCCGGCCTTCGAGGGGGATTGGGGGTTCTTTTGGGAGGCACGTTTTTATGCCATTGCGGCTAGGCTCGTGCGTTGATGGCGATCACAGCCGTGCAGGGCGTCGAGAAACGCGAGCCATCCGGCTCCCGGTCCGCGGATCGACGGCCGGACCGCGTACTCGCTTCGGGAAAGTCGAAAGGTTCCGACTTGGGCGGGGAACCACAAGGTGAGCCCGTTCGGCAAAACCGAGGCGGTGGGCTCCACGGCACGGACTTCGAGAACGCACTCGGCGATCGCTTCCTGCGCCCTGCCGACGAGCTCCCCGAGCTGCGCGTCGGGGATCATCCGCGCAAGCCGCGCGAGCAGATCACCGGCGTCGACCAGATCGTGAGCTCGCGGCGCACGGGCGAGCAGACGTGCCGCCAAGACGGCGTCGCGTTCCCGCGGCAACAAGTCTTTTAAACGCCTTCCCACCAGGCTTAGGGCTTCGAGGGCGGGTGCCGCGCGGTCGGTTCGGGCCAAAAGCATGCGGGCATGGCGCTCACCGCGCACCGCCATCTCCGCGATGAACGCCTCGATCAGAGCGCAGCCGACATCTCGGGGTGAAGAGCGGTGCGCGAAGGCCTCGAGCACGCGATGGTACGGCAGGCCGCAGGCCGGCACCACTTCGCTCGAGGCAACGAGATGGTGCGCAAACGGAGCGAGATCGCCCACGAGCTCGAGCATGCCCATAAGACAGGCATCGAAGATCACGAGATCGATAGGCGCGTGCGCCGCGAGCCCGGCCGCGAGCGCCTCAAGGAGCTCGGGAATCGAGAGCGCATCGCGCGCTCCCTCATCGATCGCCAAGTTGAGCCCCGCACCGTGCCCCCACAGCAAGAGGGCGCGCCGGCAGGCCGGAAAGCGCGGCAGGGCCCAACTGAGAAACTCGACGAGCAGTTGTGGATCTCCGGTGTTACGCGGCCCAGCGCCTTCGATCACCAGGCGAGGCTTGCGGCTCCCCTTTGAGGGATCCGCCGGAAGGAGAAAGAATCGGCCCCGAAGCCTGCAATCGGGTGAATCGATCTCGCCGACCACATGAAGTCGGTTTAGAAGCTGCGCGTTTTGGAGCTCTTCGAGGTCCTCGATGAGCGCGCGGGCGAGATCGTTGTCGGCGGCGAACAAGCCGAAGACCGCCCACGGCCTCAACGCGCGCGGCAATTCTGGCCTGAGCGCCGGCAAAGACGGCGGCTTGTGCGCGATCGTGCGGGACGTGGCATCGAGTTCGCGCAACAAGGCCCGCAACGGAGCGCTGCGTTGGACCGCAATCCGCCGCGCAGCCACCCGGCTTTGCGCGGTCGGGGAGGTTCGCAGGCGCTTGAGCAGGCGCGCGGCATCGATGCGCTTGGCATCGACGAACAGCCGGCGCGACCACTCGATCAGGGATGAGGCGCGCGTGCCGCCGACGACGGCAGCCAGCACGGATTCGAAAGTCGCGCGCGTGCGCTCGGGGTAAAAGCGGGTAGCGAGCGCCTCGGCCACCTGCGCGGCCTCGGCGCGCGAGAGCAGGCCGCGCCGCTCGAGTCGGGCGAGCGTCGCGCGCAGATTGACCATGGGCTCGCTCAAGGCCGGCCAGCCGAGCTCGGCCGGCCCGTGAACGAGGGCGACTTCGTCGTCGGCGTCGAGAAGACCGTCGCGGTAGGCAGCGAAGATGGTGCCCACGCCCTCCATTCCGAACCGGTAGAGCTCGGCTGCGCGCAGTGCCCCCATGCTCGCGGCGCCCAGCACCCGCACACCGCGCTCGAGCGCGAAGAGGATTTCCTTGTGCCAAACCGCGGGCTCGTGGCCGAAGACGCCGTCGATGAGACCGATCGCGCGCGCGCCGTCGCCCACAGCGCGCAAGAGATCGCCTTGAGCGGCTGGTGGTCGGACGGTGATGCCGGGAAGCGCAAGGCGATGGAGGGCGGGAAAGCTCGGGCCGACGAACAGGACGATGCTCATAGGCGTGCTCCAAGGGCACGCGCGCGCGGACCGGGCCGCCACCCGATCATATCGAGACCGTCCTCGAGGCCCGGAACGACAGCCTTGACGACGGGAATGCCGATCTCGGGGCGTGCGAGATCGACCAAGGCGACCTGATCGAGACCGTGCCGAGCAAAACGCGCGAGCAAGAGCTCGATCTGGGTCTCAGCCGGAAGGGCGGGCGACCAGGCGGGTGGCGGCAGCTCGTACCCTCCGCGCGCTTTCAAAAGCGCGCGCTGGTACTCGAGGCGAAAAGCGGGCGGCGGCTCGTAGCGTTGGCGGCCGATGTCGTCGCGGACGCCGGCGATCTGGGTGAGCCTTGCCTGCACCGCCTCGAGCAAAGCGGCACAAAGAGCAGCGACAGGACAGGCGCGGGCGGCGCTCCCCAGTTCCCAGCCGGGCCCGTCGTGGCCGCGCGGGCGCTCGGGCATGAGGTGACAGAAGATGGTCGGAACACCGAGATCGCTCGTCGCGTCCCAGGCGCCGACCAACATGCCGGCTTCATCCAATCGATCGAGCAGAGCGCGCGCCACAGGGTCGCGCACGCGCGCGAGATCGATGCGGCGCTTGGCTTTTTCGGGGGGATCGCGGAAGCGGAAGAGCGTCAGGCCGTCGCGCTCGATGAGCTCGAAAAGGGCGTGCAGGGTGGCCTCAGCGGGCGTGCGGCCGCTTGCGAGCCCGGTTGAGCTCAACGGAAAGCACCCCCGGCCTTCTTGGTCCAAGCGGGTCGAATCGAGCTCGACCAGTTCGGCCGGCACCCAGAGCTCCCGTCCGGAGATGAGGTCGCGAGCGGGAAACCAAGGGATCGCGAGCTCGGGCCGCAAACGGCTGCCGCGATGCAGCGTGAGGCGAGAGAGCTTAAGAAAGCTCGGATCGCCCGCAGCCCGACGTGGGGTCGCGGTGATCGTCGCAAGCGCCGGTACTTCAGCGTGCCAGGTTTCGATGCTCTCCAGCGCCGCGCCTACGAAGGCCTGCGCCTTAGCCAGGCCCTTGCCCTGGCTTACCGAGAGCGCGCGGGCGTTGGGCCTTACGGCTACCGCTACGGGTATTCCCAAATGGTCGAGGCCGGTGATGTCGGCGACGCGAGTGATGCCGAAAAGGCCAAGGCGCGGGCGCAGACAGCGCCAGAGCGCCTCGGCCGAGCCAGAGGGCAACAGCGGCCCGTTGGGAAGCCAGGGCAAGGTGTTGGCGCGCGCGGGATTGGCGGTGCGTGCGGGCGTTGGTGCGTCAATCGCCCGGTTCGGCAGCGAAGCGTTGCTTGCCGCCGCTCGGCACCTCGGGCTCTGCGGCTGTAAGGAGCTCGACGGCGAAGCGCTGTTTACCGCCGCTCGGGGAGGTGGGATCCGGTTCGAGGATCACCATTCGATCCCCTAAGAAGGCGTTCTTAATGCCGCGAAGGGGTGCGCTGCGATCCAGGATCTCGAGGACCGCGTCACCCGTCGGGGTGCCGCGCTGTTGGTCGTCGGGCAGACGGTAGCGGGCGAGAAGGTCGATCAGCGGAACGAAGAAGAGCGTGTCGTCGCGCGTGCGCAGGAGCAGGCCTTCGTGGAACTGGGGTTGGTCCATGGGCGGTCTTCCGGGAGCAGATGGCGAAGGAGGCGCCTCGGCCTCGCTGGGATCTAGGTACACGATCCTATGATAACCCGCAAGAGCCTAGATCTCGCGAGCTTCGTCCGGAACTTCAGGAACGCGGACCCACATACCGCCCTCGAGCGCCTCCAGCGGCATAAACCGGCGCTTGTAGGCCATCTTGCGACAGTCGGCGATCCAATAACCGAGATAGACGTAGGGAAGACCCAGCTCGCGCGCGCGCTGGACGTGCCAGAGGATGATGAACGTGCCGAGCGATCGCTCCGGTGTCGTCGGCTCGAAAAATTTGTAGACGCCGGAAAGACCGCTCGCGACGTAATCCGTGAGGCTTGCACCGATCAAGCTGCCGTCGCGGTCGCGAACCTCGAGCAAGCGGGTGAGGCTCGTGCTCTCCTCGATCATTTCCACATAGTCGCGCCATCGCATCTCGGCCATGCGGCCATCGCCGTGACGATGGGTCACGTAGCGGCGGAAGAGCGCATACTGTTCGCGGGTCGCGCGCGGTGGACATTCCTGCACGCTCAAGTCCCGGTTCCGCTTCAGAACTTTTCTGAAGGTTCGCGACGGAACGAAGTCATCGACCACGATGCGAACCGGCACGCAGGCGCGGCAGTCGGGGCAGACGGGGCGGTAGAGGAAGCGTCGGCTGCGGCGAAAGCCGGCGATCGTCAAACGATCGAGCGCGTCGGCTTCGCCGTTCGGTTCGAGCAGGGTGACCAGCCGACGCTCGAGTCGCCCCGTCCGGTACGGACAGGGCGAAAGGTCGGTGGCGTAGAATCTCCGACTCGCTCGCAAGCCGTCCACAGAGCTGTTCCCGGGGGCACACGCACGCGAGTCTGGCGATGCGCGATCGGCCTTCGCGCGTCAAGGCTTTGCCCACAGCCGAAGTCTCAACAAGCCGAGCAGGCGACGCACCAGGGCCAGAGCACATTCGCATAGGATAAGAGGCGGAACGAAGAGGGCGAGCCAAACGAATAAGGCCTCGATTAAAAGAACGGACTGGCCCTGTTGCCGCTCAGCCCAAACAAGATAAATCATGAACACCAATAACATTGAGCTGAAGAGATAGACAGGAAGCGCCCACCTCATAAAAAGCCAAACAGAACCTCTAAGATGGGCTGGGCGCGAAAGCTTGTGGGTTGGACAAGCGACGCCGGATGGCGCCTTTTCGGTGGGGCAAACCGAACCGCTTCCGATCGCAGTTGGTTCTCTGCCCGCGCGAACCGGCCAGACCCGTATCTTTGCTCCCGCCACGCGGCTAGAAGAACCCTTCATGGCGCAGCGCGAGCCCTAAGGCCGCGCACGCGCGCGCTAAGTCCTGTTGGCGACGTTCCTACCAAAAGTACCGTGAACGCGCCCACCGAAGCCGCGCCGCGCAACGCGTTGCCGATGTTCACCCGAAAAGGCGCGATGGGCCGGATCATGAGTTTTGCTCCCCGCGACGTCGCCGGATGAGACCGCAACAGCACGGAACGCCGCTCGAAAGGTTAAAAAAGGGTGAATTCGGGCACGCGAGCGCCTCCGGTTGTGCGCGACGTTAACCGATTTTCGATGCAAACGGCCTTGCCCTGCGCGCTCAGGCTCGACCGTGAGAACGCGGAAAAGATCCAGGCCCTTCGCGGGGTCGCGCGCGGCCGCCAATCGGGTCGTGGCAGCTTTTCGGCGCCATGAATGAGGCGGCGGTGTGCGCGCCGGTCCGATCGTCGACCGTGCCACAGCCGTTCCTTGTGCGAGCCCTCGCAACATCTGCAAAGCGCCCCGGCTCTCGAGGATGAACAGTTGCGCGCAGCAAGCGTCGCCCGCTGCGCAAAACAGTCGGCTATGGCGAAATGAGGGGTCTAATTTTCGATCGTGGCGTTGATTTGCCTGCCAACTCGGGTCAAGAGCGAAAGCGCCTTGCGCGCGATGGAGGAGCGATGGTCGCGCTCTGCCCGAAGACCGCTGCCGAAGCCCTGCTCCTGCGCTTAGCCGAGCATGGCGTTCGCTATTTCCTGGCGAATGCCGGTACCGACTTCGCCCCCCTCATCGAGGGCTTTGTGCGCCTGCGCGGGCTCGGCGCGGCGGTGCCGGAGCCGCTTGCGATCGCGCACGAGACCTGTGCCGTGGCGATGGCGCACGGGTACTTCCTGGTGAGCGGGCGGCCGCTTGCGGTAGGCCTGCACACGAATGTGGGTCTTGCCAATGCGGTGATGGGGCTGATCAACGCCGCCTCGGACGACATTCCCATGCTCGTCATATCCGGGCGCACCCCCATCCTCGAGCGCGGCCGGCTCGGCGCGCGCGATCTGCCCATCCACTGGGGGCAAGAGATGCGCGATCAGGGCGGCATGGTGCGCGAGCTCGTCAAGTGGGACTATGAACTGCGCTTTCCCGAACAGATCGGCGAACTCGTGGACCGCGCCCTCGCCCTTGCTCTGAGCCCTCCCGCCGGCCCCGTTTATCTGAGCCTGCCACGCGAGGTGCTGTGCGCGTCCTTCGCGGGCCCTTGGCCGAGCCCGCCGCGCCAACGCCCCGCCGCCCCGAGCCAGCCCGAGCCCGAGGCCATCGCGGAAGTGGCGGAGATCCTCGTGCGCGCCCGCCGCCCACTGCTCATCGCCCAGCGCAGTGGCGGCGATCCCGCCGGGATGGCTGCGCTCGTGCGGCTCGCCGAAGCCCTTCAAGCGCGCGTGGTCGAGCACTGGCCGATCCGCATCTCCTTCCCGGCGAGTCATCCCCTGCACGCCGGCTTCGATCCCCATCCCCTCATCGAACAGGCCGATGCGATCGTGATCGTGGATGCGCTCGTGCCCTGGATCCCAGCACGAGCGAGCCCCTCTCCCGGGTGCCCCGTGGTCGCCATCGGCCCCGATCCCTTGTGGCGCCGCGTCCCGATGTGGGGTTTCCCGGTCCAGCACGCGCTCGCCGGCGACACGCGCGCGATCCTCACCGCCCTCGCGCAGGCGGTCACTGTGCTTCAGGACAAAGGTGCCGCACCACGCAGCGAAGACCGCGCGCAGTGGACGGAAGCGGCAGGCGGTTGGCGCGAAAACGCCCGCGCGCAGGCGCGCGCCGGCAGCGGCTGTCCGATGTCGGCCGGCTGGGTGAGCCTGTGCCTTGCCGAGGCGATCGGACAGGAGGGCGTGGTGTTCACCGAGCTCGGCGTCGATCCCGCGGTCATGCAGCGCGATCGGCCCGGCAGCTGGTTCGGCCACGCCATGGCGGGCGGGCTCGGGTGGGCGCTTCCGGCGGCGCTGGGAGCAAAGCTTGCCGATCGCGCGCGCCTTGTGATAGCCGCGGTCGGCGACGGCTCCTACCTCTTCGCCAATCCTCTCGCCTGCCATCAGATCGCCGCGGCGTACGAGCTTCCCGTGCTCACACTCGTCCTCGACAATGGGATGTGGAACGCGGTGCGCAAATCGACGCTCGCCGTCTATCCGCGAGGTGAGGCCGCGCGGGCCAACAGCCTGCCTTGGACCTCGCTCGAACCCCGCCCGGATCACGCCGCCGCGTGCCGAGCCTGCGGCGGCTATGGTCGGCGCGTACGCGACGGGCGGGAGCTTCCCGAGGCCCTCGCCGAAGCGTTGCGCGTCGTGCGCGAAGAGCGTCGCCAGGCGCTGGTGCACATCGAGGTTGGCCTGTGAGCGCATCCGAGCACGAAAGCCCGCCCGCCCGTGCGCCCGCGGTGCGCACGCTCGCTATGCCCAAGGATACCAATCCCTCGGGCGACATCTTCGGCGGTTGGCTGTTGGCCCAAATGGACATCGCCGCCGGCATTGTCGCCCACGAGCGTGCCCGCGGTCGGGTCGTCACCGCCGCGCTCGACGCGATGGCTTTCCACGCGCCGGTCTTCGTTGGCGACCTCGTGAGCTGCTATGCTGAGGTGGTGCGCGTCGGGCGCACCTCTCTCACCGTCCACGTCGAGGCCTGGGCACGGCGGGGTGCCACCGGCGAGGACGTCAAGGTCACCGAAGGGCGTTTTACCATGGTCGCCGTGGACGAGGAGCGACGCCCTCGTCCCGTGCCACCAGAGTGAAAAGCGGCGCCGTGCGCCGCCTAAATCCCGTAGTAGAGCTGTACCTCCAAGGGGTGTGGTGTGGCTTCGACGAGCTCGATCTCCCGACGCTTGAGGGCGATATAGGCCTCGATGAGGTCGACCGACATGACATCGCCCACGAGCAAGAAGTCGTGATCCTCCTCAAGAGCCTGCAGCGCCTCTTCGAGCGAGCGCGCGACTGTGGGTAGATCCTGGATCTCTTCCGGGCGTAGATCGTAGACGTTGCGGTCCATGGCGTCGCCCGGCTCGAGCCTGCGCTCGATGCCGTCGAGGCCGGCCATGAGGATAGCCGTGAAGGCGAGATAGGGATTGGCAGCGGGGTCGGGGAAGCGGACCTCGATGCGCTTGCGCTCGGGGCGCGAGGCGTATGGGATGCGGATCGCCGCCGAGCGGTTGTGCGCCGCATAGGTCAACAGGGTGGGTTCGTCGCTGCCCGGTCGCAGCCGCCGGTAGCTGTTGACGGTGGGATTGGTAAAGGCGTTGAGCGCGCGTCCGTGGCGGATGATCCCGGCGATGAAGGAAAGGCACAGGGGCGAGAGGTCGGCGTAACCCTGGCCCGCGAAGACCGGCCGTTCGCCGCGCCAGAGCGCTTGGTGGATGCCGAGGCCCGACCCCGGCTCCTCGACCAAGGGCTTGGCCATGAAGGTCGCGGACTTGCCGTAGGATGCGGCGACTTGATGACAGACGTATTTGAACATTTGCAGCCGGTCGGCGGTCTCGACGAGCCCGCCGGCAGCGAAGCTCGTGCGGCACTGGCCGGCCCCTGCCCCGTGGTCGTGCTGGATGCGCGCGAAGCCCAACGAGGCGAGGATGGACGCGATCTCGGCGCGGATATCGGCGAGGTGGTCAGCGGGAGGAAGTGCCAGCTGGGTCGCACCCGGATGCGGTCGATGGCCGGGATTGCCGGGATGGAAGGACTGTCCACCGGCGCTTCGGGTCTCGCTTCCGGACAAGCGATAGGCCACACCGCCGGGGCCGGTTTCGATGCGCACGTCATCGAACAAAAAATAGCTCACATCCACGCCGACCGTGACGCGGTCGGCAAGCGGGTGCCGCTTGAGCCAGGCCTCGGCGCGCGCCGCCACCGAGCGTGGATCGCGCTCGTAGCCGATCCCCGCTGCGGGATCCGCGGCATCGCAGAGGATCACGAGCGTGGGTTGGGCGGCGAAGGGATCGACAAACAGCGCATCGAGATCGGGGCGAACCAAAAGGTCCGCTTCGCTCACCTCGCGCCAGCCCGGCACGCCCGAGCCGTCGATCATAAGACCGTGCTCGAGGATCTCGCGGTCGACGCTTTCGGCATCGATGGTCGTATGGCGCCAGCGCCCACCGAGGTCGGTAAAGCGCAGGTCGACCATTTTGATCCCTTCCGAGCGGATCCGCGCGAGGATCGCATCGAGATCGGCCATGCTCTCGTTCCTTTAGGCTCGTCGCTGTACCGTTGCTCGGCTCGGCGTGGACCGCGCCTGGGATCGGCGCTCACCCGAGCCAGGTGAGGAGCTGAGCGGTGACCGCTTCCGGCCGCTCGAGCGGCGCGAGATGACCGCAGCGCGGGAGAACGACGAGCGTCGCTTCCGGGATCGCAGCGGCCATCTCTTCGTGGACGGCCAGAGGCGTCAACTGGTCTTGGCGACCGCACAGGACAAGAGTGGGACAGGCGATGCGGCCGAGCAGTGGACGGCTGTCCGCGCGCGCCATGATCGCCCGTTGCTGGCGCACGAAGGCCTCCTTGCCGACGGCTGTGGCCATGGCGGTGACGAGTTCGGCAAGCCGCGGCAGATGCTCCGGATGCACGAACAGCGGCAGAAGCCGGGAAATGATCTCGGCCAGCTCCCCGCGTTCTGCCAGGGCCAAGAGCTCGCGCCGGCGCGCGGCAGCCTCGGGACTATCCGGCCGCGCCTGGGTGGCGATCAGGGCAAGGCGCGTGACCCGCGCGGGGGCCTGACGCAGAACCTCGAAGCATACATAGCCGCCCATCGAAAGACCGGCGAGGGCGAAGCGCTCGGGGGCGTTAGCGAGCAGCCGCTGCGCCATGGCTTCGATGCTGTCATCGAGCCGCGTTTCGGCGATCCGCACCGAGGTCCGGGCGGTCAGGGCCGGCATCTGCGCCGCGAACAACCGGGCATCGCACAACAGGCCCGGCACGAGGACGAGCGGCTCGCTCATGGCGGCGCGCCCTCGCGGATCCAAGGCGCGAGCAGCTTGAACTCGGGCGTTCCTGCGCGTTCGAGCCACTCGAAGAGAACCATCTCGGTATCGACCAGCGCGCAGCCCGCCGCGCGCGCCCGCTCGAGCGCGAGCGCACGGCTCTCCTCGCGGCGCGAGCCGGTGGCATCGGCGACCAAGGCCACCGAGAAGCCGAGTTCGCGGAAACCCAAAGCAGTCTGAAGGACGCACACATGCGCCTCGACCCCGGCGAGCACGAGCGTGCGGCGACCGCGCGCGCGAACGGCATCGACGATCGCCGGCACCGCGGCGCAAGAGAAATCCATCTTGGCAAAGCGCGGCGCATCGCCGAGTTCGCGCTGCAGTGCCGCCACCGTAGGACCCAGGCCCTGCGGATATTGCTCGGAGACCAAAAGCGGCACCGCAAGTGCCCGCGCTGCCGCCGCGAGCAGCCGACAGCGCGCGACGATGCGGCTATTGCCCTCGATTACGGGTACCAATCGTTCTTGCAGATCGATGAGGAGAACCAGGCAATCCTGGCGGACAAGACGTGCGGTCATCGACAGCTCCATCGATCGCTCCCCAAGACACGTCCTCACTGTTGCGACGTCAAGGGGTCGGCGCGCGCGTTGACATGTCCGCCGGCGCGACTACCTAAAAGCAGGTACCGTATCGCACAGACGGATCAACCATCCTTTGAACCACGTGTATTCGACCCGTTTCGAAGACCTCGGTCTGCGCGAAGAGATCTTACGGGCGATCAAAGAGGCCGGCTACGTCGAGCCCACGCCCATTCAGGCGCGCGCCATTCCCGAGATCCTCGCGCGTAAAGACCTTATCGGCATCGCACAGACGGGAACCGGCAAGACGGCTTCCTTCGTGTTGCCGATGCTGCAGATTTTGTCTTCGGGGCGTGGTCGGGCGCGCATGCCGCGCTCGTTGATCTTGTCGCCTACGCGCGAGCTCGCCACGCAAACCGCCCGCAATTTCGAGATCTATGGCAAATATCTGCATCTCTCGATGGCGCTGTTGATCGGCGGCGTCGGTATGGGCGCCCAGGAGCGGCTGCTCGATAAGGGGGTCGACGTCCTCATCGCCACGCCCGGCCGATTGCTCGATTGGTACGAGCGAGGGAAAATCCTGCTCGGCGGCATCGAGATCTTGGTGATCGACGAAGCCGATCGCATGTTCGACATGGGCTTTCTGCCCGATGTCGAGCGGATCATCTCGCTCATCCTCGGCCGACGGCAGACCTTGCTGTTCTCGGCGACGATGCCACCCGAAGTGCGGCGCCTCGCCGACCGGTTCCTCAACAATCCGGTCGAAGTGCAGGTCGCCCGTCCGGCGACGACCGCGGAAACCGTCGACGACGTCGTCGTGGAAGTCACGAGCGATCGCAAAAAAGACGTTCTTATCGAATTGATCAACAAAGAAAACATCCCCAAGGCCATCGTATTCTGCAATCGCAAGCGTGATGTCGGCTCGGTGATGCGCCATCTGCAGCGAGCCGGTCTTAGAGCGCGCGATCTGCACGGAGATCTCGAGCAGACGCAACGCCAGGCGACGCTCGATCAGTTCACGGCCGGTGAGATCGACTTCCTGGTCGCCACCGATGTCGCCGCCCGCGGCCTCGACATCACCGACATGCCGGTGGTGATCAATTTCGACGTGCCGATGAACCCGGAAGACTATGTCCACCGCATCGGCCGGACCGGCCGGGCCGGTCGGCGCGGGCGCGCCTTCACGCTCGCGACGCCCGAGGAGCAGCGGTTCCTCGCCGCCATCGAAAAGCTCACCAAGCGGCAGATCCCACGACTGGCCTTGCAGATCGGCGCGAGCGATCGAAAGGTTGACGCTGATGCGGCTCAAGCGGTGCGCGAGCCCGTGCGCGCAGCCGAAGCGGTAACGGGTCGGCGGCGGCGCGCGGCGGCCTCCGCCGCAACGAAAGCCGCAGCCCGCCCGGTGCGCGAGCCAGCCGGCACGCGCAGCCCGCGCAGCCGCGTAACCACGCCCGTTCCGCAGCGCGAGGCGCCGGTGATCGCCTTCGGTGGTCACGTCCCCCGCTTCCTCGCCAATCCCGCTCCGCTTCCCATGCGTAAGGCCTCCTGATGCAGACTATATTCGTCCTCGTGAAATGCGAGCTCGGCCGCGCCTATGAAGTCGCCGATGCCGCTGTGCAAACCATAGAAGAAGTCTCGGAAGTCTATTCCATCTCGGGGCAATACGATCTGCTTATGAAATTCCACCTTCCGAGCGATACCGACGTCGGCCGTTTCGTCACGAGCAAAGTGCAAACACTCGAGGGTGTGAAGGATACCTTCACGCTAATCACCTTCAAGGCATTCAGCTGAAGCCAGCTTAGGCGCAGGCGCGATGGAACCGGAAGTGGAGATCCTCGCCCGCACGCGGCTGCACGACGGTTTCTACAAGTTCGACCTGCTCGAACTGCGTCATCGGCGCTTCGACGGCAGCTGGTCACCGCGCTTGCGACGCGAAGTGCTCGTGCAGCGCGATGCTGTCGCCGTGCTGCCATGGGACCCGGATGCCGAGCGCGTGCTCTTGGTCGAGCAGTTCCGCGCGGGCGCTTACGGTGCCGGAGAGAGCGGCTGGCTTCTCGAAGCGCCGGCAGGCCTCCTCGAGCCAGGAGAGAGCCCGGAAGCCTGCGCGCGACGAGAACTGCACGAAGAGTGCGGTCTTACGGCGCAGCGGCTCGAGCCGGCACTGGTCTATCGCTCGAGCCCGGGAGGAACAACCGAGCGCGTTACTGTCTTCATCGCCGAAGTGCAGCTTCCGGAACAAGGTGGTCTGTTCGGCGCGCCAAGCGAGCACGAGGACATCCGCACCCATCTCCTTGCAACCGAAGAAGCCTTCGCGCGCCTGCGCGCCGGGATGATCACCGCGAGCACCGGTGTCATTCCTCTTCTGTGGTTGGAGCTCAACCGGGAGCGGTTGAAAGCCCAATGGCGACCTCAGATCAGCGGTGTGCTCGCGCCTTGAAAGACAGCGTGGGGATCGCTAGCTGCGGCGTCCGCGAGCGCCCGTAAGGATCACGGAGGATCGCGATGGAAGCACGCATCTACCAGCCTGCGAAAACCGCGGTCTCTTCGGGTCGCTTCAAGACCAAGAAGTGGGTTGTCGAGTTCGAACCGCGCTCGCCGAAACTACCGGATCGGCTCGTCGGCTGGGTGGGATCGGACGATACCAGTCAACAAGTGCGGCTGTTCTTCCCCAGCCGGGAAGCCGCGATCGCCTTCTGCGAGCGGCATGGGCTCGCCTACACGGTCGATGAGCCGCATCGACCAATCGTCAAACCGAAATCCTACGCCGAGAACTTCATCCGGAGAACTTAGGCGGCACGGCGAACCTAAGCTGCCGACCCTGCTTTTTTAAGACACGCGCACGAAAGCCTGCGCGCCGAGGCAAACCGGACACGAGCCCAACGCGTCGGGAGCTCAGCGCGAAGGGCGAGGCGCAGAGGCGAAGCAGGAGAAAAACGCCCCTCGCCCGCTCGGCCACGGCCGCGCGAGAACCGGAGCACAGGACGTGCACAAAAACTGTTTCGCTCGTCGTGCGGCTGTGATCGACGCGAGGAAGCGGCTTTGATAGGAAGCGAGCGGGCGCCCGTAGCTCAGCCGGATAGAGCATCCGCCTTCTAAGCGGAGGGTCGCAGGTTCGAGTCCTGCCGGGCGCGCCTTTTTCGAGTTGCAATCGCGGCGGGCGCGGCGCGGGCGCGCGCAACCCCAAACGCCGACGAGCCCGTTGACCGCGATTTTCCTCAACTCTCGAGCTTCGCACGAAAAAGGCTTCGTATTGCGCTCATCGCGTACCCGATCATCGCGCGCTCGCCCCGAACCCTTCGGGTAACCGGAAAGCGGCGCGCAGCGTTGCGAAGCTATCGCAGACCCCGCCGCTTGTGCGAGGCGTCATGGCGGTGCCCACCTTCAACACGCGCGCGACTGCCGCTGCACACAGGCGGGGTCTGCGCGTTCGCGCGCATGCGCGGGGAGGGTGTGCGCGCGCGTGAAGCGAAAGAGCTCGAGCTCACCTGTGTCCCAAGAGCCCGTCCAGATGCCGCGTCGCTCGAGACTGCCGAGCTGCGTAAGCGTGGAGAGGGCGCCGCCCGGATCTTGTCCGCGGCGCTTATAGGTGAAGAGCCAGGCGCCGTCTGCGCCCTCGAGCAGCGCGGGGAGCTCGGCCGGAGCGGCGAAGCGCACCGACCGGTCGATGGTCGAAATTACGGGGGCGTCGGGAGGTGGGGGCGCGCCGGTGATCAGAGCGACATCGGCCTGCGGAAGCCCGGCGCGGCGGGCGTAATAGGCGAATGGCCAGTGGTAGAAGTGCGGGACGAGGAGGAAGAGATCGTTTTGGCCCTGCTCTCTCGCCGCCACCGCGATCGCCTCGGACCACGAAACTTTTTGCGGGCGACCGTACCATGCCACGAGATCAACCAGTGCGATAAGGACGATGAGGCCGGCGAGGGTCGCCCGCGCCGGACGCGATCCGAGCGACACAATACCGATCGCGGCGAGGACGAGGCCGACCGCATGCGACCACAGAAGCACGCGCTCGATCCAGAGCGGACGGATCAACAGCCCTGTGAGCCAAACCAGCGCCGGCAGCCCGGCTGCGAACAGCGCGAGGAGGAACACCGCGAACCGGCGGCTCGGCGCACGGAGCGCCACCACCATGGCGACACCGAGCGGCAGCGCGAGCGCAGCTCGCCCAAACTTCCAATCCTCCAACACGAAGTGCGGACCGTAGAGCCGGACCGTCTCGAAAACAGCACGAGCAAGCGAAGGTTGGCGGATCCACGCCACGTTGGTGGCAAAGGCCGCCTGCTCGAGGAGGACGGGCAACCAGGGCAAAAAGACGATCGCGAGCAGGAGGTTGGCGAGCACCCAGGGCAAGAGAGGGCGAAGATCGAGCGGGCGCCCAACAACCCAACACAACAAAACACCGAGATTAGCGAGCATTATGATGAACGCGCCTGTATTATGGGTGTAGAGTGCGATCACGCCACCGATGAGGTACATCGCGAGTGCGAGATTCGATGTTCTCCTCGCAACAGCCTCGATATGAAAAGAGTTATTACCGTCTACTCGAATGAGGCGTGTCTTGACGAAGACGAGCGTCCCCAAGACCACGAGTAAAGCGGAGACGACGAGAAGCGTGTAGCCGCGCGCTTCTTGCGCGTAGGCGATCTCTAATGGTGCCACCGCGAGCAGAAGAGCCGCGAGCGCTGCCGCCTGGGGGCCAGCGATGGTGCGGGCGATCATCCAGACGAGGGGCACCGCCGCGATACCGAATAGTGCTGAGGGCGCGCGCAATGCCGCTTCGTGATCGCCCAAAAGGAGAATCGCCGCCCGCTGGACCGTGAACCAGAGCGGCGGGTTGGTCTCCTGCCGCGCCGCGGCACCCCACAGTTCGCTAAGCGGCAGATGCGCCCATCGCCACGAAAAGGCTTCATCCAACCACAAAGGCTCGCGGCCGAGCTCGGCAAAGCGCAGGATCCCGGCCAAGAGAAGAATGCCCGCGAGGATGAGAAGCTCATTGTGCGGCCGAGCCAGAAGGCGAAGATCGCGCGGCCTTCGGGCCACCGCGTCGCTCATGGCGTTGAACGATCACCCCAGGTAAAGACGGAGGTCACGGCATAGTTCCATACGGCGCCTACGAGGATTCCTGCGAGCGCGGCGACGGGCCAAGACTCCCCGCGAGCGAAGACGACGGCTGCGATGCCGACGTTGGCCAACGCTCCAAGTGAGCAGATGAAAAGAAAACTGAGCCAGCCGCGCAACCAAGCGACGCCGCGCAGCCGTCGATCTCGATAAGTGAGCGCGTTATTCACAGCGAAGTTGCAGGTCATCGCTACGAACGTGGCAAGCGTATGGGCTCGCAGGAAGGCAACAGCGAGATATTCGTGCAGGATGACGAGCGTGCCGAGATGCACGAGGACACCCAGTCCCCCCACGGCCGCGAAGAGAACGAAGCGGGGCGGGATCCGCCCGCCCAAGATCTTGTCGATGAGCAGCAAGACGAATTCGACCGCGACGCGGGCATCCAGTTTCGAGGCGCCCCATTGCCGCGGCGAAAAGCGATAGGGGAGCTCTTTGATGCGCAGTGGGACCGGCGCTGAGAGCAGGATGTCGAGCAGAAGCTTAAAACCGAGGCCCGACAACCGCCGCGCCGTAGCCTCAAAGGCGGTGCGGGTGATGGCGAAGAAGCCGCTCAGCGGGTCATGAAGCGTGCGCAGGCGCGGCCACATGCGCGCGAGAACGGTCCCCACGCGGCTCAACAACCGCCGCTCTTCCGCCCAGCCGGCAACCTCGGGACCTTCGAGATAGCGGCTGGCGACCACGAGGTCGGCCTGTCCGGAGCGCAGGATTTCAAGCATCTGCAGAAGAAGGCGCTCGTCGTGTTGCAGGTCGGCGTCGATCACCGCGAGGTACGGCGCCGACGACGACAGCATGCCCTCGATGCAGGCCGAAGCGAGGCCGCGACGCCCGATGCGTACAAGACACCGCAGGCGCGGATCTTGTGCGGCGAGCTCCCGCACCAACTCAGCGGTCCCATCGGGCGAGTCGTCGTCGACCACGACGATCTCGAAGGCCACGCCTTCGAGCACGGCACAGAGCCTTCTCAAGAGCTCACCAATATTGGTGCGTTCGTTGAATGTCGGCACGATCACCGCGAGTTCGGGAGCGCGATTTGCGGGTGCGCGCAGCGCAGAACGGTTTGTGCTCAAGGGCAAAAGGGCCTCCTCTTGCAGCTCGGGCACGCACCACCTCCGCACTTTTAAGTATGCAGAGCGAAACACACGCGCTGTACGCCGCGCGAGCGTGCAGCATAACGGTGAAGAATTCGTAAAAGCTTGTACGGACTCTGGTGATAGGGCATTCGTCGCGTTCGCATCGATGACGGGTTCGCACGGAGCCGGGAAGAAGGGATGCGCGTGCGGTGCAAGCGGCATCGGCACGGCCGCGCTTTGACCGCGCTCTCTGTGCCGGCTATCGCAGGCATAGGGGCACATCGCCGGCAGGAGAGCGAGCATGCGGGTCGCCGTGGAACCGCTTGAACGGCTCGTCGCGAAGACCTTTCTGCGGGCGGGCTGCCCCGAGGACGAAGCGAGCCGAATCGCCCATTATCTCGTCAAAGCCAATCTCACCGGGCACGACAGCCACGGCGTGATCCGCGTTCCGCGCTATCTCGCTTGGCTGCGCGAGGGTCGCGTGTACCCCGGACGGCATGCCGAGATCGTGTTGGAAACGCCCGTGCTCGCGGTGGTCGAGGGACATCACGGGTTTGGTCAAACCATCGGGCCCGAAGCCTGCGCACTCGGCTGTCGCAAAGCCAAAGACCAGGGTCTTGCGCTCATCGCGCTGCGCCGCAGTGGCCATCTCGGTCGGATCGGTGATTTTGCCGAACTCGCGATCGAAGAGGGGCTTGTTTCGCTCCACTTCGTCAACGCCTATAATTCCCTGCTCGTGGCTCCCTTTGGCGCGCGCGAACGTCGTTTTTCCACCAATCCTATTTGCATCGGCGTGCCAACCGGCGACGATCGCCCCTTCGTGCTCGATTTCGCGACCTCTCTCGTGGCCGAGGGCAAATGTCTTGTGGCGCATCAAGGCGGCCAGCCGATCCCCCCCGATGCGCTCGTCGGTCCCGACGGTCGGCTCACCGGTGACACGCGGGTCCTGTATGGACCAGCGCAAGAAGGCGCTTACCCCGATCCGCGCAAAGGTCCGGGAGCGATGCGCGCGTTCGGCGAGCACAAGGGCAGTGGCCTCGCCCTAGCCTGCGAGCTGTTGGCGGGTGCTCTTACCGGCTCCGGGATCAATGCCGATCCGGACGGACCGTTCCACAACGGCATGCTGTCCTTGTACATCGCCCCCGAAGCACTCGCGCAGGAGCGCGGATCCTTCCTTTCCGAGGTGCGCCGGTTTCTCGCTTGGATCCGCTCCGCCGCACCGATCGATCCTAAAGCCGGCGTGCTGGTGCCGGGCGATAAGGAACGCATGACGGCAGCGGAGCGACGGGCTCATGGCATTCCGCTCTCGCCGCAGACCTGGGAGGCGATCCTCGATGCGGCGCGCGCCGTCGGACTGTCGTCTTCGGAGATCGATGCGATCCTCGGCTGAACCGCCGGGAGGAGAACCATGGCCATCACTGTGGAGCTCTTGGCTCGCCTGCGCCGCGTGGATACGCCTACGATATGCAATGCCCTCGAGCTCGTGGTGCCCGAGCGACGCGCGAAGGGCTTCACCACGCGCCCGTTCGTAGTGGCGCATCCAGAGCTCGCGCCGATCGTCGGCTTTGCGCGCACCGCTACGATTCGCGCGCGCGAGCCGACGTCGCGCTCGGCTGCGGCGATGAAGCAACTCCGCCTCGATTATTATCGTTATGTCGCGGCCACGCCCGAGGCTCCGACCGTGGTGGTCATCCAGGATCTCGACGACCCGCCCGGCTTCGGCGCGTTTTGGGGCGAGGTCAACACCGCGGTCCACAAGGGACTCGGCTGTCTTGGCTGTGTCACCAACGGTTCGATGCGCGATCTTTCGCAGCTCGCACCGGGATTCCAGCTCCTCGCTGGCTCGGTCGTTCCGAGCCATGCCTGGGTCCACATCGAAGCCTTCGCGGTCGACGTCGAGGTGCACGGGATGAGCGTTCGCCACGGCGATCTCGTCCACGCCGATCGTCACGGTGCCGTCGTGATCCCGTTCGAGGCAGCGGAGCGGCTGCCGGAGGCGATCGAGCTGTGCGCGCGCCGCGAGGCGCCCATCCTCGCCGCAGCGCGCGCTCCCGACTTCACGGTCGACAAGCTCGCCGCCGCCTGGGCTCTGGCCGAGGACATTCATTGAGCCGTCGACACGCTGCAATGGCGCGGTTTTTGATCGTCCTCGGCCTCGTGCTCGTCGTGCTGGGCTTGCTGTGGCCTTGGCTCGGCAAGCTCGGACTCGGCCGTTTGCCCGGCGATATCGTGATCGAGCGGGAGAATTTCACCTTCTATTTTCCGCTCATGACCTCGCTTTTGATCAGCGTGGTGCTTTCCTTGATCTTCTGGTTGTTGCAGCGCTGATCCCTCTTCAACCGGTGGCCCCGCTGCCGGCGCGCAGGCCCGAGCCCTGGCGATCGCGCGCTGCGCGACGGGCGAGAACCGCGCCGACCGCGCCGGTGCCGAGATAGCAAAGGGCAGCGAGGGCGAACGCGGTCGCGATGCCGGCTTCGATCCCGATCGCCACCGCGACTCCGGCGCCTAACACGCCTGCTGCGCCGTTGACCGCCCAGAACCAGGGCGTCGGGTCGGGGTCGATCGCCTGCACGAGCCGCATACCGCTGGGAAAGGCGAAGCCCATGAGCACCCCCGGCGGGCCGATCGCGAGCAGACACAGGCCCACGCGCACCGGCAGTGCTTGGCTCTCGAAGGCCCAAGCGGCGCGCGCGAACCAGAAAGGAAGAACGAAGAGGAAAAGGGCGAGGATGCTCGCCCAGCCGAGCAGCTGAACCCCACGCTCGAGCCGAACGCGCTCGGAAAGAAAGGCGCCGAAGCCGGTAGCGAGGATGATCCCGAAAAGACCGACTGCGAGCCCGTAAACGGGATGGCCGAGGAACACCGAAAGCCGTTGCAAAAGCGCCATCTCGACCAACATGAAACCGAAGCCGATGCCCAAGAAATAGAGGGTCCCCAAGACTGCGAGACCGGGTTCGGTACGGCGCACTGCCGGAAGCGCGGGGCCGATGATCGTCACGAATACGACCAATGAGGAGAGCAGAATGATCAAGGCGAGTGTGATCGTCGCTCGAAGATTGCCTTTGATCACGCCGGTGCCCGAGGCCCGGATGGCATTCACCATCGCGACCGGGTCCGACATGCGCAGTTGATTGAAGAAAAAAGGTCGATCGTCGGTCGGTGGTGACAGGTCGAGGCGGAAACCCCGGGCGAGCTTGTGCAACGCCTCGAGATCCGGCGCCCCCATGATGTGGGCCAACACCGGTGAGGCCGGCGGCACGTCGGGAGCGACCAGGACCCGGAAACCCAACCTCGCCGCGCGCGCATGCAGCGCGGCAACGTCGGCGGGCGCCAACGGCTCGCGCGCGAGGATGAGCGTTGCGATGCGATCGTGGGCGGCGAGCAGGATGTGCCGCTCGGGCGCGCGAACACCGAGCGCGAGGAGCGTCGCCTTGGCGAGGCTCACAAGACGCCCCGTCTCGTTGACGTCGGCCGGGTCGTACCAGCGCGAGACCGTGAAGATCCCCGAGGGCGTAAGACGCTCCAAGAACCGTTTCCAGCCTTCGATGGTATAAAGGCCGTTCTCGGTCAAGGAGAAGGCTCCAGCACCAGTCGCCGCCCAGGTATCGATCATGCTCATCTGGATGAGATCGAACTGCTCGTCGGTCCTCGCGAACCAGCTTCGCGCTTCATCGACGATGAGGCGCACCCCGGGCAAATCGACGACGCGGTTGAAGCTTCGGAATCGCTCTTGCAACAGCTGCACGAAAACCGGGTTAATCTCGACTCCGGTGATGTCGCGAAAGCCGTGCACCCAGGCCGAAAGGAGATCGCGCCCGCCTCCGACCCCGATCACCGCGGCTCGGCCGCTGTTGCGGATGGCATAGGCGAAATTGACCAGATCGTAACGCAGGAAATCGAGCTCTTCGGCACGACCCTCAAAGCGGTACATGACGGTCGCCGCTTCGCCGTCGATATTCACCCACCGCTGCTCGATGCGGCGGTCCGGCATCGCAGCGGAAGCGGCCCACATCACCGCCGGCTCCGGGCGAACCTCGCCTCCCTGCGCAAGGATACGCGAGAAGGAGTTCCACACGACGACGTCGTGCGGGCCGAGGTACTCGACGTGCCCGCGCACGATGGTGGGTACGAGCGCCTGTGGGTGCAGCCAGGCGTTGAGAAGGGCAGCCGCGAGGAGGGCCCCGGCCAACGGTACGGGTGGCGTCGCTTCGAGCCACCCTCGGGCGCCCGCCGCTTCGCCGAGACGAGCGGCACGAAAGAGCGCTGCTGCCACCGCCCCGGCAGCAGCACTCACCAGCACCGCCGAGAGGGCATCGAGCCATTCGAGCAGCAGGAGAACGAGCAGACAGCCGCTCGCCGCGCCGGCGAGATCGACGGCGTAGACCAGTCCGACCGGCCACGGGCTGCGGGTGAGCGCGAGCGACACCACAATACCCGCGAACACATAGGGCGGAGCCAAAATGGCGAGCAACTTGAGCCAGAGAAGCCCGGTTAGGAAGAGGTTCAGGGGATGGACCACGACCACCGAGGTGACAAGCAGCAGGATCGAAGCAGCGGTCGCGATCGCAAAGCCGACCGCAGCGCGCGTGAGCTGAACCCAAAGGTGGTGGATACCGAAGGTGTCGGGGTGGAAATGGACCCAGAGCGCGCCGGCCGTCATGCCCAGCATCGCCATGCTGATGGCGAAAAAGGCCAAATGGTAATGGGTCACGACCGAAAGGATCCGGGTCTGCAGGATCTGCAACGCCAGCACATTCGCGCAGATCACGAACAGGCCGATGAGAAAGGGCGTGCGCTTTGCGGCCATGCTCTCTATTCAGCCTCCCCTCGCGCTCGCTTTTTATTGCTGAAGAGCCGGCTTTATCGACAATCGTGCAGCGCTGATCGCGCGAACAACAGGCGCTGCTGAGGTGGTGCGGACGCGTGATTTTTTCTTTTTCTGACTCGAGGATCTACCTTTCGCGCGCGCGTCCTGCCAAGACGCGCCGCCCTCAAAACGGGATGTCGTCGTCGACCTCTTCGGCAAGCGACGGCTTGCGCGCCGGAGCCTGGGCGCGGGCGGGAGCGGCGCGGGCGACGGTGCGCATCGGTGCAGGTTCTTCGAGGTCGGCGAAGTCGGGCTCTTCCGGTAAGGCCGCTTCCGCCGGTGCTTCGCCGCGGCCGCCGAGGAGCACGAGTTCACCTCGGTAACGCGGAAGGACGATCTCGGTCGTGTAGCGTTCCTGGCCCGATTGGTCGGTCCATTTCCGGGTCTGTAAGCTTCCTTCGATGTAGACCATGCGGCCTTTCGTAAGGTAACGCTCAGCAATTTCGGCGAGATTCTCGTTGAAGATCACAACCCTGTGCCATTCCGTTCTTTCTCTGAGTTCATTGGTCGTGCGATCCCTCCAGCGCTCCGAGGTCGCGATGGACAAGTGTACGACTTTCTGGTTGTTCTGGGTGTAGCGAACCTCGGGATCGCGACCGAGATTGCCCACGAGGATCACCTTGTTGACGCTGCCGGCCATGGTCCTTGTCCTTCAAGCGCGCCTTGCGCCCCCCGATTAAAGCCCATCCCGTCGGCGACGGCCAGGATGCGCCCGCCTGCTCGCGGCGGCGCCAGTAGGGTTCGAGCGCGCCGATCCGATTCCATCGGTGGGGCGGTCACAAGGGGCGCGGTTCGGCAGCCGCGGGAGGTTACGGGCCGGTTAAGAGCTTCCGCGCGTGGTGCGCGTCCTTTGCGGCGATGCCGCGGTCGCGAGCCCGTCGGCCGCACCCCTTGTCCGGGCCCTCCCGTGCCCCCAAGAACAGGAAGGGCGGCCCGATCCCCGAGCCGCCTCCGATGCTTCGGCGATCGATGGACGAGTTCATTCGCATCCGTGGTGCCCGCGAGCACAATCTCAAGGGCATCGATGTCGACATTCCGCGCCACAAACTGGTGGTGATCACCGGGCTTTCCGGTTCGGGCAAGTCGTCGCTCGCCTTCGATACGATTTATGCCGAGGGCCAGCGCCGATATGTCGAATCGCTCTCCGCCTATGCCCGGCAGTTTCTGGAGCTCATGGAGAAACCCGACGTCGATTTGATAACCGGGCTTTCCCCTGCGATCTCCATCGAGCAAAAGACCACTTCGAAGAATCCGCGCTCGACCGTCGGTACGGTCACCGAGATCTACGACTATATGCGCCTGTTATGGGCGCGCGTCGGCGTACCCTATTCGCCCGCCACGGGTTTGCCGATCGAAGCGCAGACCGTCTCGCAGATGGTCGACCGCATCCTCGCCATGCCCGAGGGCACGCGGCTGTATCTTCTCGCTCCGATCGTGCGCGGCCGCAAAGGAGAGTACCGCAAAGAGCTGCAGGAGCTGCAACGGCGGGGTTTCGAACGGGTGAAGATCGACGGAACTTTATTCGATATCGAAGACGTACCGCAACTGGACAAAAAGAAAAAGCACGACATCGAAGTCGTCGTCGATCGCCTCGTGCTCGGTCCCGACCTCGGCAATCGCTTGGCCGACAGCCTGGAGACGGCGCTCGAGCTCGCTGATCAGATCGCCGTGCTCGAGAACGCCGATACGGGTGAGCGAACCGTGCTCTCGGCCAAGTTCGCCTGCCCGGTGTCGGGGTTCACGCTGCCGGAGATCGAACCGCGGCTGTTCAGCTTCAACAATCCTTTTGGAGCCTGTCCCAGTTGTGATGGTCTCGGCAAGCTGCTGCGCGCCGATCCCGATCTCGTGGTACCCGATCCGGACAAGTCGATCCTGGATGGTGCGGTCGAACCCTGGGCCTCCCAGACCGTACCCTATTACACGCAGACCTTGGTCGCGATCTGCCGTCATTTTGGTGTTGATCCCAAGACACCCTGGCGGCGGCTGCCCAAGCGGGTACGCGAGGTCATCCTGTATGGTTCTGGCGAGGAGCCGATTCCGCTCGCCTTCGACGACGGGCTGCGCGCCATCCGCACCAACAAGCCCTTCGAAGGCGTGCTCAACAACCTCCAACGCCGCTGGCGCGAGACCGATTCGGCGTGGATGCGCGAAGAGCTCGAGCGCTACATGGCGCAGAGCCCCTGTCCGGCCTGTCGCGGCTACAGGCTCAAGCCCGAAGCGCTGTGCGTGAAGATCGATGGCCGGCACATCGGCGAAGCGGCCGAGCTCTCGATCCGCGAGGCGGCAGCGTGGTTCGCCGCGCTACCAGCCAAGCTCTCGCCCAAACAGCAGGAGATCGCAAGCCGCATTCTCAAAGAGATCCGCGAGCGCCTGCGCTTTCTTATGGACGTCGGGCTCGATTATCTCACCCTGGCCCGAGATTCGGGGACCCTTTCGGGTGGCGAGAGCCAGCGCATCCGCTTGGCCTCGCAGATCGGCAGCGGGCTGACCGGTGTTCTCTACGTCTTGGACGAACCCTCGATCGGACTGCACCAGCGCGACAATGATCGGTTGCTCGCCACGCTCGAAAGGCTGCGCGACCTCGGCAACACGGTGATCGTGGTCGAACATGACGAGGACGCGATCCGACGCGCCGACCACGTGATCGATATGGGGCCGGGAGCCGGTGTGCACGGCGGCATGATCGTGGCACAGGGCACACCAGAAGACATCATGCGCAGCCCGGCCTCCCTCACCGGCCAGTATCTCTCCGGTCGGCGCTGGATCCCCGTGCCCGCGCGTCGGCGCGAGCCGGCTCCCGATCGCTGGCTCGTACTCGAGGGTTGCCGGACCAACAATCTGCAAGACATCACCGCCCGCTTCCCCTTGGGCCTGTTCGTCTGCGTCACCGGGGTGTCGGGATCGGGGAAATCGTCCCTGGTCGTCGATACGCTCTATCCCGCTCTCGCCCGCCGGCTCATGGGCGCGCGCGTCCAAGGCGGCGAGGTGCGGGCGATCCACGGTCTCGATCTGGTCGATAAGGTGGTGGACATCGACCAGTCGCCGATCGGCCGCACGCCGCGCTCCAATCCCGCCACCTATACCGGCGCCTTCACCCCCATCCGCGACTGGTACGCCGAGCTGCCGGAAGCCCGCGCGCGCGGCTACAAGCCCGGACGTTTCAGCTTCAACGTCAAGGGCGGGCGCTGCGAAGCCTGTCAGGGCGACGGGGTGATCAAGATCGAAATGCACTTTTTGCCGGATGTCTTTGTGACCTGCGATGTCTGCAAGGGAAAGCGCTTCAACCGCGAAACTCTAGAAGTGACGTGGAAGGGGGCCTCGATCGCCGACGTTCTCGACATGACCGTGGATACGGCTCGCGAATTCTTTGAAGCCGTGCCGGCGGTGCGCCAGAAGCTCGAAACGCTGCACAAGGTCGGTTTGGGCTACATCCGACTCGGCCAACCGGCGACCACCTTGAGCGGCGGCGAAGCGCAACGGGTCAAATTGGCCAAGGAACTGTCGCGGCGCGCGACCGGCCGCACCGTCTACATCCTCGACGAGCCGACAACCGGACTTCACTTCGAAGACATTAGAAAGCTCCTGGAAGTCCTCCACGCTCTCGTGGATCAGGGAAATACGGTGATCGTCATCGAGCACAATCTGGACGTCATCAAGACGGCGGACTGGATCATCGATCTCGGCCCGGAGGGTGGCTCAGGCGGTGGCCGCATCGTCGCCGAGGGCCCGCCCGAGTTCGTCGCGAACGTTCCAGAAAGCCATACCGGTCGGTACCTGGCGCGCCACCTTCCGAGCCTGGAGCCGGCGCGACGGCGCGAACGAGCCTGAGCACGCATCTCAGCGATCGGCAGCGAAGCGCAGGCGGTAGCGGCGGCACAGCGCGCAGAGGGAGATCCGCCCTCTTGCAAACGCGAAGGCGCAACAGTAAGCGCTCATATAAGAGTGTGGGTAGTTGGTGCCCGCCGGGGACAGGGAGGATCGAAGTCAGATGAAGAGGTTATGCGCTGCGCTGGTGGGGATGGTTGCTCTCGGCAGCGCGGCCCTTGCGCAGTCCGAAAATCCCGTCGAAGAATATCGTCGTCTGTTGGCCGATCCCTTCGCCAATCCTGGTTATCTCTTCGTCGATCGGGGAGAGGCTCTTTGGCATCAAAAGCGGGGACCGAAAAACGCATCGCTCGAGGAATGCGATCTCGGGCTCGGCCCCGGCGTCCTCGAGGGAGCCTATGCTCGGCTGCCGCGCTACTTCCCCGATGCTGACCGCGTGATGGACCTCGAAACGCGGTTGATGTGGTGCATGGTGAACTTGCAAGGCCTTGATGAAGCGACCATCAAGAAGAACGCCTTCTCCAAACGCGGCGGGCAGTCCGATATGGAGGCGTTGGTCGCTTATGTCGCTGAAAAATCATCTGGCATGAAATTTGAGATTCCTCTCGAGCATCCTAAAGAGAAAGAGGCTTATGCGCTCGGTGAGGCGGTTTTCTACCGGCGCAGCTCGTACTTTGACTTTTCATGCTCCACATGCCATAGCCAAGACGGCAGGCGGATTCGTCTGCAAGAGTTGGGCAATATGACGCGCAACGAGGATGCGGCGCGCGCCATGACCACCTGGCCTACCTACCGCGTCTCACACGAGACCCTGCGCACCATGCAGCATCGCATGTGGGACTGTTTGTGGCAGATGCGCATGCCCGATCTCGACTACGGGTCTGAGCTCAGCGTCGCCCTCATCATGTGGCTCACCAAGAACGCCGAAGGCGGCGAGCTCAAGGTCCCGGGCATTAAGCGGTGAAAGGAGGGGGTCATGCTGCGGTCGCTCGCCTTTCTTACGGTACTGCTTTCGGCTGCCTCGGCAATCGCCGCTGAGATCCCGGGGCTTCCTAAGATTTCGGTCGAAAAGCGCGAACAGGTGGTGCGCGAGGGCTTCCGCTACGACAAGCTGCCGCCGGAGCTTCGCGCGCGCGTCGATCAGGACGAAACACAGCGTCTGTGCACGGAATACCGCAACGAGCCGCCCCCCGAAGTAGCCGCGCGCATCGAAGAGCTCGCGCGCGCGAGCATCGTCTTTCCCGCAGACGGAAATTTTTTGGGCGACTGGAAGAAGGGAGAAGCACTTTCCCTCAACGGCTACGGCTTGCGGATGGGCGACGATCCCAAGCGCCAAGTCGGAGGCAATTGCTACGCATGTCATGAGATGGCTCCGACCGAACTCTCCTACGGCACGCTCGGCACCTCTTTCAAACATTACGGAAA
>JAUQQO010000012.1 GCA_030549795.1 Pseudomonadota bacterium | reverse complement strand
CGCCATCGGCACGAGCGCTTGCGCGATGTGCACAGCACCCACGACGATGAGCCGAAGCGGTGGGTTGAAGACCTGGATGAAGAGCGGGCCGGCTTCGCTCTCGAGGGTGGTCGAACGGTCGCGGCGCTGAGCCTGGGCCGCTGCATCCAAGACCGCTTCGGGAAGCGGTGGGCCGATCACCTGTTCGCCCGCAACGATCAGCGCCTCCTCACCGCTTGCGAGGAAGCGCACAAGACAAGCGGCTTTGCCCTCGGCGCGCGCCTTAAGGAGACGTTCGGCGAGTGCGACCTTCACGTGAGCGCCTCCACCCACACCTTCACCCGCCCACCGCAGGCGAGCCCCACCTCCCAGGCCTGTTCGTCGCTCACCCCGAACTCGAGCAGCTTGGGCGGGGCACCTTCCATGATCGCCTGGGCTTCCTTGACCACAGCGCCCTCGATGCAGCCGCCGGAGACCGAGCCCGCCATGCGGCCGCGATCGTCGACCACCAGCATCGAACCCACCGGTCGCGGCGACGACCCCCAGGTCGACACCACGGTGGCGATGGCCACCTTACGCCCCTCGCGCTTCCACGCGAGGGCCTCGCGCAACAGGCGCTCTTCCTCGCTCATGCCACCCTCCGTTCGCCCGCAAGCGCCACCCATTCGCTCAAGCCTTCCGCGCGCCGCGGCGCATCTTCCGCGAGCGCGCGGGCGAGCTCGGCCAGGCTCTGAAGATTGTGGGCGGGGCGAAACTCGTCCACATGCCGGATCATCGCCCGTGCCCCGGCGGTGATCGGCTGATAGCCCTCAAAGCGCAGCAAGGGATTGAGCCAAATGAGCCGCCGGCAGCTCTTGTGCAGCCGCTCCATCTCGGCTGCGAGCCCTTCGCCCGCATCGCGGTCGAGCCCATCGGTGATCAAGAGCACCACCGCTCCCTGGGCGAGCACGCGGCGCGACCAGATCCGGTTGAACTCCTTAAGACAGGCACCGATGCGGGTCCCGCCCGACCAGTCCTGCACCACTTCACCCACCTTGGCGAGCGCCTGGTCGACGTCCTTAAAGCGCAGGTATCGCGTGATGTTGGTAAGCCGCGTTCCGAACACGAAGCTGAAGACTCGATCGCGGTCATTGGTAAGGGTGTGCATGAAGAGAAGGAGCATGCGCGAATAGCGCGCCATCGAGCCCGAAATGTCACAGATGATGACGAGCGGTGGATGGCGCGTTCTAGCCTTCTTGCGCACGAGCTCGATCGCTGCTCCTCCGCCGCGCAACGAGCGTCTCAAGCTGCGCCGCAGATCGATCTTGAGCGCATGCGGATCGGGGCGGAAGCGACGGGTGCGGACTTCCGCCATGCTCAGCCGCAGCCGCGCGATCGCTTTGCGCGCTTCTTCGAGCTCCTCTGCCGTCATCTGCTCGAAGTCTTTGGTCTGCAGCTGCTCGCGCGCCGACCAGGTGAGCACGGCGTCGAGCTCGACCTCGGGCTTTTCGCCCTCTTCCCGTTCGCCCACCCCGGGAAGCTTTTGCGGACCGAGTGCGTCGGCCACCCGCCGGCTGACCTCTTCGCTCTCACGCGGCCGCTCGAGCTCGAGCTGCGGCAACAACAGCTGCATCATCCGCTCGAGCAGCTTCGGGTCGCGCCAGAAGAGATGAAAACACTGATCGAAGATCGGCTTTTGGTCGCGGCGGGTGACGAGCACCGCATGCAAGGTCCAATAGAGATCGCTGCGCCGCGCGAGCCCCACTGCTTCCACCGCCTCGAGCGCGCGAATGGCGTGGCCGGGCCCCACCGGCAGGCCAGCGGCGCGCAGCGCGCGCACGAAATGGACGATGTTGCGGGCGAGCTTGCCGCCCGAAGCGGGAGGTTCGCTTGGAGCGTTCAGTGGTGCACTCCTTCGAGTTTCATGTTGATCTCGGCCAGAATCTTGGCCGCCTCCGAACCGCGGATCTTGGCGATGTCGTCTTGGTACTTCAAGAGCGTGCCGAGCGTGTCGTTGATGAGCTCGGGGGTGAGCTCAAGACAGTCGAGCGTGGTCAGTGCCCGCGTCCAATCGAGAGTCTCGGCCACCCCCGGCAGCTTGAAGAGATCGCGTTTGCGCAGCTCGTGTACGAACAGCACGATCTGACGCGACAGCCGTTCGTCAACCCCGGGCAACTTGACGCGGATGATCTCGAGCTCGCGCTCGAGGGAAGGATAGTCGACCCAGTGATAGAAACACCGGCGCTTCAAGGCGTCGTGGATCTCGCGCGTGCGGTTGCTCGTGATCACCACGATCGGTGGTTCTTTGGCCTTGATGGTGCCGATTTCGGGGATCGTGATCTGGAAATCCGAGAGCACTTCTAAAAGAAAGGCCTCGAACGGTTCGTCCGTGCGGTCGAGCTCGTCGATCAAGAGCACCGGCGGTCCTCGGAAATCGGGCTCGAGCGCGAGCAGAAGCGGGCGCCGGATCAAGAAGCGCTCGTTGAAGATGTCCTGTGCCAGCCCTTCGCGGTCGGTGATGCCGGCCGCCTCGGCGAGGCGGATCTCCAGCATCTGCCGCTGGTAGTTCCACTCGTAGACGGCTGCCGCGACATCCAAACCCTCATAGCACTGCAAGCGGATGAGGTTGCGGTCGAGCGTCTCGGCCAGCACTTTGGCGATCTCGGTCTTGCCAACTCCCGCTTCGCCCTCAAGGAACAGGGGGCGGTTGAGCTTCAACGCCAGGAAAAGCGCGGTGGCGAGGGGACGATCGGCGACGTAGCGCCCCTTGGCCAAGAGCTCGATGGTCTCGTCGATGGAGGAGGGAATGTCGGGCATGCGGCTAAGGCTCGTCGAGGCTTAAGGCGCCGAGATGGGCGCGGCGCGATCACACACGAGCGCAACCGCCTCTGCAAGCCGCATTCCCGCGCGCCCGCGCATTCGCGTCGCGGCCTGCTGACGGCGGCGACATGAGGACGCTATGATAGCGGCGATGTCGGCGGGCATTCCTCGATCGCGAGCGATGGAGCAGGGGGCGCGGTGAAGGCCCTGCTCCTTCGCCTTGTCGCCTTGCGGCCCGAGCGGGCGATTATGCGCTTGAGCGCGGCACTCGCTCTGCTCGTGGCGGCCACGGCGTGGGTGGAATGGGGCATGAGGCGCTTGGACCCCGTGCCCGGTGCGGCCACCGTAAAACCGCTTCTCGCACCTGCCGCCGACCCGCGCTTCGCCCTCGACGCCCGGCCCGGACCTGGGCGAGTCGCGGTCGAAGACGGCATAGCTGTACTCGAAAGCGCAAGCGAGCAGGGGCTCGTCGCACTCTACGTCCATCTCGCGCCTCTGCCCGAGCTCGCCGGCGTGCACATTGCGGCCCGGCTCGCCAGCGCTTCCGTGCGCAGCGCGCGCGCGCCGGGGGCGGGTGCGCGGCTGTGGCTCTTCGGCCGCGACCGCGAGGGCCGGCCGGTCTACGGTCAGGGGCTCGAGCTCGCCCGCCTGGTCGGCAGTCGCGAGCCCTTCGCCTTTCGCCGCGACGTCCGTCTGCCCCCGGGTTCGGTGGGGGCCACGCTGGCGATCGAGCTCGTGCGCGCGCGCGGGCGCGTGGAAGTGGGCGAACTCGTGCTTTGGCCGTTGCGCGAGCGACCGTTGTTCCGTCTTGCCCGCGCTGCCGTGGTCGTCGGTTGGCTTTTGGCCGGCGGGGCGGGTCTCGTGCTGCTCGTGACCCGCCTCGGTGCTCCCCTTCTTGCCGGTGCGCTCGTAGCGAGCATGGGCGCCGCTGGGCTGTTGCTGCTCATGCCGGCACCGCTCAAAAGCGGATTTGTGCAGGATCTCGCGGCACGGCTGGGGCTCGCTCCGATCGAGCCCGAGCTTATCGGTGATCTCGGCCATCTCTTGCTGTTTGCCGCGCTTTCGAGTTTGGCTGTGGCGACCATCCGGCAGTTCTCGCTCGTCTCAGTACTCGCATTCCTCGCGCTTTGCGCCTTGCTCGGCGAATATCTGCAGCTTTTGACCGATAGCCGCACCGCCGATCTCGCCGACGCGGTGCGCAACCTTCTGGGTGTCGGTCTGGGCGGCCTGGTCGGCCTCGCCCTGCGCCGATGGCCGCGGCGCGCGCGCACGCTCGTGCGCCGGGAGGGCTAGTGGGGAAAGAGCGCGCGCAGAAGCCGCGTTTGGGGCGCGCGGTCTTGGCGTGGGCGATCCTGATCGCCGCGCTCACCGCCGCCACGCTCGTGCTTTTGAGTTGGGTGCCACGGGACGTCCCCGCCTTTCCGGCGCGCGCGCTTCTGCCGGCCGATGCCCAGGAACGCGCCCTTTGGACCATCGAGAAGGGCCGTAACGCCGCAGCCGAGATCAGCGCGGATCGCCTCGTTTTGCGCGCCGAGCCCGAAGACCCGTTCGTGCTCGCGCATCGACCGCTCGAGCTGGCCGAGAACGCCCGTGGGGTGCGCCTTGAGGGCGAAGTGCGCTTCTTAGGCCGCGCTCGCGATAAATCCTTCGAGGCGGCGCGGATCCATCTTTGGGCCTTCGATGCCGCGGGCCAAAGGCTTCCCGATCGCCGCATCGATCTCTTTCGGGCGCGGGCAGACCGCGACTGGCAGCGCGTGCGCGCCGATCTGCCCCTTCCGCCGGCAGCGGCGGCAGCGCACCTCGTCGTTCGCCTGCAGGGTACGGCGGGTATGCTCGAAGTGCGCCGGCTCGAGGCGGCGGCGTTGATCCCCAACCCCGTGCTCGAGGCCGCGCGCTTGGGTCTTGGGGCCGGTTGGCTCGTCGGCCTACTCGCCGCTGCTGCGCTCGTGTGGCGGGCCGCGGCGCGCCGCAGCCACGCCCTGCTCGCCCTCATTGCGAGCGCCGGCGGCATCTTCTTGATCCTTGTGCCGCCTGAAGCGTTCGCGCTGTTGCCCGCTGGCCTCGGGCAGACGCTTCAGCACGCTTCCAGCACGCCCTTTCTGCCCCATGCGCTGCTCGCCGCGATGCTCGCCTTTTTGCTCGGCCGTACCGTGCCTCGCGCGCGTCTCGTGCCCGCGCTGGGTCTCGTGCTGCTGCTCGCCGTAGCGGGCGAAGTGCTGCAGCTCCTTTCAAACGGCCGTCAGCCGGCCGTGGACGACGCGTTCGCGAATGCCTTGGGCGGGCTCGTGGGGCTCGTGCTCGCGCGCTTCCGCACGCGACGGATGGGCGCATGCGAGGCTGTGCGCGCGCAACGCGTCGATCTCGGCGCGCTGCCGCTCGCTCCTTTCACCGAGACGCAGGACAGCTCCTCGAGCCGCGCGCCGTGAGCGAAAGAGAAGGGGCCCGCAGGCCCCTTCTCGAGCTCGCTGCCGCGCTTGCGCTCAACCGGCGGCGCGCAAGGCGCGCTTGGCCATCACCGTGATGAGATGAGCGCGGTATTCTGCGGAGGCGTGGATGTCGCTGTTGAGGTTGGCGGGGTCGATGCGCACCCCGTCGATCGCCGCTTCCGACCAGGCGCTTTGCAGCGCCTGTTCGATCGCGGTGGCGCGGAAGACACAGGGAGCGGCACCGGTGACCGCGACGCGCACACCCGCTGCGGTTTTGGCGACGAACACGCCGACGATGGCATAGCGGCTCGCCGGGTTGGGGAACTTCGCATAGCCGGCTTTTTCCGGCTTGGGGAAGTGCACCGCGGTGATGATCTCGTCCGGCTCGAGGGCGGTCTCGAACATGCCGGTGAAGAAATCATCAGCCGCGATCGCGCGTCCCTTGCTCGTGCGCACCGTAGCCCCAAGGCCCAGGACCGCAGCCGGATAGTCGGCGGCGGGATCGTTGTTGGCGATCGAGCCGCCGAGCGTACCGCGGTTGCGCACCTGCGGATCGCCGATCTCCTCGGCGAGTGCCGCGAGCGCCGGGATCACCCGCTTGACCACAGGCGATGCCGCCACCTCGGCGTGACGGGTCATGGCGCCGATGGTAAGGCCGCCCGCCTCCTCGCTGATTCCCCGCAGCTCGGCGATGTGGGCGAGGTCGATGAGCGCGCTCGGCTTGGCGAGGCGCTGTTTGAGGGTGGGAATGTAGGTCTGGCCGCCGGCCAACAGCTTGGCTTCCGGATTGCTCGCCAAGAGCTGGGCCGCTTCGGCGAGCGTGCTCGGGCGGAAATAGTCGAACGCGTACATCGCTTCCTCCCCCTATTCGGCCGCCTTGAGCATCGGGCTCTGCTGGATCGCCCGCCACACCCGCTCCGGTGTCGCCGGCATCTCCACCCGCACGCCGATGGCGTTGCGGATGGCGTTGATCACCGCCGCCGGTGCGCCGATCGCCCCCGCCTCGCCGCAACCCTTAACACCCAGCGAGTTGGCGACGGCGGGCGTGCCCTGCGTGGTCACCACCTCGAAGAACGGCACATCGCTCGCCCGCGGCATCGCATAGTCCATATAAGAGCCGGTCAAGAGCTGGCCGCTCTCATCGTAGCGCGCCCCTTCGAGCAGCGCCTGGCCGATGCCCTGCACGAGGCCGCCGTGCACCTGTCCCTCGACGATCATCGGGTTGACGACATTGCCGAAGTCGTCGACGGCGATAAAGCGCACGATGTCGACCTTGCCGGTCTGCGGATCGACTTCCACCTCGCACACGTAAGTGCCGGCGGGGAAGGTGAAGTTGGGCGGATCGAAGAACGCCGTCTCCTCCATCCCGGGCTCGAGGCCAGGAGGATAGTTGTGCGGCACGTAAGCGGCGAAGACGACCTCGCCGATCGTCTTGCTCTTGTCCGTGCCTTTTACGGTGAATTTGCCGTCTTTGAACTCGATGTCGCCTTCCGACGCCTCGAGGAGATGGGCCGCGATCTTCTTGCCCTTGGCGATGATCTTTTCACAGGCCTTGACGATCGCTTCGCCGCCCACCGCGAGCGAGCGGGAGCCGTAGGTGCCCATCCCGACCGGCGTCTTGTCGGTGTCGCCGTGGATCACCTCGACGTCCTCAAACGGCACGCCGAGCTTGTCGGCGACGAGTTGGGCGAAGGTGGTCTCGTGACCCTGGCCGTGGGTGTGGGTGCCGGTCAACACCTGCACCTTGCCGGTGTGGGTGAAGCGGACTTTGGCGCTCTCCCACAAGCCCACGCCGGCACCGAGTGAACCCACTACCGCCGAAGGCGCAATACCGCAGGCCTCGATGTAGCAGGAAAGACCGATGCCTCTGAGCTTGCCGCGCTTTTCGCTCTCCGCCCGGCGCGCCGGGAAGCCGTAGTAATCGGCGATCTTAAGCGCTTCTTCGAAAACCCGCGCATAATCGCCGGTATCGTAGACGAGCGCTACCGGCGTCTGATAGGGGAAGGCGTCTTTGGGAATGAAGTTCTTGCGGCGGATGTCGGCGGGATCCATGCCGAGCTCGATCGCCGCCTGATCGACCAGGGTCTCGAGCAAGAAGCTCGCCTCGGGGCGGCCGGCGCCGCGATAGGCATCCACCGGCACGGTGTTGGTGTAATAGGCTTGGACGTCGCAATAGATCGCCGGCGTTTTGTACTGCCCGGCCAACAGCGTAGCATAGAGATATGTCGGGATACACGAGCTGAAGGTGCTCATATAGGCCCCGAGATTGGCCTTGGTGTTCACCCGCAGGGCGAGGAAATTGCCCTCTTTGTCGAGGGCGAGCTCGGCGGTGGTCACATGGTCGCGGCCGTGCGCGTCGGTGATGAAGCTCTCCGAGCGCTCAGCCGTCCACTTCACCGGCCGCCCGCCGATCTTCTTGGACGCCCATAAGACCACGCACTCTTCGCCGTAGATGAAGATCTTGGAGCCGAAGCCGCCGCCCACATCCGGGGCGACCACCCGGAGCTTGTGTTCGGGGGCGATGCCGATGAAGGCCGAGATGACGAGCCGGTGCACGTGCGGGTTCTGGCTCGTCATATAGAGCGTGTACGCGTCCTGACCGGGATCCCAATGGCCAATAGCGGCGCGCGGTTCGATGGCGTTGGGCACCAGGCGGTTGTTGACGAACTGAGCGCGCGTGATGTGGTGGGCCTTGGCGAAGGCGGCATCCACCGCGGCTTTGTCCCCCAGCTCCCAATCGTAGCAGAGGTTGTTGGGGATCTCGTCGTGGACGAGCGCAGGCGCGTCGTGGGCCTTGGCGAGATCGACCACGGCAGGCAGCTCTTCATATTCGACGATGAGCTTTTCCGCCGCGTCTTTGGCCTGATGGTAGGTCTCGGCGATCACCACCGCCACGCGGTCGCCGACGTAGCGCACCTTCTCTTGAGCGAGAAGCGGGTGCTTGCCCATCTTCATGGGGCTGCCGTCTTTGGATTTGACGAGCCAGCCGCACACGAGATTGCCGAGCCTGTCGGCGGCCACGTCCTGCCCGTCGAGCACCGCGAGCACGCCCGGTGAGGCCAGAGCCGGGCCCTTGTCGATGCGCTTGATCCGGGCGTGCGCATGTGGCGAGCGCACGAAGACGGCATAGGCTTGGCCGGGCAGGTTGATATCGTCGGTATAATGCCCGCGGCCGGAGATAAAGCGCAGATCTTCCTTCCTTAGAACCCGCGCTCCGATTCCCTTCTCAGCCATGTCAGCCTCCACGCTTTTAGGCTGATCTCACTCGGCAGCGCGCGCCATTGCGCGCATGCTCTGGGCTGCGGCGAGGATCGCCTTGACGATGTTGTGGTACCCGGTGCAGCGGCAGAGATTGCCCTCGAGCCACTCGCGCACTTCTTGCTCGCTCGGGTCGGGGTTGCGGTTCAAGAGATCGGCCGCGCTCATGATCATGCCGGGGGTGCAGAAGCCGCACTGCAGCCCGTGATGTTCGTGGAAAGCCTTCTGCAGCGGATGCAGTTCGCCGTCCTTGGCCAGCCCTTCGATCGTGGTCACCGACCGGCCGTCGGCTTGGACCGCGAGCATGGTGCAGGACTTGACCGATTCGCCGTCGACATGGACGACGCAGCAACCGCACTGGCTCGTATCGCAGCCCACATGCGTGCCGGTGAGACCGAGATGGTTGCGCAAGAATTCGACGAGAAGCGTGCGCGGTTCGACATCGCCGCTTACGGGCTTGCCGTTGACCGTCATCGATATCCGCATCGGCTTCGACCTCCCATGCCCTCGGGCCCGCAACACCAAGGGACCCGACCGTGTTCGCGAGGGTCCAGCGCGTCGCCGAGCGCGGACCCGACTCTTCGCTTCTTGCCCGAAAGCTAACTAAAGGCCGGCATCTGTGGCGTCAACGCAGCCCACGGCTTCGGCTTCAGCGCGCGAGCAGCGCCCACAGGAGCACGCCGAACACTACCGCGGCGGCGACGATCCACACCCATGGCACGCCCGAAGGCGCCGCAGTGGGGGAAGGGGCAGCTTCGGGCGGTGGTGCGGCGGCCTCGGCGGGCGGGGTGGGGGCGGCTTGCGGCGGGGGGGCGGCGGCAGCGGCGAGCTCGGCGAACTTGCCGAAGAAATCGTCGGCCATTTTCTTGGCCGTGCCTTGGATCAACCGCGAGCCGATCTGGGCGAGTTTGCCACCCACTTCCGCTTTGGCCTCGTAGCGCAGGATGGTGGCATCGGGCCCGTCTTCGAGCAGCTGCACCTTCGCGCCACCCTTGGCGAAGCCCGCCACGCCGCCTGAGCCCTCTCCGCTGATGGTGTAGGATTGGGGAGGGTCGAGATCCGACAGCGTCACCTTGCCGGTGAAGGTGGCGCTCACCGGGCCGACTTTGGCCTTGACCTTGGCGGTGAAGGCGTTCTCGCCCACTTTTTGCATGTCTTCGCAGCCCGGGATGGCCTTGGCGAGCACCTCGGGGTCGTTGAGCATCGCCCACACCCGCTCGCGGGGTGCCGGGATCCGGTACTCGCCGGTCATGTCCATGGCGGTTCCTCCCTGGGCTTGGCCGCTGCGGCTTTAGGAGTGCAATCCCGCGCGCGCAAGAGAGCCGCGCGCACATCCTGCATCGGCGGCACGCGCAGCGCGCCGCACCAAGGCGCGCGCGCAGGCATCGAGAATGGCATCGCTGTCGATCGCCATGAGCCGGTAGATGTCGGGGATGTCGGCGGATTGACCGAAGCGGTCGACCCCGAGCGCGGCAACCAACTGGCCGCGCACCGAACCGAGCCAGGCAAGCGTGGCGGGATGGCCATCGAGCACGGTCACGAGCACCGCATCCGCGGCAAGCGGGGCCAAGAGTTCGGCCGCGCGCGAGTGGGACCCGCGCGCCCGCCAATCGGCGAAGAGCAGATCCGCCGAGGTCACGTTCAAAAGCCCGGCACCCGGAACGTCCTCGCGCAAGACGGCAAGCGCCTGCTGCGCTTCGGGAGCGACCGCGCCGCAAAAGACGATCGCGAGCTCCGCCCCCGGTACGGGTGGCACCAGCCAATAGCCGCCCGAGAGCACGGCGTTTGCGAGCGCTTCATCCATCTCCCGCTCGGGCTGCGGGATCGCGCGCGTGGAAAGCCGCAAATAGACCGAACCCCCTTCGGCTCGTTGGATATGGTCGAAGGCCCAGCGCAGCATCACCGCGAGCTCATCGGCAAAAGCGGGCTCCATATAGGTGAGCCCGGGCAGGCTCATGCCAATAAGCGGGGTGCCGATCGATTGATGCGCGCCCCCTTCCGGAGCGAGCGAGACCCCCGAAGGTGTCGCAACGAGGATAAAGCGGGCTGCCTGGTAGAGCGCGTAAGTGAGCGCATCCAAGCCGCGGGCGATAAAGGGATCGTAGAGCGTGCCAACGGGCAGAAGGCGCGCGCCGAAGAGCTCGTGGGAAAGGCCGAGCGCGGCCAAGTTCAAGAACAGATTGTTCTCGGCAATCCCGAGCTCGATGTGCTGGCCGGTGCGGCTCTCGCGCCAGAGCGTAGGCGAGGTCACCTGCTCGGCGCGAAACACGTCCTCGTGTTCCTTGCGGTTGAACACATCGCGCCGGCTCACCCAGGGCCCGAGGCTCGTGGAAACCGTCACATCGGGGGAGGTGGTCACGATCCGATCGGCAAGCGGCAAATCCGAGCGCGCGAGCTCGCCCATGATGCGGCCGAAGGTCTCTTGGGTGGAGGTGAGGGGGGCGCGCCTGCCGGTGGGAAGAGCCGCCGGCACCGGGATCGGCGGCGCGCTGCGGCGCTCGTTGCGCGCGCGATAGGGAACGCGGGCGAGAAAGCGCGCAAACGCCTCGGGATCGACCTCAAGACCAGCGAGCGGATCCCACTCGCGGCCCAAGGGAATGCCGTGCGCAGCGCGCAAAGCCTCGATCTGCTCGGGAGTCATGAGCGCGGCGTGGCTGTCCTTGTGCCCGGCCATCGGCAGCCCGTAGCCCTTGACGGTGTAGGCGATAAAGCAGCGCGGCCGATCGTCCGCCTTGGCCCGATCGAAGGCCTCGAGCACCGCTTCCACGTCATGTCCGCCCAAATTGGTCATGAGCTGGGCGAGCCGCGCGTCGTCGTGGCTGTCGAGGATGCGGCGGATGGCGGGGTTGCGCCCGAGATCGCTCTCGAGATGCGCCCGCCAGGCGGCCCCGCCCTTGAAGGTCAGCGCAGCGTAGAGATCATTG
>JAUQQO010000048.1 GCA_030549795.1 Pseudomonadota bacterium | reverse complement strand
ATTGGTCATGAGCTGGGCGAGCCGCGCGTCGTCGTGGCTGTCGAGGATGCGGCGGATGGCGGGGTTGCGCCCGAGATCGCTCTCGAGATGCGCCCGCCAGGCGGCCCCGCCCTTGAAGGTCAGCGCGGCGTAGAGATCATTGGGGCAGGCGTCGATCCACTCTTTGAGCGCCAGCCCGCCCGGTTCGGCGAAGGCGGCCTGGAGCTTCTTGCCGTATTTGATCGTCACCACCTCCCAGCCGACGGTAGCGAAGAACTGCTCGATCTTGGCGAAGAGTTTCTCAGGGACGACGCGATCGAGGCTCTGGCGATTATAGTCGATGATCCACCAGAGATTGCGAACATCATATTTCCAGCCCTCGAGCAGAGCTTCGAAGACGTTGCCCTCGTCGAGTTCGGCATCGCCCACGATCGCCACCATGCGGCCCTCGGGCTCCTCGGCCGGCACAAGGCCGTGAAGCCGCACATAGTCTTGCGCGAGCGAAGCGAACAGGGTCATCGCCACCCCGAGCCCGACCGAGCCGGTCGAGAAATCCACGCCGGTCGCGTCCTTGGTTCGCGAGGGGTAAGCCTGGGCGCCGCCCAGAGCGCGGAAGCGCTCGAGCCGCTCGCGCGTCTGGCGGCCCAAAAGATACATCGCGGCGTGATAGATCGGGCTCGCGTGCGGCTTGACCGCGATGCGATCCTGCGGGCGCAAACTGTCGAAGAACAGGGCGGTGACGATGGTGGCGACCGAGGCGCAGGAAGCTTGGTGGCCGCCCACCTTGAGCTTGTCGCGCGAGGGACGCAGATGGTTGGCGTGGTGGATGGTCCACGCCGAAAGCCAGAGCAGCTTTTTCTCGATTGCCCGCAGCATCGCGAGCGTTTGGGGGTCGCGCACCCCGCTCTCGGCCGCGCGCGTGGTGGTCATGCTTTCCTCTCCGACCCGGCCTCGTCGGCACTTCTTCTAGCCGCGTGAAGGCGTGCAACCAACGTCGAGGCCGCGAGCGAAAGCATGCCCAGCCGCCACTGCTGCAGGTTCAAGGGTCGAGCGCGCAATGGTAGGGGCGGCTGTGGGAGCACGGGCGGAGGCACAGCCGATGGATGCCACGGTCGAAACCTGCTCGGGGATCCGCATTGCGCAAGCGCAGCTTCGGCTGGCCGAAGAAACAGCCGCGGCCCTGCGCGAGCTTAGGCTTCCGGACGCGGGTTTCGGCGGCGAGCCGGCCGATTTCTTGCTCGCGCTCGAGCGCCATGCGGGGGCAGAAGAGCCGCGCGCGCAGCGCACCGAGACGGCCGAAGGCGCACAGCTGAGCGCCGCTGCGCGGGAGATCCTCGCGCTTTCCTTGTGCGAACTCGCAGCCGCCTTGCGATCCGGCGCGATCAGCGCACGCACCGCGACCGAGGCCTGTCTGGAAGCGCTTGCCACACAAGGCCGTGCCCTCAACGCCGTAGCCCGGCTCGATGCCGAGCGCGCGCTCGCCCGCGCGCAGGAGCTCGACCGTGCCCGCGCGCAAGGAAAGCTCGCGGGGCCGCTGCACGGGGTGCCGCTCGCGCACAAGGACATGTTCCCGCGCGCAGGCGAGCTCTCGGAATGGGGCACGCTAATTTTCCGCGGCCGGCGCGCATCCATCACGGCGACCGTGATCGAGCGGCTGGATGCTGCCGGTGCGGTCGATCTCGGTCGCTTGAACATGGTCGAGTTCGCGCTCGGCATCACCGGGCACAACCCCCACACCGGTCATCCCAAGAACCCCTGGGACCCGACGCGCATTACGGGTGGCTCCTCTTCCGGTTCTGCGGCGGCGGTTGCCGCGCGCTGCATCTTCGGCTCGCTCGGTTCCGATACCGGTGGCTCCATCCGCGTGCCAGCGAGCCTGTGCGGGCTTGTGGGGATCAAGCCCACCTACGGCCGGGTGAGCCGGGCCGGAGCCATGCCGCTTTCGTTTTCGCTCGATCACATCGGCCCGCTTACCCGCACGACCGCCGATGCCGCCCTCCTGCTTCAGGTCATCGCCGGGCAGGATTCCCGCGACCGCACGACGAGTGCGCGCCCGGTACCCGATTTTCTCGCCGCGCTCGAGGCCGGGGTGGGTGGCCTGCGCATCGGCTTTGTGCGCGATCGCCTGCCGGTTGCGGTCGATCCCGAGATCGCTGAGCTCACCAAGGAGGCCGAAGCCGTCTTCCGCGATCTCGGTGCTATCGTGATCGCGGCACCCGCTTTTGATCTCGAGCTCCTCAACGCCTTGCGCCGGGTGGTGCTGACTTGCGAATGCGCTGCCCTGCACCGCCGCCTCGTGGCGACGCGGGAAGCGGACTACAACCGCGAGACCCTCGCCCGCATGGCGCCCGGCTTCGCTTTCTCGGCGGTCGACTATCTCGAGGCCGTGGCCCTTCGTGCGCCCATGCTCGAGCGGTTCGCAGCCGAAGTCTTCGCGCGCTGCGATCTTCTCGCCTTGCCGACTTGTCCCGTGCGCACGCCCACCGTCGCCGAGAGCGACACGAGCGGTGATCAGCGCTTCCTCGCCCTTTCCAACGCCATGGGCGCGCTTGTGGGCTTTGCCAACTATCTCGGGCTTCCCGCCGTCTCGGTGCCGATGGGCTTCGATTCCGCGGGGATGCCGACGGGCTTGCAGCTGGTTGGCCCGCCCTTTGCGGAGGCGTTGGTGTTGCGGGCTGCCCACGCCTTCGAGCGCGCCACCGGCTATACGCAAAGGACACCCGGTGCGCGCGCATAACGGCGCATTCGCACGCGCATCCTCCGGCTCGAGTGAGCTTAAGGGCATCGCGCTTGCGGTGATCGCCATGGCCTGTTTTGGGGCCATGGATGCGCTCTCCAAGCTCTTGGTGACCAATTATCCCGTACCCCTCATCCTTTGGTTGCGCCATCTCGTGGCGCTGCCTCTTACCCTTCTCATGCTCGGACCGGCGGTGGTGAGAACCGGCTTGCGCTCGGCGCGGCCGTTTATGCAGATCGCCCGCGCCGGACTTCTGGTCACCGAGATCGGCATCGTTTTCCTTTGCTTTCGGGCCCTGCCGCTTGCCGATGTGCACGCGGTGCTCGCGGTTACGCCTTTGATCGTGACCGCGCTTTCCGCGCCGATATTGGGCGAGCGGGTCGGCTGGCGGCGCTGGGTGGCCGTCGCCGTGGGCTTTGTGGGCGTGCTCGTGATCGTCCGCCCCGGCCTTACGGTGGTCCATCCGGCATCGCTTTTGGCCGTGCTCGCGGCAGCGATGTATGCGCTCTACAATGTGCTCACCCGCATGGTGGGCGCCTTCGATCCGCCGCATACCAGTTTCGTTTGGCAATCGGCGGCATCAGCGGCGCTTTTGAGCCTGGTTGGACCTTGGTTCTGGGTGCCGCTTTCACCGGTCCATTGGCTGCAGCTGTTGGCGCTCGCGGCTCTGGGTGCCGGGGGGCACTATCTGCTCGTGCGCGCGCTCGCCAGTGCGCCCGCGGTGGTGATCCAGCCCTTCAGCTACACCATGCTCGTCTGGGCGGTGGTGATGGGGTATCTCGTCTTCGGCGATTTCCCCGACGCTTGGACGATCGGTGGCGCCCTCATCGTCGTCGGCGCCGGGTGCTACGCCGCCTGGCGCGAGTATGTGCGCTCTGGGCCAGCGCGCGCCCAAACGACCGACCAAGGCGAGGAGAAGGGACCGTGAGCGAGCAAGCGCTCGTCGTGGTGGCCGAGTTCAAGGTCCGTCCGGGCCAAATGGCCGCATTTTTGCCCTTGCTCGAGCAACATGCGCGTACCACCCGGCTCCATGAGCCGGGCTGCCTCCAGTTCGACGTGGTGGTGGACGGAAGCGATCCCGAGCGCGCCTTCGTCTACGAAGTCTATCGCGACGAAGCCGCCTTCGAAGCCCACAAGGCCGCTGCCTATCTCGCAACCTTCCGCGAGCGCGCCGATCCTCTTTTGCTCGAGCGCAAGGTCTCGGTGCACCGGCGCATCGCTGCGCCCGGGCCGGGGCGGCCGCGGCGGGTGCTGATCGCCCCCGTCCACCTCAAAGGACGCGCACATCTGTTGAAGCCGCTCATCGATGCCGGGCTCGAATTGGTCTGGAACCCTCACGACCGCCCGCTCACCGAAGACGAGCTGCGAGCCCTTTTGCCCGGCTGCGTGGCCGTCATCGCCGGTCAGGAACCCTACACCGAGCGCGTCTTCGCAGCTGCGCCGGGGTTGGAGGTGGTCGCCCGGCTCGGGGTGGGGTGGGATGCGGTCGATGTCGCCGCCGCCACCCGCCACGGCGTCGTGGTGGCGATGGCCTTCGGCACCAACCACGAAGCGGTGGCCGATCACGCCTTCGCGCTCATGGCGGCTTTGGCGCATGCCATTCCGCGCTACGACCAGCTCGTGCGGGCGGGCGAATGGCGCTTGCTCTACCATGGGCGCTTGACCGGCACGACGGTGGGGATCGTCGGCTTCGGCCGCATCGGCCGCGCGCTCGCCAAGCGCTGCCAGGGCTTCGCCATGGAGGTACTGGTCGCCGATCCCTATGTGGAGAAGGAGACGGTGGCGCGGCTCGGCTATACGCTTGTGGGGTTGGATGAGCTCTTCGCACGCGCTGACTTTGTTTCCCTGCACGCGCCGTTGACCGCCGAGACGCGGCATCTTGTGGACGCGCGCCGGCTCGCGCTCATGAAACCCACCGCCTATTTGATCAACACGGCGCGCGGCGGGCTCGTCGACGAGGCGGCACTCATCGAGGCTCTGCGCGCTGGTCGGATCGCCGGGGCGGGGCTCGATGTCATGGAGGTCGAGCCGCTGCCCGCCGATTCGCCGCTGCGCACCTTGTCGAACGTGGTTTTGACACCACATGCGGCGGGGGCGAGCGAATGGGCGATCGAGTCCATGGCCGCCCGCAGCGTGGCGAATGTTCTAAGCGTGCTGCAGGGGCGCGATCCGGGCGAGGGGCTCGTGCTCAATCCCGAGGTCCTCGCGCGCAAAGCAGCGGAGCGCGCCCAACTGGTTGCGCGAGGTTGAGCGTACGAGATCCCAACATGAGCAGAATGCTTCGGGCCGTCCTCGATGTCGACGGCACGAGAAAGCCGGTTCCCATCTGGGGGCCGGAAGCGTTCGAGGGTATGCGCGCCGCCGGCAGGCTCGCCGCTATGACCCTCGACCACATCACGCCCATGGTGCAGCCTGGGGTGTCGACGGGCGAGCTCGACCGCGAGATCGAGCGCTTTATGCGCGCCCACGGCGGGATTCCAGCTACCATCGGCTATCCGCACCGCGATCAGCCGAACAACCCGTTTCCCGCCGCCTCCTGCATCTCGGTGAACCACGTCGTCAACCACGGCATCCCCTCCTTTTCCAAGAAACTCAAGGAGGGCGACACGCTCAACATCGACGTCACCGTGATCCTCGACGGCTGGTACGGTGACACGAGCCGCATGTTCATCGTCGGCCGGCCCGAAAAAGTGCCGGTCAAAGCCCGCCGGCTGATCGAGGTCACCTTCGAGGCGATGTGGGCGGGGATCCGCGCCGTGCGGCCGGGTGCCACGCTGGGTGATGTCGGCCACGCGATCCAAAGCGTCGCGGAGGCGGCGCGCTTTTCGGTGGTGCGCGACTTCGTCGGCCACGGCATCGGCCGCAAGTTCCACGACGCGCCCGAGGTACGCCATTTCGGCAAGCCGGGCGAAGGGCTGGTCCTCGAACCCGGCATGTTCTTCACCATCGAGCCGATGATCAACGCCGGCCGGGCAGAGGTGAAGATCCTCGCCGACGGCTGGACGACGGTGACCCGCGACCGCGAGCCGTCGGCGCAATTCGAGCACACGGTGGGGGTTACCGAGGACGGGGTGGAGGTGTTCACCCTCTCACCTGCCGGCTTCGACAAGCCGCCCTATCCGGTCTGAGCCGACCGCGCGTTAAAGAAAGCCGACGCTGCGCAAGGCGAGAAGTGTTAAGATCCCGCTCGCTGCCAAGACGAGCAGGATCTTCGCTGCCAACAGCAGAAAAAAGCGATCGCGTGCGCTCAATCGACTCACGGCACCTCACATGCCTGTATAGTTCGGCCCCCCACCGCCCTCGGGTGGCACCCAGTCGATGTTCTGGGTGGGATCCTTGATGTCGCAGGTCTTGCAGTGTACGCAGTTCTGCGCGTTGATCTGCAGCCGTTTGCCCCCCTTACCGTCATCGAGCCATTCGTAGACGCCAGCCGGACAATAGCGCTCTTCGGGGCCTTGGAAGGTCTCCCAGTTCACCGGCACCGCCCGCGCCGGATCGCGCAAGACGAGATGACAGGGCTGGTCCTCTTCGTGATTGGTGTTGGAGATGAAGACCGAGGAGAGACGGTCGAAGGTGAGCACGCCATCCGGCTTGGGATAGTCGATCCGCGGACATTCGGCCGCCGGCTTGAGCATGGCGTGGTCGGGGCCGTGATGGCGCAAAGTCCACGGGGCCTTGCCGCGCAGCACATAGGTGTCGATGGCGGCATAGGCGAGGGCGGGGAAAAGGCCCCATTTGAACGCTGGGCGGATGTTGCGCGCGCGGTAGAGCTCGTCCCATAGCCAGCTGGCCTTGAGCCGGCGGGGATAGTCCTCGAGCAGCGGCCGGTCGGCACCCTTTGCGAGCGCCTCGAAGGCCGCATCGGCACACAGCATGCCGGATTTCATCGCCGCATGCGTACCCTTGATCTTGGGCACGTTTAAAAAGCCGGCGCAGTCGCCGATGAGCGCCCCGCCCGGGAAGACGAGCTTGGGCAGCGATTGCAGCCCGCCTTCGGAAAGGGCCCGCGCGCCATAGGCGATGCGGCGACCGCCCTCGAGGAAATGGCGGATGGCGGGGTGGGTCTTCCAGCGCTGGAGCTCACCGAAAGGAGAGAGCCAGGGGTTCTCATAATCGAGCCCGACGACGAAGCCTAAGGAGACGAGGTTCTCACCGTACATGTATAGCCAAGAGCCGCCGTAGGTCCGTGAATCGAGCGGCCATCCGATGGTATGGATGACAAGGCCGGCATTGTGTTTCTCTTTGGGTATTTCCCAAAGCTCTTTGATGCCGATGCCGTAGGTCTGGTGTTGAACGCCTTCGCGCAGCCCAAAGCGCTCCATGACCTGTTTGGTGAGCGAACCGCGGCAGCCCTCGGCCAAGATGGTGAAGCGCGCGTGCAGATCGATGCCGGGTTGGAAGTTGGGACCGGGCGTGCCGTCGCGGCGCACGCCCATATCGCCCGTGCCCACCCCGCGCACCCGCCCCTGTTCGTCGAGCAGCAACCGCGCCGCCGCGAAGCCGGGGAAGATCTCCACCCCGAGCGCTTCTGCTTGGCGCGCGAGCCAGCGGCAGAGATCGCCCAGACTGCCGATGTAGTTGCCGTGGTTGCGCATCTGCGGCGGGGTGGGCAGGCGGAAAGCGCGCTTGGCCGTAAGGTAGAGGAAACGGTCTTCCTTGGCCTCGGTCGCAAGCGGTGCCCCCTCTTGGCGCCAGTTGGGCAACAGCTCGTCGAGCGCGCGCGGCTCGATACAGGCGCCCGAAAGGATGTGGGCACCCACTTCCGAGCCTTTCTCGAGCACGCACACCGAGAGCTCCTGCCCCTGCTCGGCGGCGCGCTGCTTCAAGCGGATCGCAGCGGCAAGGCCCGAGGGCCCGGCGCCCACGATCACGACGTCGAACTGCATGACCTCGCGTTCCATCCTCGCCCCCGCCTTTGTCCCGGCTTGAGCCCCAGCCGCGCGCTAGGCGGCTCACCTATGGCGTGCGGGCGATAGCACGGGGCATAAGATCCGGTCATCCATGCGCAAGGGCCAAAAAGGGGCTTTCGCGGGCGCAGTTGGATCTTGGTTGAGGGCCGGCAGCTCGAGCTATTTTCAGAGTAGAAAACCCGCCGCGGCGGGGTTAAGCTCGCTCGGATGGAGGCCATGCTGGGCCGAGGCGGGACGACGCCATGCAGCTGCGACCCCGGCCGCCTCTTGCCGCGGTGGATCGCGCCGTTGCGCTCATCCTCTTGGGATCGCCGGCTCTCGTCGTTGCCGTGGGGCTGCTGTTCGCCGGATGGATCTCGAGCGCACGCATCCATGAGGACGCTCTTCTCCAGGCCCGCACGATCGGCGCCATCGCGGGTTCTCTTCTCGCCGCGGGCGAGGCCGGCTCGGCCTTCGATCCGCACGCACAGCGCACGCCAAGAGACGTGCCCGCGCTCCTGCACGCGGTGCCGGGCGTGCGCGCCGCCGCTGTGCTCTCCGCGGAGGGTCGTCCGCTGCCCATGCGCTCGGGCGCGCCCGCGCTAGCGGCACCTTCCGCGGCCGCCCCGGCTGCGCTGCTCACAGAGGCGGCATCCACGCGCAGCGCCGTTGCCCAGCTGATGGGGTCGGGAGCCGACGGTGCCGCGCGTTCCGCTGCGGTGGTGGTGCCGATTGCGCGCGCCGATACCCTCCTCGCGTTTCTCCACCTCGAGGTCGAACTGCGCCGGCTTCCCGAACCGCTCGGGCTCGCATCGCTGTGGCCGCTCATCGCGATGGTCGCGATCTGTGCCGGGCTTGCAGCCGTGCCCGGTTGGTGGCTCGTGCGGCGGCTTGCGCGCTTGCGCGCCGAGGTGGCCGAGAGCCGCAGGCTCGCCCTTCACGATTCGCTCACCGGCCTGCCCAACCGGCTCCTCTTCGCCGATCGCTTCCAACAGGCGATGGCGCGGCATCGCCGCCAAGGAGGCCAAGGGGCTCTCGTACTCCTCGATCTCGACGACTTTAAGGCCATCAACGACCGCTTCGGGCATGCTGGCGGGGATGAGCTGTTGCAGGCGGTCGCACGCCGGCTCCGCGCGTGCGTACGCGGCTCGGACACTGTCGCGCGGCTGGGCGGCGACGAGTTCGCTCTCTTGCTCGAGCCACCTGCGGGCGAAGCGGCGCTTGCAGCGGTGCTCGCGCGCATCCGCAGCGGCTTTGCGCGCGCCTTTCGCGTCAACGGGCAGCTCGTGGGCATGGGCGCGAGCATCGGGATCGCTCGCTTCCCCGACCAGGGAGAGGAGCTCGAGGGCTTGTTACGCCTCGCCGATTCGGCGCTCTATCGGGACAAGGCGCGCCTTGCGCGGCCGAGCGGCACGAGCGCGCCGCAGGCGCGCTAGGCGCGCGGCCGCCGGGCAGCTTGAGGTGATCGACGCCGACTGCTAAAAGCGTTCGCGACTTCAATCCTTGTCGAGTTCCAGCGGGTCCGACCCGCGCATCGGAAAAGATCCCAACATTGTCCACCATCGCTCAGCCGCGTCCCTTCGAGGTCGTTCCCATCGAAGAGGAGATGAAGCGCTCGTATCTCGATTACGCGATGAGCGTGATCGTGGCGCGGGCGCTTCCCGATGTTCGCGACGGGCTCAAGCCGGTGCAGCGCCGCATCCTCTTCGCGATGCACGAGGCCGGCTATGGCCCGGACAAGCCGCACCGCAAGAGCGCGCGCATCGTCGGCGACGTCATGGGTAAGTACCATCCCCATGGCGATGCCGCGATCTACGAGGCGATGGTGCGCATGGCGCAGGACTTCACCATGCGCCTGCCGCTCATCGACGGCCAAGGCAATTTCGGCTCGATGGACGGCGATCCACCCGCTGCCATGCGCTACACCGAGGCGCGGCTCGGGCGCGCCGCCGATGCGCTGTTGGCCGACATCGACAAGGACACGGTCGACTTTCGCCCCAACTATGATGAGAGCGCGCAAGAGCCTGCGGTTCTGCCGGCGCGATTTCCCAATCTGCTCATCAACGGGGCCGGCGGCATCGCGGTGGGGATGGCGACCAACATCCCGCCCCACAATCCGGGCGAAGTCGTGGATGCGGTGATCGCGCTCATCGAGCGGCCGGACATCTCCCCCTTGGAGCTCTGCGACATCGTCGTGGGCCCCGATTTCCCGACCGGTGGCATCATCCTCGGCCGGCACGGGATCCTGCGCGCTTACGCAAGCGAGGATCCCGAGAGCCGCGGCCGCGGGACGGTGATCGTGCGCGGCAAGACGCACATCGAGCGGTCCAAGGGGCGGCAAGCCATCATCATCACCGAGATCCCCTATCTCGTCAACAAAGCCAAAATGGTCGAGCGCATCGCCGAAGTGGTGCGCGAGAAGAAAATCGACGGTATCGCCGATCTTCGCGACGAAAGCGACCGCCACGGCGTGCGCGTGGTCGTTGAGCTCAAGCGCGATGTCGATGCCGAGGTGGTTCTCAACCAGCTCTACAAATTCACCCCTTTGCAGACCACCTTCGGCATCAACATGGTGGCGCTCGTGGGCGGCCGCCCGCAGAGCCTCGGCCTCAAAGACATGCTCGAGGCCTTCTTGGCCTTCCGCGAAGAGGTGGTGACGCGGCGTACCGCCTTCGAGCTCGCCCGCGCCCGCGAGCGGGCGCACATCTTGTTGGGACTCGCGGCGGCGGTCGCCGATCTCGATGCGGTGATCGAGCTCATCCGCCGTGCGCCATCGCCCGAGGTCGCAAGGCAAGAGCTCATGGCCCGTGCCTGGCCGCCGGAGGCCATCGCGCCTCTGCTCGCGCTGGTCGCGACCGAAGAGGAGAGCTTGCCGCAGGCGGAAACCTTCCGCCTCTCCGAACGCCAAGCCCAAGCCATCCTCGAGCTCGCACTGCGCCGGCTCACCGGTCTCGAGCGCGAAAAGATCAAAAAGGAACTCGAAGAGATCGCGGCCAAAATGGCCGAGTTGCGCGCGATTCTTGCCTCGCGTGAAAAGTTGCTGGATGTCATCAAAGCTGAACTTCTCGCATTCAAGGAACAATTCGCGAGCCCGCGTCGCACCGCCATCGACACCGAGACCGAGCCGGATCAGGACATCGAGAACCTGATCCAGCGCGAGGACATGGTCGTCACCGTAACCTTGCGCGGGTATATCAAGCGCGTGCCCCTGTCCACCTTCCGTGCTCAGCGGCGCGGCGGCAAGGGGCGCACCGGAGTTCGACCGCACGAGGACGACGCGGTCACCCGCCTGTTCGTCGCGTCCACCCACGCCCCGGTGCTGTTCTTCACGAGCCGCGGCCGGGTCTACAAACTCAAGGTCTACCGGCTGCCTTTGGGGACTCCCCAGGCGCGCGGCCGACCCATGGTCCAGCTCTTCGCCGGGCTCGAAGCCGGGGAGACGATCACCGCGGTGGCGCCCTTGCCGGAAGACGAAGGAGCTTGGGGGGATCTCTCGATCGTGTTCGCGACCGCCCGTGGCAATGTGCGCCGCAACGAGCTCGTCGAGTTCTCGCGCGTGCCGGCCACCGGCAAGATCGCCATGGGTCTTGAAGACGGCGATCGGCTGGTGGGGGTGGAAGTGGCGCGCGACGACCAAGACGTGCTGCTCGCGAGCCGCATGGGCAAGGTGATCCGCTTCCCGGTGCGCAGCCTGCGCATCGTCAAATCGCGCGCTTCAGAAGGCGTGATCGGCATGGAGCTCGCCCAAGGAGACGAAGTGGTCTCGATGTCGCTTCTTACCCATGTCGAGGCAACAGCCGAAGAACGGGAAGAATATCTGCGCTGGGCTTCGGCACGCCGTCGGGCGAGCGGGGAAGAGGAGGGCGAAGGCGAGCGCGTCGAACCGGTCGTCCTTTCTCCACAGCGGCTGCAAGAGCTCGCCGCCAAAGAGGAGTTCGTACTCGCGATTACCGAGAACGGCTTCGGCAAGCGCAGCTCCGCCTTCGAATACCGCATCACCCAGCGCGGCGGGCAGGGCATCATCGGCATCGAGGTCACAAGCCGCAACGGCCATGTCGCCGCCACCTTCCCGGTCGCCGAAAGCGATCACGTGCTCTTGATCACCGACCAGGGGCGGTTGATTCGCATTCCCGCCGTTCAGATCCGCATCGCCTCGCGCGCGACCCAGGGGGTGCGGCTTTTGGAAGTGGGCGAGGGCGAGCGGGTGGTGGCGGCGGTTCGTCTGCCGGAAGCAGAGAACGGCGAGACCTCAGAAGGGGACGAAGCGGGTGAGCGGTCGGCGGAGGAGTGAGCGCGCGCCATGCGTGCGGCATTTTTGCATCGCAGCATCGCCGGCTCCTGGGGGATGGTCTAAGATCCCTGCCGCGACGACCAGGGAATGAGCGATGGCGCGCAGACGGGTCGCAGTCTATCCCGGTACCTTTGATCCCATCCACCTCGGGCATCTCGACGTCATCCGCCGGGCAACCGCCCTCGTCGACCGGCTGGTGGTGGCGGTGGCGATCAACGCCGGCAAGGATCCCCTTTTCACGCTCGAAGAGCGGACCCGCATGGTGGAGGCGGACGTCAACTCCTTGCTCGCCGCCAATGCCAGCAATGGCGCGCGGGTCGAAGTCAAACCCTTCTCCTGTCTCCTCGTCCGCTTTGCGGTCGAAGAAGGGGCGGATATGATCATCCGCGGTTTGCGCGCCGTGTCCGACTTCGAATACGAATTCCAAATGGCGCTCAACAACAAGCGTCTCGTGCCGCGGCTCGAGACGGTATTCTTGATGGCCTCGGAGACGAGCCAGTTCATCTCCTCCCGCTTCGTCAAAGAAATCCATCTTTTGGGCGGCGACGTGTCCTCGATGGTCACGCCCAACGTGCTCAAGATGCTCGACAAAAAGCGCGGCCGCGCCTGATCCCCACCCTTTTGCCCCGTTTGGCCGTGCGGGTCGATCTCTTCGACTTCGATTTGCCGCCCGAGCTCATCGCGCAGCACCCGATCGAGCCGCGCGAGGCGGCGCGGCTGCTCGTCGTCCGCAACGGGCTCGAAGACCGAACGGTGGCCGATCTGCCCGAGCTGCTCGATCCGGGTGATCTCTTGGTGCTCAACGACACCCGCGTGCTGCCGACGCGCTTTTGGGGACACCGCGGCACGGTGGCGATCGAGGCGACCCTCGTCGAACAGGAAGACGACCGGCGCTGGTGGGCGCTCGCGCGGCCGGGCAAGCGCCTGCGCCTTGGTGACCGGGTCGAACTCGGGCAGGACCTCACCGCCGCAGTCGAAGCCAAAGACGAAGAGGGCCGGGTGCTCTTGGCCTTCGATCGCGCGGGCGAAGCGCTCCTTGCGGCCATCCGCGCTCAGGGGGCGATGCCGCTTCCCCCCTACATCAAGCGGCCCAAGGGGGGCGATCCGCGCGATCTGCGCGACTATCAGCCGGTACTCGCGCGCAAAGACGGCTCGGTGGCCGCGCCTACCGCCTCCTTGCACCTCACCCCCGCTCTGCTCGAGCGGATCGCAGCGCGCGGTGTTGCGCGCGCCTTCATCACCCTCCACGTCGGTCTCGGCACCTTCGCCCCGGTCAAGGTCGCCGACACCCGCGCGCACAAGATGCACCGCGAGATGGGCGAGATCCCGGCCGAGACGTCCGCCGCCATCGCTCGTACCCGGGAGCGGGGCGGTCGGATCGTGGCGGTGGGCACGACCGTGCTGCGCGCGCTGGAAAGTCAGGTGGAAGCCGACGGCTCGGTGCGCGCCGGCCCCTTCGCCACCGAGCTCTTCATCACCCCCGGCTTTCGCTTCCGCGTCGTCGATCGGCTGTTGACCAACTTCCACTTGCCGCGCTCGACGCTGTTCATGCTCGTGTGCGCCTTTTCGGGCTATGCGCGCATGCGCCGCGCCTATGACCATGCCATAGCCCACCGCTACCGCTTTTTTTCGTACGGCGACGCGTGCCTTTTGCACCGTTTCGACGAACCGCCCCCGGCATGAGCGCCTTTCGCTTCGAGATCCTCGCCCGCGATGGCGCAGCGCGGCGCGGCCGGCTCTTAACCGCGCACGGGGCGATCGAGACGCCGGCTTTCATGCCGGTCGGCACCGCCGCCACGGTCAAGGCGATGACGCCCGAGATGGTGGCGGCGACGGGCGCCCAGATCGTGCTCGCCAACACCTACCACCTCATGCTGCGCCCGGGCGCGGAGCGCATCGCGGAATTGGGCGGGCTGCGCCGATTCATGAACTGGCCGGGTCCGGTGCTCACCGATTCCGGTGGCTTCCAGGTGATGTCGCTGGCTGCCTTGCGCACGCTTAACGAGAACGGCGTGATCTTCGCCTCGCACCTCGACGGCTCGCGCCACGAGCTCACACCTGAGCGGGCGATCGCGCTGCAGCGGCTGTTCGATTCCACCATTGCCATGCAGCTCGATTGGTGCATTCGGCTGCCCGCCCCGCGCGCTGAGGTCGCGCGCGCGATGGAGCTCTCCTTGCGCTGGGCGGAGCGCTGCAAGAAGGCCTTCGCGCCGCGCCCGGGCTACGCGCTCTTCGGCATCGTCCAGGGTGGGACCGACCCCGAATTGCGCCGCCGTTCCGCCGAAGGGCTCGTCGCTTTGGGCTTCGATGGCTATGCGATCGGCGGGCTCGCGGTCGGCGAGCCGCAAGCCGAGATGTTCGCGACGCTTGAGGCCACGGTGCCGTTTCTACCGGCCGACCGTCCCCGGTATCTTATGGGGGTGGGCAAGCCCGCCGACATCGTGGGCGCGGTCATGCGCGGCATCGACCTCTTCGACTGCGTGCTGCCCACCCGCTCCGGCCGCACCGCTCAGGCCTTTACCCGCTTTGGTCCGGTGAACCTGCGCAACGCCCGCCACGCGCGCGATCCGCGGCCGTTGGACGAGACCTCCGATTGCCCGGCAGCGCGGGACTATTCGCGCGCCTACCTCCATCACCTCGTCAAGTCGGACGAGATCCTGGGAGCGATTTTGCTCACCTGGAACAACTTGTGGTTCTATCAGGATCTCATGCGCCGCCTGCGCACGGCCATCGCCGCCGGACGGCTCGAAGAGGAAGCGGCAGCCATCCTCCAAGAGCAGGCGCAAGGCGACATTCCACCCTTTGAGGCTTGACCCGAGGGCGGGAAGGGCCGACTTAAAGCGGCGGACGCCTAGCTCAATCGGTAGAGCAACGGACTTTTAATCCGCAGGTTCTGGGTTCGAGTCCCAGGGCGTCCACTAACCCCCCGACACCCCTTTCCGCTTAAGGCTCTTCGGGCCGCACCGTCGTTCCCCGCGCAGCCGCATCCAGAACGGCAAGTGTAGCCGCAAGCGTGCGAAAGCCGCCTTCGGCATCGAGCACCGGCGCCTCTTCGCCGCGCACCACCCGACAGAAATGTTCGAGCTCGCGCGCAAGCGGATCCTCATCGCGCAGGACGCGGCGCATGCGCTCAAAAGGCGTCATCCAGCCGCCATCGCCCTCGTGCCGCCAGAGTTCGAGCCCCGGCAAGGCGAGCGAAGCGCGGCTTCCGCCGATGCGGTAACAGGCTTCGCCCGCGCGCGGGAACCATGGGTTCTCACCCGAGCCGTGCTCCCAGCTCCAAGGGGCGGCGACCGCATCCGACACCGAGAGCGTGCCCAACGCACCATCGGCGAAACGCACGAGCACCACAGCCGTGTCTTCGGTCTCGAAGCCGCGAAAGGCATTGGAAGCGAAGGCTGCTACCTCTGCGATCTCGCCCACGAGATTGCGCAGATCGTCGATCACATGGACGAGGTTGGTGAGCACTGGACCGCCGCCGCGGCGCCGGCGCCAGTCCAAGGCGAAATAGGCTTCGGGCTTGGCGAACCAGGTGAGGGCATCGACCAAGAGGATGCGGCCGAGCGCACCCGAGGCGATGATGTCCTTGGCGGCGCGGATCAGAGCGCTGTGGCGGCGGTGGTGCCCGACCAGGACGGGAACGCCCGTGCGTGCGGCGGCGCGCACGATCGCGCGCGCAGCCTCGAGCTCGTGGGCGAGGGGCTTTTCGATGAGTACCGGTACCCCCGCCTCGAGACAGGCAAGAGCATGTTCGGCGTGCAGCGCCGTCGGGGTGGCGAGCACCACCGCTTCTGCTGCGCGGGCCTTCAAACAGGCCTCGAGTCGGGTGAAGACCGGCACCCCCAAAGCGGCAGCGGCTTCCTGCGCGCTCGGATCGGGTTCGATGACGGCGGCGAGCTCGGCCTCAGGCAGCGCGCGGATGCGCGCCACATGCTCGCGCCCGATCAGTCCATATCCCGCCACTGCAATCCGCACCGGAGCGGCTGCCATGGTCTCGTCCCTCGCCGGTTTTTCGCGCCTCCGTGCATAGCGGCTGAAGCGCACGGGCAATACAGCGCAGCGGCACGCGCTTTTGAACGCTGGTGAGGGCGATCGCCCGCCTGCGATGGAGCAAGACGCAATGGCGATGGTGCCCGCTGCGGGAGTCGAACCCGCACGCCCGTTAAGGGCCGAGGATTTTAAGTCCCCTGCGTCTGCCGGTTCCGCCAAGCGGGCGCACGGCGCGGCGGCTCGCCCGAGCGCAGGCTACAAAGGACATCACGAGAGCCGCTCACGCCAGAACCTCTTCATCGACATTGATTTGGGCCGCGCGCGCAACCTCGAGAAAATCCGCAACCGCGCGCGCCACCAGATCGGGATCGGCGGCGCGGAAGACGAGGCTGGTGCCGGGGGTGCCGATCCGCATGAACGGATAGGATCCGATCGTCACCGCGGGGTGGCGCGCTTGTACCGCCGCGAGCTGCTCGGCGATCTCGCCTTCTGGTACATAGGCGACGATGGTGCGCGAAATCAAAGGCGGGCCGCCCTCGAGGCGGGGAAGCAAGAGGTCCAACATGGCCTTGAGGATGCTCGGCACACCCGGCAGGACAAAGACATTGTCCACCTGAAAGCCGGGCGCGGCGGAGACCGGATTGTCGATCAGCGCCGCCCCTTGCGGTACGTCCGCCATCTTCATACGCGCTGCGGTGCGCTTCTCCGGCGGGTAGTAGGCGAGCAGGCGCCGCTCGGCTTCAGGATCGCGTACGAGAGGCCGCCCGAAGGCGTGCGCTACGCCCAGGGCGGTCACGTCATCGTGGGTGGGGCCGATGCCGCCGGTGGTGAAGACATAGGTGTAGCGCGCGCGCAGATCATTAACGGCCTCGGCGATCGCCGCCACCTCGTCTTCGACCACCCGCGCCTCTTTGACCCGAATGCCGCGCGTGCCGAGGACGCGCGCGATGTGCGCGAGATTGGCGTCCTGGGTGCGGCCCGAGAGAATCTCGTTGCCGATGATGAGCACGGCGGCGGTGGGTGTCTCGGCCATCGTTCCTCGCCTCAAGCTCGCCCCTTTCCTAGCCCGGGCCACGCCGTCGGGCTAGCGTCGGATCTCGCGTTTTGCGAGAATGTACTAGCTAGCTCTCGCGTGTAAGTTTAAACAATCGGCATGGCCGAGGATTCGCGCGACCGTGCCGACCCTTCCCCGGCGGCCGTCTCGAGCAACAGCACCACGGCGCTCGAGCCGGGCCTTCACGAGCTCTTGGCAACGCGCGGGCTTGTGCTCGAGCCGAGCGCGGACGGCGCGTTCTGGCTGTCCGGCTACACCTTTCACTATCGCGAGGCGATCAAGCGCGTGGGCGGGCAATGGTCGCGTGAGCGCCGCGCCTGGCGGCTCGCCTCGCGCGCCATGCTCGAGGCCTTGGCGCCGCTGCTCGCCGCCGAGGGAGCGGCCGGGCTCGCGGAAGCACCGGCACCGGCGGTGACACCGCCCGCGCCCGAGCAGCCGGTGCGGCACTATCACGGCCATCGCGAGCGGCTGCGGCAGCGCTTCCTCGACGTCGGGCCGGAGGCGCTGGCCGATTACGAGCTTTTGGAGCTGTTGTTGTTCTTTTCGGTCTACCGGCGGGACACCAAGCCACTCGCCAAGGAGATGCTCGCGCGCTTCGGTTCGCTGGGTGGTGTGCTCGCCGCCGATCCTGCCCGCTATGCCGAATGTTTTGGGCTCGCGCCTTTGCCCGCCGACTCGGACCCGGAGCGCGCCCGCCAGCGCGAGGACGATCTGCGCTTCACCCAAGTCTTGTTGAAGGCGATCCACGTGCTGTTGTTGCGCGTGCTCAAAGAAGAGATCCGCGATCGCCCGGTGATCGGCTCGTGGAACGCACTTCTCGACTATCTGAGAACAGCGCTCGCGCACGAGGCCACCGAGCAGTTCCGCATCCTCTTCCTGGACAAAAAGAACATCCTCATCCGCGACGAAGTGCAAAGCCGCGGCACTGTCGACCACACGCCCTTGTATCCGCGCGAAGTGGTCAAGCGCGCGCTCGAGCTCGGTGCCTGCGCGATCATCATGGTCCATAACCACCCCTCGGGCGATCCCACCCCCTCGCGCCAGGACGTCGAGATGACCCGCGCGGTCGTCCATGCCCTCGCAGCGGTCGGCGTGACGGTCCACGACCACGTCATCGTCGGCAAGCATCGCTGCTTGAGCTTTCGCGCCCAGGGTCTGCTTTGAGCGGGGTGCCGTGAGCGTGTGCCGCCCTTGTCCTTTCGCCACAGCGCTCCCAGCTGCCAGGCGATGGTCCGCACGTTACCCGATCTGCCGCTCCGCTCTGCTTTGCCCGAACTCGAAGCCGCGCTCGCAGGCGCTGGCGCCGCCGTACTCGTCGCTCCGCCGGGTGCGGGCAAGAGTACGCTCGTGCCGCTCGCTTTGCTCGAGGCGCCGTGGCTCGCCGGCAAGCGGATCTGGATGCTCGAGCCGCGTCGCCTCGCCGCACGGCTGCTCGCCCGCCGCATGGCCGAGCTGTTGGGCGAGCCGCTCGGTGCCACGGTGGGCTATGCGGTTCGCTTCGAACGCGTGCTCGGCCCCAAGACGCGCATCGAAGTGCTCACCGACGGCCTCTTCCTGCGGCGGATCCAAAGCGATCCCGAACTTAAGGGCGTTGGCCTTGTGATCGTGGACGAAGCCCACGAGCGCGCCCTCGAGACCGACCTCGCCCTTGCCCTTTTGGCCGAAGCGCGCGCCGCACTGCGCGCCGATCTGCGCCTGCTCGTCGCCTCCGCGACGCTTGAGAGCGAAGCTGTCGCGCGGCTTCTCGGCCAGGCACCGGTTTTGCGGGTCACTGGCCAGTCGCATCCCGTCACCACCGAATATCGGCCGCCGCCGCCCGGGGTACCGTTCGAGCGCCATCTCGCGAGCGTGGTGCGCGAAGCCCTCGCCCGCTCGAGGGGGGACGTGCTCGTCTTCTTACCCGGGGCGCGCGAGATCCGTGCCGCTGCGCGGGCGCTCGCCGAGCTCGAAGGTGCAATTGCGGTCCTTCCCCTCCACGGCGATCTGCCGCGTGCCGAGCAGGACCGCGCGCTGCGCCCGGACCCTGCGGGACGGCGCAAGGTCGTGCTCGCCACCGACATCGCCGAGACGAGCCTCACGGTCGAAGGGGTGACGGTAGTGGTCGACAGCGGCCTCGCCCGCCGCCCGCGCTTCGATCCGCGCACCGGCACGAGCCGTCTTGTCACCGTCAAGATCGCGCGCGCCTCGGCCGAGCAGCGCCGCGGCCGCGCTGGCCGGCAGGCGCCGGGCATGTGCTTTCGGCTGTGGGCGAGAGCCGAAGAGCACGCCATGGTACCCTTCGCGCGCCCGCAGATCGTTGATGCTGACCTCGCCCCGCTCATGCTCGAGCTCGCGCGTTGGGGGGTCGATGATCCGTCGCGGCTCGCCTGGCTCGATCCGCCGCCTGAGGCAGGGGTCGCGGCGGCGCGGGCGTTGCTCCTTGCTCTGGGCGCGCTCGACGAACGGGGGCAGCTTACCGCGCAGGGGCGGGCGATGGCGGAGCTGCCGGTACATCCGCGCCTTGCGCGCATGCTGCTCGAGGGCCGCGCGCGCGGACTCGGGCCGACCGCGGTGGCGCTCGCAGCGCTTCTCTCCGGCCGCGATCCCTTTCGTGCCGAGCGCGATCCCGACCTCGCGCTCAAGCTCGCCCGTCTTGGCCGGGACGAAGCGGGCGAGCCCGCCGCACAAGCTGAGCTCGCGCGCATCAAAACGGAGCTCGCCCGCCTGCTCGATGTTCCCCTTGCGCCGCTGCTTCCCGAGCACACGGGCGCGCTTCTCGCACTCGCTTATCCCGATCGTCTTGCGCGCGCCCGCGCGAGCGCGCCGGGCCGCTTTATCCTGCGCAGCGGACGCGGTGCTTGGCTCGAGCCGAGCTCTGCGCTTGCCCGCGCCGCTTTTCTCGCCGTCGCCGAACTCGACGACGTCGGGGCGGATGCTCGTATTCTCGCCGCCGCGGCGCTGGATGAGGCGGCGCTGCGGGCCGCAGCGGGGCCCCAAATTCAAACCGAGCGCACGGTCTTTTGGGACGAGCGCGGGGAGGTGGTGGTCGCCGAAGAAGTCGAGCGGTTGGATGCGCTCGTTTTGAGCCGCCGGCCGGTCGAGCCGGATCCGCAACGCGCGCGCGCCGTGCTCCTCGACGCCATCCGCCGCCGCGGGCTCAAGGCGCTGCCCTGGACCCCCAAGGCGCTCGCCCTGCGCGCGCGCATCCTCTGGCTGCAAAGCCAACAGCCGGCGTTGGCGGTGCCCGATCTTTCTGATGCCGCACTCGCCGCGCGACTTTCTGATTGGCTCGGGCCTTGGCTCGAAGGCGCACGGCGCTGGCAGGAAGTGCTCGCGCTCGATCTCGAAGCGGCGTTGCGCGCATGGCTCGATGGGAACGTCTGCGCCGAGCTCGATCGTTTGGCCCCGCCTTTTCTGCAGCTTCCGTCCGGTCGGCGGGTCCCGATCGATTACGGCCGTGATCCGCCGCTTGTGCGCGTGCGCGCGCAAGAGCTCTTCGGCCTCGACCAGCATCCGGTCGTAGGCCCGCGCCGCACGCCGCTCGTGCTCGAGATTCTCTCTCCGGCCGAGCGGCCGATCGCGGTCACACGCGATCTGCCCGGCTTCTGGCGCGGCGGCTGGGCGGACGTTCGCAAGGCCATGCGCGGCCGCTATCCCAAGCACCTTTGGCCGGAAGCGCCCTGGCAGGTGCAAGCCGCACCGGTGCCGTTGCAAACGCGCGCACGAAAGTAGGGACGAACCGGCGATCGCGATCGAAACAGCGCGAGCTTAGGGTTGGTTGACGGCGCGAAGCTCGGGCGGCAGCGGATGGTCGAAACGGATCGTCCGCGTGCGGAAGATCGCCACCTCGCGGCCGCTTACGAGCAGTGGCCAACCGGCTTTGGCCCACTCGCGAAAAGCGAAGGCGGGACAGCCGTGACGGGGCTGCGGCGAAAGCTCGGGCTTGAAGCGAACGAGAAGGTCGAGCGCAACGGCCGCGGGCCGCAACAGGTCCACCATCCAGGGGGCGGCGAGGACTTCCCCGCAGATGCGCCCTTCGAAGAGGGCGAGATGGTAAAAGCCGGCGTGTCCCGCCACCACGGCCCCGCTGGGCAGCCGCTGCAGCTGCAGTTCCGCCCCCGAGGGCGCCTCGTTCCGCGAACGCTTAGCAGAACCGGAGACCGCCCTCCCGTCGCGGGGCTCGATGTGCCCGAGCTCGGGCTCGATGAGCAGGCGGCGGCCGTCGAACGTGAGGACGAGTGCGCCACGCACCGCCTCGCCTGGCAGCCCGAGCTCGAGCCGGATCGGGGTGCCCTCGAGCTCAGCCTCGATGAGCACAGCGGCGCGCGCGTGGGCGACCGTCAAGCAGGCGAGCGCGAGCACGGCCCAACGCACACATCCCTGAGGCAAGGCCCTTCGCCTCATCGGTTCTCCGCTTCGCCGAGAACCCGCGCGAAGATGGTCGGCACAAAGCGCAGGTACCAGGAAAGATCGAACAGCTTTTCGAGTTCAGCCTCGCTCAAGTGGGTGCGAATGTCGGGATCGGCGCGCAACAGGTCGAGAAACGGCCGTTGTTCGCGAAAGGCGCGCATGGCGTTGCGCTGCACGAGCTCATAGGCCTTTTGACGCGCAAGCCCCTTGTGGGTGAGCGCCAAGAGCACGCGCTGGGAATTGTAGAGCCCGCGCGAGAGCTCGAGGTTGCGCTTCATCCGCTCGGGATAGACGACGAGCCGCTCGATCAGCCCGGCCAAGCGGTCGAGCGCGAAATCGGCGAGGATGCACGCATCGGGAACCAACACCCGTTCGACCGAGCTGTGCGCGATGTCGCGCTCGTGCCAGAGCACCACGTTCTCGAGTGCTGGCACGACCGCAGCCCGGATCATGCGCGCGAGCCCGCACAAGTTCTCGGAAAGAATGGGGTTGCGCTTATGGGGCATGGCCGAGCTGCCCTTCTGGCCTTCGTGGAAATATTCCTCGACCTCGCCCACTTCCGTGCGCTGCAGATGACGGATCTCGGTCGCGAGCCGCTCGATCGCGCTCGCGAGCAAGGCGAGCGCGCACATCAACGCGGCGTGGCGATCGCGCGGGATGACCTGCGTAGAGACCGGCTCCACCGAGAGGCCGAGCTTGGCTGCCACGCGCGCTTCGACCTCGGGCGGCACGCTCGCGTAAGTGCCCACAGGACCACTGATCGCACAGGTCGCGATCTCGCCGCGGGCGCGCAACAGGCGATCGCGGCAGCGGCGGAACTCGGCGAAATGGCCCAAGAGCTTCAAGCCGAAGCTCGTGGGCTCGGCGTGGATGCCGTGGCTGCGGCCCATGCACGGCGTGTCGCGATGTTCGCACGCGCGGGCGCGCAACGCCGCGAGCACCCGATCGAGGCCCTCGAGCAGAAGGTCGGTTGCGCGCGAAAGCTGCAGCGCAAAGGCGGTATCGAGGAGGTCGGAGCTGGTCATGCCCTGGTGCAACCAGCGTGCTTCCGGCCCCAGCTGTTCCTCGAGATGGGTCAAAAAGGCGATGACGTCGTGGCGCGTGGTGGCTTCGATCGCCTCGATCCGCGCCGGATCGATGAGCGCCGCACCTTTTGCTTCGATGCGCGCGCGCAAAGCACGGACGTCGTCGTTCGGGACCAAGCCGAGCTCGGCCATCGCTTCAGCGGCGGCGAGTTCGACCTCGAGCCACAGCCGGTACTTGGTTTCGGGGGCGAAGAGCGCGGCCATCTGTGGGCGCGCATAGCGGGGAATCATCGCGAGCAGCTCTCCACGGGACCGAGGCGCGCGCGCCTTTTAGCAGCTCGCGGGCTGAGCGGAACATCAAAGCCAATGCCATCCCGTCGCGCACCGCAAGCGGGTGCAAACGCCCGTGTTGCGCGCACGATTGTGAACCGCAGCGCCGCCGCTTAGCCTTGCCCCACAACGGGGAGCGAGCCATGGCACGGGCGAACGAGCGGATCTGCTATTTCAACGGTCGCTATGTTCCAGAAAGCGAGGTGCGGGTGCCGTTTCGCGATTCGAGCTGGATCTATGGCGACGGCGCCTTCGATATGACCCGCAGCTTCGGCCATCGTATCTTTCGGCTCGAAGAGCATATCGAGCGCTTCTACCGCTCGCTCCGCTATCTGCGCATCGACCCCGGCCTATCGCCCGAGGAGATGATCGCCGTCTCGCGCGAGGTGTTCGAACGCAACCGGCACCTTTTGGGCCCCAACGACGACTATTGGTTGGCTCAGCGGGTGAGCCGTGGCGTACGCCGCGTCGAGGGAGACAATTGGGATCACTATGGTCCCACCGTGATCGTCGAGTGCATGCCCTTGCCCTTGGCGCAGCGCGCGAAGCTGTTCCGCGACGGCATCAAGGTGATCACCCCTTCGTCCCGACGCACCGCACCGGAGGCGCTCTCTCCGCGCGCCAAGACCCACAACTATTTGAACCTCATCGTCGCGAGCCAAGAGGTGCACGCTCTCGATCCGGAGGCTTGGGCGGTTTTGTTGGATGTCAACGGCAACCTCGCCGAGGGCCAAGGCTCCAACATCTTTCTCGTCAAGGACGGGGAACTTTTGACCCCGCGCGAGCGCTTCGTATTACCCGGGATCAGCCGCCGCACGGTGATCGAGCTCGCGCGCGAACTCGGCATTCCCTGCCGCGAGGCCGATCTCGACCTCTACGATGCCTACAACGCCGATGAGGCGTTTTTGACCTCGACCTCTTTGTGCATCTGTCCCATTCGCTCGATCAATGGAGTGACGATCGGCGATCCCGCCCGCGTGTGGGGGCCGCTCACCACGCGGCTCAAGGATGCCTACGTCCGCCTCGTAGACTTCGACTTCGTCAAGCAATATCTCGATCGCTTGGACGAGAACGTGCCGACCCGCGCCTTTTGAGCTAAAGGACGCGGGCGAGGGCGGGGGACGGCATCCATGGTCGCGATGCGCCTGCGCGATGTCGAGCTCGACGGGCCGTTCGCCGGGGTTCGCCTCGGTCTTGTGGAATGGGGCGAAAGCGACGCCCGGCGTACCGTCGTGTGCGTTCACGGCCTTACCCGCAACGCGCGCGATTTCGACGTGCTCGCCGCTGCGCTTGCGCGCTCGGGTATGCGGGTACTCGCGGTGGATGTGGTAGGACGCGGACGCAGCTCCTGGCTCGCCGACAAATCGCAGTACACGCTTCCCACCTATGCTGCGCAGCTGCGCCGGCTGCTCGAACGCGAGGGCATCGAGGAGGTGGACTGGGTGGGCACCTCCATGGGTGGGCTGATCGGCATGGCGGTGGCTGCTTCCGCTCCACAGCTCATCCGCCGCTTGGTCTTAAACGACATCGGTCCATTCATACCTAAGGCCGCACTCGAAGAGATCCGGGCGTATCTCGGCGAAGATCCCTCCTTTTCCAGTCTGGAGGAGGCCGAGGCCTATTTTCGGCGCATTTACGCGCCCTTCGGAAATCTGCCGGACGCCGCTTGGCGGCATTTGGCGGAGCATTCGGTGCGGCGCACGCCCGAGGGGCTCAAGTTGCACTATGATCCCGGCATTCGTGTGCCGTACGCGGAGCTCGCGGCCGCGGATGTCGAGCTGTGGGGGCTGTGGGAGGCGATCGCGGCACCGGTTCTCGTCTTGCGCGGTGCCGAGAGCAGGCTTTTGAGCGAAGAGACGGCGCGCGCCATGCTGCGGCGGGGGCCGGAGTGCGAGGTGCTGGTCTTCCCCGAGTGCGGCCACGCGCCGGCGCTCGTCGAGCCGGGCCAGATCGAACCGGTCGTGCGCTGGCTCATGCGCTGAGCGGGGCTAGGGCTGGGGCGGGCGGAAGCGCGCGAACAGGCGCCAGCGCTTGCCCGCCCCCACGAGCCGCGCCGTCGTCGCCCACATCCCGCGCGCGAAGGTGCGCCGGGTGAGCACAAGACAGGGCTCGCCGGTGCGGATCCCTAATAGCCGCGCCACCTTGCGATCGGCGGCGATCGCCTCGATCGTCTCTTCCGCCTCGTCCACCGGGGCAACCGCGGTCAGATAGGCGTTGGGCGTACGCGTCTTGAAGTCTTGGGCGAGGAAGTCGGGTGCAAAGGCGGGATTGACCCAGCGGTCCTCGAGCTGCAGCGGCACCGCATCCGCCCAGTGCACCATGAGGAGGTGAAAGGCTTCTGTATGGGGTGGGAGCTCGAGCGCGCAAGCGATCTCGGCCGGTGCCGGGGCGCGCGCACACGCCACCACCTCGCCCCGATAGCTGCGCCCCGAGCTGCGAATTTCTTGCGCGATGTCGGGAACCAAGAGCGCTGAGAGCTCGAGCCGCCGCTCCGCCACATAGCTGCCCGAGCCGACGGCGCGCACCACGAGCCCTTCGGCTGCGAGTTCGCGCAGGGCGCGGTGCGCGGTCATCCGCGAGCAGCCGAAGCGCCGCATGAGCTCGTGTTCGGAGGGCACCCGCGCGCCGGGGACGAGCCGTCCCTCGGCGATGTCGACGCGGATCGCCTGTTTGATGCGTTCGTAGAGCGGGAGGTCGCGTTTCGACACCGTCGCCTCAGAACAGCCGGTTCGGCAACCAGGTGGCAAGCCCGGGGAAGGCGATGACGATGGCAAGGGCCACGAGCTGCAGCGCAACGAAGGGCACGATGCCGCGGTAGATGTCGCGTGCGCTCACCTCGCGCGAGGCCACCCCCGCAAGATAGAAGAGTGCGAAGCCGAAGGGGGGCGTGAGAAAACTCGTCTGGATGTTGAGCGCGACGAGCACGCCGAGCCAGATCGGATCCAAGCCCATCCCCAAAAGGATGGGACCGACGATTGGGATGATGATGATGGTGATCTCGACGAAATCGAGGAAGAAACCCATAAAAAACATGGCGGCCATGACCGAGAGCAGCGCCCCCCACTGACCGCCGGGCAAAGAGCTCAAAAGTTCCCGCACCGTCTCTTCGCCGCCGAGGCCGCGGAAGACGAGGGCGAAGAGGGTGGCACCCAAAAGGGTGGCGAAGATCATCGCGGTGATCGTCATCGTGCTCTCGGCGACTTGGCCGAGCACGCCCGACCGCCACAACTGGATGAGCGCCGCGAGGATCCCAAAAGCGAGCACGAGGACGAGGCCGAAGGCGACGAGCATGGCAAGACGGTCGCCCATGGGCACGAATTCGCGGCCGATGCGCATATCGAAGAGGGCGCCCAAGAGCGCGAGGCCCAAGGCGGCGAGGCCAGCGAAAGGGGCAAGGCGCGCTGCGAGTCCGCCCGCACGCCGCGCCGCCAACAGCGTCGCACCCACAGCGCCCACCGCGGCGGCTTCGGTCGGGGTGGCGATTCCACCCAAGATCGAGCCCAAGACCGCGACGATGAGGACCACCGGTGGGACGAGCACGGCAACGAGCTCGCGGCTGCGCACGCGGCCGAGTTCTTCCACCGGGATGGCCGGGGCACAGCGCGGATCGAGCCAGGCGCGCACGAGCTGGTAGAGGATGTAGAGGCCGACCAGCACGAGGCCGGGGACCATAGCACCGGCGAAGAGCTGGCCGACCGAAACCGTTTCGACCGTGAACTTGCCTTGCGCGAGCTGGGCCTGTTGGTAGGCGGCGGAGAGGACCTCGCCCAGGATCACCATGACGGTGGAGGGCGGGATGATCTGGCCAAGCGTGCCGGCGGCGCAGATGGACCCGGAGGCGAAGGACTTGTCGTAGCCGCGGCGCAGCATGGCGGGCAGCGCCATAAGGCCCATGGTCACGACCGTGGCGCCGACGATGCCGGTGGAGGCGGCAAGAAGCGCGCCTACGACCGAAACCGAAACCGCGAGCCCGCCGCGCACGCGGCCGAAGAGCCGGCCCATCGCTTCCAAAAGCTCTTCAGCGATGCGCGAGCGCTCGAGCATCATCCCCATGAAGACGAAGAGCGGGATGGCGATGAGCACTTCGCTCGTCATCGTGCCGAAGATGCGCTGGGCGAGGGCGCGCAACAAAAAGGGGTCCAAGACGCCCAAGAGGATCCCGAGCCCGCCGAAGACGATCGCGGTCCCGGTCAAGATGAAGACGACCGGCACGCCCGTGAGGATGAGCCCGCACAGCGCAAGGAACATGAGCGCATCGAGCGCGCCGGAAAGCCAAACCGGGCTCATGGCGTGGGGGCGCCGTGGCCGCCGCGTTCGGGCAGATGGCTCGCTGCTCCGCCCAGAAGGACGGCCAGCGCGCGCAGCAGGACCGCAAGCGATGCGAGCGCGAGCAGGACCGCCATCGCCGGGATCAGGCTCTTAAGCCAGGGCAAGAGGGGCAACCCGCCCACCTGCATGGGGCCCTCGCCCAAGCGGAAGGAGACCGCGACGTAACCCCAAGAGGCCCAAATGACGAGGGCGCAAAAAGGTAAGGCGGCGAAGAGTATGCCCACAATGTCGACGAGCGCCTTGGTGCGCGGCGACCAGCGGGCGAAAAAGACATCCACGCGCACATGTCCGTCGACGAGAAAGGTATAGCCGATCGCCAGCATGAACAGCGCGGCGTGGGTATAGATCACGCTCTCCTGCATCCAAATGAAACTCGAACCATAGGCATAGCGCAGGATGACGACCGCGAGCTGGACGAGCACCAAGACGACGGCCAGCCAGCGCACGGTGCGCCCGACCGTACGGACGAGCGCATCGAGCCCGCGTGCAGCCGCGAGGAGCAGGCGGATCGCTCCCCGCGGCCGCGTGCCCTGCGACGAGTTCAGCCCCACTTGATGGGCAGGGCGCGGGCGTTGAAGATCGCCCCGTAGCTCTGCATCATGTAGCTTTGGCTACGGTTGCGGAACTCGGCGTAGGCGTTTGCGATCTTCTTGACGAGCGGGTCCTGATGCTCGCGGTATTCGGCGAGCATTTGACCGGCGGCGTTGCCCAGCGCGATCAAGAGATCTTGCGGCGCCTCTTTGACCTGCACGCCGTGTTGGCTCACCAGTTGTGCGAGTGCTTGCGGATGCCGAGTGTCGTATTCGGTGGTCACTTCTTCTGCCACCGACTGGCAGGCGTAGCGGATGGCTGCCTTGAGATCATCGGAGAGCGCGTTCCAGCGCTCGAGGTTGATGCCGATCTCCTCAGCCGAGGAAGGCTCCTGCACGCCCGGGTAGTAGTAGTTCTTGGCCACCTGGTGCAGGCCCAAGGGCGCATCCGAGAAGGGACCGACGAACTCGGCGGCGTCGATCGTGCCGGACTGCAGCGCCTGGAAGATCTCACCCGCCGGAAGCGTCACCACGGAAGCGCCGGCGCGGCGGAACATTTCAGCGCCGAGCCCGGCGGTGCGGAAGCGCAGGCCGCGGAAATCGTCGATCGACTTGATTTCTTTACGGAACCAGCCGAGCCACTGCGGCCCCGAATTGCCGGTATTGAAAGGCTTGATGTTGAAGCGGGCGTAGATCTCATCGTAAAGTGCTTGGCCACCCCCGTGCATGAGCCAGGCCTGTTGCTCGTAAGCCGTCATGCCGAAGGGGAAGGAGCCGAAGAAGCCGATGCCGGGCGACTTCGACACCCAATAAGCGGGAACCGCGTGGTAGAGATCAGCGGTACCGGCCGCAACCGCGTCGAACACGCCGGTTGCGGGAACGATCTCGCCCGCGGCGAAGAGCTTCACGGTGATGCGACCGCCGGTCACCGCGGCGATGCGGTCCGCCACCTTCTGCGCCGCCACGCCCGGGCCGGGCAGGTTGCGCGGCCAAGCGGTGACCATCCGCCATTCGATCCGCTGCTGGGAGATGGCGGGCTTGGGAAAGCTCGAAGCCGCCGCTGCCGCGGCCGCCCCCGTGCCGAAAACCACAGCGCGCCGTTTCATGGTCTCTTCCTCCCTGGTTGCGGCCGGCCGACGGCCGGCACGGACCAACTGGTTGCAGATCTCGTGCCACTCACGCGAGAAGCTCCGCCGGGAGTTCCGCGAGTGCCGCCTCGACCTCTTCGATGTCCCTGCCCACTTCGCGGTCCGCGATGCGGACCGGGACGCGTGCGCGAATCGCCGCGAGAATGGGCTCGAGAGCGGGTGCGGGCGCGAGCTCGCGGATGGCGTAGGCCTGCGCTGCGCACAAGGCCTCGATGGCAACGACCGTGCGGGCGGTTGCGACCGCAAAGCGGGCCCGCTCGGCGGCGAGCGGTGCCATCGGCACATGGTCCTCGGTATTCGCACAGGTCGGGATCGACTGGATCGCGGCCGGCACCGCCCGCATGCGCAGCTCGGCTACGAGCGCCGCTGCGGTGTATTGGGCGAGCATAAGGCCACTGTTGAGACCGGCCGGTGCCTTGGGATGGATCAGAAAGGGCGGCAGACCGTTGGAGAGCTTCTCGTCCACCATGCGCGCCGTGCGCCGCTCGCTGATCACGGCAAGAGAGGTGAGCGCTTGGGCGAGATGGTCGAGCACTTCGGCCACTGCTTGGCCGTGGAAATTACCCGAGTTCGAGGTCACGAAGCCTTGGATCCGGTCGAAGATCGGATTGTCGTTGGTGGCGTTGATCTCGATCTCGAGCACTTCCGCGGCGCGTTCGACGGCATCGCGCACCGCGCCCAGCACTTGTGGGATGCAGCGCAAGGAAAGCGCATCCCGTAGCCGTCCGGCGCGCGGTGCAGCGACCGCTTTCGAGCCGGCGCACCACCGCCGCAGGGCCTCGGAGGTGGCGATCTGGCCGGGATGCGGTTTGGCGAGCGCTACGCGCGCATCGAAACTGTCCTCGACCGCTCCCAGCACCTCGAGGCTCATGGCGGCGACCGCTTCCGCAAGGCGCACGAGCCGGCGCGCATCGGCGACCGCAAGACAGCCGATCGCGGTGGTCTGTTCGGTGCCGTTGATGAGCGCAATGCCGTCGCGGCCGCTCAAGCGGATGGGCGCGAGGCCCACTTCGGCCAACACGTCCGCTCCCGGACGCCAGGGCCCCTCAGCGAGCCGGGCCTGCCCTTCGCCCACGAGCACGAGCGCCATATGCGCAAGCGGCGCGAGATCGCCGCAGGCACCGACCGAGCCGCGGCGCGGCACGCGCGGGATCACTTGCGCCTCGAGGAGCGCGAGCAGGGCCTCGAGGGTCGAGGGGCGCACCCCCGTCTGCCCACCGGCAAGACAGTTGGCGCGGATCGCCATCATCGCCCGCACCTCATCGGCAGCCATCGGCTCACCCACGCCGGCGGCGTGGCTGCGGATGAGGTTGAGCTGCAGCTGATCGCTCTCCTCTTGGCCCACCTTGCGCCCGTCGAGGGCGCCGAAGCCGGTGGTGATGCCGTAGATGGGGGTGCCATCGGCGATCAGCCGATCGAGGAAGTCGGAGCAGGCGGCCACGCGCGCGCGTGCTGCTGGGGCGAGGACGACCGAAGCGCCCTCGCGGGCGATCATCACGACGTCGGCGATCGAAAGCGAGCGGCCGTCGAGGACGATCACGGGGAGCGCCTTAAAGCGGGAAGTTGATGCCGAGCGCCGGCAGAACCAGCCCCTTCTCCTTGGCGCAGGCGATCGCCTCCTCATAGCCGGCATCGGCATGGCGCATCACACCGGTGCCGGGGTCGTTGAAGAGCACCCGCTCGAGCCGGCGCGCCGCCTCGGGCGTGCCGTCGGCGACCACCACCATCCCCGCGTGCTGGGAATAGCCGATGCCCACTCCGCCGCCGTGGTGGATGGACACCCAGCTCGCCCCTGATGCGCAGTTCAAAAGCGCGTTGAGGAGCGGCCAGTCGGCGACCGCATCCGAGCCGTCCTTCATCGCCTCGGTCTCGCGGTTGGGCGAGGCGACCGAACCGGAATCGAGATGGTCGCGGCCGATCACGATCGGGGCTTTGAGCTCGCCTTTGGCCACCATCTCGTTGAAGGCGAGGCCGACGCGATGGCGGTCGCCCAAACCCAGCCAGCAAATGCGCGCGGGAAGGCCTTGGAAGGTGATCTTATGGCGCGCCATGTCGAGCCAATTGTGCAGGTGCGGATCGTCGGGGATGAGTTCTTTGACTTTTTCGTCGGTCTTGTAGATGTCTTCCGGATCGCCGGAGAGCGCCGCCCAGCGGAAGGGACCGAGCCCGCGGCAGAACATCGGTCGGATGTAGGCCGGCACGAAGCCGGGGAAGGCGAAGGCGTCCTCCACCCCCATATCTTTGGCCATCTGGCGAATGTTGTTGCCATAGTCGAGGGTCGGCACGCCTTGCCGATAGAGCGCGAGCATGGCCTGGACGTGGATGGCCATCGAGCGCTTGGCGGCGAGCTTGACGCCTTCGGGGTCGCGCTCCTGGCGCTCCTCCCACTCGGCGAGCGTCCAGCCGGCGGGCAGATAGCCGTGCAGGGGGTCGTGCGCCGAGGTCTGATCGGTCACCACATCGGGGCGAATGCCGCGGCGTACGATCTCGGGCACGATTTCCGCCGCGTTGCCGAGCAGGCCGACCGAGACCGGTTTGCCCATGCGGTGGTGGCGGTCGATGATCTCGAGCGCTTCGTCCAGGCTATCCGCCTTGGTGTCGAGATAGCGCGTTTTAAGCCGCGCCTCGATCGCCGACGGCCGACACTCGATGGCGATGATCGAAGCACCGGCCATGGTCGCGGCAAGCGGCTGAGCACCGCCCATGCCCCCTAAGCCCGCGGTCAAGATCCACTTGCCGCGCAAGTTCCCGCCATAGTGCCGCCGGCCGACCTCGGCGAAGGTCTCGTAAGTTCCCTGCACGATGCCTTGGCTGCCGATGTAGATCCAAGAGCCGGCGGTCATTTGACCGTACATCATGAGCCCGAGGCGATCGAGCCGGTCGAATTCCTCCCAGGTCGCCCATTTGGCGACCAGGTTGGAATTGGCAATCAGCACCCGCGGCGCGTCGGGGAAGGTGCGGAAGATGCCGACCGGCTTGCCGGACTGCACGAGGAGCGTCTCATCCGGCTCCAGCCGCTCGAGGGCGGCGACGATGCGGTCGAAACACTCCCAGTTGCGCGCCGCGCGGCCGATGCCGCCGTAAACGATGAGCGCTTCCGGCCGCTCGGCCACCTCGGGGTCGAGATTGTTCATGAGCATCCGCAGCGCCCCTTCCGCCGCCCAACTCTTGCAGCGGCGCGTGGGACCGCGGGGGGCGCGGATCTTGCGGCTGTTGTCGAGACGCGGATCGGTCATGGGTTGCTTCCGGGGGCGTGCAGCCGCCCGGCCTCCTCGAGCAAGGTGGTCAGGAGTTGGGCAAAGAGGGTGCGGATGCGCTCGGCCCGTTCTTCGCTGAAGGTCCAAGGCGGCGCCTCGTGCATATAGGCCCGCTGGGCGAGCTCCATCTGCACCGCCTCGATCTTCTCCGCCGGCCGGCCCCAATAGCGGGTGATCCAGCCACCCTTAAAGCGCCCGTCGATGACGAAGCTCTCCTGCGCGCTTGCGAGCACGCGCTCAGCTGCGGCGCGCAGAGCAGGCGAACAGGACCGCCCATCGAAGGTGCCGAAATTGACGGTCGGGAGCCTTCCCTCAAAGAGCCGCGGCACCACCGAGCGGATGGAATGGCAATCCCACAAGAGGCAAAAGCCAAAGCGCAGCCGCGTGCGCGCGATGGCTGCTGCGAGCGCCGCGTGATAGGGCTCGAAATAAAGCCTTTTGCGCCGGTTCACCTCTTCAGCCGAAGGCTCCGCCCCGGCGCGCCAGAGAGGCTCGCCATCGAACGTCTCTTTGGGCACGAGATCCGTCGTCGTCCGCCCGGGATAGAGCGAGGCGCCCGAGGGATCCCGGTTGACGTCGATCACATAGCGGCTGATCGGGGTGCGCACGACGGTGGCGGCGAACTGCGCCGCCAAGGGCGCATAGAGCCGATCGATCCACCAGTCGGTATCGGGCAGCGCGCGTCCCTCCTCGGTCAGTGCCGCGGCCACCTCGGGTGGAAGGAAGGTACCGGCGTGGGGCTGGCTGAGGACGAGCGGCGAATCGCCCCAAGAGATCTCGATTGGGCCGATGCGGTCGACCGCGCTCATGCCTCCTCTCCGAACAGCAGCGCGCGCTCATCCGCAGTGAGCAGGGCGGCGAGCGAGCCGTCGCGCACCAGGCCCGCTACCGCCTCGATGTCCGGTGCGAGCGGCCGGTCTTCGAAAAGCGGTGGGGCCACTGTGCGGATCTGGGCGATGAACTGCTGCAGCCGCGGGCTGGTTGAAAGCGGTGCGCGCAGCTCGATCGCCTGCGCTGCCATGAGCGCTTCGATCGCTATGATGCGGGCGAGGTTCTCGACCATGGGGAGAAGACGGCGCGCCGCGTGCGCGGCCATCGACACATGGTCTTCCTGGTTGATGGAGGTGGGGATGGTGTCGATCGAGGCGGGTGCGGCGCGCTGACGATTTTCGGAGGCCAAAGCCGCGGAGGTCACTTCCGCCACCATAAAGCCCGAACAGAGGCCCGGTTCGCGCACGAGAAACGCCGGAAGTCCGGTGAGCGTCGGATCGCACAGGAGCGCGCAGCGCCGCTGGGCGATGTTGCCGAGCTCGCAAATGGCAAGCGCCAGCTGATCGGCAGCAAAGGCCACCGGCTCGGCGTGGAAGTTGCCGCCCGAGAGCACTTCGCCTGTCTCCACGCAGACGAGCGGATTGTCGGTGACCCCATCCGCTTCGCGCGTAAGCGTCGCCGCCGCCTCGCGGATGAGGTCCAAACAGGCTCCCTGCACCTGCGGCTGGCAGCGCAGGCAATAGGGGTCTTGCACGCGCGGGTCGCCCTCGAGATGGGAGCGGCGGATCGCACTCTTCTCCATAAGCGCGCGCAAGATGCGCGCCACCGCGATCTGGCCGGGATGACCGCGCAGGGCGTGGATGCGCGGATCGAAGGGGGTATCCGAGCCCGCCGCCGCATCCACCGAGGCCGCCCCCACCACGAGCCCGGCCATGAACACGGGCTCGAGTGCGAACAGCGCATCGAGGGCAAGCGCGGTCGAGACCTGCGTGCCGTTTAAGAGCGCGAGCCCCTCTTTGGGTCCGAGGGTCACAGGTTCGAGGCCGACGCGGGCGAGCGCTTGCTCGCCGGAAAGCCGGACGCCCTCCACCCACGCTTCACCCTCGCCGACGAGCACCGCCGCGAGATGCGCAAGCGGCGCGAGATCGCCCGAGGCGCCCACCGAGCCCTGGGCGGGGACGACGGGCAGCACACCGCGCGCCAGCATCGCTTCGATGAGCCGGCAGAGTGCCGGCTGTACGCCCGAGGCGCCGTGCGCGAGGCTTGCGAGCTTGAGTGCGAGCACGAGGCGCACCACCCGCTCGGACAACGGCTCGCCTACGCCGGCTTGGTGCGAGCGCACGAGATTGAGCTGGAGCTCGGCGAGCTTGTCGGCCGGCACGCGCACGAGGGCGAGCTTGCCGAAGCCGGTGTTGAGCCCGTAGACGGCCTTCTCGCCTCGCGCCGCAGCGACGAGCGCCCGGTGCCCGGCCTCGATTTGCGGCCAGCACGCGGGATCGAGCGACGCCGCTTCGCCTTTCCAGATCGCGCGCCAAAGCGCGAGCGGGTTGCCGCCGGCGCGGATCGTCCGCCCGCTCATGCCCCCACCCAGCGCTGATGGAGCGGCCGCGCGCCCATCCAGTAGACGAGCTCGGCCGGCTGTTCGATCGACCAGAGCGCAAGATCGGCTCGCTTGCCGATCTCGAGCGTGCCGCGGTCGTCCTCGAGCCCGAGCGCCCGCGCCGCGTGGCGGGTCACGCCGAGCAGACATTCGCTGACCGTGAGGCGAAAGAGTGTGGCCGCCATGTTGAGCGCCAAGAGCAGTGAGACCATGGGCGAGGTGCCGGGGTTGCAGTCGGTCGCCACCGCCATCGGTACCCCGGCGCGGCGGAAGTTTTCGATCGGCGGCAGCTTGGTCTCGCGCAGACAATAAAAGGCGCCGGGGAGCAACACCGCCACCGTCCCGGCGCGCGCCATCGCCTGAACGCCTTCGCTGTCGGTGTACTCGAGATGATCGGCGCTTAAGGCGTGAAAGGCGGCGGCGAGCGCAGCCCCGCCCGAATTGGAGAGCTGATCGGCATGGAGCTTGACGGCAAGACCATGAGCGCGCGCCGCTTCGAAAATACGCTTGGTCTCTTCGGGCGAAAAAGCGATCCGCTCGCAGAACACGTCCACCGCCGAGGCGAGCCGTTCACGCGCCACGTGCGGGATCATGGTTGAGCACAAGAGCTCGATGTAGCCGGCGCGGTCGCTCGCATACTCGGGAGGAACAGTGTGGGCTCCCAAAAAGGTGCGCGCGATGCGCACCGGACGCGCGGATTCGAGGGCTGCCGCCACCTCGAGTTGGCGGTACTCGGTCGCTGGCTCGAGCCCGTAGCCGGATTTGATCTCAACCGTGGTCACACCCTCGGCGAGCAGCGCATCGAGCCGAGTAAGGCTCGCGCGCAAGAGTTCCTCGCGCGAGGCGGCGCGGGTCGCCCGCACGGTCGCGAGGATCCCACCGCCCTGACGGGCGATCTCCTCATACGATACGCCCTCGAGGCGCAGCTCGAACTCGCGGGCGCGATCGCCCGCCCACACGAGATGGGTATGGCAGTCGATCAAGCCAGGGGTGAGCCAGCGCCCCTCGCCCTTGATCTCTTCGGCGGCGTGGAAGACGGGGGCTTCGCAGTGCGGCCCGACCCAGGCGATGCGGCCGTTGCGGGTGGCAAGGACGCCCTTCTCGATCACCCCCAGTCCCGGTCGGTCGGGGGACATCGTCATAAGCCGTACATCGGTGAACAGCCGGTCGACTCGCACCCGCGCCTCCCCGCGCTGACCTGGCCCCCTTTGTGCGCTGGTTGTATAGACAGGTCAACCCCGCCCGACGTGGAGATGCCCGATGACCGTCCTCTGCCTGCAAACCGCACTCCTCCCCGAAGGATGGAGCGAGGGCGTCACGCTGCGCATCGACGCCGATGGGCGGATCGCCGCGGTCACGCCGGGGGCGGGGGAGGGGGAACTGTTGCGCGGGATCGTGCTGCCGGGCCTGTGCAACCTCCACAGCCACGCCTTCCAGCGCGCCATGGCCGGCTTGGCCGAGGTGGCGGGGCCGGGAGAGGACAGTTTCTGGTCCTGGCGCGAGCTCATGTACCGGTTTCTCGCCCGCCTCGGCCCCGATGAGGTGGAGACGATCGCCGCCTTTGCTTACGCCGAGATGCTGGAAGCCGGCTTCACGGCAGTGGGCGAGTTCCACTACGTGCATCACGATCCGAACGGTTGCCCTTATGCTGATCCGGGTGAGCTGTCCTGGCGGATCGTCGAGGCGGCGCGCACAAGCGGCATCGGCCTTACGCTGTTGCCGAGCTTTTACGCCCATGGCGATGTCGGCGGGGCAGCACCGAGCCCAGCGCAGCGGCGCTTTGTGTGCGATCTTGAGCTCTTTGCCCGGGTTCACGAAGCAGCCGGGCGCGCGGTGCGTACGCTTTCGGGCGCGAACATCGGGATTGCGCCGCATTCGATCCGCGCGGTGACGCCACCGCAACTGCGGGCGCTCTTCGAGCAGTTCCCGAGCGGTCCCGTGCACATCCACGCAAGCGAACAGCCGCGCGAGGTCGAGGCCTGTCGGGCGGTGCACGGCACCACGCCGATCGCCCTCATCGAGGCGACGATCGGGCTTTCAGCGCGGCTGTGCGTGATCCACGCGACCCATGCCAGTGCCGAAGAGCGGCAACGTCTGGCCGCTTCGCCCGCCACGGTGGGGCTCTGTCCCATCACCGAGGCCAATCTGGGTGATGGGATCTTCCCCGCCGTTGCCTACGCCGCTTCAGGCGGCAGCTTCGGGGTGGGCAGCGATTCGAATGTGCAGATCGATGCCGCAGCCGAGCTGCGGCAACTCGAATATTCCCAGCGCTTGGCCTTGGGTCGGCGCAACTGCCTTGCCGAGCCCATGCGCTCGACCGGGCGGGTGTTGTTCGAATCCGCGCTTTTGGGCGGTGCCCGCGCCCTCGACCGCCAACCGGCGGGCTTGTGCCCCGGCGGGTGGGCCGATTTCCTGGTCCTCGATCCCGACCATCCTGCCCTTGTCGGTCGGCGCGGCGACCAGCTGCTCGACGGTTGGATCTTCTGCGCTGGCAAAAGCGCGGTCAAAGAGGTGTGGGTGCGCGGCCGCCGGCTCGTCGCGGACGGCCGCCACCTCGCGCGTGCCCGCCTGTTCGCGCGCTACCGCGCGCTATTGGCTCGGTTGCTCGCATGAGTGCTCAGCCGGGGATGCCTACCCGGGCAAGTTTTTCCGGTACCGGCTCGGCCGTGCAGCGATAGCGCAATACGCGCGCGTCCTCGCGTCCGGCCCGCCGCACCCAGGCGGCGATCTCCGCTTGGCCGTTCATCTGGCAGGCGACGAAAGAGCCGTACCAGGGAAGCGTGATGCGTTCGCAGCCGGCCTCGAGATCCCCGCTCGCGCCCGCAGCACAGAGCCAGAAGGTGAGCGTGACGTACCACATCGCAGGTCCTCCGGGGCGGGGCGCCGGCTGGGACACGAGGAGGCGTCGCTCGTCGACCCGAGCCGGACGGCCTCCTCGCCCGCCCGTTCATTAGCATGTCACGTGCCATTCATGGAGGGGCCCGGTCTCTTGCCGGCAGGCGCTGTGCGCGCGACATCGCCTAGGGAAAATCGAGGAGGCACTATGCCGCAATTCCGTGCACCTGCGCTTCCGGTGGCACTCGGGGAAGAGATCGAGGCCATCCGCGAGCTCGCCGCGACCATCGCCGAACGCGAGATTGCACCGCTCGCCGAAGTGATCGACCGGACCAACAGTTTCCCGCGCGAGCTTTGGCCCAAGCTCGGCGCAGCTGGGCTGCTTGGGGTCACGGTGGAGGAGGAGTACGGCGGGGCGGGGCTCGGCTATCTCGCCCATGTGGTGGCGATGGAAGAGATCTCCCGCGCCTCAGCTGCGATCGGCCTGTCCTATGGCGCCCACTCCAACCTTTGTGTGAACCAGATCCGCCTGCACGGAACGCCCGAGCAAAAGCGGCGTTTTTTGCCCAAGCTCATCTCAGGAGAGCATGTCGGGGCGCTGGCGATGAGCGAGCCCGAGGCCGGCTCCGATGTCGTCTCGATGCGCACCCGCGCAATCAAAAAAGGCGATCGCTGGGTGCTCAACGGCCGCAAGATGTGGATCACCAACGGCCCGCACGCCGATGTCGTGGTGGTCTACGCCAAGACCGACCCGGAAGCCGGCTCGAAGGGGATCACAGCTTTTCTCGTCGAAAAAGGCACACCGGGCTTTTCTACGGCGCAGAAGCTCGACAAGCTCGGCATGCGCGGCTCTGATACCTGCGAACTTGTCTTCGAAGACGCAGAAGTTCCCGAAGAGAACGTGCTCGGTGAGGTCAACGGCGGGGTCAGAGTGCTCATGCGCGGGCTCGATTTCGAGCGCCTCGTGCTCGCGGGCGGACCCTTGGGCATCATGCAGGCCTGTATGGACGTCGTGTTGCCCTATGTGCACGAGCGCCGGCAGTTCGGTCAGCCGATCGGCACCTTCCAGCTCGTCCAGGGCAAGCTCGCCGACATGTACACCGCCCATGCTGCTTCGCGCGCCTATGTTTACCTGTGCGCGCAGGCGGCGGACCGGGGCCAGCTCACCCGCGAGGATGCGGCCGGCTGTCTTTTGTTCGCTGCCGAACGGGCGACCCAGATGGCCCTCGATGCCATTCAGCTCTTGGGCGGCAACGGCTACATCAACGACTATCCCACCGGGCGGCTGTTGCGCGATGCCAAACTCTACGAGATCGGGGCGGGGACGAGCGAGATCCGCCGCTGGCTGATCGGCCGCGAGCTGTTCGCCAAGACCGGCTAGGCTGCGTTCGCGACCCCCGGCCTCCCTTCGCCTTTTTCGCCCGCGCGCGGTGGTACCGTGCCCACCGCCCCGCGTCCGCGCCGCGTGCGGGCTTCGCACCTTCGCCTTGGGTGATGAGCGCGCATCTGCGCGCCAACCGCACCCTTTCCCGACACGGTTGGATGAGCGGTGCGGGGAATAGCGCGCGCCCGGCTCCGTTCTGCTTCGTGACGATTCGATGACGGGGCCGGGATCATGGGTACGATCGCGCTCGCGCATACGGGTTTCTCTTTTTCCCTACGCCGCCTTCGGCTGATGGCGGAGCCGGGCTTCCGCACGGCAGTGGTGCTTTTCCTCGCGGTTGCGGCGAGCCTGACGATCGGGCTCGTCCCGAGTGACCTTTCCGCCTCGGCGCGTCTTGCCTTGGCGGTCAGCATCGTTGCCCTCATCGGTTGGGTTCTTACCCCGCTTCCGGAAACTCTGGTTGCGCTTGCCGCTGCCCTTGTCTTCGTGCTCGCCGGGGTGCTGCCCGCCGAACGGCTGTACGCGACTTTGGGCACCGAGCTCGTCTGGCTGTTGATCGCGGCTTTCGTGATTGCGGCCGCGGTCCGCGAATGCGGTCTTGTGGAACGGCTGGTGGCACCCTTTTTGGCGCGCCAACCGACCGTAGCCGGCCTATTTTGGGCGCTCACGCTCCTTGTTGCCAGCACCGCCCTCGTGTTGCCCTCGACGAGTGGTCGCGCTGCCCTTTTCGTGCCGCTGTTTTCGTCCCTTGCCGCAATTCTTCCCGATCCGCGTTTGCGCCGTCCGCTCGCGCTGCTCTTCCCGACTGCGATCCTGTTGTCGGCCGGCGGATCGCTTATTGGCGCTGGCGCGCATCTGATCGCCGTCGAAGCGATCGTCCGCAGCGGCGGTCCGCAGCTCAGTTACCTCGATTGGCTCCTGATCGCCGGCCCGCCGGCCCTTCTCGTCACCGCCGCCGGTACCGCACTGATCCTCGCGACGGTGCCGCCCGACCTGCGTCGGGCGCGCGTGGCTGCGATCGCGAGCAGGGCGCCTGCGGAGCCGCGCCAGCGGGCGGTGCTCGTGGTGCTCCTCGCGCTCGTCGTACTGTGGCTTTGTGAGCCGGTGCACGGCATCGGATCGGCCGTGGTGGCGCTGGTTGGCGCTGTCGTCTTGTTGCTTCCGCCGCTTGCGGCGCGCAAGCCCAAAGAGGTGCTCAAACAGGTCGATCTCGAGCTTCTGTTGTTCCTGGCAGCAACACTGGTCATCGCTGAAGCGATGGCCGCATCGGGTGCTGATCGCTGGTTTGCCAACCGTGCCTTCGCTGGCTTGTCTTCTGAGCTGATCGCTAACGGTGTGCTCACGGTCGTGCTTACGACCACTGTGGCCGTGCTCGCGCACCTTCTCGTGACCTCGCGTTCGGCCCGCGCGGCGATCCTCGTGCCGACGCTCGCTCTGCCCGCAGCAGGCCTCGGGCAGGACGTTACGGTTATGGTTCTGCTCGTAACCTTGGGTTCCGGTTTCTGTCAGACCTTGCCGGCCTCGGCCAAGCCGGTGGCGATCTTCGCCGCGCAGGAGAACAGCTTTACGGTACACGATCTCATCCGCTTGGCTGTCCCGCTCGCGCCGATCAAGATCGCGGTTCTTAGCGTCTTCGCGCTCTTCGTTTGGCCGCTGCAGCTCAACGAGGCGCAGGTTGCGCAGAAAGCGCCCGCTGCCGCATCTGCCTCTGTTTTGAGCGCGGTTCAACCGCAACAGCTGCCCGCAGCCGAACCCGCCTTCGCTCTACCGCCACACGAACCGGCATCCGCGCGCGAGAGCGCGGCCTCGAGCCCAGCGCCGGCATCGCCGGCCACCCTCAGCGCGCGAGCAAACGCGGGCAGTGCGCGCAGCGCGACGCGACCGCAACGGCCCTCCACGGCCAAAGGCACAGGCGCGAGTCCAACCGACCGCGCGCGGCCACCCAAGCACGGGGCGAGCAGCGAGCGGCCGGCCCCAGTATCGGTAGCGGTACCGCCGCCTAGCGCTGCGCTTTGGCTCATCGGGTCGCTCGCCGCTGGAGGCTCCAGCGACGCCCAGCTGCCCATCTCGCCCGTGCGCGACTGAGCTCGCGCCGTTCGTTCGCGGCCCAATTCAACCCGCCTTTCCTTGAGGAGTCCTCGCGATGCTGAGCATTCTCATTGCCCCTTCCGGATTTAAAGAGTCGCTCTCAGCTGAGGCGGTTGCGGAGGCGATCGCCGAAGGCGTGCGTCGCGTCTTCCCTACCGCGCGCGTCTTGCTTGCTCCGGTGATCGACGGTGGTGAGGGAACGACCGAGGGGCTCGTCCGCGCGAGCGGGGGCACCCTGCATCCCGTGCAGGTCATGGGGCCCTTGGGTGATCCCGTGCCGGCCTTCGTGGGGCTGCTCGGGGGCGTGGGGCCGAAGACAGCAGTGATCGAGATCGCGGCCGCCGCCGGGCTGCGCCTGGTTCCGCGCAACCGTCGGGATCCCACGCGCACCACGAGCTACGGCGTGGGCCAGCTGCTCCGCGCGGCCCTCGATCTACGCGCGGAAACGATCCTTGTGGGCTGCGGTGATAGCGGGGTGAACGATGGTGGCGCGGGTATGGCGCAGGCTCTGGGGGTTCGCTTGCGCAACCGCCGGGGCGAAGAGCTCCCCTTAGGCGGCTCTGCCCTCGTCGACCTCGCACATATCGACCTTACGGGGCGCGACCCGCGCCTTGAGCGCGTACGGATCGAGGCCGCAGTCAACTGGCACAACCATTTGTTGGGACCGCGGGGGGTGGCGCGTGTCTTCGGGCCACAGAAAGGCGCGAGCCCGGAACAGGTCGAGCTGCTCGAGCGCGCAATGGAGCAACTTGCTCGAGTGATCCGTGACCAACTCGGCCTCGATGTCGCTTCCTTGCCTGGAAGTGGAGCCTCGGGTGGTCTCGGTGCTGGTCTTGTGGCCTTCGCTGGCGCGACGCTCCATCCGCGCTATGAGCTCTTGCTCCGCTACCTCGACCTCGACCGGCTGATCGACGAAGCTGATCTTGTCATCACCGCAGAGGGCGCGCTCGATGAACAAACGCCCTTCGGCAAAGTGCCGTGCGAGGTCGGAAGGCGGGCGGCGGCCAAGGGCAAGCCTGTAATCGCGCTCGCAGGTACGCTCGGCACGGGTGCCGAGGCCACGCTCGCGCATGGCATCTCGGCTTTCACCTCCGTGGTCCGCGGCCCCTGCAGTTTAGATGACGCCATTGCCCGCGCCGCGGAGCTCGTGCGCGATGCGGCAGAGGCGGCGCTGCGCATGGTCGAAGTCGGCCGCAAGCTCGCAGCACGCGCCAGCATGCCCCGGGCCGCCTGAGCCCGCACGGCTTCACACCGCCGACCGGCGCAGGGCCTGGTCGAGATCGGCGATGATGTCGTCCACCGTCTCGAGCCCCACCGAGATGCGGATGACTTCCGGCCCGGCGCCGGCGGCGCGCTGTTGTTCTGGGCTCAATTGCCGGTGGGTGGTGGAGGCGGGGTGGATGATGAGCGTGCGCGTATCCCCGATATTGGCCACGTGGCTCAACAGCTCCACCGAATCGATGAGCTTCTTGCCCTGCTCGTAACCACCCTTGACCCCGAAGGTGAACAGCGAGCCGCAACCTTTAGGGCAATATTTGTCGACAAGGGGCGTGCGGTTCTGCGGCAGGCGCGGGTAGGAAACCCAGGCCACCTGCGGATGGCCGGCCAAGAACTCGGCTACGCGATCGGCATTGGCGACGTGCCGCTCCATGCGCAAGGGCAGGGTCTCGATGCCGGTGAGGATCAAGAAGGCGTTGAAGGGCGAAAGGCAGGGCCCCATGTCGCGCAGGCCGATCGCCTTGTTGCGCACGGTGAGCGCGAAATTGCCGAAGGTCTCGTAAAAGCGCAGCCCGTGATAGGCGGCGCAGGGCTCGGTCATCTGCGGGAACTTGCCGTTGTCCCAGTTGAACTTGCCACTTTCGACAATGATGCCGCCGATCGAGTTGCCGTGTCCTCCCATGTATTTGGTGAGGGAATGGACGACGATGTCCGCGCCCCATTCGAAGGGGCGGCACAAGTAGGGTGTGGGTACGGTGTTGTCGACCACGAGCGGGATGCCGTGGCGATGCGCGATCTCGGCGATCGCCTCGATGTCGGGCACGATGCCATCGGGGTTGGAGCAGGATTCGATAAAGATCGCCTTGGTGCGATCGCGGATCGCCAGCTCGAAGTTCTTGGGCTCGCGCGGATCGACGAAGGTGACGTGCCAGTCGAACTGCGGAAACGTCTGCCGCATCTGGCTGATCGAGCCGCCGTAGAGCTTGGAGGAGGCGACGAGGTGGTCGCCGGCGCTCATGAGGTTCAAAAAAGTGAGGAACTGTGCCGCGTGGCCGGAGGCGGTAGCACAGGCACCGGTGCCGCCTTCCAGGGCAGCGACGCGCTCTTCGAGTACGGAAACGGTGGGATTGGTCAGGCGCGAATAGATGTAGCCGAACTTCTGCAGATTGAAGAGTGCCGCGGCGTGATCGGTGTCGTCGAAGACATAGGAAGTGGTCTGGTAAATGGGCACCGCGCGCGCACCCGTGGTCGGGTCCGGTGCCGCGCCGGCGTGGATGGCCAGGGTCTCGAAACCATAGCGCCGCTCGCTCATCTCGGTCTCCTCCAACCGTGCAGCGGGCGCTTAGCGCAGCCCGCCGCGCGGGTCCACAGGCGCGCGAGGCTCAGCTGAGCGCGTCGAGGATCCAACCCGCGACCACCGGATCGTCGAGATAGCCGTCGATCCCGTGGTGATTGCTCGTGTGGTTGCGGACCTTGTTGAAGTTCTCGATCGGACCACCGAAGTGGCGCGCTTCGACGGGGCGAAGCGCCACGACGTCGCGCTCGTCATAGGCGTTACGCCACGCCGCAACCGGCTTTGGGAACCCGCGCACGAGCCAATCGCGGACCACCTGCAAACCGAGCGGTGAACCCACGGTCACGAACAGGCGAACGCCGGGGGTGGCCGGCAGCTCCCGAAGAACCTCGTAAGCGACGATCGACCCGAGCGAATGGCCGACGACGACGGTCGGCCCGGTCGCAAGATGGGGTCGAACCAAGCGGTTGATGTCGTCGCGGACCACGACGCGCCGCAAATACAAAAATACATCCAGAACGAAGGCTTCGAGCACTTTGGCGGTGAGTTCCGGAAATCCTGTTTCGATCGCCCGCAGGATCGCCTGCACCCATTCCCAGTTCCACGCTGCCCGCTCTTTTGGATTGGGGCCATAGGCATCGTCGACCGCCGCATCCGGTATCCCTGCCTCGCGTCGGATCTCCTCAAACGCTCCAGGAACGGCACGACGATCCCCGAGCCGTCCGAGAACTCGATGAGGACGCTCGTTGCCACGCGCGGCGGCGTCCGCTTCTCGAGCAACAAGCCCCCTTCGACCCTTCCTTGATTTTCAGTTCGTAGACAGGGTTCGCTGCGAGCGCGCGGACCTTTGTGCCGTGCACGAACAGGATCAAGCCGTCGACCTTGGGGATGGCGACCGCTGTGCTTTGGCCGACGAACTTGCGGATGGCTTCGCTCAGACCGACCCGCTGCAATGCTGCGTCGAGGTTCTCGATGCGGTACCCGGCGCTCTCTTTGCCGAAGGCTTCGAGCACTTTGCTTTGTGGTTTCAATTCGACCGCGGCCGTGCCCGGAGGACTTAAGGCACCCGCTTCAGGGCGGTGGCCAGGATCGGGGGCGCGCGCGGAGTGAACCTCGTCAGCGCCCTCGCAGATGATTGCGGGTTGATGATCGCGACCGGGCCATCGCGTCTGGATGACCCTTCGGATCGTGTTCTTGAGATAAGTTTTCAAAGCCCGATTGCCGATGACGGGGCAGGAGCCGACGTAACCGATCAGCTCGGCTGGCGGATTACGCCAGACGTCGAGCAAGGTGCTCGTGAACAGAGCTTCGTAGCCGGAAACACTTTCTGGCGCAGGGACTTCGTATTATCGTCCAGCTCAGGGATGCCAGCCGCGCTTGGCCACCCGCACCCGCCACAGGCCACGATCGGCGGTGATCCAGAGCACATCATCCTCGGGCGGGCGACCGAAGGCGAGGTTGGTGGGAGCCGGCACCGGCAGATGGGCGCGCTCGCGCCCCTCGGGATCGAAAGCGTAGATCCCCGGCCGATCGCGTCGCTGAACGGCTGCCCACAGATTGCCCTCGCGGTCGGTGGCGAGGCCGTCGGCGCCCTCTTCAGAGCCGAAGTCGACCAGCACCCGCCGCTCGCGCAGCTCCCCGCGCGCATCGATCGCCCAGCGTTCGATCGCCATCCGACGCGGCACGGAGCGGCCGAACAGGCGTCGCTCCCCGGGCTCTTGGATGGCGAGGTAGAGGAGCGTGGCATCGGGCGAGACGGCGATCCCGTTCGGTCGGCCCTCCGGGACGAGGACGCGCCGGAGCCTGCCGTCCGGGTCGAGCCGGTAGACCCCGTGCGTCTCCTGCTCCACGGGCTCGTGGCCGAGATAGCGCGGATCGGTGAACCAGATGCGCCCCAACCGGTCGACCGCGAGATCGTTGGGGCTGTTGAGCGGTCGAGCGGCGAAGGAATCGGCGAGGATCTCGGCGCGACCGGTTGCGAGATCGGTGCGGGTGATGCGCCGTCCGCCGCGATCCGCCCCTTCGGCTGCGAGCAAGGCACAGCGAGCGTCGATCATGAGGCCGTTGGCCATTCCCGAAGGCGAGCGAAAGACCGAAAGGGCACCGCTTTTCGGATCAAAGCGCATGATATGGCCCGCGCGAAAGCCGCCTGTGGGTCCGCGCGGCCCGTGGCTCCAGGTGATGTCCGAGAAGAACACGCTACCGTCGCAGGCCACCGCCGGGCCTTCGGTGAAGACGAGGTCGTGGATCCGCCCGTCGACCACCCGCACCGGTGCCTCACCGGGAATAAGGAATTCGAAAGCGGGCCCCTTAGCCTCCTGCGCGGCGAGCTCAGCGCCCAAAAAGGCGGCGCACAGCGCGCTTAAGACCGCGAGCGCTGCACGCAGCACCGTTTTGAAAAGACGCGCGCGTGCGCACATGCCCGCTTCGGTGGCGGTTGACAGGACAGTGGGCGTTCCTAGCCTCGCGACCGACCGTCCCGTCCCGAAGCGTCGATTCGCTTGCGCGTCATCCTCGAGGTCGTTCTGCCCTTCTTCGCGGTGATCGCCTGCGGCTGGCTCGCCTTTCGCCTGGGCGCGGTCGATGCGACGACGGCCAAAGGGCTCAACGCCTTCGTCTACTGGTTCGCCTTGCCGGCGCTTTTGGTCTTGAAGGTGGGTGCGGCGCCGATCGAGCGTCTCCTCGACCCGGGATTCCTCGTGATCTATTTCGGTCCGGCGATGATCATTTATTTTACGATACTCGATTACGGTCGGCTCGTGCGGCGCGACGACAACGGCACCGCGGCACTGCGCGCCCTCGCCGCCACCTTCCCCAATTCGGGCTACATGGGCATTCCCCTTTTGATCGCCTCCTTCGGGCCGGATGCGGCGCTCGCCTCCATCCTGGCGCTGCTCCTCGACCAGTTCGTGAGCATACCCTTGACCGTGGCTCTGATCGAAGGGGGAGGCCAGCGGGGCGGTTTTTTTGCCGTCCTCGCCCGCACGCTCAAAGGCGTGTTCGCCAATCCCCTCGTCCTCGCGGTGCTGATTGGAGCACTGCTCGCACTCTCGGGGCAAAGTCTTCCCGGGCCCGTGCGCGGGCTCGCCGAACTGTTGGGTGGCGCTGCGAGCCCCTGTGCGCTGTTCGCGCTCGGCACCGCTCTTGCGTCTGTGCCGGTGACGGGCTCGCTCGGCGAAGTCAGCCTCGTTGCCCTCGTGCGGCTCGTCGCTCACCCGCTGCTGGTGTGGTTCGCCGCCATGTTCGTCCATCCCGTCCCCTTCGAGGTGCTGCGCGCCGCGCTCATCACAGCTGCTCTGCCCACCGCCGCCACCGTTTTCGTCATGGCCCAGCGCGCCGAGCGTTTTCCCTCGAGTTCGACCATCGTGCTCGTCACCCATGCCGCCTCGATCCTGACGCTCTCCGTGTTACTGGTGTGGTTGAGCTGAGCGCTTGCGGAGACCACGGATGCCAAAACCGATCGAATATGCCGAAGCGACGCCGGAAGTGCGGGCGGTGTTCGAGGACATCATGCGCACCCGCGGCGTTCCCGACGTCAACAATTTCTGGAAGTATCTCGCCAACGATCCGAAAACCCTCAAGCGAACCTGGGAGAGCCTCAAGGAGGTGATGGCGCCGGGAGCACTCGACCCGCTCGTGAAGGAGCTGATCTACATCGCCGTCTCGATCACCAACGGTTGCGAGTACTGTATCGCCAGTCATACCGCCGCCGCCCGCAAGAAGGGGATGACCGATGCCATGTTCGCGGAACTGGTGGCGGTGGTCGGCATGGCCAATGAGACCAACCGGCTCGTCCAGGGATGGGGGGTGCCGGTCGACGCACAGTTCCAGCGATGACCCGGATCGCTCGCGCGCTCGTGCTGCTCCTCCCGGCTGCCTGCGCGGTGGAACCGCTGCCGCAGCTGGCTCCTGCTTCCGACCCGGCCGAAGCCCGCCGCCAGCTCGCCGAAGCGGCCGCGGCGGGGCCGGTGCCGATCGTGGTCGTCGCACCCAACGGCCGACCGACGGCGAGCGAAGCGGCCGCCTTGGCGGCGCGCGGTATCGGCGGGTTGTCGGTGCGCTTCGCACCGGCTGCGCCGTCGACGGCAGGGCGTCGGTTCGTCGTGGCGCCTTGGGGGCTGCGCGAGCCGGTGCAGATCTGCACCGCTGCCGCCGCGCCGCGGGCGATCGAAGACGCAGCGCCGCTCGTTGCGGCGTGGTGCGAGGGCGAGCGCGCCGTGGCACGGGTGGAGGTGGAGGCGGCAGCGGAGCGCGTCGAGCGCGAACGGGCGATCTGGCGGGCAACCGCCCGCCTCTTCCCGGATCCCTACCCCGAATCGTACGGCTTGGAACTGTTCGGCCTGCGCATCACCTTCGGTGCGAGCCTCGCCTTTTAGGGACGATCCGTCGCGCGAGCCGCCGCGGCGCATCGTTATGGGCGCCAACAGGACCGACGCGGCGTGCCCCTTGGGTTGGGCGCGGCGGCAATGAGCCGGGGCTTTTTCGTATGCCTGCGGGCGCGACGCGCGTGCCCCGTCGCGGGCCCAGACGGTGGCGCGCTTTTGCGTGCACAGACGGGCTCGCTTGAGGACGACCAACCGTTCTGGCACCCGCATCACCCTATTTTGCAAGCGCGTGCGGGTGCGATATCGGGAGCGCCCCGCAGGAGGGCGAGGCGGTCCCTTGAGCGCGGGCGCGCTCGCGGCGGGTGAATCGGGCGCGCGGGGCGGTTGCATCGCCGGCGAATTCGCGCACGCTGTGGCAATGGCCGACGCGGTGGGTGAATCGGGCGCGCGGGGCGGGTGCATCAGGGGTGCGTCTCCGGTTGCGCCTGCGCGTCCGCTGTCGTCTCCGGAACCGGTCCGAGCGCCGCGGCGCGCCGCCAAAAGCTCGCGCTCAGCGGATCGCCCACGGGGCGCGGATAGACGGCAACGAGCTGCCCCGGCACGGTCGGATCGCGCGCGAAATAGCAGCTGACCTCGGCCAAGGTGCGATAGCAGAAGACGGGATCGAGGGTGGTCGCGGGGGCGGCAACGGGCGCCGGCTCGCGCCAGGGCGAAGCGGACGGCCCGGCACAGCCCGCGAGCACAAGAAAGGACATCACAGCACCGAAAGCTGCCCGCCATCCGCGCCGAGCCATCCGCTTGCTCCCTTCCACCCGCCCAAGGCGCGACGCCGACCCTAGCGCGATCCGGTTAAGCCTTCGTGAACCGTGCCATAGCCGAATCTTCCGCTCGCGGTGGGATCGCGCGATTGGTCGCTGCTGCGCGAGGGAGGGGGCGATCTCCGTGCATGCCGCTCCGTTCGGCGACCGGTTGGGGTTGGGTTTCGGCGCGCGCAAAAGTGGAGGCTGCAGCGGAGCGCGAACCGGCGCGGCGCGAGACGCAAGCCGCGCGTAGGCGTGTTGGCGAGAGAGCTCAGCGCTCGAGGAAGGCCTTGAGCCGCTCCGCCGCCTGGCCGATCGCGGTGATGCCGTCGAGGTGACCATCCGTACCGTCGAGCCAGACGATCTCGACGGGTGTACCGTCGGCGCCGATCAGGCGCGCCGTCTCTTCGATGCGTTGCGGGAAGAAGATGAGATCTTCTTTGGCAGCGATCAGCAACACCGGAGCTTGGATGCGAGCGAGACCTTTCTCGATCGTCTCACCGCCCGCTACGAAGAGCTGGTTCGCTTTAACAAGATAAAGAAAGTGGTTGGCATCCGCGACTTTGGCTCGGGCTGCGCCGGCGGCATCCAACGCGGCCTCGATTTTGAAGCGGTGGGCGAGCGAGGCGGCAGGGTCCTTGCTTTCTTCCGCCCACGCACGACCGAAGCTCTTATCCGCCCATTCGATCCAGCGCGCGTGCAAGGTGACGAGCTTCAAGGCGGCGGCAAGCCCGGCCGAGGGCGGCGTCTTGCCATAATAGTCCCCGCCGTTCCAGTTGGGATCGAGGCGGATCGGTGTGGCCCACACATCGAGCCAGCCGACGAGAAAGGGATCGACCCACCCGGCACCGATCACCGGCACCACCCGGTTCACCATCTCGGGATAAGAAGCAGCCCACTCCAAGGCCTGCAACGCCCCCATGGAAGCCCCGATCACCGCGTGCAGCTTCTTGATCCCCAAGCTCTCGAGGAGGGCCTTTTGCACGTTTACGAAATCGCGGATGGTGACGATCGGGAACTCGGTGCCCCAGGGCTTGCCGGTGGTTGGATTGATCGTCGCTGGGCCGGTCGTGATCACCTTGGGATCATAGGCGTTCAAGTTGACGAGCGTATCCGAGCTCAAGACGAACCAACGATTGGTGTCGATGGCTTTACCGGGTCCGATGATGCTGTTCCAATAGCCCGGTGCGGGGTCGCTCTCGCTGTACTTCCCGGCTGCGTGGCTCGTGCCGCTGAAGAAATGGGTGATCAGGATGGCGTTGTCTTTGGCGTCGTTGAGTTTTCCGTAGCTCTCCCAACCCACCCGAACCGGTGCGATCGTCTTACCGCCTACGGTTGTATAAGAGGGGAGTTCGAAGATCTTCTTTTCAACCAGGCCGACGTCGGCTGCGTATGCGGAGCTTGCGGCGCCAGCGAAGAGAAGCGCGAGCGAAAGGGTGAACCGAGCCAGCCGAGCCATGATCGCCTCCCCATTTCTCTTACGATCCTGTATCGAGCGAGCCGGTCTCCGTCCAGCTGGAACGCTAAGATGCGGGCCGTGGCCGAGGCGCGGTCGGCGTCGCGGCTCTGCGCCCACCGCGGCGGCGCTCGGGCGGCCGGGGACGAGGCGACCGCAGCGAGGCGGGCGATGACCATGGGCGCGCGCGAGGCTCACGCGAAAGTCGAGGCCCGCAACGTTGCCCGCGCAGCCGCCTGGGTGACGCTCGAGGTATGGGGAACGGAGCTCATCCAACTCCTGTCGTTCACCCTTCTCGCGCGTCTGCTCGGCCCCGAGAGCTACGGTCTCGTCGCCCTCGCCATGGCCTTTGTCATGGTACCGCAAAATATGATCGTGCACGGCGGCTGGAGCGAGGCGCTCGTCCAA
>JAUQQO010000014.1 GCA_030549795.1 Pseudomonadota bacterium | reverse complement strand
CAACGCAGCTCTCTCGCGCCGCGACGTCGATTGTACCTTCACAGCCCTTGCTCTCTTGGGTGTGTTGGGCACGGTGGTGCTCGTGCTGCTCGCGCCTTTAGCCGCACATCTCTTCGCCCTTCCCGAGCTCACGGCGATCCTCGCCGCACTCGCCATCTGTCCGTTCTTGACCAGTCTCGGAGTGGTACCGATCGGGTTGCTTCAGCGCGAGCTCAAGCTCGCGCCCCTTGCCCTCCGCTCGCTTCTCGGGGCGGGGATCGGTGGTGTTGTGGCGCTCGTCCTGGCGCTCGCCGGCATGGGCCCGTGGAGCCTGGTCGCCAACGAGATCTTGTGGCCGTTGCTCGGGGCGGTGGTGCTCAATCTCGCCGCCGGCTATCGCCCGCAGCTGATTTTGTCCTGGGCGCCGCTTGCCGACATTGCGCGCTTCGCCCGTGCCGTCTCGGCCGAGCAAGCGATGATCCTGCTCGAGAATTTCTTGCCGCGCCTTTTGCTCGGTGCCACAGCCGGGCCGGCAGCCGTGGGGGCGTGGGCGCTCGCCCGCAAGATGCTCGATTTGAGCCTCGAGCTCCTCTGCCGTCCGGCTACCCGGGTGGGATTGCCGGTCCTCGTCGCCGGCAACAACGCGCCGGAGGAGCGCGCCGGCCGGCTTGCGCGTGTTCTCGAGCTGCCGGGCCTCATCGCGGTTCCCGGCTTTGTGCTCTGTTGGCTGATCGGGAGCGAGCTCATCGCCTTGGTCTTCGGCGCTCAATGGCGCGAAGCGGGAGTGGCCTTCGCGCTCTTAGCCTTGGCCGGACCCGGCCAGAGCATGGCGGTGCTGCTTGCGACCGGATTTCAGGCCTTGGGACGTCCGGACCTCGCCGCCCGCTCCGCGCTGTTCGCGCTTGGCGCATTCGTGGTGCTGCTCGCCTTGGCCCTGCCTTGGGGCGTGCTCGGGGTCGCCGCAGCCTTTGCAGTCCGCTGCTGGATCCTGTTTGCCTTGCGCCTTGGGCTCTTACGGTCGCGGTTCGGCATCGCACCGCGCGAGCTGCTCACTCCGCTCAGTTCTCGTCTCTGCACCGCCGCTGTTGCGGCTTTTCGGAGAAGCCGTGGCTGCCGTCTTGGTCTATCTTGCTGCGGTTGCACTTTTTGGGCGGGCGCGCCTGGTTGCGCTGTTCGCCGAGCTGCGCGGCCGCACCTTGCGGAGCACGCATTAACGCGCGCCGAGCGCGGCATAGGCGGCTGATTTACGTAAGGCCGCGTCGATGCACGCAAGGAGCCGTTCAGAAGCGCTTCTCGTTCCCAACAAGATGTCCGGGGCGGCTCCAAACAGGCGAGTCTTGAGCCGCTCTGCCCAGCCGACCGTACCCGGAAACAAAAGGTCCAGCGTCTCTGCTGCGAGCCGCAAGGCGTGCCAGTTGACGAACCACCAGCGCCCAAGGGTCACAAGGCAGTGCAAGCGGTCGCTGGTCGGCATCGCTTCCCGCAGAACCAGCTGCCAATAGGTGCGGTAGAGTTCGAGCGAGGGCGGCAGACGAACAGGCGTGCGCAGATCGTGCCAGATCTGGCGGGCGCGCGTGCTCGCCCAAATGCGCGTGTAGCGGTTCGGGTGCTCGCGCATCTCGACGAGCGGCTCTGGCAGCTGGAGCATGCGCCCGCGCAGGGCGAGCTGAGCCAACAAGGCACGATCGGCGCCATGGAAGGGCGCGTGCAGGAGCGAACCTTCGAGCGCGCGCGTGCGGATAAGACCGAAAAAATCGACGCAGCTGTGCGAGCGCAAGATGAGCGCGGCGAAGCGGCGCGATGGCCGGGGATCCTGCGCGCGATCGAGGATGCTGCGGTAGGTGCCGAGCGGACGCCCCTGAGCGTCGATGTAGCGCACGACCGTGTTGCACAGCACGACATCGGGCTGGGTTTCGAGTACCGATACGGTGCGGGCTAGATATTCGGGAAGCAAACGGTCGTCGTGAGCCAGCCATTTGAAGTAGCGGCCACGGGCGAGGGCAAAGGTGCGATTGTAGTTGGCCGCCGCTCCCAGGTTCTGTTCGTTGCGCGCGTAACGCACCCGCGCATCGGAAGCCGCATAGTCGCGGGCGATCTCTGCCGTGCGGTCAGTCGATGCGTTGTCCGAGACGATGAGCTCGAGATCGCCCATGCTCTGCGCGAGCACCGACCGGATGGCTTCTTCGAGGAAGGCCTCGCCGTTGAAAACGGGAAGGCCGATGCTCACGAGGGGGCGATGCAAGGGGCTCCTTTTCTCGCGCGCTCACCAGCCATAGGGTAAGCAATCCTTATGCCTCACGCAAAGGGAGACAGCGCCGGCGCGCGGGCGTCGCTGCGTTGCATCCGGATACTCTGCGCTTTCCGGATCATCGCGGCAGGCCGCGCTTCGCACCCAACGCAGCCGAGGGCGCAGCGTCCTCAACCGGCTGCGCGCGCGACAATCGCCCGATACCGCGCATCCAAGCACTGTCCAACGGTCGGCCAGGCGAAGCGCGACACGGCGCGACGGCGGCCGGCCTCCCCGAGCGCGCGACGGCGATCGGGATCAGCCAGCAGCGCCTCGATCGCTTCGGCGAGCGCCTGCGCGTCGCCTTTGGGGACCAACACACCAGCGCGCTCGCTGTCGGGGCCGTCGAGCAGTTCTGCAAAGGCTCCACTGTCACTCGCCACCACGGGAACACCCCTGGCCATGGCCTCGATCACCGGCATGCCGAAGGGTTCGTCCCACACCGAGGGGGCGAGCAAAAGCGTGGCGGTGCGGTAGATCGCGGGCAATCGATCATGGGGGATCGCGCCCACGATGCGAACGCGGGCGCGGACGGGCGGCGGGAGGCCGGCGAGAATGGGCGCGAGGTAAGCCCGCGCGCGCAGCAAAAGTTCGCGATACAGGCGCGCACCGATGCTGCGCCCGTAAAAGGCGAGGGCATCCTCAAGCGCCGGTGTGCGCGGCAGGCAGGCAAGATAGGCATAGGGCATAAGGCCCGGCTCCCCGACGAGCTCGAGGACGAGCGCGGGATGACGCGGTGCCAGCCGGGCGAAGGCTGCGACCGCTACGTGCACGCCTTTTTCGGGCGAAAGACGGCCCACGAAGAGAAGCCGCGGCGGGTGCTCAGCGCCACCCGTTGCATTAGGGCGAAAACGCTCGGTATCGACGCCATTGGGAAGGACGCAGATCTTATCCCCAAGATCCGGGAAAAAGTGGAGGAAGGCTCTTGCGAGCCATGCGCTTGGAACAAGCACAAGCGTCACAGCGGCAAGCCGTTTTCGGGCGCGCGCGGTCGATCGTCAAAAGAAAGCCGTCGTGGAGGTGCAAGATCCGCGGGATGGCGGGGAACGCGCGCGCCAGCCGCGGCACGAGCGGTGCAAGTGACATGACGTGGACGAGATCGGGTCGCTCGCGGGCGATCACTTGCTCGACCGCGCGCTGGTAGGCGAGGTGGTAGGAATCGGCCAACAGGTGCGGTGAGGCCGCAGGATGGAGACCGCTTAGAAAATCGAGCAGGCGGTGCAATGTGCGCGCGCCGCTCGGCACGCGCAGGATGCGCACCCCGTCTGGCGCCGTTTCTTCGCTACGCTGGTCCGCGGCGCGCGGCGCTACGATGGTGACCTCGTGTTGGCAAGCGAGCGCGTGTGCGAGCGCGCGGGTTACGATCGCAACCGAGCCCGATTGCGCGCCGCTGGCCGAGACGGGATCGCGCGGCTGGCTCACCAACAGGATTCGCATCCTTTCCTCCCTGGATGCGCAAGGGACCACGTCTCGCTCGAAAGGTTGAGCGATGCCCGTGCAGCCCTCGGGGTTGATCTTTCGGCGCCCTCGGCACTCAGCAGCCGCCGCACCCTTCCTTTGCGGTCCGATCGACAACGGGCCGAGGCGGCAGGAGGTGGGCGTTGCGGCTCACGAGGGGGCTCGGCGCGTGCCGGATGGATCGACTTGGGGTGGGCGCGGCTCTGTGATCTGCGCCCCTCGACCCTTTTCATAAGCGGGCGCCACGTCGAACACGAGCTCGATCAGCCGGTGGCTCACCGCAATGGCCAAGAGAAGAACGCCAAGCGCCATCGAAAGCTGTGGGATCCACAGAGGGGTGGCGTCCTGGCCCTGGCTCACATCGCCGAGGATCCAAGAGATATGCACCCCGCGGATCGCGAAAAAGGCGAAGTACCAGGCGAGCGCGGCGCCGATCGCGTGCGCTGCGAGCTCGATCCGGCGCCGTTTGGCTGGTGCGAGGCGCTGCAACAACAGCTCGACGCGAATGTGGCCGCCGCGACGGAAGGTGTGGGCGAGGGCGAAGAAGGACGCAGCGGCCATGAAATAGCCGGCATAATCGGTGCCGCCGGGGAACTTGAAGCCGAGCGTGCGGGCGAGGATCTGGGTGATGATGGTCACGAGAATGGCGACCATCGCAACTGCCGCTAGGACCCCAGCGGCATCATAGAGACGCTCGAGCGCGCGGCGAAGCATGGATGCCTAGAAGTGGGCTCAATTGTCGCGGGTGCGCGGCGCGGTCCGCAACCGCACGGGCCGCGGACCGCGCGTTTCGGCCTTAAAGCTTGCGGTAGGCCTCGATGATCGCCTTGCCGTCCTCGCCCGCGCGCGCGAGCCAGTCCTGGGTCATCACCTCGCCCACGCGCTTGAGATCGGCAGCCAGTTCAGGGCTCGCCGGCTCCACCACCATGCCCTTGGCCCTCAACTGTTCGATGTACCAGTTGGCGAGCTCTTTGCTTTTGGCAGTGCCGCGGGCCTGGGCCTCTTGCGCGCACTTTTTGAAGACTTCTTGTTGCTCGGGCTTGAGCCCGTTCCAGGCCGCTTTGTTCACGAACACGGAATTGCGCGGAAGCCAAGCCTGGGTGTCGTACCAATAGCGCAGATGCTCCCACACCTTGATGTCATAGCCGGTGGAACCCGAGCTGATGAAGCTCTCGACCACACCCGTGGCGAGCGCTTGCGCGAGCTCCGCCGCCTCGATCTGGACCGGCTGCGCGCCCAAGAGTTCTGCTAGGCGGGCGGTAGCGGCATTATAGGAGCGGAACTTCACACCCTTCATGTCCGCTCCGGTCTTCAAGGGCTTTTTTGTGTAAATGCCCTGAGGTGGCCAGGGAACGGTATAGAGCAGCACGAGGTTCTGCTTGTCCAACAGCTTTTCGAGATAAGGCCGCGCTGCTCTCTCGAGCTTGTCCGATTGTTCGTAGGAAGTCGCGAGGAAGGGTACGGCGTCGAAGCCGAAAAGCGCGTTCTCGTTCTCGTGCGCGGAGAGCAGCCGCTCGCCGATCGGCGCCTGCCCGGTCTGCACCGCGCGCTTGATCTCGCCGCCCTTAAAAAGCGAGCCGTTGGCATGCGTGACGATCTCGATCGCACCCTTCGTGCCCTCTTTGATGCAAGCGGCGAAGGCCTTGGCGTTCTCGGTGTGGAAATTGGTCTCGGGATAGGCAAGCGGCATGTCCCACTTCTCGGCCAAGGCGGCGCCGACCGATGCGAAGAGGAATGCCGTCGTGGCAAGCAGTACACGCATCCGCATATCGCCTCCGTCCCCCCTTCGGACCGCGCCCGCGGTCCCTTGCGCGCACCGTAGCGACGCCGTGCCGCCGCCGCAACACAGGCCCTAAAGGCGGACTTGTCCATTTGCGCCCGGCGCGCTGCGCAAAGCCGCCCGACCGGCGAAGCGGGCGCGCGGCCCGAGCGCTTCTTCGATGCGCAGCGCCTCGTTCCACTTGGCGGTACGCTCGCCACGGGCGAGCGAACCGACCTTGAGCTGCGGCACCCCCAAGCCCACCGCCAAATGCACGATCGTCGTGTCCTCGCTCTCCCCCGAGCGAGCCGATACGATGCCGCCGAGCCCGCCCTCCCGCGCTGCCTGCCAGGCGGCTGCGGTTTCGCTCAAGGTCCCCACTTGATTGGGCTTAAGCAGCACTGCGGTGCACCAACCCTCGCGCGCCGCGCGTCGCACGCGCTCGGCGGAGGTGACGAGAAGATCGTCACCTATGATTTGAATGCGGGACCTAAAGCGTGCGGTGAAGGCGCGAAAGCCTTCGGGATCGTCTTCGGCGAGCGGATCTTCGATCGAGACGATCGGATAGCGGGCGATCCAGGAGCTCAACAGCTCGATCATGGCCTCCGTGTCGAGGGTGCGCCCTTCGCTCGCCAGGTGATAGCGCCCGTTGCAGCCGAAGCTCGAGGCGGCGACATCGAGAGCGATCGCCACCTGATCGGGAGCGCGCAGCCCGGCCCGCTCGATCGCGCGCGCAACGAGGGCGATCGCCGCTTCGTTGCTCTCGAGCTCGGGGAAGAACCCGCCTTCATCCGCCACCCCTTTGAGCCGTCCGGCTTCGGCCAGAAGCGCGCCGGCCGCGTGGTACACTTCCGCCGTCCAGAGAAGGGCCTGAGCGAAACTTTGAGCACCCGGACAGACGACGAGCACGTCCTGCAGGTCGATCCGCCCGGCGGCGTGTTTGCCGCCGCCAATGATCTGGATCTCGGGTAAGGGCAGGGTGCAGGCGGCGGCGCCGCCGAGCCAGCGCCAAAGCGGCAGGCCATGGGCGGCTGCGGCCGCTTGGGCGGTGGCCAGCGAGGTGGCAACGATCGCATTCGCACCCAGGCGGCTCTTGGTGGGAGTACCGTCGAGTGCGATCAGGCTGCGGTCGACCGCTTCCTGATCGGCCGCGGCGAGCCCGATGAGCGCGCGGGCGATGGTGCCGTTGATCGCCGCCACTGCACCCTGCACGTCGAAACCGCAAAGCCGTGGACCGCCGTCGCGGCGCTCGAGCGCCTCGCCGCGGCCGGTCGAGGCGCCGGCGGGGGCAATGGCGCGCCCGATCGCACCCCTTGCGAGCTCGATTTCCGCTTCCACTGTCGGCCGGCCGCGGCTGTCCCACACCCGCCGCCCGCGCACCGCCACGATCCTGGTCCGGCTCATCGCCCGCGCTCCGCCGTTTGTGCGGTCGTCTGTTGGGCCTCGTTGCGCGCTTGGACTTGGACTTCGGCCGCCCACGCCCGGCGCAAGGGGGTAAGGCGGCGCTCGGGATGTTTGAGAAACGAACGCGCGACCCGGCGCACGCGGTCTTTTTGGGCTTCATCGGTGAGATATTCGACCGGTGATTTGCCGTCGACCCGCGCGAGCATGAGCGCGGGCAACAGCATCGCCGCCCGGGCTTCGAGCGCCGCCCGCGGCTCCCACACCACGCCCGCCATATAGGCTTCGAGGAGGGCATCGAAGCAGGCGAGAAAGCCCGGGGCGGCAGCCGGCGTCCACAGGCACTTCAAGAACAAATGGTTGAGACAGAAGGCGAGATCGAAGGCGGGATCACCGTACCAGGCGCACTCGGCGTCCAAAAAGACGGGACCATTGGGCCCGCACAAGATGTTCTTGGGGCTCACATCGCCATGGACGAGGACGAGCTTGGTGCCGCCGGTACGCCGCGCCAGCCGCGCGAGCGCACGCGCGAGGTCGGGATGTCGGCGGGCGGTGGCCAAGAGATAGGGTTCGAGGCGGATGGCGTGGAAAATAGTGTCGGTTGCGAAGCGGCGCGCGATCTCGGGGTCGAGGGCGGTGGCTCGGTGGATGCGCACCAGCCGTTCACCTACCGCGGCAGCCAAATCCGGCTCGGCGCGACCGTCGCGCAGCTCGCTCTTCCACACCCGAAACGCCGAGGGGTCGAGGAAGGAGAGCACGAGCGCGCCTGCTGCGCGGTCGAAGTGCAGGAGCTGAGGTACCGCCTCGGGGACGATCGCGCCCGCCGTTTTGAGCCACAGCGCTTCGTAGCGCGAGCGCTCGAGCGGAGCGCGCCAATCCGCTTCCACCTTCAAGCGGGCGAGCGCCCGCTTGACGCACACCGCACCGGCCTCGAGCTCGACTTTCCAAATGTCCGAAGAAACACCCCCTGAAAGCGCCGTCATGCTCGGCCGTCGATCGGGCATCGCGAGCCCCGCGCGGCAGAGCACGGCGTGCACAAGGGCGCGCGAATCCGTCTCCAGCATCGACGAGCCACCCTCCTCGCGCGGCGCGCGGCTTGGCATCGCCAGGGCCGGGGCGTAACAGAGACGAGGCTGGCGCAGAGCACGAGGCGATGCAACGCGTTCTCTTCCATCACGAGGCGAGCCCGGGTTTGCGCGCGCGGCTCGCGGCACTGCGCGAGAAGGGCCTGTCGGTTGCCGTGGTGCCGGCGGCGGATCGCCGAGCCCTCATCGCCGAACTGCCGGAAGTGGAGGTGCTCTGGCACGTGCTCGAGCCGGTCACCGAGGCGCTTGTGGCCACCGCGCCGAAGTTGCGCTTGGTGCAAAAGATCGGGGTGGGCGTGAACACGATCGATCTTGAGGCCTGCCGTAAGCGCGGGATTGCCGTGTGCAACATGCCCGGCACCAACAGCCGCGCCGTGGCCGAGCTCACCCTTGCGCTCATGCTCGCCGTGCTGCGGCGCATCCCGTTTCTCGATTCCGCCACCCGCGCCGGGTCGGGGTGGAGCCTGCCCGAAGACCTTCCCGACCGCGTGGGCGAGCTCGGCGGCAAGCGCGTGGGCCTTCTCGGCATGGGAGCGGTGCCGCGGCTGCTCGCACCGGTGCTCACCGCCCTGGGTGCCGAATGCGTCTATTGGAACCGCAGCCCGAAGCCGGACGCACCGGCGCGCTATCTTCCCTTGGACGAGCTTTTGAAGACGAGCGACATCGTCTCGCTGCACCTGCCGCTTGTGCCCGAAACACGGCTTTTGCTCTCGGCTGAGCGTCTGGCGCAGATCAAGCGGGGGGCGATCCTGATCAACACCGCGCGCGGCGGCCTCGTCGACGAAGCAGCGCTTTTAGCTGCGCTCGCAGAGGGTCGTCTCGCCGGAGCCGGGCTCGATGTGTTCGCGCTCGAGCCGCTGCCGCCCGACCATCCGCTTTTAAGCCGCGACGATGTCGTCCTCACGCCGCATCTTGCCTGGCTCACGCCCGAGACGCTCGACCGCTCGCTTGTGATTGCGGTCGAGAACTGCCGCCGCTTGCGCGCGGGCGAACCGCTTTTGAACCGTGTGGTGTGACGCTCGGGCTGCGCGCACAGCACGCCTGCGGCGGGCGCGGATTGTTCGACCGGTGCGGTTCGGTTAGCGGAGCGGCGATTGTGCGCAGCGGAGAAGGCGCGCCATGACGAGCCCCAACTTTTATCCTTCGGTATGCCCGCACGATTGCCCGAGCGTGTGCGCGCTCGAAGTCGAGCGCAGAAATGACGGCCGGCTCGGCAAAGTGCGCGGTTCGCTGCGCAATCCCTTCACGGCTGGCGTGATCTGCGCCAAAGTGGCTCGCTATGCCGAGCGCTATCATCACCCCGAGCGACTCGGCCATCCCTTGTTGCGCACAGGGCCCAAGGGCTCGCGCCAATTTAAGCGCATCAGCTGGGAGGAAGCGCTCGATCGGATCGCCGAGGCCTTCTTAGCGGTTGAGAACCGGTACGGCTCGGAAGCGATCTGGCCCTATTGGTATGCCGGGACCATGGGGCTCGTGAACCGCGACGGCATCAACCGGCTCACCCACGCCAAGCGCTACAGCCGCTTTTATTCCACGATCTGCGTGACACTCGCCGATACCGGCTGGCGGGCCGGCTACGGCAAGCGCTGGGGGGTGCCGGCAACCGAAGCGGGCGAGCATGCCGAGCTCATCGTGATCTGGGGCTGCAATCCGGTGAGCACCCACGTCAACCTCATGCACCATGTGGCGAAAGCCAAAAAACGTGGGGCGCCGCTCGTGGTGGTCGATCCCTACCGCACGCCCACAGCCGAGCAGGCCGATCTCCATCTGCCCATTCGACCCGGCACCGACGGTGCGCTCGCGTGTGCGATCGCGCATGTGCTCTTCGAAGAGAACTTGGCCGATCTCGATTATCTCGCGCGCGTCTCCGATACCCCGATCGCGGAACTGCGCGCCCATTTCGCCGAGCGCACGCCTGAGTGGGCATCGAGGATCACCGGGCTTTCGCCTGAGCTCATCTGTAGCTTCGCCCGTCTTTACGGGAGTACGAAGCGCTCGTGGATCCGCTTGGGCTTCGGCTTCACGCGCTCGCGCAACGGTGCTGCGGCGATGCACGCGGTTTCTTGCTTACCCGTGATCACCGGGGCCTGGCAGCATCCCGGTGGCGGGGCGCTCTACAACATGGGCGATCTCTACCATTGGGACAAAACCTTGCTCGAGGGGCTCGACCTCCTCGATCCCTCCACCCGCCTTCTCGATCAGTCCCGCATCGGAGCGATCCTTTTGGGCGAGCGCGACGCGTTGGGGGAGGGACCGCCGGTCAAGGCGATGCTCATCCAGAGCACCAATCCGATGTGCGTCGCGCCCGAACTTGCCAAAGTGCACAAAGGGTTCGCGCGCGAGGATCTGTTCGTCGTGGTGCACGAGCAATTTTTGACCGATACGGCGGCGATGGCGGACATCCTGTTGCCGGCGACCATGTTTTTGGAGCACGATGACATCTACCAGGCGAGTTGCCATTCGCGCATCCAGATCCATAAAAAGATCTTCGAACCTTATGCCGAATGTCGCTCCAATCACGAAGTGATCTGCGCGCTCGCGAAGCGTCTTGGGGCCGAGCATCCCGGCTTTTCGATGAGCGCCTGGGAGATCCTTGACGATCTTTTGCGCCGTTCGGGCTGGCCGGACGCCGAGACGGTCTTTCAAGCGGGCGGATGGGACGCGATGCCCGATGCCGATACGGCACATTTCCGCAACGGCTTTCCCACCGAGAACGGCAAGTTCCGCTTCCGTCCCAACTGGGCCGCCTTCGGTCCGCAGGCCGCGGTGATGCCGCGCCTTCCCGATCACCTGCCGATCACCGAGGAGGTGAGCGCCGAATATCCCTTCCGCCTCGTTGCCGCACCGGCGCGCCAATTCTTGAACACGAGCTTCACCGAGACCGCCGCGAGCCTGGCGCGCGAAGGGCAGCCCACGGCCCTGCTCGCTCCTGAGACCATGGCTGCTTTGGGGCTTCGCGACGGCGATCGGGTGCGCATCGGCAATGCGCGCGGGGTGATCACCGTGCCGGTGAAGGCGCGCGCGGGTCAACACCGCGAGGTGGTGGTGGTGGAGAGCATCTGGCCCAACCGCTTCTTCGCCGAGAACATCGGGGTCAACGCGCTCATCGGTGCCGATCCCGCGCCACCTGCGGGTGGTGCGGCGATCCACGACACCGCCGTGTGGCTCGAGCCGGTGTGCGCACAAAGCCGCCCCGAGCGCACGGAGCGAGCCGCGATCCTGGCCGTCTAAGGCTTGGGCGTTTGCGCGAGCTCGAGCTCCTCGTAGAGCTCGGCCAAGGGCAGGGCGATCCCGAGACCGGGCAGAGCGAGGACGGCGTCGAGTTCGGTTTCGGTGCGCGCCTCGATCGGCGTTTGCCCGACGGTCCACAGCTGCGCCCACACCCGCTCCGCGTCGACCAACAGCACATGGTCGATCCCGGCGGCGGCACGATAGCGCGCGAGCTTGACCGAGAGGTCGAAGTCGCGCGCGCTTCCTCCCAACACCTCGACTACAAGGCGCGGCCGATCGGTCCAGCCCACGCTCTCAGCGGGTGCCACGGTGACATCCGGGAACAGGCGCGTGGAGGGCTCGAGCTCGACCATGAGTTCGCTTGTAAAGGCGCGCCAGGGGCTGCCGCGCAAGCGCTCGTGCAGCGCCGTAAACGCGTTGATCGCGACTGCTACCTCACGCTCATCGGGCGGCGGCAGGAGCGTCAGGCGACCGCAGATGAGCTCGCAGCGCACCGGCTGGCGCGCCACCCAGGCGAGGAAGGCCTCGCGGGTGGAGAGATCGGGAAAGGCGGCGGAACTCATGGGCGCTCCTGAGCCTTATGCAGCGCCCATAGCGCGAACGCGCGAGAAGGGCCATAGCCGCGTTGACAGGGGCTTGGGGGCACCTATATTGCAGCGCTGCGTCGGCGCTGCGCCGACGCGACACCAGATATTGTCCCGGCTTCAGGCGATTCCACCATGTACGCAGTGATCCGTACCGGCGGCAAACAATATCGCGTCGCCAAGAACGACGTCATCAAGATCGAACGTCTTCCGGGCGAGCCGGGGCAGAGCATCGAGTTCGACGACGTCCTCGCGATCGGCGGCGAGCAGACCATCATCGGCACGCCCAAAGTCGAGGGGGCGAAGGTGATGGGGCTTTTGCTCGATCAGACTCGCGCGCCCAAGATCATCGTGTTCAAAAAGAAGCGGCGGAAGAACTATCGTCGCAAAAAGGGCCACCGCCAGAACATCTCGGTGGTCCGCATCACCGACATCGTCGCTCCGCCCTCGGCTTAAGAGGTGATCGCCGAGCCGGAGCCGAAAGGAGACGGTCATGGCACACAAAAAGGCGGGTGGTGCCTCGCGCAACGGCCGCGACAGCATCGGCAAGCGGCTGGGCGTGAAGAAGTTCGGCGGCGAACATGTCATCCCGGGCAACATCATCGTCCGCCAGCGGGGAACCAAATGGCACCCCGGCCCGGGGGTGGGCATGGGTCGCGACCACACGCTTTTCGCCCTCATCGAGGGCCATGTACGCTTCAAGCGGGGCGGCGACGGCCGCGCCTATGTGACGGTGGTGCCGGCAACGCCGCCGGCTGAGTGACGCATCGTCGTCCGTCGGGCGCGGGGAAGGCCGAGCCTTTCCCCAAAATCGCATGCGCTTTCTCGATTCCGCCAAGATCTATGTGAAGAGCGGCGACGGCGGCGACGGCGCCGTCTCCTTCCGGCGCGAGAAATTCGTCGAGTTCGGCGGCCCCGACGGCGGCGATGGCGGCCGCGGCGGACATATCATCCTCAAGGCCGATCCCGACCTCAACACGCTCATCGACTTCCGCTACAAACAGCATTTTCGCGCCGAGCGCGGCGAAAACGGCATGGGCAAGCAGCGCAACGGCAAAAATGGCGCAGATCTGATCATCCGGGTTCCCGTCGGCACGCAAGTGTTCGCCGAAGACCACAAGACACTTCTCTTCGATCTCGCCGAAGCGGGTCAGGAGGTCATTGTCTGCCGCGGCGGCCGTGGCGGCCGTGGTAACGTGCACTTCAAAAGCTCGACCAACCGCGCACCGCGCTATGCCGAGCCCGGCGAGCCGGGCGAAGAACGCTGGATCTGGCTCGAACTCAAACTCTTAGCGGATGCCGGCTTGGTCGGGCTGCCCAATGCCGGCAAGTCGACCTTTCTTGCCGCGGTAAGCCGGGCGCGCCCGAAGATCGCCGATTATCCCTTCACGACCCTCGAGCCCAAGCTCGGAACCGTGGAAGCGGGCGATGACAGCTTCGTGATCGCCGACATCCCGGGCCTTATCGAGGGAGCGAGCGAAGGCCGCGGTTTGGGCGATCGCTTTTTGGGCCACATCGAACGCTGTGCGGTTCTGATCCATCTCGTCGATGCGAGCCAGCGTGAAATCGCCAAGGCCTACCGCACGGTGCGCCACGAACTCGAGGCGTATGGCCACGGGCTTGCGCAAAAGCCGGAAGTGCTCTGCCTTAACAAATGCGATCTCCTCGATGCGGCCACGATCGCGCGCAAGCGCCGCGCGCTTGCGCGGGTCTCCGGTAAGCCCGTGTTCGCGATCTCGGCCGCCGCGCGCATCGGGCTCGAGCCCGTGCTCGCCTGTGTGCGCGAGCATGTGCGCAACGCGCGCGCCGCGCGTCGGCAAGCGGCATGAGCGAGGAACTCGCCGCGGCCCTTTCCGCCCGCCGGCTCGTGCTCAAAGTGGGAAGCGCGCTGCTCGTGGATGCGCAAGGGGCATTGCGCGCCGACTGGCTTGAGGGCCTCGCCCGCGACATCGCGGAGCTCAAAGCCGCGGGTAGCGAGGTGGTGGTGGTGACCTCGGGGGCTGTTGCTTTGGGCTGGCGGGCGCTTGGTCTGCCGCGGCGGCCGGTGCGGTTGGAAGAAAAACAGGCAGCCGCAGCAGCCGGCCAGATCCGCCTCGCCCGCGCCTGGCAAGAGGCGCTCGCCAAAGAGGGGCTCGCCGCCGCCCAGGTGCTCATCACTTTAGACGACACCGAGAACCGCCGGCGCTATCTCAATGCGCGCGCGACCATGGGCACGCTGTTGCGTTTGGGCGCGGTGCCGGTGGTCAACGAGAACGACACGGTCGCCACCACCGAGATCCGCTTCGGCGACAACGATCGCCTCTCGGCACGGGTGGCGGTGATGCTCGAAGCCGAAACGCTCGTGCTCTTATCCGACGTCGACGGTCTTTACACCGCTGATCCGCACCGCGATCCCAACGCGCGCCACATCCCGCGTATCACGCGGATCACGCCCGAGATCCGTGCCATGGCGGGTGACACGCTTTCGGGCGTCGGCACGGGTGGGATGGCGAGCAAGCTCATGGCGGCCGAGATCGCCACCGGCGCCGGCTGTCGGGTGGTGCTCGCCCGCGGCATCGACTACCGACCCATCGCCGCGCTGCGCGCCGGTGCCCGCTGCACCCTCTTCACCGCCGCCACCACGCCGCGGCGGGCGCGCAAGGATTGGATCGCCGGAGCGCTCGCACCGACCGGCTCGCTGTGGCTGGATGAAGGCGCGGTGGCGGCGCTCGCACGCGGCTCGTCGTTGTTGCCCGCCGGTGTCACCCGCATCGAGGGCCGCTTCGAGAAGGGCGATGCGGTACTGCTGCGCGCCCCGGACGGCCGTCCCATCGCCAAGGGGCTGGTCGCCTATGATGCCGCCGACGCCGAGCGGCTCATCGGCGCCAAGACGAGCGAGATCGAGGCGCGGTTGGGCTGGCGCGGCCGTGATGAGCTGGTCCACCGCGACGATCTCGTCCTGCTCTAAGCCCCCGCGCTGCCTTGCCGCCGAGCGTCAGCCGCCTTAGCTGCGGAAGCATGGAGCGCGCATCGAACGCCGCCTCTGTCCCGCAGATCGCCGTCGTGGGTGCCGGCCCCGCAGGCCTTGCCGCGGCCCTTGCCCTTGCTCGGCTCGGCTGCGCCGTGACGGTCTTAGATGCCCGCCCGCTTCCCGAAGCCGGAAAGCCGCCGCCGGAAGAGGGACGCACGGTCGCGCTGCTCGAGCCGGCGGTGGCGCTTCTTATGCGGCTTCAGGTTTGGGACCGGCTGGTTGGCGCAGCGGAACCTTTGCGCGCGCTGCGCATCGTGAGCCTGCGCGAAGACGGCGGTGCGCCCGAGGCCGATGTGTGTTTCGAAGCGCGCGAGATCGGTCTTGCCCAATTCGGCTACAATCTCCCGGTTGCGACGTTGCGCGCCGCGCTTCTCGACGCCTTGCGCGCAGAAGGGGGCGAACTTTTGGGCGAGGCCGCGGTCGAAGACGTCGTGCGCGAACGCGGGCGCGTTCTCCTCGTCCATGCCCGCGGCACGGTCGCAGCGGATCTTGTCATCGCAGCCGACGGCCGCCATTCGGCGGTCCGTCGCGCGCTCGGCATTGCCGCGCTCGAGCGACCCACGGGGCGGATGGCGATCGCCTTGAGCTTTGCGCACGCGCAGCCGCATGGGGGAGTGTCGGTCGAGCTTCATCGGCCGGGCGGTGCCTTCACCCTGGTTCCGCTTCCCGGACAGCGCTCGAGCCTGGTCTGGGTCGAGCGGGAAGCGGAGGCCGAGCGCCTGCTCGCCCTGCCCGAGGATGCGTTTCGCGATGAGCTCGCGCGCAGAATCGCCCCCTGGCTCGGCGCGGTGGGCGCGATCGGGCGGCGCGACGGCTATCGGCTGGTGGGGCTGTTGGCCGATCGCCTGGTCGCTCCGCGGGCGGCGCTCGTGGGCGAGGCGGCGCACGCGCTCTCGCCTGTGGGTGCGCAAGGGCTCAACACCTCCCTGCGCGACGTCGCGGTTCTCACCGAGCTCGTGAAGGCGGCGCGAGCGCGCGGGGAGGATCCAGGATCTCCGCGTCTTCTGCTCGCCTACGAGCGGGCGCGCCTTGCCGACATCCGCGCCCGCTTCGCGCTCACTCAGGGCCTTGCCGCGCTCGCAGCGAGCGGGTTCGCGCCGATAGCGGCCGGGCGCGCTCTGGGATTGCGTTTGCTCGCGGCGGTGCCGGCTGCGCGGACCGCGCTTATGCGGGCGCTGCTCGCGCCCTTGCCGTGGCCGCCCGGTGTGCCGGCCACGCTTTAAATCGCGCGGCGATTGGCTGGGCTGTCCGGGGATGATAGGCCCGCAACGGGTAGTGGAGGAAACCATGGCGAGCCAGCCCGAGACGGATCTCGAAACGGTGATGCACGCGCTCGGCCGAGCCGCGCGCCAAGCGCAACGGGTGCTCGCGACCACCCCGCGCGAACGCAAGGATCATGCCTTGCGCACAGCGGCGGCGGAGCTGCGCGCCCGCCGGCACCACATCATCGCGGTCAACAGCGAAGATCTCGCAGACGCACAGCAACGCGGCCTCTCCAAGGCCATGCTCGACCGCTTGATGCTGGATGAAAAGCGCATCGAGGCGATCGCGCGCGGTCTTGAGGAGATCGCCGAGCTTCCCGATCCGGTGGGAAGCGAACTCGCCCGTTGGCAAAGGCCCAACGGGCTCGATATCGCGCGCGTGCGCGTGCCTTTGGGCGTGATCGGCATCATTTTCGAGAGCCGACCCAACGTCACCGCCGATGCCGGCGCGCTCTGCCTTAAGGCCGGCAACGCCGCGATCCTGCGCGGCGGCAGCGAGAGCTTCCGCTCGAGCACGGCCATCCTCTCCGCGCTGCATGCCGGTTTGGACGCAGCCGGGCTGCCGCGGGCCGCGATCCAGATGGTGCCGACGACCGACCGCGCCGCAGTGGGCCATCTTTTGCGGATGAGCGAGTTCGTCGATGTGATCGTGCCGCGCGGCGGCAAATCGCTCATCGAGCGTGTCTATGCCGAGAGCCGCATTCCCGTGCTCGCGCATCTCGAGGGCAACTGCCACACCTATTTGCACGAGAGCGCCGATCTCGACATGGCGGTCGCGGTGACCTTGAACGCCAAGCTCCGCCGTACCGGTATTTGCGGCGCAACCGAGACTCTCTTGTGCGACCGTGCCGCCGCTCGTCGCCTGTTACCGCCCGTGCTCGATGCCTTGATCCGGCGCGGCTGCGAGATCCGCGGCTGTCCTGAGACCTGCGCGCTCGAGCCGCGCGCCAAGCCCGCCAGCGAGGAGGATTGGTATACCGAATATCTCGATGCCATCCTCGCGGTCAAAGTGGTCGCGGGGCTCGACGAGGCGATCGAACACATCGAGCGCTACGGCTCGCACCACACCGATGCGATCATCGCGGAAGACCGCGAAGCGGCGGAGACCTTTTTGGCGCGCGTCGACAGTGCCATCGTCATGCACAATGCCAGCACCCAGTTCGCCGACGGTGGCGAGTTCGGCATGGGGGCGGAGATCGGCATCGCCACCGGCCGCCTGCACGCCCGCGGTCCCGTAGGCGTGGAGCAGCTCACCACCTTCAAATATGTCGTGCGCGGCAGCGGCCAGTGCCGGCCGGGTTGAGATTCTCGGGTTCGGACCTCCCGCCCGATCCCACGGGCGGGCTCAGGCGACGGGTGCGGGTGTGGCTCGCGCTGGATGAGCCGCCCATTGAGCCCCGTCGGCGACCGCTGCGGGTGGGTCTTTTGGGTGGTTCCTTCAACCCCGCTCACGAGGGCCACCTCTACATCAGCGAACAGGCGCTCAAGCGCTTGGGCCTGGATCAGGTGTGGTGGCTTGTGAGCCCGCAGAACCCCTTAAAGCCGCGCGCGGGCATGGCGCCCTTTGCGGAGCGCGTGGCGGGAGCGCGGGCACTCGTGCGCGATCCGCGCATCAAGGTGCGCGATCTCGAGCAGCGCTTCGGTACCGTTTACACGATCGACACCTTACGACGTCTGTCGCGCTTGCACGGCATTCGCTTCGTGCTGCTCATCGGTGCCGACAATCTCGCCCAGCTGCCGCGCTGGCGGCGGTGGGTGGAGATCCTCGCGCGGGTTCCGGTTGCGGTCTTCGCGCGCCTTCCCTATTCTCGTGTTGCTCTGGCCGGACCGGCGGCGAAGCGGTTCGCGGCCGCGCGGATCCCGGCGGAGCGGGCGCGCGACCTTGCCGACCGTCCGCCTCCCGCCTGGGTGTTCCTGCCGGTGCGACCGCATCCGGCCTCGAGCACGGCCATTCGCGAGGGTCGGTGGCCGCGCCCGAACCCTCGCCGGGAGTGAGAGCGATCGACGAGACGGCACCTGGCGACGGCCAAGCGACACCGTCGCAATCCGCAAAGATCCTGCCGACCGACCAGTTGCTCGAGGTCGTGCGGCGCTCGCTCGAAGACGACAAGGCGATCGAGCCCGTATTCATCTCGCTCGAAGGCAAAACTGACATCGCCGATTGGATGGTGGTCGCGACCGGCACATCCAGCCGGCACATCACGACGATGGCCGAAAAACTCCTCGAGCGCATGAAAGAAGCCGGACACGAGGCGGCATCCGCAGAAGGCCTGGGTGATCCGCGCGCCAATTGGATCCTCATCGATGCCGGCGATGTCATCGTGCACCTCTTCCGTGCCGAGACGCGCGCCTTCTACGATCTCGAAAAGCTCTGGTCGCTGGTTCCGCCCACCCGCGCGACAGCCGCCGCTCGCGCTTGAGCGCCGGTGCGGGTTCTCATCCTCGCCGTCGGCCGCTGCCGCGATCCGGCCCTGCGCACGCTCATCGCGCGCTTTCGCGCACGCCTTCCTTGGCCGGTCGCGGTGCAGGAGATCGAGCTCAAAGGCGGCGACCCGGCACGCCGGCGCAGCGAGGAGGGCAGGGCGATCTTGACCGCGCTGCCCAAAGACGCGCCGCTTATCGCGCTCGATGAGAGCGGTGCGCTTCTCACGAGCCGCGACTTCGCCGCCCATCTCGCGCGCTTGCAACAAGCGGGGGTGCGCACCATCGCCTTTGCCATCGGCGGTGCCGACGGGCTCGATCCGGACGTGTGTGCGCGCGCTGCGCTCGTGCTCTCCTTGGGGCGCATGACCTTCCCGCACGAGCTCGTACGCCTGTTGTTGGTCGAGCAGCTCTACCGGGCATTCACGATCCTCAAGGGCCACCCCTATCATCGCGATTGAGCGCCGCGCGCGCGGCCGCCGCGGACGGCCGGAAAAGGCGCTGCGCGCGACAAGGGGAAGGGGATGCGAGACTTTCAGCTCTTGGGCCGCCCGCCCGCCTATGGGGTGCAGGGCATGGTCGCGACCTCGGTGCCGAGCGCTACCCTCGCCGCCCTCGAGGTCCTCAAATCCGGCGGTAACGCGGTCGATGCCGCGATCGCCGCTGCCGCCGTGCTGGCGGTGGTCGAGCCGCACATGACCGGGATCGGTGGCGACTGCTTCGCCCTTGTCGCCCCCGCATCGGGCGGGGTGTTCGCGGTCGACGGTTCGGGGCGGGCGCCGGCCGGTGCCACCATCGAGCGGCTGCGCGCCGAAGGGCTGAGCGCGATCCCGGCTACAAGTCCGCATGCCGTCACCATTCCGGGCGCCCTTGCGGCTTGGGAGCTCCTGCGCACGCGCTTTGGCACCAAGCCGCTCGATGAGCTGTTGCGGCCGGCGATCCGGCTCGCGGATGAAGGCTTTCCGGTCACCGCCCGGGTGGCTTGGGACTGGCGCCGCTACGCCGCCACCTTGACGCGGAGCGAAGCAGCGGCTGCCTTCTATCTCCCGGGCGGCCGACCGCCGGCGGAAGGGCGCATCGTTCGACTGCCGGCACTTGCCCGCACGCTCGAGACCATCGCCCGCGCGGGTGTGAGCGCCTTTTATGAGGGCGAGCTCGCGGAAAAGATGGTGGCCACGCTGCGCAGCTTCGGGGGTGTGCACACGCTCGAGGACTTCGCCAACCAGCGGGCCGAGCTCGTCGAGCCGATCCACACCGGCTACCGCGACGTGCAGGTCTACGAATGCCCGCCGCCCGGACAGGGTATCGTCACGCTCGCGATTTTGAACATCCTCGAAGGCTTCGAGCTCGGTGCCATGGACCCGTTGGCGGCCGAGCGGCTGCATCTGCTGGCGGAAGCGGCCAAGCTCGCCTTTCGCGACCGCGATGCGCTCTTGGCCGATCCGCGCGCGGTACCGGTGCCCATGGAGCGCCTTTTGGACAAGGCCTATGCGCGTCGGCTGCGCGAGCTCATCGAACCCGAGCGCGCGCTGCGCACGCTTCCCCCGCCTCTGCTCGAGCAGGCTTCCGATACCGTCTATCTCTGCGTGGTCGATCGCGATCTCAACCTCGTCTCCTTCATCAATTCGCTCTTCGAGCCCTTCGGTTCCGGCCTCTGCTGTCCTAACACCGGGGTCCTCTTCCACAACCGCGGGACTTCCTTTCGCCTCGATCCCGCCCATCCCAACGCGCTCGCTCCGGGCAAGCGGCCGATGCACACCATCATTCCGGCCATGGCCTTTAAGAGCGGTGAGGCCTGGCTCGCCTTCGGCGTGATGGGCGGGCACTTCCAGCCCATGGGTCAGGTGCAGCTTCTTTCGGCGATCGTCGATCATGGGCTCGATCCGCAAGCGGCGCTCGAGCTGCCGCGCATCAGTGCTTACCCGTTCGATCTCGAGGTCGAGCGGCGCGTTCCCGCCCTTGCCCGGATGGGGTTACAGGAGCGCGGCCATGCCGTTCTCGAACCGTCCGCACCCTTAGGCGGTGGTCAGGCGATCCTCGTCGACCGAAGGCACGGGGTGCTGATTGGCGGCAGCGACCCGCGCAAGGACGGCCTCGCCTTGGGCTTTTGAGCCCGAGCGTGCGTTGACCGATCGGCGTTGAATGCCTATCGCGACAGCGAGCGGCCGGCGCGCGTCCGGCCTTTGATCCGCGTTTGAAGAGCCGCCGAGTCCGCCCATGGATCTCGCCCCGATCGTCTTGTTGCCGCTGTTGGGCGCGGTCCTGCCGCCGCTCATCCTGCGCTCCGGCCGCAACGCCTGTGCGCTTGTCACCGGCGCGGTAACGGCGCTTTCGCTTGCTGTGCTGCTCGTGCGCGCACCGGCCGTCTTCCGCGGGGAGGTGCTGCGCGAGAGCGTGGTCTGGCTGCCGCCCGCCGGGCTCGAGGCCAGCTTTTTCCTCGACGGCTTCGGCTTCTTCTTCGCCTTTTTGATCCTCGCCATCGGCCTTCTCATCATCACTTACGCGCGCTTCTACCTTTCGCGCGAAGACCCGATGGGCCGATTCTTTTCATTCCTCTTGCTCTTCCAAGGGGCGATGCTGGGCATCGTCCTATCCGACAACGTCATTCTGCTCGTGATCTTTTGGGAGCTCACGAGCCTGAGCTCCTTCCTTCTGATCGGCTATTGGCGGCATCTGGCGGAAGCGCGCGAGGGCGCGCGCATGGCCCTTGTCGTCACCGGGGCGGGCGGGCTCGCGCTCCTCGCCGGGCTGCTCCTGCTCGCCGGAGAAGCGGGCTCGTTCGCCCTCACCGAAATCCTCGCGCGCGGCGAAACCGTGCGGGCCTCGCCTCTTTACCTTCCTATCCTCGTGCTCGTTCTTTTGGGCGCGTTTACGAAATCGGCTCAGTTCCCCTTCCATTTCTGGCTGCCGCATGCCATGGCGGCGCCCACGCCCGTCTCCGCTTACCTGCACTCCGCCACCATGGTGAAAGCCGGGCTCTTCTTGATGGGCCGGCTGTGGCCGGTGCTCGCGGGCACCGAGGCCTGGTTCCTGATCGTCTCGGGCGTCGGCCTTCTCACCATGCTGATCGCCGCCTGGATCGCCATCTTCAAAGACGATCTTAAGGCGCTTCTCGCCTTTTCGACCGTGAGCCATCTCGGCCTTGTGACCATGCTTTTGGGGCTGGGCACGGGCTCGGCGGCGCTGGTTGCCGTCTTCCACATCCTCAACCACGCGAGCTTCAAGGCGGCTCTGTTCATGACCGCCGGTATCGTCGACCACGAGGTGCACACCCGCGACGCCCGCCGCCTCGGTGGTCTTGTGCGTTTGATGCCGATCACGGGAAGCCTTGCCGTTCTGGCAGCGCTCGCAATGGCCGGCATCCCGCCGCTTAACGGCTTTCTCTCCAAAGAGCTCGTGCTCGAAGAGACGCTCTCGGTGCGCTATTTGGGCAGCGAAACGCTCTTTCCCCTGCTCGTAGTCGCCGCTTCGGCCTTTTCGGTCGCTTATTCCTTCCGCTACGCCGTGCACGTCTTCATGGGCCCGGTGCGCAGCGATTATCCCCACCGCCCGCACGATCCGAGCCCCGGGATGTGGTTGCCCGTGGCGGTGTTGGCGCTGCCGATCGTGGCGATCGGCCTCTTCCCCGAGGCGGTGGCGGGGCCCTTGGTGCATCGAGCGGCAGCAGCCCTCACCGCGGGCGCTGCTCCCGACACGCCCTTAAAGCTCTGGCACGGCCTCTCGCCGGCGCTCGTCGCCAGTGCCGTGGCGCTCGTGGTGGGTCTCGTCCTTTTGGCCGCCTTCACGCCGCTTGTTGCATTGCGCGCACGGCTGTGGCGGCCGGAGGCCAAGGTGATGTTCGAGGCAGCGGTCGCTGCGGTCGCTGCCTTGGCGCGGATGGTAAGCGAGGCGATCCACAACGATCGGCTGCAGCGCACGCTCGCTTGGGCCCTTGTGGCCGTGCTCGTGGTGGGTCTTGCGATCGGAGGCGGGGCGTTTGCCGCGGGCGGTCGGGAGCGGCTCGCGATCGCCGGGATGGGGGTCGTGGTGTGGGCAGCGGGTGTGGGCTGCGCGCTCGCGGTGCTGCGCTTCCACCACGACCGCTTGCTCGCGCTCATCCTCACAAGTGTCGTGGGCCTCGCCGTTTCCTTGACCTTTGTCTGGTTCTCTGCCCCCGACCTCGCTTTGACCCAGCTCTCGGTCGAGATCGTCACCACCGTGTTGCTGCTTCTTGCCTTGAACTATCTGCCGCGCGAGAGCCCGCGCGAATCTTCTGCCGCCCGGCGCGGTCGCGATCTCGCGCTCGCGCTCGCCTCGGGTGTGGGGGTTGCGGTGCTTCTTTACGCCATCCTCACCACCGATTTCGCCCTTCCCACCATTTCCGCCTATCATCTCGCCGAATCCAAGCCGGGCGGCGGCGGAACCAACGTCGTCAACGTCATCCTCGTCGACTTCCGCGGCTATGATACGCTCGGCGAGATCATCGTGCTCGGGATCGCGGCTCTCGCCATCTTCGCCGTCCTCGACAGCACCTTCCGCGGCGCCGCCGCCGAGCGGTTGCGGCAATGGCGCGCGCGCGCTCGCGCCGCCGATCGCCACCCCATGGTGCTCGTCGTGGCGAGTCGGGCGATGCTGCCGCTCGCCCTCGCGGTCGGCGTCTACATCTTCCTGCGCGGCCACAATCAGCCCGGAGGCGGCTTCATCGCCGGTCTGGTCGTGGGCGTGGCGCTCATCGTCCAATATATGGCTTCGGGCTGGGCTTGGGCGCGCGCGCGCACCCGCATCGACTATCACGCCCTCGTGGGCCTCGGCGTGTTCGTGGCGGTTGCCACCGGTGTCGGCAGCTGGGTGTTCGACCGCCCGTTTTTGACCAGCACTTATGGCTATCTGCACCTGCCGGTGGTGGGGGCGGTGGAACTCGCGTCCGCTGCCCTGTTCGATGTCGGCGTGTTCTTGACGGTGGTGGGAGTGGTGATGCTCGTGCTCGCCAACCTCGCGCGGGTGAGCGCCCGCATCGAACCGCAGCAAGGCCCGATCGAGCCCATGGACTCGGTGCCGCGGCCGGAGCCGCAAGCGCCGATGGGCGCAGCGGTGCACGCGGCGGCACGTGCCGCACCGGAGGCGTGAGGTGGAAGCGCTGGTTGCGAGCGGGGTGGGGGTGCTGACCGCGGTCGGCGTCTATTTGTGCCTGCGCGGCCGCACCTTTCCGGTCGTGCTCGGCCTTTCGTTCCTTTCCTATGCCGTTAATGTGTTCCTGTTCGCTTCCGGTCGCCTCATCGTCGGCCGGCCGCCGATCATCGATCCCGCCGCGCCCGGCTATACCGATCCCTTGCCGCAGGCACTCGTCCTCACCGCCATCGTCATCTCCTTTGGCATGACCGCTCTTGTCGTCGTGCTCGCGCTGCGCGCCTTTCTCGAAGCCGGCAGCGACCATGTTGATGGCCGCGAGCCCAAGGGAAGGGAGCCGCGATGAGTCATTGGATCATCGCACCCGTCGTGTTGCCGGCGGCGATGGCGGCCTTCATCGTGCTTGCCGCCCGTTTCGATCTCACCCTTCAGCGCACGCTCTCGCTCGCCACCACGCTCGCGCTTATGGCGATCGCGGTTGGGCTCTATCTTTTGGCCCGCGACGATGTCCCGCGCCCCTATCTCTTGGGCAGCTGGCCGGCCCCCTTCGGCATCGTGCTGGTGCTCGACCGGCTTACCGCCCTCATGCTGGTCACCACCCAGCTGCTCGCGCTTTTCGTCCTGCTCTATGCCATCGCCGGCTGGGACAAACAGGGACGGCACTTTCACGCCCTCTTCCAGTTCCAGCTCATGGGGCTCAACGGTGCCTTTTTGACCGGTGATATCTTCAATCTGTTCGTCTTTTTCGAAGTGCTCTTGATCGCGTCTTATGGCCTTTTTCTACACGGGGCGGGGGTGCGCCGGCTGGTCTTCGGCTTCAAATACGTCACCGTGAACTTGATCGCCTCCACGCTCTTCCTGTTCGCGGTCGGCACCATCTACGCCGTCACCGGCACCTTGAACATGGCCGATCTCGCGCTCAAGGCGGGCCAGGTGGGGGCGGAACAGGCGGGGCTGTTGCGCACCGGCGTGGCGCTGTTGCTCTTGGTCTTCGCTCTTAAAGCGGCCCTGGCGCCTTTACACCTTTGGTTGCCTGGTACCTACGGAGTTGCTCCGCCTCCGGTTGCGGCGCTCTTCGCCATCATGACCAAAGTGGGCGCCTATGCGATCGTACGCGTGCACGGCATGGTCTTCGGCGGTGAAGGGTCACCTGCGCAAGGCTTGGTCGAGCCCTGGGTGGCACCCGCGGCGCTCGCCACGCTTGTCCTCGGTACCGTGGGCGTGCTCGCCGCGCGCAGCCTGCAGCGGCTGGCCGCCTTCGCGACTCTCGCCTCGATGGGCACGCTTCTTCTCGTCTTCGCCCTGCCGCTGGCGGAGGCGACCGCCGCCGGCCTCTTCTATCTCCTGCACAGCACGCTCGCGGGTGCCGGTTTGTTCTTGCTCGCCGATCTCCTCGCCGAGCGACGGGGCAGTGTGCGCGACGAGTTCGTCGCCGCACCCGTTTTCCCCGATCTCGAGCTCATAAGCGGCGGCTTTTTGCTCGCCGCCGTCGCGGTCGTCGGCCTTCCGCCGCTTTCCGGCTTTTTGGGCAAGGTTTGGATCCTCGAGGTGGTACGCGCCCACCCCTTATGGCCGCAGCTGTGGGCGGTGATTTTGTTGACCAGCCTTCTCACCCTCTTCGCCTTTGTCCGCGCGGGCTCGCTTCTCTTCTGGAAACCCGCGGCCCTTGCTGCTGCGAGCGATCCGCCGGCTGCGCGCGCATCCTCCACACTCCCGCTCGTCGCGACCGGCATGCTCCTTGTGCTGCCTGTCCTGCTCGCCGCGTTTGCGCACCCGATCGCGCGCGAGCTCGAAGCCACCGCCGCCCAGCTCTACGAGCGCGCGGGCTATGTGCAGGCGGTTCTCGGTCCTCCTTCCGCTTCGGCTGCGCGCGGACCTTAAGCGATGCTCGCCCGTCTCTTCCCCCACCCGCTGCTCTCGCTCGTCATCGTCGCAGTGTGGGTCCTGCTCGCCAACGGGCCGGCCGCCAGCAGCCTCGCGATGGGTCTCCTCTTGGGGCTCGTTTTGCCTCTTCTTACCCGCCCGTTCTGGCCCGAGCGGCCACGCGTGCGGGCGCCGTTGACGGTGATCGAGTACGGTTTGATCGTTCTCTTCGACATCTGCGTCGCCAACCTCCAGGTCGCCTACCTCATCCTCTTTCGGCGCCCCGAGAGCTTGCGCTCGCGCTTTGTTGTGGTGCCGCTCGACACGCGGGTGCCGGAGGCGATCGTCACCCTTGCCGGCACCATCACCATGACACCGGGTACGGTGAGCTGTGACGTTTCGGCTGATGGGCGGGCGCTTCTGGTCCACGCCCTCGACGTCGACGACCCCGATCGGCTCGTCGCGACCATCAAGGGTCGCTACGAGCGGCGTCTTGTGGAGATCTTCGGATGATCCAGGCGGCGCTCGTGATCGGCTTCGCCTCGGTGGGTGTGGCCACGCTCTTTTGCCTGCTCCGCCTCGTCAAGGGCCCGGATGCGGTCGATCGCGTGCTCGCCCTCGACACGCTTGTCACCAACGCGGTGGCCTTGATCATGCTCTTGGGCATCGCCCAGGCGACGGCGATCCACTTCGAAGCGGCTCTGCTCATCGCCATGATGGGCTTTGTGGGCACGGTCGCCTTCTGCAAGTTCATGCTGCGCGGAGACGTCATCGAATGAACGGCTCGCTCGCGCTTATTGGCGAGGCGCTCGTAGCCCTGCTCATCCTTTTGGGCAGCTTTTTCATGCTCGTGGGTTCCTTTGGCCTGTTGCGCCTGCCCACGCTCATGCAGCGGCTGCACGCGCCCACCAAGGCGACGACGTTGGGGGTGGGCGGCATCTTGATCGCCTCCATGCTCTATTTCCTCTTTACCACCGGCCGTTTGTCGATCCACGAACTCTTGATCACCCTCTTTCTGTTCCTCACCGCACCGGTGAGCGCCTATATGCTCGCCAAAGCGCATCTGCACCGCAGCCGGGCCGAGCCGACCCTGCCGAATACCGGCCGCCCGGCCGGCTGGGCCACCTTCGATCCCCAAGCCGAGGCTGCCGATCCCGAAGAGGGCTTGCGCCCACAGGGAACGAGCTCGCACGCGCGGCAACCGTAACGATTCCGTCTTCAAAGCGCTCCAAGATGCCGGCCGGGCATCACCGGCGTCCCGCCCGCGCGGGTGGGCCGCAGCTAAGGGAGAGCGTGATGGAGCGGATCGTCGAGATCGACTGGGAGCCCGAGGAGCACGGCGACGAGCGGCCGAGCAACTTCTCCAACAACCCCACCTTCGCCGAGATCGTGGAGGCCCGCTTCGGTCGCCGCGGCCTGCTCAAGGGAGCTCTTGGGACCGCGATCGCGGGTCTCTTCTCGGGCACCGCCCTTGCCACCCTCGCCCGCGAGGCGCTCGCCGCGGCCGGACCCAAGATCGGCTTCGAGCCGGTCCCGGTCTCGACCGCTGATGCGGTGACCGTGCCGCCGGGCTACAAGGTGCAAGTGCTCATCCCCTGGGGCACGCCGATCGACGGCAAGGCGCCCGCCTTCTCGATCGACAACACGGGTGCCGATCAGGCCCGCCAGGTCGGCTCGCACCACGACGGCATGCACTTCTTCCCGATCGACGGCAGCTCGAGCGACGGTCTGTTGGTCGTCAACCACGAGTATGTCGAGCCGCGCTTTATGCACAAAAGCGCGATCGGCAAGCCGCTCTCGGAGGATGACGTGCCCATGGGAGCGGACGGGCTGCGCGATCCCGATGAGGTCCTCAAGGAGATCAACGCCCACGGTGTTACCATCGTGCGCATCAAGCGCGGCGACGACGGACAGTGGCGGGTGGTCGACGATCCGCGCAACCGTCGCATCACCGCCGCCACGCCGATGGAGATCGGGGGGCCGGTGCGCGGCACCGATTTCGTGAAGACCAAGTACAGTCCGGACGGCACCCGCACCCGCGGCACCATCAACAACTGCGCGCACGGGGTGACGCCCTGGAACACCTATCTAACCTGCGAAGAGAACTGGGCGGGTTACTTCGTCAATCGCGACAAGGGCGCGGATGGAAAGCCGGCGCAGCCGCGCGAGCACGCCCGCTATGGTGTGCCCACCGAGAAATCGCGCTACAGTTGGGAACGGGCGCGTGGCGGGGCGGACGAGTTCGCCCGCTTCGACGCCTCCAAGCGCGGTGCTTCGGCGCTCGAGGACTACCGCAACGAGCCCAACGGCTTCGGCTGGGTGGTCGAGATCGACCCCTTCCGTCCCAATTCGGTGCCGATCAAGCGCACAGCGCTCGGCCGCTTTGCCCATGAGGGGGTGATCTTCGCGCCGACTAAGCCGGGCAAGCCGGTGGTCTGTTATTCGGGCGACGATGCGCGCTTTGAGTACATCTACAAGTTCGTAAGCGCCAAGGCTTATGATCCCGCCACCGCTTCAGGCGCGCTTTTGGACGAGGGCACGCTCTATGTCGCCAAGTTCAATCCGGATGGGACCGGCGAGTGGCTGCCGCTCGTCTTCGGCAAAGGGCCGCTCACCCCGGAAAACGGCTTCACGAGCCAAGCGGATGTGCTCGTCAACACCCGTCTCGCCGCCGACAAGCTCGGCGCCACCAAGATGGACCGTCCGGAGTGGGGGGCCGTCGATCCCGGCACCGGGATGGTCTACTTCACCTTGACCAACAACAGCCGCCGCAAGCCGGAGCAGGTCGAGCCCGCCAATCCGCGCCCGGCTTCCGAGTTCGGCCACATCATCCGCTGGCGCGAGGAGAACGACGACCACACGAGCACGCGCTTTACGTGGGACATCTTCGTCCTCGCCGGCGGGCCCGATGACAGCCGCGACCTCGCCGGCAAGCCCTTGGCGGCGACCTCCATGTTCGCCTGCCCGGATGGGCTGTGGTTCGATGCCGACCGGCGGCTGTGGATCCAGACCGATATGGGCGAAGAGAACATGTACAAGGGCAAGCTCGCCCAGTTCGGCTCCAACCAGATGCTCTGCGCCAACCCCGAGACCGGCGAGATCCGCCGCTTCTTGGTGGGACCGATCGGTCAGGAGATCACGGGCGTGGTCACCACCCCGGACCAGCGAACGATGTTCATCAACGTCCAGCATCCGGGAGCGACGACCAGCAAGGAGGACTTCGCGGCCGGCAAGTTCGCGAGCAACTGGCCGGACGGAAAAGGCGTGCCGCGCTCCGCGACGGTCGTGATCACCCGCGAAGACGGCGGGATCATCGGCGCTTAGCACACTCGGCCTCACCGCAAAGGAGGGCTCGCCTTCTGGCGGGCCCTCTTCCTTTTTGCGCCCCGATGCGCCTAGCTGCCTGCGGGAGAAGTGGAGGAGCGAGGATGCCGCAACCCGATCACGTCCATGCTCTGCGCGGAGTGCCTGTGCCCACGCGGGCAGAAGTGTCGGAGGCAACGGGGCGCTATTGGGACAAATGCAGCGAGAAGCTCGGCCTCGTCCCCAACGTCATCAAAGCCTACAGCTTCGACGACAAGAAGCTCTTAGGCTTCACTACCATGTATAACGAGCTCATGCTCGGCGAATCGGGGCTCTCGAAGCTCGAGCGTGAGATGATTGCGGTGGTAGTTTCCTCGGTAAACCGTTGTTATTATTGCCTGGTCGCGCATGGCGCCGCGGTAAGAGAGCTCTCGGGCGATCCCGAACTGGGCGAGATGTTGGTGATGAACTACCGCGTCGCGCCGCTTTCGCCACGCGAGCGCGCGATGCTCGACTTCGCGGTCAAGGTCACCGAGGCCAGCTACCGCATCGAAGAGGCGGACCGCGAGGCCTTGCGCGCCGTGGGCTTTTCCGACCGCGATATCTGGGACATCGCAGCGGTGGCCGCCTTCTTCAACATGAGCAACCGTATGGCCTCGGCGGTGGGCATGATGCCGAATCGCGAGTACCACACGCGTGCGCGCACCCCCTTACGATCGCAAGGCTCAAGCGGCGATCAGCGCGAGCAGAAGGCTTAAGACGACGACGAGGGTGAGCGGCCAGCGCAGGGCCGGATACCACGCCGGGGCTTCGCCCGCGCGCACCGCGGCGCGATCAAAGGCGAGGAGCGCAGCGAAGCTCGCCGCCAGAAGCACGAAACCCAGTGGTGCCGAAAGGAGAAGCGAAAGCCAGCCGAGCAACGCCGGCACCGTGCTCGCCGCGTAGCGCAGCCAGGAGGGGCGCCCTGCCGCCATGGCGAGGCCCCAATGTACCCCGCCCAAAAAGGAGAGGATGACCGCACCATAGGCGAGGAGAGCGCCGCGTGCCCACGCCCCGAGCGCGCCCGTATCCCAAGCCCCCAAGGCGCCGGCCAAAAAGGGGAGAAGGCCGGCGGCGCCCAACAGAGCCGCCGGCTCGGGGATTCCAGCGCGGCGTGCGTAGGCGAACATCACTATGTCCAACAGAGAATCGTCATGTGAGCCCTTGCCTGCGCGCGCGGCTGCGGTCAACCTCCTCAAGGGCTCGTGGGGCGTGGGGAAGGGCGGTCATGCGCGGCAGATCGGCATTCAGCGCGGTTCTCCTCGTCGCTGCATTCTCTGCCGTCGCAGCCGCGGAACTGCCGGTCGACCTCGAACTCGTGCTCGCCGTCGACGTCTCCGGCAGCGTGGATGACATCGAGGCCAACCAGCAGCGCCAGGGTTACATCGAGGCGTTCCGCGATCCGCTCGTGCACCGTGCCATCGAACAGGGCGCGCACCGGCGCATCGCCGTCACCTACATCGAATGGGCGGGTGCCGGTTGGCAGCAGGTGGTCGTTCCCTGGACGCTCTTAGATGGGCCCGAGGCTTGCGCGCGCATGGCCGACATGCTCGCGGAAGCGCCCATCGGCCGCGGCCGCTGGACCTCGATCTCAGGCGCGATCGACTTCGCGGCGCGGCTGTTCGACGACAACGGCTTCGATGGCGATCGCAAGGTCATCGACATTTCGGGTGACGGCACCAACAACAACGGCCGTCCGGTGGAGGATGCGCGCTGGGAAGCGCTCGAGAAGGGGATCGTGATCAACGGACTTCCGATCCTCAACGATCGGCCGCAGCCGTTCGGCATGCCGACCCCGCGCCAGCTCGCGCTCGATGACTATTACGAGCGCTGGGTGATCGGCGGACCGGGATCCTTTATGGTCGTGGCCAACGACTTCGACGATTTTCGCCGTGCGGTGCTCGCCAAGCTCGTGCGCGAGATCGCCGGCACCGACGGGCCCCGTCGGGTGGCGCGCATCGATCGGTGAGGTGCGCAGCGCAGCGCATCCTGCACGCGGATTGGTCGCAGGCGCCGTCCCGGCGCGCGCTCGTCCTCGCCGCACCGCACGGGCGCGGCTTCACGCTTTCGCTGGGCGATCCGCGGCGCGCGCGCGCATGGCTGCGTGCACCGGGAACGCTGTTTGCGGTCGATGCGCCCATCGGTCTGCCGCGGGCTTACGCCCGCGCCCGCGGCATCCGCTCCTTTCGCGCTTTCCTCGCCGATCTCGGCCCCGATGACCCGTTGTTCGAGCCCATCGCGCCACCGGACCGGCCGAGCTTGGCCCGCCCCTTCTATCCCGCCCGGCCGGGCGGAGCCACGCGCGCGCAGCTGCTCGAAGGGCTCGGTTTGGGGTGCTTTGAGGCGCTGTTGCGCGAATGCGACCGGCGCGTGGGCGCGCATGCGCTCTTTTGGACGCTCGGGCCCGGCCAGTGCGGCAAGGCGGCGCTTTCACTGTGGCACGAGCTGTTGCGGCCGCACCTCGCGGAGGTGGCGCTGTGGCCGTTCGACGGCCCGCTCGCGGAGCTTATGGGCGCCGGACGACCCGTCGTGGCCGAGACCTATCCGACGCTCGCCCGCCGTCTGTTGGCGCTTCCGCGTCTTGCCAAGCGGCTCCGGCCGGCGCGCGCCGCGCTCGCGCCTGCGCTTAAAGAGCGGGCCCGCGATCTCGGCGCCGCCTTCGACCCCGGGCTCGAACGCGAGCTCGAGGAGGGCTTCCCGCGCACCGGCGAGCACGGCTTCGATGCGCTCATGGGCTGCCTTCTCGCTCTTGCCGTGCTCGTTGGCGCGCTTCCGAGCGGAGAGCCGGACTTGGAAGTGGTGCGGACGGTCGAGGGTTGGATCCTCGGCCTCGTCGCCTGAAGTTTACCACGTCCCCACGTTGGGCATCGACACCCAGGGCTCCATGGGCGGCTTGGGTTCGCCTTTCTGCAAGAGCTCGATCGAGATGCCGTCCGGGGTCTTGATGAAGGCCATGTTGCCGTCGCGCGGCGGGCGGTTGATGGTCACCCCGGCGTCCATGAGCTTTTGGCAGAGCGCATAGATGTCATCGACCTCATAGGCTAGATGACCGAAGTTGCGTCCACCCGTATAGACTTCGGGGTCCCAATTATAGGTGAGCTCGAGAAGCGGAGACTTGCGATTCTCGGGTCCGGTGAGCTGGTCGTCGGGGGCAGCCAGGAACACGAGCGTGTAGCGCCCCTTTTCGTTCACGACCCGCCGTACCTCGCGCATGCCCAAGAGATCGCAAAAGAACTTGAGCGACTGGTCGAGGTCGCTCACCCGGATCATGGTGTGCAGATAGCGCATCGCGCTCTCCTTTTGGCCTCGTGCCCATCACAGGACGCGTTCGGGTTTACGCAGCGCGTGGCGGTTGTGCCAGCGCAGCGCCGCATGGCCGCGCCGCGTCAGCGCGGGCGGGTGCGCAGCCGGGCTCGCGCCTCTTCGGGATCGAGCTCGAAGCCGAAATAGATCCGCCACCCCGGCCCTTCCGCCGGGCTCACGCCGCGGATGCGCTGCTCCAACCGCTCCACCACCAGCTTGGGACGTCCCGGCAGCGGCGCCTCGCTGCGCAGCTCGAACAGTTGCTTGTCGACGATCGTGCCGGTGGGATCGGCGACTGCCACGAACCAGGGCAGGGAGACGGGCGCGCTTTCCTGCATCGCTGCCGGACCGGGGACGAGGGCGATATCGAGCGCATAAACGAGCACGACATCGCCTCCCTCGTAGCGGCACCCGCCGCCGAACCCGGTCATGGTGGCGCGGAAGCGGATATCGGTGGGCGCGGGACCGTTGCGGCCCTCTACTGTTTGCGCCCCGTCGACGATCGCCGGTCGCGGACAAGGCGGTGGGGCCGACGGTGTGGCGGCACAGGCGCAAAGAGCGAGCACAAGCGCGCCGGCCGACGCCCGCACCGCGGCCTTCACAGGCTCTTGTGCGTCCCGTCGCACAGAGGTGCGCGCGCGCTGTGCTTGCAGCCGCAGAAAAAGACGGGGCCGCTTGCCGTGGCGACGTGCTTGATCGGAGCGAAACCGGTACCCTTGTGCGAGCCGTCGCAGAAGGGTTGGTTGGCGCTGCGCCCGCAGGCGCACCACCAATAGGTCTTCCCGGCTTCGACCTCGACCCGGTAGGGCGCCTTCTGCGGGACCACCGGTTCGCTCATCCTCACATCTCCTGCAACCGCTGGCCTAACGCGCTCACGGCTCGCGGTTAGCAATCCGATGCGCAGCCGACAAGCCGCGCACCGGTGCGGCTGACCCCTCACCTTGCATCACGGGTCGGCGACGGTAGAGTGACGGCTCGGTTTCGTCTACAGCCCGCCCATGCACCGTCTGCCGACGATGTCCCTGCGGACTCGCGCGCCCCTCGCACCGGGCGATCGCGTAGCGGCGCTCGATCTCGGGACCAACAACTGCCGTCTGCTCGTCGCCGAGCTGGTCGAAGACGGTTTCGTCGTGGTCGACAGCTTCGCCCGCATCACGCGGCTGGGCGAGGGGCTCTCGCGTCACGCCCGGCTCTCGGAAGCCGCCATGGCGCGCACGCTTTCGGCCCTTAAGGTGTGCGCCCGGATCATCGCCCGCCACCACTGTGCGGTCGTGCGCTGCGTCGCCACCGAGGCCTGCCGCCGTGCTGTCAACGGGGCCGAGTTCGCCCACCGTGTGCGCAAGGTGACCGGCCTCGAACTCGAGATCGTGAGCCCCGAGGAAGAGGCGCGGCTGGCCATGCTCGGCTGTTTGCCGCTCGCCGATCCCGATGCCGATCGCCTGCTCGTGCTCGATATCGGCGGCGGCTCGACCGACCTTTTGTGGCTCGAACGCGACGCCTGCGCTGAGCAGGGCGAGCCCGGGATCGCCTTTTCCTTGCCCTTGGGCGTCGTGACGCTCGCCGAGACCTTCGGGCGCGATGTCGACGAAGCCACTTATGCGCGTATGGTCGATGCGGTCCATTCCGCCTTCGCGCGCCTGGCGCTGCCGCGCCTGCGCGGCGCCGAGGACGAGGGGCGGCTCGAGATGCTCGGCACCTCGGGCACGGTGACCACGCTCGCTGCGCTCGCCATCGGCCTTCGGCGCTACGACCGCAACCGTGTCGACGGGCTCTTGTTGCCCTTCGCCACCATCCACCATGTCGCAGCGCAGCTGCGCGCGGCGGACAATCTCGCCCGCGCCGCCCATCCCTGCATCGGCCGCGGCCGCGCCGATCTGGTCGTGGCCGGCTGTGCGATCCTTGAGGCCCTCCACCGCATCGTTCCGGTCGAAACGCTCAAGGTCGCCGACCGCGGCTTGCGCGAGGGGATCATCGCGGCGCTTATGGGGGCGTCTTTGGCCGATGCCTTGCGGCCGCGCGCGGTAGCGGCGTGAGCGGGCGCCCATGCCCATGGAGCGAAAGCCGCGGCTGCGCGCCAAAGCCGGTCGCACTGCCGCCCAGATCCGCTGGCTCGAGCGTCAGCTCGCCGATCGGTTCGTAGCCGAAGCCAAAAAGCGCGGCTTTCGCGCCCGCTCGGTGTTCAAGCTGGAGGAGATCGACCGCCGCTTCGGGCTGTTGCGCAAGGGACAAGCGGTTTTGGATCTCGGTGCCGCCCCCGGGAGCTGGACGCAATATGCGGTGCGCAAGGGCTGTCGGGTGGTGGCTTGCGATCTCCTTGAGATGGCGCCGGTGCCGGGGGCCGAGTTCGTGCAGGGCGACTTCACCGATCCGGCGGTGCAAGAGCAATTGCGCGCGCGTTTGGGCGGTCCGGCGGATGTCGTCTTGTCGGATGCGGCACCGAATACGACGGGGCTGCGCGCCGTCGACCGGCTCAAGAGCGAGGCTTTGGCCGAGGCGGTGGTGGAGCTGCTCGAAGCTGTGCTGCGCCCGGGCGGGGCCTGTCTTCTCAAACTGCTCAAAGGAGCGGAAGCGGCGGTTCTCGCCCGCGCCCGCCCGCTCTTCGCCGGCTATCGTCTCATCCGCCCGGCCGCCACCCGCGCCGAATCCTCGGAGATCTATCTTTTGCTCACGGGCTTTGGTGGGCCAAATCCGAAGCCTGCGGCCGAAGGTTAGATCGTCTCGGTGCCGGCGCACACCGAAAGCGCCTGGCCGGTGACGTTGCGGCCGGCGGGTGAACACAAAAAGAGTGCCATGGCGGCGATGTCCTCGGGCTCGACCATGCGCCGCAGCGACACTTTCTCGAGGTAACTCTGGCGCACCGCATCGACCGGAAGGCCGAGGGCCTGGGCGCGGGCCGCGAAGACGCGCTCGATGCGCTCGCCGCGCACCACCCCGGGGAGGATGGCGTTGACCCGGAATCCCTCGGGGCCGAGCTCCTTGGCGAGACTCTGGGTAAAGCCCACGACCGCCCACTTGGAAGCAGCATAGGCTGTACGAAAGGCGTAGCCCAGCCGGCCGGCTACCGAGGAAAGGTTGATGATGACCTTTTCTTGCGACTTTCGAAGGAGCGGTACCGCCTTTCGGGTACACAAGAACATTCCGGTAATGTTCACATCCAAGGTCCGTCGCCAATCCGCCGGGTCGATCTCCGCCACCCCGGCCGTCGGCCCCGCGATGCCGGCGTTGTTGACGAGCACATCGAGCCCGCCCAGGCGCGCTTCGACCTCGGCGAAGAGCGCGTCGACCTGCGCATCCACAGCGACGTCGCACAGGCTGCCGGTGATCTGGGGGTGAGCATCGCAAAAGCGCGCGAGTGCTGCGCCGTCGATGTCGCAGATGTGGACCTTGGCCTCGGCTTCGGCGAAGGCGCGGGCGATCACCGCACCGATTCCCGACGCACCTGCGGTAATGAGCACCTTAAGGCCCGGCTTTGGCCGCATGCTGTCGACGAGCGCCATCGCTGCCCCCCTTTGTTCCTGCCCGACCCGGCTTAAAGAGTCGCAAAAGGGCGAGCAAGGGCGCCCCGCGCAGAGCCTTAATCGATGATGTGATAGCCGCCGTCGACGTAGACGACGTTGCCGGTGATCAAGCGCGCCGCATCGGTGGCGAGATAGGCGGTGGCGAGCCCGACATCGTCGATCGAGACGAGACTGCGCACCGGGGCCTTGGCCTGTGCCTTGTGCAACAGCTCGTCGAACTCGGGAATGCCGGAGGCGGCACGAGTGTGCAGCGGCCCCGGCGAGATGGCGTGCACGCGAATGCCCTTGGGCCCGAGTTCGGCGGCAAGATAACGCGTTGCGCTCTCGAGCGCCGCCTTCACTGGCCCCATGATGCCATAGTGCTCGACCACCATCTGCGAGCCGTAATAGGTCATGCAAAAAAGAGCTCCACCCTGGGTCATGAGCGGCTCGGCGAGCTTGGCCATGCGGATGAACGACCAGCAGGAGATCTCCATGGCCAACAGAAACCCTTCCTTCGAACAGTCCACGACCCGGCCTTGGAGATCCTCTTTGGGTGCATAGGCGATGGAGTGCAGCACGAAATCGAGCCGGCCCCATTCGCGTTCGATGCGGGAGAAGACGGCCTCGAGTTGACCCGGCACGCGCAAGTCGAGCGGCATCAGGATCGGGGCTTCGAGTTGGCGCGCGAGCGGCTCCACAAAGGGCTTGGCCTTGTCGTTGAGGTAGGTAACGGCGAGGGTCGCGCCGAGGCCGCGGAAGGCCTTAGCACAGCCCCAGGCGATCGACTGTTCGTTGGCGATTCCGGTTATAAGGCCGAGCTTCCCATCGAGACGGGTGCGGGCGGCGTCGATCACGGCGCAGACCCTTGGCTTTTGCGCAAAAGCGCAAGCGTATGGCGCGCGATCACGAGCTCTTCGTCGGTGGGGATCACATAGGTGCGGATGCGCGCGCCTTTTGCCGAGATGAGCGGCCCGTGCTGGGCGTTGGCCTCGGGATCGAGCTCCATGCCGAGCCAGCGCAAGCGGTGGGCGACCGCCGCGCGGATGGTGGGCGAATTCTCTCCGATGCCGGCGGTGAAGACGAACCCGTCCAGCCCTTCGAGGGCGGCTACGAGCCAGCCGGTCATCTGGGCGATCTTGTAAACGAAGAACTCGAGCGCGAAAGCGGCGCGCGGATCCGTGCTTTCGAGCAGAACCCGCACGTCATTGGAGATGCCCGAAAGTCCTTTAAGGCCGCATTCGTGGTACAAGAAGTGCTCCACCGCCTGTAGGTCCATACCCTTGGCGGAAAGAAGATAGAGCACCACCCCAGCGTCGAGCTGCCCGGGGCGGGTGCCCATCGGCAGGCCGTCGAGGGCGGTAAAGCCCATGGTACTTTCGATGCTGCGGCCGCCTTCAAGCGCGCACATCGAGCAGCCCGAACCGAGATGCGCCACGATCACCTTTTTTTGGGCGATCTCGGGTGCGATCTCGGGCAGCCGCGAGGCGATGGATTCGTAGGAAAGGCCGTGGAAGCCGTAGCGGCGCACCCCTTCCGCCCACAGCGTTTCGGGCAGAGCGAAGCGGTCGGCGAGCGGCGGATGGCCGCGATGGAAGGCGGTATCGAAACAGGCGACCTGGAAAAGCTCGGGGTGGGCGCGCAAGAGCGCGCGGATCGGGGCGAGATTGTTGGGCTGGTGCAAGGGGGCGAGGGGAACGAAGGTCTCGAGCTGCGCGAGCACTTCCGCGTCGATTACCATGGGCGCCGCATAGAGCGGGCCGCCGTGCACGACGCGATGGCCGACGGCGACGGGCGGTGCGGGAAGGGCTTCGGCGAGCCAGGCCTCGACCACCGCCATGGCGCTCTCGACGTCGGGGGCCTGCGTAAGGGGGACCGGCCGGTCGACGAGGCGCTCGCCCGTGTGCGATTGGGCGATCAGGTGCGGCGCAACGCCGATGCCCTCGATCTGGCCTTCGAAGCGGCTCGTGAGGCGCTCGTCGGGGCCGACCGCGAACAGCTCGAACTTGATCGAGGAGCTGCCGGCGTTGAGGACGAGCAGGGTCTCGGCCACAGCGCTACTCCGCTACGGGTTTGCCGGTCATGCGGGCATAGGCGTAAAGCGCGGCGATCGCCGCGGACGCCAAGCGGGTGCGCACGCTGTCGGCACGGCTCGTGAGCACGATCGGCACCCGTGCCCCCACCACCACCCCCGCCGCCTCGGCTCCGGCGAGAAAGGAGAGGTTCTTGGCCAACATGTTGCCCGCCTCGAGATCGGGGACGACGAGGATCTGGGCCCGCCCCGCCACCGGCGAGCGGATGCCCTTGATCGCCGCTGCTTCGAGGCTGATGGCGTTGTCGAGGGCCAAGGGACCGTCGAGGATCCCACCCGTGATCTGGCCGCGCTCGGCCATCTTGCACAGAGCCGCGGCTTCGATGGTTCCCGGGATCTTGGGTGTGACCGTCTCGACCGCCGAGAGGATGGCGACCCTGGGCTCCCCCAAGCCGAGACCGATGTGCAGATCGATGGCGTTTTGCACGATATCGCGCTTGGTCTCGAGGTCGGGGAAGATATTGATGGCGGCATCGGTGATAAACAGGGGCTCGGGATAAGTCGGCACGTCCATAATAAAGACGTGGCTGATGCGCCGTTCGGTCCTAAGCCCCGTCTCGCGCGCCACAACTTCGGCCATGAGCTCATCGGTATGCAGCGAGCCCTTCATGAGCATCTGCGCTTGGCCCTTGCGCACGAGCTCGACCGCCTTAGCGGCGGCGGCGTGGCTGTGCGGCACGTCCACGAGCTCGATGCCTTCGAGCGAGAGGCCGGCCTCTTCGGCGATGCGGCGCAGCTTGGGCGAGGGTGCGACGAGGATGGGGACGATGATGCCGCGCTCGGCGGCGAGCAGGGCCCCCTCGAGGGCATGGCGCTCGCAGGGGTGCGCGACCGCACATGGGATGGCGGGAATGCCCTTGGTGCGCTCGATCAGCTGCTCGTACTTCTCGTGGCGGCGGAGGGTGACTTCGGGCAGAGCGGGTGCCGGCCCGCGCAGCTTCTCTTTGGGTGCGATCACCTCGGCGGTGCCGGTGAGCACCACCTCGCCCCTTTGGTTGGTGACCGCGCAGTCGAAGACGACGATGCGTTTTTCGGGCCGCTTCTCTTTGGCGGTGACGGTGGCGGTGACCACATCACCCACCCGCACCGGGCGGTGAAAGCGCAGGTCTTGAGCGAGATAGATGGTCCCCGGGCCGGGCAAACGGTTGCCGAGGAGATTGGAGATCAGCCCGGCGGTGAGCATGCCGTGCGCCACCACCCCTTTAAACGGCGTCTTCGCGGCGAGTTCCTCATCGAGATGGATGGGGTTGGCATCGCCGGAAACCGCAGCGAAGAGCTCGATGTCGTGCCGCTCGATCGCCTTGGTCAGGCTCGCACGCTCGCCGATCGCGATCTCCTCGAAGGTCTTGTTCTCGATGGTCTCCATCGCGCGCGGCTTCCTCCTAAAGCGCACACTACCGAGTGCCGGCGAGAAGACCAAGACCGGCGGAGCGCGCCCTCAATGCCCGCTCTCGTGCAGGATGTCTTTGCTGATTCCGGTCTCGTAGGCGAGGCCGGCGGGGGTGAGCACGGGCTCGAAGCTCGGCCCGGGAGTAATGAGCCCTCTTCGGGCGAGGACGTTGAGCACATTGGGATTGAACAGACCGGCGGCGTCTTTTGCGCGCACAATCAAGCGGCCGATGTGCACATGGTCGCCGTGCGCGACCGGATAAGCGCGGATGCGCACGAGGCCTTCCGCGTCCGGGGGATCGGCGAAGCCGGGCTCGCGGGCGAGCGCCTGGAGAATGGCGAGTGTTTTGAGCTGCAGCGGGTTGAGTTTGAGGGGATTGGTCCGGGTGGGCATGGCGGTCGTGCTCGCAATCGGAAGAGGGAAAAGAGGCGGCTAAAGACGCGCGTCGCTTCCAACCGCGGCGACGGGGCGGTCGCTGCGGCTTAAGAGCCGCGCGCGGATCCACTTCTCGAGCTCGCAGATCGCGAACAACGCGACACCAACGGCGAACACGAAGGCGCCGTCGGCGAGCGCGAGCGGGCGGGTATCGAAGAGTATCTGCATCCAGGGAAGATAGGTGAAGGCGAGTTGCAACACGGTGATGGAAATGAGGCCGATGAGCACCGCTGGTGTGCCGAGGATGCCCTGTAAGGTCAACGATGGGCCGTGCACGAAGCGGACGTTGAAGAGATAGAAAATCTGCATCATCACGATGGTGTTGACGACCAGCGTCCGCGCATAGGCGACGTCGCGGCCGGCTGCGATGGCGAAGAAGAACATGGTGAACCCGCCGATCACAAACAGGGCCGAGACGAACAGGATCCGCCACAACAGCACGCCCGAAAGGATAGGCTCATCCGGTCGGCGCGGCGGCCGGTGCATGGTGCCGGGCTCGGTGGGCTCGAAGGCAAGCGTGAGGCCGAGCGCTACCGCGGTGACCATGTTGACCCACAGGATCTGCACCGGCGACACCGGAAGGGCGAGACCGAAGACCAAGGCGGCGAGGATCACGAAGGCTTGGCCGCCGTTGGTGGGAAGCGTCCAGCCGATCACCTTCATGAGATTGTCGTAGACCGTGCGGCCCTCGCGCACCGCTGCCACGATCGAGGCGAAATTGTCGTCGGCGAGCACCATTTGGGCCGCTTCCTTGGCCGCTTCGGTGCCCTTGATCCCCATGGCGATGCCGACATCGGCGCGCTTGAGCGCAGGTGCGTCGTTCACTCCATCACCGGTCATGGCGACGATGCGGCCGTCGGCCTGCAGCGCCTCGACCAGGCGGAGCTTGTGCTCGGGCGTGGTGCGGGCGAAGACATGGGCCGCGCGCGCCGCGCGTTGGAAGCCCTCGGCATCGAGTGCATCGAGTTCGTTTCCGGTCACGACCTCGGGGTCGCGGGCGATCCCGAGCTGGCGCGCGATCTCGCGCGCGGTCACCGCATGGTCGCCGGTGATCATCACCACCCGGATGCCGGCGGTATGGCATTGCGCCACCGCCGCGATCGCCTCCTCGCGCGGCGGATCGATGAGCCCGACGAGCCCGAGTAGCACGCAGCTGCCCTCGAGCTGCTGTGGCTCGAGCGGCGCATCCGCGTGCGGTGGTTCGGCGGTGGCGAGCGCGAGCACCCGCTGTCCGTGGCTTGCGAGCTCGTCTGCCGCCTGTTGCCAGAAGGCGCGATCGAGCGGCTGTTCGCCGCCGGCGGTGCGCTCCGCCCGACACATCTCGAGGATGCGCTCGGGGGCGCCTTTGAGCACCACAAGGCGGGTGCCGTCGACGGCGGCGTGCAGGGTCGCCATGAAGCGGTGGCGGCTGTCGAAAGGGATCTCGTCTTGGCGCGCGAGGTCCTTGCGCAACGTCATCGGATCGAGCCCGGCTTTGCGGGCGAGGGTGAGAAGCGCCCCCTCCATGGGGTCGCCGTCCACCGTCCAACCGTGCGCGCCGTGGCGGAGCTCGGCATCGTTGCACAGCAGCCCGGCCTGTACGAGCTCCTCCAGAGCGGGATCGGCGAGCGGATCGAGGCGTTGGCCGTCGCAGGTGAACTCGCCTTCGGGCGCATAGCCGGTGCCGGTGACGCGCACGAGCTTGTCCTTCGTGCGGATCGTTTGCACGGTCATCTCGTTTTTGGTGAGCGTGCCGGTTTTGTCGGAGCAGATCACCGACACCGAGCCCAAGGTCTCCACCGCCGGCAGATGGCGGATGATGGCGTGGCGCTCGGCCATGCGCTGCACGCCGATGGCAAGGGTGATGGTGATCACCGCCGGCAGACCTTCGGGGATGGCGGCGACCGCCAATCCCACCACCGCCATAAAAGCCAGATCGAGCGGATAGCCCTGAACGGACCAGGCCAGGAAAAAAGCGAGCGCAGCGATGGCAAGGATGGCGACCGTAAGCGTGCGCGCAAATCCGGCCATTTGGCGCAGAAGCGGCGTTTCGATGCGCTCGACCCGCCCGAGCAGCGCCCCGATGCGCCCGAGCTCGCTTTGCGCTCCGGTTGCCACCACCACGCCCACACCCTGACCGGCGACGACGAAGGTCCCCGAAAAGGCCATCGAGGGGCGATCGCCCAGCGCAGAATCGGGTGCAACCGGTTCGACTTGCTTTTCGACCGGCACCGATTCGCCGGTTAAAATGGCTTCATCGATCTTGAGGTTTTTCGCGCGCACAAGGCGCAGATCCGCCGGCACGCGATCGCCCGCTTCGATGAATACGACATCGCCCGGCACGACCAGTTCGGCGGGAAGCGTGAGCCTGCGGCCGTCGCGGATTACCGTCGCTTTCGGATCGATCATGCTCTTGATCGCGGCGAGTGCGGCTTCCGCCTTGCCCTCCTGGATGAAGCCGACGATGGCGTTGATCACCACCACGCCCAAAATCACCGCGGCATCGATCGGATGGTCGAAGATGAGCGACAGCACCGCGGCGGCGAGGAGCACGTAGATGAGCAGGTTGTGGAATTGGGCCAAAAAGCGGGCGAGCGGGCCTTTGCGCGGCGGCTCGGGCAGCCGGTTGGGGCCGAAGCGGGCGAGCCGCGCGCGCGCCTCATTTTCGCTCAGGCCTTCAAGGCGGCTGTCGAGGGCAGCGAGCGCTTCCTCAGCGGCGAGCGCATGCCACAAGAGGGTGCGTGCTGACGCAGCGGGCCTCGGTTCGTCCACGCGCAGGCTCCTCTTCGCGGGTCCCCTCGTCGACCGCTATAGCGTGGGAGTACGCATCAAACCACGATAACGGTGCGCGCGGCTTGTTCCGGGAGGACACCTGGGCCTTAGCTCTTCCCGTTGCCAAAGAGGCCGGAACGTTCTCGCTGGGCACAGCGCCTGGCCTGAGAGCAGACCGTGTCTGCCTATGAGGCGCGTGTCTCTTTCTCGCTGATCGCCGTCACCGCTTAGAATTCAAGGATCAAAGATGTCGAAAATCGTCCGCGTACGAACGCCGAAGCGCCAAGCAACATAGGGTAGATTCACCTTTCCCTCGAAACATCCTCCACTCTGATTAAAAGAAGGGATATTAGACGTTTCAATGGTCACTATTGAACACCCTTTGGCTTTTGCCATGGCGACCAGGTGCGCATCGGCGCCTCTTAAGAATTCATCCGCGTGTTGTGTGGGCCAATTGCATCGAACAAAATTGCATATTTCTTCCAATGCATTGTAATATTTGGAGCACGGTTTGCGGATGCGGCCAGAAAATTCCTTTCGCACCAAGTCGACCCACCGCTTTGCGGGATGCCTAGTTATTTCGTTGAGGACTTCGTTTATAGTAAATAGATCGTGCTTTCTAAACATGTCTTTCCATCGCTGGTCTATCTGTTGAAAATGATCGCCGCTCCGACTAGAGCATGGGACGAGCAACGCTTGCCATGCCTCGTAGGAACGAATGACAACATTGGTATCGACTAGGATCATTCTGGGGCCGCGACACGACCGCGATCTTGATAGATCCTCTGCGCGAGCGTGCCTACATTGACATTTAGGAGGCGAGCAGCGCTCGTATAGGTAAGTTCGCCCGCCCTTGTCGCCTCGATAACCGCTTTGAAAAACGTTTTGCTGTTACGTATCGCAACGTTGGCCCAGAAATTGCCGCCATTATTGATGCTCTCTCGTGATTTCTTTTCTGATTTTCTCCGAATCGCCATGTGAAGGCGCTCAAAATCCTCATCGCTAATGAGGTCAAGCGTATGAGCGCGAATCAACACTGCTTCAGAGCTCACGAAGAATGTCCGGGCAAGATCCGTACATCGAGTTTTGATGTCGCTCTGCTGGTGTTGCCGCCAGAGTGAGCGAAACTCTTTCTCGGGCATCAAGAGTTCTGCAGCAAAACGATTGCAAAAGCGCTCATGGCCCTCGGCAACGTCGTCCGAAGGATCGGAGTCAAGCGCATCTTCTCTAACGAGAATATGACCGAGCTCGTGAGCGAGGGTAAAGATGGATCGCGCCACTGAGCCGCGCGTGTTGACGAAAATCAAGGGTGCGATCGGGTCGGCGAGCGCGAAGCCGGCGAACTCCTCGGGATCGAGCGGCCGATGGATATTGTTCCCCACCATCGAGTTCAACAGAACGAGGATGTGAAGCCGATCCTCGATGGCCTCGGCCAGTACCGCACGAAAGGAGGTCCAGCTTCGGACCTTTTTGCGAAGACGCGCGAGCTCGAGCGTCTGCTCGGCCCAGTACGCGGCTTCTTGGCTCACGTCTCGCTCGTGCCAGACGAGAAATCCCAAGGTACCTGCGGGCGGTTCGGTGAAACTTCGCTTGTTGGCGAACTTGCCGACATAAGGGTTGCGCTTTTGGCGATAGGCCCGATACCAATCACGCTTGCGCAGCGCATCGAGCAGCACCGCCTCGAGCTCCGGGCTCGGCTGGCTTTGCGTTTCCGGGCGGCGGAAATCGCTGACCGGCAGCTTGAACGGGGCCGGTGGTGGGCCCAAGAGAACCGGGAAGGGGACATCGAGTTTGGCCGCGATCCGGTGCGTTTGCGCGTGCGTCGGCCGCGCCGATCCCTCAAGCCACGCCCGCACCCGCTCGATCTTCCCACCAGCAACGGCTTTCGCGAGCTGGGCTTCGCTAACCTTAGCGCGCCTCATCGCCCAGCGCAGCGTTTCGGGCTCGATCGGCACTCCCGACGGCTCGGCCTGATTTTCCGGCGGATCTGCTCTCATCGATGCGCAGGCGCTGCGATCACCGCCCTCGAACCTTTTCAAAACGGCGCATGGTAAGTTTAGGACACTCCTTACGGCAAGCGCAACGACGGACGGGCGCGCTCGGCCCTATGGCCGCGCCTCCACCGTGCCGCGGCCGCCGTCGACCGCGATCACCTGGCCCGTGATCCAGGAGGCCTCGGGTCCGAGAAGAAAGGCGGCGAGGGCTGCGACATCCTCGGGCGTCCCGAGCCGGCGCATGGGGTGTTGGCGCGCGATCGCCTCTGCGGTGGGGGCGTGGTCGACGAGGCGCGCCGCCAATGGGGTGCGGGTGAGCGAGGGGGCAATGGCATTGACGCGGATATCGGGGGCGAGCTCGGCAGCAAGCGCGCGCGTTAAGCCCTCGACCGCGCCCTTGGCCATGGCGATCGAGGCGTGCAGCGGAAAGCCGCGCTGGACGGCCACGGTGGAAAAGAGCACGATCGCCGCACCCGGCCCGTGCGCGCGCAGGGCCGGCAAGGCCGCCTGCACGGATATGAGCGCGCCCGCCGCATTGAGCGCGAAGTCGCGGTTGACCTCGTCTAGCGTGATCCGCCCGAGCGGCTTGAGCGTGATCGTGCCGACCGCGTAGACGAGACCGGCGAGCGGCGCTTCAGCCGCTTCGATCGCCGCCCGCAACGCGGCGGGCTCGGCGACATCGGCGGCTGCGAAGCTCGCACCCAGTTCGGAAGCAAGTGTCGCGAGCCTTGCGCTCTCGCGCGCGATCAGGTGCAAAGGACGCCCTTGAGCGTGCAGCCTTCGCGCGAGCGCCGATCCGATCCCACCCGTGCCGCCGACGATGACCACCGTTCCCGTCATGGCACCTCCGCACATCCCCGCTGGATACGTGGCGGTGCCGCGGTCGGTTCACCTATTTGCGGCGGCGCATCAAAAACGCGCGCAAGGACTCCATGGCCGCCCAGCCGTCGCGCGAGAGCGCCTCTTCGCGCGCTACCTCCTCGGTGATCACGGGTGCAGCCCCATCCTGCGGCGCATAGCCCAACAGGCGGCGGGTTTCGGAGAGATCCCAGCGCATGCCGGGATTATCACTCATGAGGTTGAGCACCGCGAAACGCAGCTCGGGCGGCGCGAGCACCGCCTTCTCGAAGCCCTGGCAGAGATCGCGGTCGGACAGCCACATCGCTTGGCCCCAAAGGCCCCAGGCCATGTGCGGTCCCGGGCGGTTGCCGGGCTCGCGCTGCGCATAGCCGATGCGAAAACAGATCACCGAGAGCCCGTGCCGTTCGGCGAAGGACTTGCCGATCCGCTCGCCCGCGAGCTTGGCCATGCCATAAGCGTTGACCGGCCAGGGGGTAAGCTCGGGGGTGAGGCGCTCGTCGGTGAAGCGGTAGCCGCCCAACACCCAGTTGGAAGAGGCGAACACCACCCGTTTGACCCCCGCGTACACGGCGGCTTCGAAGCAGTTGAGCACGAGGTCGAGGTTGTCGGGGACGATCTCGGCCCAGCTCGCGTGCGGGTACGCCATACCGGCTAAGAGCAAAAGCGCATCGGCGCCGCGCAGCCGCTCCACCCAATCCGGGTTCCATACCGACAGATCGGCCTCGAGGATGGACGGATCGCCGCGCGGGTCGCGATCGAGCAGGACGAGCGGCCAGCCGAGGCTCTCGAAGTGCCGCCTCAGCTTGGAGCCGATCGAGCCTGCGGCGCCGGTAATGACGACCTTGGGCATAGCGGGGCGATCCTTAAGAGTTCAGCACTCGTTCACCTCAGTAGGACACGGGCGTGACGGCACGGCCATGGGCGAAATATTCGACGATATTGGCGATTACGCACTCGCCCATGCGCCGCATGCACTCTTGGGTCGAGGATGCGATGTGCGGGGCGAGCACGACATTGTCGAGGGCGAGCAGGCGCTCCGGTACTTCGGGCTCGCGGGCGAAGACATCGAGGCCGGCCGCACCCAATCGGCCCGAGGCTAGGAGTTCGACGAGCGCCTCCTCCTCGACCAGCCAGCCGCGCGCGATGTTGACGAACACGCCCCGCGGACCAAGGGCCTCGAGCACCGCGCGGGTGACGATGGGACCGCCGCCCGGTGTGCCGGCCGCGCACAAAAAGAGGATGTCGCTCGCCGCGGCGAGCGCGAGCGGCGTCTCGTAGCGCGCATAGCCGACATCCGCCTTGGGGACGGGATCGCAATAGGCGATCTGGCCGCCGAAGCCCTCGAGGCGGCGGGCGAGTGCGCTTCCGATCCGCCCGAGCCCGATGATGCCGTAGCGCTTGCCCCAAAAACTGGTACCGAGCCCCATGCGCCCTTTGCGCCAATGGCCGGCGCGCACGAAGCGATCCGCCTCGACCAGCCGCCGGCAGGCGGCGAGCGCGAGTGCGAGCGCATGGTCCGCGACATCGTCGAACAGCACCGGTGCGGTCGTCACCACGATCCCGCGCGCCTTGGCTGCCGCGAGATCGGTAGTCTCGAGCCCCACCCCGTGGATGGCGCAGATCTCGAGCTTGGGCAAAGCCTCGATGAGTTCGCGCGGAAGCCCGCTCATCCCACCCGAGAGCACGCCGCGGATCTCATCCCGCACGGGCGCGAGCTCGCGCACCCATTCCTGCCAACTCTTGCCGTGCTGGACCTCGTGCACGACGAAGCCACGCTTGCGCAGCTCTTCGAAGACGAAGGGCTGCATCGCGCTGATCGCTGCGAGATGGATCGCCACCGCCGATCGCCCCTTATGCTTGTTCCTCGCTTCCCTTCGATGGCCCGCAAGGCGCTCAACGCCGCACCCGCGAACCCCTGATCGCTCCGCTTGCGAGCCCGCGCTTAGGCTGCGCATAGACGAGGGCAGGGGCGCGCGCCACCGGCGCTCCTGCAGCGCTGGCTTGCCCGCGGCCATGGCCGCGCCGGCACAGGATGCGCAAGAGGCGCAAGCCGAGCGTCCGATGAGGCTTCCCGTCCCGGCAAGGGTACGCGCGCCTCGCGCGTGACCCGCAAGACGATCGGCATTGCACACCGCTGCACCGCGCACGCTGTCGGTTGTGGTCGAAAGCGCAACCGGCGTGCTCCAAACGCGAGCCACGGCGCCCAAGAAAGCGCACCGAAGCGGCCGGGCGCACCGCATCGCGCGCACGGCTCGCAATAGGGGCGGAAGCCTGGGCCGGGGGGCCGTGCCGCGCCTTCTGTCCCCGGCGGGAAGAGAAGCGGCATCTCTTTGTGTTTGGGCGCAGCGGGGTGTGGGATAGCCAGACTCTTATGTGCTGCTGGCATAGGAGAGAAGCGGTTGCCGCATGACTTTTGTTTGTGCGCAGCGGGCGTCCGGGCCCGCTCGGCCGCGCGCCGCTCAAAAAGTGGTACCGCCTTCGGGCATCAACGATCCGGGATCGCAAGACGCGTACATCGAGCCCCATCATCTAAACACTTGTACCCATCGAGTAACCTGCGTGTTCTGGGCACCGGCACGGGCGCGCACGCAATTGAGCGAAGACGCGAGTGAGCGTTTGCCACGCTTTGCTCCCGCGCGGGATCGGGCACCTCCCAACCGCTTGCTGTTCTGCGACCATGGATCGTTTTGGCCCGCCGATCCCGCGTTCTTCCGAACCGCCGCGCGCGCCGTGCGCGCGCGAAGACTCTCTTCCCTCGTCGTCACCGCGCACTCTTGCGCCTCTGTGCGGCTCGTCGCGCAGGGCACGGAAGCTGTCGGTGGCGGTTCGTGTGCCGCCTGTACGCTCTGCGCCGCGCATTCGCGCACCCGAGCCCCACGCGTCGCGCGGTGCCGGCGCCGGGCGTGGATCGCGGCCGCGGGTGAGCCTTACTTTCGCTCTCTTTCCACACCCCGGGGGAGGGCGGGCGCCGGCTGCGATCCGCCCTGGCCGTGCCGGTGCGCGACGGCATCCCGCGCCGCGCGGTGCGCTCGCGGAGCGCGATGGCCGGTGCAGATGGCGTCCGGGCCGCTTGTGAGCCGCGGGCGCCGCTCGCAACGCGTAGGCTCGGCGCGCCCGTCGGGTGGCGAGCGGAGCTGCGCGCAGCGCGACGCGGTGCCCAAGATGCACTGCGATTGCCCGCGCGACGCAGCCGAGCGCCTTAAAGAGACTTCGAAGATGCGCCGAGAAGCCCATATCATCGACCTCGACCGCGGTTCCGTGCTGGTGAGGTCGTAGCTCGGCTCTGGTTAAGGACGTCTTAGCGGGCGCGTTGGCGCGGCGGCTGTCCCTGCTGGCCGAGGAACCCGCACCGCGAGCGAAGTGCGCTTTTAGTTGGCTGCGAACGGGTTTCGGCGCGCTGGCGGTGCTGCGAAGGGCAAGCGCCGGTGCTGCTCTGCTGTCCTTTCCCCGAACGCCTGGGCGAGATAGTCCAAGAACATCTCCCGATATTCGCCCTCAAGGGGCGGCATGCCGTGGCGTTCGGTCATCCAGCTCAAGGCTTCGTCCCAGCGCTCGCGGCTCATGCGCTGGTTGGCGACGATCTTACCGGAATGACAAGCCGAGCAGAAATGGGCGACCAATTCTCGGTTGGGGCCTTCCGGGAAGTGCTGCAAGACGTCGTCGTCACTGGCGCGCGCCGGGGTGGCGAGTGCCACCCCGGCCGAGAACGCGAGCGCAGCCAACAAGAGCGGGGAGCGGATCATGCTTCGACCAAAATCGCGATGCGGTGGTAGGCGTTGGCGCCGTAGCCTTGCGGGTTCCAATTACCGGCCATAAACGGCTGGCTCACGCCGTTGGCATCGACCGCCCGCACCCACAGCTCGTAATAGCCGTGGGTCGGCAGCTTGATGGTTTGCCGCCAGTGCTGCCAGGCGTGGCGGTTGACCGGCTTGTCGAGCTCCGCCTTCTGCCAGCTGGCGCCGAAGTCGATCGAGGTCCACACCTCTTTCACCTCGAGGTCGCCCGCCCAGGCGTGGCCGCGCGCCGCGAACTCGCGCGTGCCCTTGGGCAGCCGAGTGCCGTCGGCGGGGGAGGTGATGATCGAGCGCACCGGCATCGATTCGAGCACGCGGAACCCTTCGCCCTTGCTCTCGCTGCCCGGAACGATGGGGACGACGGGCACACGGTAGGAGGTGCCGGTCATGCCCGGCCCGTCGTGCTCGCGGTCGCGGATCCAAATACGGGTCAGCCACTTGTGGCTCGCCGAGGCCGCCCAGCCCGGGAAGAGGAGCCGCACCGGCCCGCCGTGGATCAAGGGCAAGGGCTCGCCGTTCATCTCATAGGCAATGATGCTGTTCTCGTCCAAGGCCTTCTCGAGGCGCACTCCGCGCGAGATCGTAACCTTGGTCGGATCGCCCGAAAGATGCGGATCGGCGCCATAGTGCGCGGTATAAACGGCCGTGCTCTTGAGCCCTGCGGCCTGCAGTACGTCTTTAAGGCGCACACCGGCCCAACGCGGACAGCCGGCGCCGCCCGTGGTCCAGGGATTGCCGCGCGCTTGGGGTACGAACTGCGAGCGGCCGTTGCCGCCGCACTCCAGCATGAACACACCTTCCACGCGCGGGAAGCGGCGCTTGAGCTCGCCCACCGTGAGCTCGAGCGGATTGTGGACTTCGCCGTCGATCTTGATCGTCCAGCGATCGGGATCGGCCGGCATCTCCGGCACCCCGCCGTTGTTGCGGATGAAGAGGCGATCGGTTGGGGTGATCGGATCGTCGAGCAGATGCGCCGGCGTCTCGGCGACCAGGGGCTTGTCGCTTAAGAGCACGAGGCCTGGATGTTTGCCGGGGAAGACCGCCTTGCCCTCGGCTGCGAGCGCCACCGGCAGATAGCCTTCGGGCATGAAGCGCGCGAAGGGGATGGCCACGCCCCCCAAGGCCGCGCTCATCGCCGCCAGGCTCGCCCCCTTGAGCACACCGCGTCGGCCGAAGACGAGTGCATCCGCCCGCTCGGGATCCTCGCGATAGAGTTCGTAAAGACCACGCTCGATCCGCATTCTCCAGCCCTCCCTGCTCGCGTTGCGGCGCCATCAGCGCCGCGGTTTCGCCGCCGCTCATCAAGCGAAGGCTAATCTAGCCCGTGGCGCTCGGCGAGCAAGCGCTTCCTGGCCGCGGCGCCGCCCGTGGCTTAAAGTGCGGTTGGGAAAGCGCGGAGACGGGCGATGGCGGAGCCAGCGTTTTACGGTATCTATCCCATCCTCTACGCCTTTTTTCGTGCCGACGGCCGCCTCGACCGCGAGGCCATGCGCCGCCAGGTCGAGGCCTGCATCGCTGCCCGCGCGCATGGCATCGCCGCCCTTGGCCTCGCCACCGAGGTCGAGAAGCTCGCCCGCGAAGAGCGGCACGAGATCATGGAATGGTGCCTTGCCGATGTCGCCGGGCGGCTGCCGGTGGCGATCACCGTGTTCGGCGAGAGCGCGCGCGAGCAGATCGACTTCGCCAAGGCGGCGGCCGATTTAGGTGCTGCTTGGGTGATCCTGCAGCCGCCGCGGCGGCCGATCGGCGAGGAGGAGCTCGTCCGCTTCTTCGGTGCGGTCGCCGATGCGGTGCCCTTGCCGGTGGCGATCCAGAACGCTCCCCAGTACATCGGGGTCGGGCTTTCGGATGCAGCGCTTGCCCGCCTGTGCCGCGACCATCCCAATGTGCGCTTGCTTAAGGGCGAATCCTCGGCGCTCGATATTGCCGCTACGCGCGCCGCGCTCGGCCCTGAGGTCGCCATTTTCGCCGGGCGCGGCGGGCTCGAGCTGCCCGATCTGTTGCGCGCCGGCTGCGCGGGAGCCATCCCGGCACCCGAATGCTGCGATGTGCTGGTGCAGATCTACGAGGCCTTCCGTGCCGGCCGAGAGGCGGAAGCCGATCGGCTCTATACCGCTCTGCTTCCCTTGCTCGTTTTCCTCATGCACTCGGTTCCCCGCTTCATTTGCTACGGCAAGCGGTTGCTCGCCCGCCGGCTCGGACTTGGCGCGGTGATCGACCGCGAGCCCTGTGAGCGCCCGAGCGCATTCGGTCTTGCCTCTTTGCAACGCTGGAGTCGGCATCTGCCGCCCTTTGCGCTTTGAGCACTGCGCCGGCGGCGCGCTGTTGGGGCTGAACCGCCACCGCGGGGCGTGGCGGATCAGCGCTTGACCGCAGGCGTTTACCCCGCCAGGCTCGATGTCGGCGTCGGTTCCCCGAGAAGGGGAGGCAAGAGGGAACACGGTGCGGCACTTGCGCCCAAGCCGTGGCTGACCCCGCAACTGTAGGCGCCGAGCCTGGGCCCATCCGTGCCACTGGGAAACCGGGAAGGCAGGGCCCGATGGCGATGACGCGCGAGCCAGGAGACCTGCCGGCGCCTTCGTCACCCTGCTCGCGATCGGGGAGTGTCGCGGGCGCGGATCTCCGCTGCGGTGACGGCTTGTGTCGACCCTTGTCCGGGGGGCGGAGGCGCCGAAGGGGGTGTCCTTGGGACTTTGCTCGTCGCGATCCTACGATCGTGAGCGTGGCGGCCGTTCGTCCCCGGTCGGGGTCGGCGTCCCGCGCGCGCGTGCGCGGGTTCATCGACCGTACGCCAGGGGAACAAGATCATGTCGGCTACAACGCATTCGCTACGCCACCCGGTTACGGCAACCGGGGCGGCTCTTTGCGCCTTGCTCGCCGCATCGGCTGACAGTGCGGCGCAAACCGCTGCGCGGTTGCCGGAAGTCGTGGTCACCGCGACCCGCTATCCGGTCGCACCGGAAACCGTCGGCAGTGCCGTGACCGTCATCACGGCGGAGGATCTCGCCTCCCGCCAAAGCGACTTCGTGCTCGACATTTTGCGCGAGGTGCCGGGTCTGGCGGTGAGCGCCCCGGGCCCGCGCGGTTCGCTCGCAGCCGTGCGCATCCGCGGCGCTGAGTCCAACCACACCCTGGTCGTCATCGACGGGGTGAAGATGAACGATCCCGCCTCAACCGGCGTGTTCCGCTTCGAGGATCTGCGCGCCGCCGACATCGAGCGCATCGAGATCCTACGCGGTCCTCAGGCCACCCTTTACGGCTCCAACACCATTGGCGGCGTCGTCAACATCACCACGCGCCGCGGCAAGGGCAAGCCCGAGCTGCGCCTTTCCGCCCAAGGGGGCTCCTTCGGTACGGGCGAGGGAGCGGTTTCAATCGGCGGCGGTGATCAGCGTTGGGACGCCTATGTCGGCTTCAGCGGCATCCGCAGCGAGGGGACCAACGTCGCCTTGCGCGGCGGCGAGGACGATGGCTACCAGCAAAGCCTGCTCAACGCCAACTTCGGCTTGCGGCCGATCGAGAATTTCGAGATCCGAGGGTTCTTGCGCTGGCTTAGGGCCGAGAACGACTACGACGGCTTCGGTCCCGACACCCGCGGCGGCTTTCTCGTTCCCACCGATGCCGATCTCCAAGACGAGCGCTCCTCGCTCTCGGGGCGGCTGCAAGCCAAACTCGCGCTCTTCGAGGGGCGTTGGGAGCAGACGGTAGGCGTTTCGCGGCTTTCCACCAAAAGCGACCAGATCAACAATGGTACGCTAACTTTCAGCTTCGATGCGAAGCGCACGATCTTGGACTACCAGAGTACGTTCAACTTCGACACATCCACCTTCCTCGATGCCAATCACGGCCTGACCTTTCTTGCCGAATGGCAGCGGGACGATGCCGAATCGACGTTCGCTCGTTTCAAGGCTACAGATAATCTGGGTCTGGTTGGTGATCACCGAGTGACATTTCTCGACCGGCTCACTCTGTCAGCCGGCCTGCGCTATGACGATAATGAAAAGTTCGAGGACTTCATCTCCCCGCGGCTGACCGCAGCCTTTTGGATTCCCGAGACCGGAACGAAATTGCGCGCGTCGTGGGGGCGGGGGATCCAAAACCCGAGCTTGACCGAACTCTACGGCTTTTTCGGTAATTTCCGCGGCAATCCCGATCTTGAGCCGGAGCAGTCGCGCGGTTGGGACGTGGGCCTCGAGCAGCGCCTCTTCTCAGGCCGCCTCGTCTTCGAGCTCGGCTTCTTCCGCAACGAGATCGACCAGTTCATCGGCACGGCGTTCGATCCTGCCACTGGAACCTTCCGCCCGGTGAATCTCCCGGGCGAAGTGGACACGCGCGGCATCGAAACCGCCCTTGCCGCGAAGATCCTCGATGGGCTCGAGCTGCGCGCTGCGTACACCTATCTCGATACCGATGGCGTCGACGGCCGCCAGCTGATCCGCCGCGCCCCGCATATCGCGAGTGTCGGGCTCACCTTCCGCTTCGCTCCTGATAGCGAGGGGAAGCCGCGCGCTACGGTAGATCTCGCCGCGCGCTACAACGGCAGCCAAAAAGACAATGTCTTTACCCCCGCTTTCGCGCAAGCACGGCGCACTCTCGACGATTTCTGGCTCGTGCAAGCGAGCGCGGCCTATGAAGTGCTGCCGGGTGTGACGCTCTTTGGCCGTATCGAGAATCTTTTCGATGAGGATTTCGAGGAAGCCTACGGCTATCGCGGCCCGGGGCTCGGTGCATTTGTGGGCATCAAGTCTCGCTTTGGCCTCTAAGAGGCGGGGGTGCGGCGCCATCGTCCTTGCCCCGCGCGGCGGCCGGCGCTCGCGCCGGCCGCCCTCGCCCTTTTGCTCTCGCTTGTGGTCCACGCCGCGGCCCTTGCGGTGCTCGCCCGCTTCGGCGGGGAAGGCGAGGCCCCGCCCCGCGCGCTGGTCGTCGAACTCGTAAGTGCCGAGGCGGTGCTCGAGGCGGGATCGCCGCGCAGCCGAGAAGCCGGCGTGCGGGACGAGACGGCTGCACGCGAAGCCACAGCGCCGCCATCCGATGCTGCCTCCGCCGCCCGAGCGGCGCGAGCCCCTGCCTCTGCGGTGGAGGAGGCGGTGCTGCCGGGTGCGGCAGCGGCGGAGGCTGAGCCCGCTTCGCCTCCCGCGGTGCGCGCACAGGCGAAGCCGGCTCGAGCGCCCGAGGCGAGTGCGGCATCGCTGGGCGACACGGGGGAGCGTGCGCGCCCGCCGGCCGCTCGCGAGCGTCGGGCCGCGCAGCCGGCGCCACGCGCCACCGAATCGCAGCGCTCGGGAAGCACTGCGCAACCGCCGGCTGAGCCGGCGGCCGCGGCGGGGCCGGGGGAGCTCGGCACAGGCGGACACGGGACGGGGGATGAGGCGGTGATCGAACCGCCGGGCTTCGCACCCGGCTCGCGCGACAATCCGCTGCCGCGTTATCCGAGTGCCGCCCGGCGGCGCGGTATCGAGGGCACGGTGCTGCTCGAGGTGCTGGTGAGCCCGCAAGGGCAGGCGGAGCAGGTGGAGATCCTGCGCTCGAGCGGCTCGAGCCTGCTCGATGAGGCGGCGCGCGAGGCGATCCTCCGCTGGCGCTTTACGCCCGCGCGGCGCGGGGCGGTGGCGGTGCCGGGCCGCATCACGGTGCCCATCACCTTCCGCCTGCTCGCAACCGAGCAGGCGGCACTTCCCTGATCAGCCCGGAAAAGGCGCAGACGGCAGGCTCACGTCCAGCCAGCCGCGCGCCGTCACCCGGGCGCGGTCGCCCGAGCGCAACAGCACGGTGGTGGTGTCCGATTCGACGAGCGCCGGTCCGTCGATGGTCTGGTTGGGGGCGAGCGCGCTCATCGCGAACACCGGAACCTCGCGCCAGCCGCCCTCGAAGATCCGGCGCCGCGCGATGGGGGCAGCTGGCGGGCCGTTCGGCCGCGGCGGCTCTTCGGGAATGCTTAACAGTTCGCCCACCACGGCCAC
>JAUQQO010000057.1 GCA_030549795.1 Pseudomonadota bacterium | reverse complement strand
TTCGGTGGCCAAGCTCTCCTCCGGCTCGCGGATCGTGAAAGCCTCCGACGACGCCGCTTCGCTCGCCGTTGGCACCAAGCTCAAGGCGGACGTGGCGGCGCTCAAGCAAGCCGCGATCAACGCCAGCCAGGCGACGAGTCTCTTGCAAGTGGCCGATGGTGGTATGGCGCGCATCGCCGACATTCTGCAGCGGATGAAGGCGCTCGCCGTGCAGGCTTCCTCGGGTTCCGTGACCAATGCGGAGCGCGCGTATCTCAACGAAGAGTTTACACAACTGCGCGCTCAGATCGACGACATCGCCGATCAGACGCGCTTCAACGGCCAATCGCTCCTCAACGGGAGCAACGGCAAGCAGATCACCAATCTTTCGGTGACGATGGCGAGCGGCAATGCCTCGGTGCAACTGTCCGGCAACGCCGCGGCTGGGAGCTACACTGTCACTTACGACGGTACCGATACCTTCACGATCACAGATGGTACGGTTACCGAAACCTTCCAGACTTCATGGGCGAGCGGCCAAATCGTCTTCGATGGGCCGGTGACCTTCCAGAACCTCGGCATCACCGTTTCATTCCAGAATTTAGACATCAACGACAACTCGGTTTCGATCACCTTTGACGTATCGGGCGGTACGGGTCTCGATTTCCTGGTGGGCACGAATGCATCGACCGACAGCATTTCGGTCAGCCTCTCGGACCTCACCACGACGCAGCTCGGGATCAGCGGGTCGTCGATTGATACCGCCGCCAACGCCGTTGCGGCTTCGAATGCGCTCGATACTGCGATCAACAGCGTCAACGCCGCGCGCGCGAGCGTGGGTGCGCTCATGTCGCGGTTCGAGGCGGTCGCGGCGAACCTCGCCACCGGCATTGAGAACATCGAGGCGGCGCGCTCGGTGCTCATGGACGTCGACGTGGCAGCCGAGATGGCCAAGTTCACGAGCGCGCAAGTGCTCATGCAGGCGAACGTGGCGATGCTCGCCCAGGCCAATCAGCTGCCGCAGAATCTCCTGCGGCTCCTGCAATAAGCGCAATCCTCGGGGGAGGACGGGGCCACGCGCCCCGTCCCCCCACCGCTCGCGTGAGGTGAGCCGTGAACCCGCTCGCGCCGCTTCCCGCGCCGGCTCCGCCGGCCTCCCCCGGCGCAGCCGCGCTTCAAAGCCCACCGTCCGCTCCTGGTCCTCGTCCCGCCGCGCCCACCATCACCCAAAAGGCCCCCTCGCCCGTAGCCCATGCCGCGCCCGCGCGCGGGCTCGAGCACGAGCTCGAGCGCGCTGCCGCACTCGCCCATCGCGACCGCGACGTCACGGTCGAGACGCGCCGAGACGAGGCTACGGACCGGCTCGTCGTCCGTGTCCGCGACCGCCGCACGGGTGAAGTGGTGGCGCAATATCCGCCGGAGGAGCTCTTGCGCTTTTGGGCTGCGGCGCGCGGTGACGAGCGGCTTTTCGATCTGCACACCTAACTCTCCGCGCGGAGACGAGCCGTGCCCGCACCGTCTTCCCTATCCTTCGGCAGCCTCGGCATCCAGGGTACGACCGTACGCTTGTTGGGCGGCGCATCCGAGCTCGACACCGAAAAGCTCGTCGAGGCCCTTGCGACGGCTAAGCGCGTTCCGGCCCTGCGCATCGAACAGCGCATCGCGCGCAATGAAGCGCGTGCCGCCGCCTTGGGCGAGCTGCAGAGCCTGCTCGGCCGGCTCAAGGATGCCGTCGACGGCCTGCGCAATCCGCCCGGCGTGCTCGGTCTCGAGCGCAACCTCTTCGAGAGAAAAGACGTCTTCCTTACGACCGGCGGTCCGCTCGCTGCTTCCGAGGTGCTGGGCGTGCAGGCGACCGCGCGCGCCCAAGTGCAGCACTTCGCCATCGAAGTCGAGCGGGTGGCAACCGCCCACAAGATCCGCGCCGATGCCGCCGCGTCTGCCGATCAGACCCTAGCCGATGCCTTCAACGGTGGAGCCGCCTTCTCGGGCTCCTTCACGATTGGCCTTGCCGGCGGTCCCACCGCCACGATCGCGGTCGACGGCGCGATGACGCTCGCTCAGCTGCGCGATGCCATCGAGGCGCAGAGTTCCGTGACCGGCGTGCGTGCGACGCTTCTGAGCGTCGGCCCCAACGATGTTCGCCTGGTTCTCTCGGCGCGCGAGACGGGGCGGGCCATCCAGCTCGCCCCAGCCGGCGGCGATGATGTGCTCGAGCGCATCGGCCTCACTGCCGCGGGGGCGATTAAACACGAGCTCGTGGCGGCACAGACGGCACGATTTGCGATCGACGGCCAGATCCTCGAGCGCGCGAGCAATCTCGTCTCCGATGCGCTGCCGGGGATCACCCTCAACCTGTTCCGCGCGGCTCCCGGCCAAACCATCGACGTGAGCGTGGAGCCTGCGACCGCAGGCGTGCGCGAGGCTGTTCGCGCCTTCGTGGACGCCTATAACGCGCTTAAGGCGTTCGCCGACAAGCACCAGGCGATCGGTGAGAACGGCCGCGTCGCTCCCGAGGCGGTGCTCTTCGGTGACCGGCTGTTGCGGGGAGCGCTCGCCGAAGTCGATGCCATCCTCGGCAGCCGCGTCGAAGGACTTTCGCCGCAAGCCTTCGATCAGCTCGCCGCGATCGGCATCCGCCGCGACGGAACCGGCAAGCTCGCTCTCGATGAGGCGAGGCTGGATCGCGCCCTCGCGGGCGAACTCGAAAAAGTGCGCGAGCTCTTCGAGTTTCGCGCCAGCACGAGCAGTCCCGAGCTGCGCGTTGTGGGGCGCTCCAATCCCATGGCCGACCGGGAGTTCCAGGTCGCGATCAGCGATGCCGACAATGACGGTGTGCCGGAGGCGGCGACGCTCGATGGGGTGGCGGCGATCGTCGACGGGCGGCGGATCCGCGGCGCCCCGGGAACCGCCTACGAGGGCCTCGAGCTGGTCTGGGTGGGCACGGGCTCGCAGACCATCGACGTCTCCTACACCCAGGGCTTGGCCGATCGCTTGTTCAACTTCCTCGAGCGGATGAGCGATGCCGTCGATGGCGCGATCGCGCGCGAGACCGCGGCCATCGGCGAAGAAAATCGGCGGCTTGCGCGCGAGATCGAGCGCATCGATGCACGCGTGGAGCGTTATCGCGCCGATCTCTACGAGAAGTTCGCCAAGCTCGAGCAGACGCTCGCGCTTACCAAGACGCTCTTGCAACAGGTCGAGGCGCAGGCCCGCGCGTTCGAAGCCAAGAGGTGAGCAGTGATGAACGGGCGTTCCGTCTTTGAAGAGCGCGCGCTCGGCGCTTATGCTCGCTCGCTCGAGCGGCTGCCGCCCGCTGAGCGCGTACTTTTGCTTTACGATGGTGCCCTCCGCTTTCTGGACGAGGCGCGGCGGGCTGCCGAGGCGGGGGCGATCGAAGCGCGCTTTCGCGCTTCCGAGCGCGTGCGGGCGATCGTAGAAGTGCTCGATTCCGCCCTCGACCACGAGCGCGGGGGCGCGATCGCTGCGCAGCTGGCGCAACTGTACCGCTATGTCGCGCGGCGGCTCATGGAGCTGAACGTCAAGAACGATCCGGAGATCGCAGCCGAACTCAAAGGCCTTTTCAAGACGCTACGCGAGGGGTGGGCGCGCATCGCCCATCCGAGCCCGACGGCCCCTGCGAAGCCGGCCGCTGCGCCGGCCCAGGCTGTGCGGCTGAGCGCTTAAGCGTGGATTGATGCGAGCGCGCAGAGTGCGCGCGCGGGTGAGGTTGCAGACGGGGTCGGGCGTCCATATATCCTGGCCGATTTCGCGGAACCCCTCGTGCAGTGGCCGGACGCCGCGGCCGGGGCATATCGCGATCCATTCGAGCCGTCGCGTCACCTCGCTCGCAAGAGGAAAGTAATGAGCAAGATCATTGGCATCGACCTCGGCACGACCAACAGCTGCGTCGCGGTGATGGAGGGCAAGAACGTCCGCGTCATCGAGAACGAGGAGGGGATGCGGACGACGCCGTCCATGGTCGCGTACACGGAAGACGGCGAGATCCTGGTCGGCATGCCGGCCAAGCGCCAGGCGGTGACCAATCCCGAGAACACGCTCTTCGCGGTCAAGCGCTTGATCGGCCGCCGCTTCGACGATCCGATCGTGCGCGATCATATGCGCATGGTTCCCTACAAGGTGGTGCGTGCCGACAACGGCGACGCTTGGGTACAAGTGCGCGACCGCAAGCTCGCACCGGCTCAAGTCAGCGCCGAAGTGCTCAAGAAGATGAAGCAGACGGCCGAGCGCTATCTCGGCCAGCCGGTGACCAAGGCGGTGATCACGGTGCCGGCCTATTTCAACGACAGCCAGCGCCAGGCGACCAAGGACGCCGGCCGGATCGCCGGGCTCGAGGTGCTGCGCATCATCAACGAGCCCACCGCCGCCGCCTTGGCTTACGGTTTCGACAAGAAGAAGAGCGGCACGATCGCCGTCTATGACTTGGGCGGTGGTACCTTCGACATCTCGATCCTCGAGATCGGAGATGGGGTATTCGAGGTCAAATCCACCAACGGCGACACGTTTTTGGGTGGTGAAGACTTCGACAAGCGCCTGATCGACTACATCGCCGACGAGTTCAAAAAAGAGCACGGTATCGATCTCCGCAACGACCGGCTCGCTCTGCAGCGCCTTAAAGAGGCGGCTGAGAAGGCGAAGATCGAGCTGTCTTCGACGATGCAGACCGAGATCAATCTGCCGTTCATCACGGCGGATGCCTCGGGTCCCAAGCATCTCATGATGAAGATCACGCGCGCCAAGTTCGAGGCGCTGGTCGACGATCTCGTCCAGCGCACGATCGAACCCTGTCGGCTCGCGCTCAAAGACGCTGGCTTGCGGGCGGCCGACATCGACGAGGTGATCCTCGTAGGCGGCATGACCCGCATGCCCAAGATCGTCGAGACGGTGCGCCAGTTCTTCGGCAAGCAGCCGCACCAGGGTGTCAATCCCGACGAAGTGGTGGCGGTGGGTGCCGCCATTCAGGCGGCAGTGCTCTCGGGTGAAGTCAAGGAGGTCCTGCTCCTCGACGTCACGCCGCTCTCGCTCGGTATTGAGACGCTGGGTGGTGTGTTCACCCGCATCATCGAGCGGAATACCACCATCCCCACCAAAAAGAGCCAGATCTTCTCCACCGCGGAGGATAATCAGACGGCGGTGACGATCCGCGTCTATCAGGGCGAGCGCGAGATCGCAGCCGAGAACAAGCTCTTGGGTCAGTTCGATCTGGTCGGCATCCCGCCGGCACCCCGCGGCGTGCCGCAGATCGAGGTCACCTTCGACATCGACGCCAACGGCATCGTCAACGTCTCGGCCCGCGATAAGGCTACCGGTAAGGAGCAGGCGATCCGGATCCAGGCTTCCGGTGGTCTCACCGAGGCCGAGATCCAGCGCATGATCAAGGAGGCGCAAGAACATGCGGAAGAGGACCGGCGGCGGCGCGAGCTCATCGACGCCCGCAACCACGCCGACAGCCTCATCTATTCGACCGAAAAGAGCCTCAAAGAGCATGGCGATAAGGTGAGCGCGGCGGAGCGCGAGGCGATCGAGCGCGCGATTGCCGACCTCAAGGCGGTGCTCAACGGCGACGACACGGCCGAGATCAAGCGGCGCACCGAGGCTCTGTCGCAGGCGGCGATGCGACTCGGCGAGGCCATGTACCGTGCGCAGCAGGCGGGGGCGGCTGGCGCAGCCAGCAGCGGTGCGCGCGATTCGGGCGTGGTGGACGCCGAATTCGAAGAAGTCGACGGCGACAAGAAACGCTCGACCTGAACCGGTGCGGTCGGCCGGCCTCGAGCTGGCCGACCGCCTTTTGAGCGAATCGCGAACGCACGGGGCGAGCGATGGCGAAGCGCGACTATTACGAAGTACTCGGTGTGCCGCGCAGCGCCTCCGAGGCCGATATCAAGCGCGCCTATCGCCAACTCGCCATGAAATATCACCCGGATCGCAATCCGGGTGACCCGACCGCCGAGGCCAAGTTCAAGGAGATCAACGAGGCTTACGAAGTCCTCAAGGACCCTCAAAAGCGCGCCGCCTACGACCAGTTCGGTCATCGCGCCTTCGAGCCGGGCATGGGTCCGGGACCGAGTGCCGGGTTCGATTTCGCCTCCTTCGCCGACGTCTTCGACGATCTCTTCGGCGATATCCTCGGCGGCGGAGCGCGGCGACGGGGCACCGGCGCCCGGGGGGCCGACCTGCGCTACAACCTCACCCTCACCCTCGAAGAAGCGTTCACCGGCAAGCAGGCGCAGATCCGGGTGCCCACCGCCGTGGTCTGCGAGGCCTGTCGCGGCAGCGGCAGCGAGGGCGGTGCCGAACCCTCGATCTGCCCCACCTGTCGCGGCATGGGCCGCGTGCGCACCCAACAGGGCTTCTTCACCATCGAGCGCACCTGCCCCACCTGCATGGGCAGCGGGCGAACCATCACCAATCCCTGTCGCATCTGCGGCGGCGCTGGTCGGGTCCAGCGCGAGAAGACCCTGCTCGTCACCATCCCGGCCGGGGTGGAGGATGGAACGCGCATTCGGCTTGCCGGCGAGGGCGAAGCGGGGCTGCGCGGCGGCGCCCCGGGCGACCTCTACATCTTCGTCTCGGTCGCCCCGCACCGCATGTTCCGGCGCGACGGCACCACGCTCTATTGCCGGGTGCCGATCCCCATGGTCACCGCCGCGCTCGGCGGTTCCGTCGAGGTGCCGGGCATCGACGGCGAGCGGATCGAGATCGCGGTGCCCGCTGGGACCCAGACCGGCAAGCAGGTGCGGCTTAAGGGCAAGGGCATGACCGCGCTCAACGGGCGCGGCCGCGGCGATCTGATCGTCGAGCTCGTGGTCGAAACGCCGGTCAACTTGACCAAACGCCAGATCGAGCTTTTGCGCGAATTCGAAAGGGCCGGCAAATCCGCCAAAGGCCAACATCCGGAAAGCGAGGGCTTCTTCGCCAAGGTCAAGGAGTTCTTCGAAGACCTCCGCGATTGAGGATCGCCGGCCGATCCTGTCGTTTCAGCTCTCGGTGGCTCCGGCGGTGAGCCCGGTCACCATGTATTTGCGCACCGCCTCGTAGAGTGCCACGGGCGGCAAGGCATAGATGATGGCGGTGGCCATCAACAAAGGCCACGGGCTGTCATCCGTGATAAGAAAATAGTCCATGGTCAACGGGATGGTATGCTGCTGTGCATTCGAGAGCAAAAGAAACGCATAGAGATATTCGTTCCAAGCCAACAAAAGCGCATAAGTGCCGATCGCGATCAAGGCCGGACACAGCAGCGGGATATAGACGATCCAGAAGATCTGCCAGGGCGACGCACCGTCGACCTTGGCCGCCTCCTCGACTTCGACGGGCACGCTCTCGGCGTATTGGCGCAGCACCCAGATCGCGTGAGGAATAGCTAAGGTCGACATGGCGAGGATGAGAGCGGTGCGCGTGTTCAACAAGCGGTACTGGCTCATCACCCGATAGAAGGGAATGGCCAAGAAGGCCATCGGGATGAGGTAGGTCAAAAGAGCGAGGTTGGAGATCATCGCTCCGCCGCGAAGCCTAAGGCGCCCGATCGCGAAGGAGGCGCGGGTGGGATCGACGAGCCGCCACGGGCCCTCGATGCCGAAGAGCTCTCACAACAATCCGTTGAGCATGCCCCATTCGGAATTGAGCATCCAACGGAAGGAGAAGATGGTCGGCACGGACGGCACCGCCCACGGCAAAAGAAAGATCACCGAAAGCCACCGGATCCACCTTCGCGTCTGGGCGAGGTAGCCGGATAGAAGGGCCAAAAAGAGCCTCAAATTGACGGCGAGCGCAAGCAACACGACCCTGTTCGACGCCCATTCGAGGTAGATCGGATGGGCGAAGAGTGTCGCGAACGCGCTCGGGCTCGCCCCCAGCCACGAGCCCTAGGCGACCGGCCACACGACGAGGGCGGCGAAGAGGAGCAGATAGCGGGCGACGAAGGCCGCAGCCCAGGCCGTTTCACTCGTCCAAAGAGGACGCCGGATCGCCGCCGTTCTCGCCCGGACCGCGATCACCGCCATCGCCTGCTCCCGCTCTGCGCTGCGGGCGGATGAGGCCGACCGCCCGCTTGCCCCGTGCACCGCGCCCCTTAGCCGAGGAGCTCTTTCAAGCGCGATCAGCTCGTCGACTGCCCGTTCCGGCGTCCAATCGTCGAGCCCAAGGCGAAGAAGGTGTCGAAGGCCCAGAAGCTCATCGGCTGTTCGACGCCGAAGACGTTGCGGTTGCCGGTGGCGCGCCGCACCGCCGGTTGTGCGACCTTGCACCACCGATCCCAATATTCGTTCCAGGTCTTCGGCACATCCGCGAGCTTCAAACCGGCTCGATCGAGCATGTCCTTCCAGACGTGGATAGGCTCGATCTGCTGCGCCACCGGCATCGCACAGACGCTCTTTTTCCCCGTCTTGCCGTTGAGCAGCGTCACCGCCGCGATCGCACTCGGCAAGAGAGGCGCGCGCACCGTCTCGACCACGTCCGAGACGTCCTCGAGCACGTCCTCATAGCCCCAGCGCGCCGTGTGCTGCACGTCGAACAGGAAGGCATAAGAAAGATCAGACGGCGCTTATGCCGTGAGCGCAGCCAAGACCTTGCGCGGCAGGTCTCGTTCGTGAACATCACCTATTCGACGTTCTTGCCGGTCTTGGCTTGGAACTCCTTTGACGATCTTGTCGAACCGTTGATCTTCTTCAGGATAGTAAGACTTGTTCTACCACACGGTGAGATCGGCCGCCGCCGCCAAAGCCGACCAAGCACGCGAGGACAGCGAGCCGGCGAACGCCATACCTCCTAAATCGCCCCTCCCTGATCTTACCGCACCTATGGATCGACCGACGACGGCCGGGGCGTGTTGGTGCGCGGCGAGCTGATCTCCGCGCGCGCACGGACCACCGAGCTGACAGACCGCCGCAGCCGGACGGGTCGCACTTATGCGCGTGCACGGACCGCCCGTGCAGCTGTTGCGCGCGCCTGGCAGCGGAACGCTGATCTATGCGCGTGCACGGACCGCCCTCTTCCCGGCCCCGTTGTCGGTGAACGATCGGTGTTCCGGCTTCGAGGCGTCAAACGCAGCCGCAGCAGCCCCCTGCGCGCAGCACGCATCACCTTCAGCCGGCCTTGTCGACGGCGCGCCCGCATGCCAACTCCGCATCCGCGGGCCCAAAACGAGCGGGGAGGAGCGCGTCCGTGGCCCGTCGGAACCGTTTGGGGCGCCGCTCGCATCGCGGGGGAGATCGCCTGATGGCCTCGGTCGACGTCCGCAACGTGGACAAGTTCTTCGGCTCGGTCCAGGTGCTGCACGGAGTGAGCGTGGACATCCAGGATGGCGAGTTCGTGGTCCTGGTCGGCCCCTCGGGTTGCGGTAAGTCGACCCTTTTGCGCATGATCGCCGGTCTTGAAGAGATCAGCCGTGGTGAGATCGCGATCGGCGGTCGGGTGGTGAACAACGTGCCACCCAAGGATCGTGACATCGCCATGGTTTTTCAGAACTACGCACTCTATCCGCACATGACGGTCAAGGAGAACATGGCCTTCTCCTTGAAGCTGCGGCGTGCGCCCAAGGACGAGATCGAGCGGCGGGTCCAACACGCTGCTGAGATCTTGGGCTTGAGCGGGCTTCTCGACCGTTATCCGCGCCAGCTCTCGGGTGGCCAGCGTCAGCGCGTCGCCATGGGCCGGGCGATCGTCCGCGATCCGCAAGTGTTCTTGTTTGATGAGCCGCTCTCCAACCTCGACGCCAAGCTCCGGGTGCAAATGCGCACCGAGATCAAGGAGCTGCACCAGCGGCTTAAAACCACCTCGATCTACGTCACCCACGACCAGATCGAGGCCATGACGATGGCCGATCGCATCGTCGTCATGCAGCAGGGCCGGGTGGAGCAGATCGGTGCCCCGCTCGAGCTCTACGACCGCCCGGTCAATCTGTTCGTCGCCGGCTTCATCGGCTCGCCGTCGATGAACTTCATCGACGCTACCGTCCGCCGCGACGGCACGGCGGCGGTAGCGGTGACCCGCGACGGCACTCGTTTGCCCCTGCCCGAGACCGTCGCTGCACGCGAGGGCCAAGAGGTGGTCTATGGCGTGCGTCCCGAGCATATGGAGCTGCGCCGCGACGGCACCGGCATCGACGGTCGGGTGGTGGTGGTCGAGCCGACCGGGGCCGAGATCCTGGCGATCGTGAACTGGGCGGGCAGCGAAGTGCAAGTGTTGTTCCGCGAACGCCTGCCGCTGCGCCCCAACGACGTCCTCAACCTCCATCCCAAGGTCGAGCACGTCCATCTCTTCGACAAGCGCACGGGCGTGCGGATCTAAGCCGCTCGCCCTCGCCTTAACCCTCACCGCCGTCGAGCGGTGCGCCGGCGCAGCAGAAATCGATCACGGTTCCGCACCGTCGGCAGCGGCCTTCGCCGTGGATCCACAACAGCTGGCCCTGGTGGCCGCAAACCGGGCAAACCGGCAGGGGCGGGCAAACGGGTGGTGTAGCCGGCGCGTTGGGCGCCTGAGCGGGCTTTTCGGCGTCGGGCTCGATAGCCGGCGCCTCGGGTGGAGCAGCGGGACGACGCCGAGCGCGCGCCACGGCTCTCTCCTGATCGCGTGGCCCTGCCGAGGGCACCACCAAGATATAGGCATCGCGAGCCGTGCGAGGAGCCCGCGTTTGGAGGGCACCGCACGAGACCGGCCGCAAGCGCGGGGATCCACGCGTCCGCGCTTCGCCCCGCCTGCGCTGGTTTACGGCACGGCGTCCCGGCGCCGGTGTCCCGGCTCGCTCGCGTGAGCGCGCTATTCCACCGTCACGCTCTTTGCGAGGTTGCGCGGCTGGTCGACATCCGTCCCCTTGGCCACCGCCACGTGATAGGCGAGCAGCTGCACCGGTACGGCATAGAGAAGCGGGGCGACGAAGGGATCGACGCGGGGAAGCTCGATCGCCCGCCAGACATAGTCGTGAAGGCGCGCGATGCCGGCGCCGTCCGAGAGCAGCACCACTCGGCCGCCGCGGGCGCGCACCTCTTGCAGATTCGAGGCCGTCTTCTCGAACAGCTCGTCCGTCGGGCACACCACCACCACCGGCACGTCCTCGGCGACGAGCGCGATCGGCCCGTGCTTGAGTTCACCCGCGGCATAGCCCTCGGCGTGAAGGTAGCTGATCTCCTTGAGCTTCAAGGCGCCTTCGAGGGCGATCGGGTACATAGAGCCGCGGCCGATGTAGAGGACGTCGCGCGCATGCGCGATCTCTTCCGCGATCGCCTTGATGGCCGCGCTGCGCTCGAGGACCTGCAGCATGCGCGCCGGGATCTCATCGAGCGCCTGCACGAGCTCCGCCTCCCGGTTTGCACTGAGAAGGCCGCGCGCCCGCGCCGCGCCCATCGCCAGACAGGCAAGGGTGGCGAGCTGGGTGGTAAAGGCTTTCGTCGAGGCAACGCCGATCTCGGGCCCGGCGAGCGTGCGCAGCGTGGCGTGGCTTTCGCGGGCGAGCGTGCTTTCGGGCACATTGACGATGGCAAGGGTGGGATGGCCAAGCGCCTTGACGTGGCGCATGGCGGCAAGGGTATCGGCGGTCTCGCCCGACTGCGAAACGAAGATGGCGGCTTGTCCCGGTACGAGCGGCCAATCACGGTAGCGGAATTCGGAGGCGATGTCCCAATCGACCGGCAGCCGCGCGAGCTTCTCGAACCAATATTTGCCTACGAGCCCCGCATAAGCGGCGGTGCCGCAAGCACAGATCAAAAGCCGCGGTACGGTGGCAAGATCGAAGGGAAGCTCGGGCAGCGCGATTCGGTGGGTGGCCGGATCGGCGAACGAGCGCAAAGTGTCACCGATCACCGCCGGCTGCTCGAAGATCTCCTTCTCCATGAAGTGGCGGTGGTTGCCCTTGCCGATGAGCGCCCCCGAAAGCGCGGTTTGGACGATCGGCCGCTCGACCGGGCGATCCTGTGCGTCGAAGATGCGCACGCCGGAGGTGGTGACGATCGCGACGTCACCGTCCTCGAGATATTGGATGCGGCGGGTGAGCGGGGCGAGTGCGAGCGCATCCGAGCCCACGTACATCTCGCCCTCACCGTAGCCGATGGCCAAGGGAGCGCCTTTGCGTGCCGCCACGAGGAGATCCTCGCGGCCGCGGAAGAGAAGCGCCAGCGCGAAGGCCCCGGTGAGCCTGCGGATCGCTGCGCGCGCCGCCTCTTCGGGAGGAAGCCCGCGGGCGATCAAGGCGCATACAAGGTGCGGCACCACTTCGGTATCCGTCTGGCTCTCGAAGCGGTGCCCCTTGGCCACGAGCTCGGCGCGAAGCTCAGCGAAGTTCTCGATGATCCCGTTGTGGACGATCGCCACCCCGTCGACCACGTGCGGGTGGGCGTTGTCTTCGGAGGGCGCGCCGTGGGTGGCCCAGCGCGTGTGGCCGATCCCCGTCGTCCCGGCAAGCGGCTCCTGCGCGAGCTTGGCGGCGAGCCGATCGAGCTTACCGGAGGCCCTGCGCCGCTCGATGCGCCCGTCCACGAGGGTGGCAATACCGGCGCTATCATAGCCGCGATATTCGAGCCGGCGCAGCGCCTCGAGGAGCAAGGGTGCCGCCGGCCGGCGACCGATCACTCCGACGATCCCGCACATGGCCGTCTTCTCCGAGGAGTGCGCGCGCAGCGCCTTTTAGCTTGCCGCGCGCCGGCTCGCGAGGGAAGGAGGCGCCGCAGGGCTCGATCGCACCCGCGTGCTGCACGGCTTGGGCCGCGCATGCCGGATGAAGCGCTCGGCGCGCTGCGCGGCGGCCCACCGCCGCGGATCGTCGCCGCGGTGGCACCCGGCGCGATCGCCCGCCTTGGGCCGCACGCACCACCCTCGGCCCCGCGGTCGCGTGGCGCGGCCGATTGTACCCTCGCGCTTTTCTCCTATCTTGGCACAAGGCGAGGGTAGAGAGCGGATCGGCGGCATCGATGGACGGCTCGCGCGCGCTCGGCGGAGCGCTCCTTTTGCTCGTGCTCGGCACGCTTTGGGTGAAAGCGAACGTGGCGGGGATCCTCGCTCCCTTCGCCCGATGGCTGCCCTTCTGATGGCGCGCTTGCCCGCTCGCCGCATCGGTGGCGCTGCGCGCGAGGATTTGGGCGCGTTTGCTCCCGCCCTCGCGCGTCGCGCCTGGATCTTGCGCATCTTCGCGGTCCTGTTCGCATGGCCGCTTGTGATCCGTCTCTTGGGTTTCGATGGTGGGCCGGCGCTCGCGCTCGTGTTCGGCATCGCGCTTTTCTGGTTAGCCGCGCGTTTTATCGAGCGCGGTCTTGTACTCGAGGCGGAGCGGGCGCGCGCCCAGCTCGTGGCGCCGTCGCGCCTGCCCAACAAGCTCCTCGGATCGCTCCTTGCAGGCGCCGCGGCGGCGATCATCGGGCAGTTCGCGAGCCCTGGCGGTCCACTCCTCGCCCTCCTCTATGGCGGCCTCACTTTCTTCGGCTGCCGGCTCGCCTATGGCGCCGATCCCCGTGCCGATCGCACCGCCCTTGCGCAAGCCGCCGACCGCGCCGGCCTGCGCGCTACTGAGGTGCTCGCCGCACTCGAGGAAGCCGAGCGCAAGATCCGCGGCATCGAAGAGGCGGCAATGGCGCTGCACGCACGCGAGCTGCAGGAGCGAATCGCCCGCATCGCCCGCATCGCGCGCGCCGTTCTCGCCGAGCTCGCCCGCGATCCCAAAGACATGCCGCGGGCGCGACGCTTCCTCGTCACCTATCTCGATGGAACGCGCGACGTGATCGCCAAGTTCGCAGAACAACAGCATGCGGTCAACGACACCCCACTCGGCGAAAATTTCCGCCGGCTTTTGGATTTGATCGAAAACGTCTTTACAGAGCAGCTGGAGGTCTTACGCCGCGACGATCGGCTGGATCTCGAAGTCAAGCTTGAAGTGCTCGAAACCCAATTGCGCCGCGAAGGCGTGCACTGACCGCCTGCGTTGGTGAGAAGGCGAGGGATCGCGCGGAACGGTAAGGGGGAGAGGTCAAAGATGACCAAAAGCGAAGGCGCGCATTTCCTATCAGCCGCCCAGGCCCCGGCCGCGCCGGGCGCACCCTCTGCATCTGCGGCGCTTGAGGGCGCCATCGCCAGCTTGTCGGCCGATGTGGTGCGCGATCTCGGGATCGCGCTGTCGGAGTCCGTCGAACGCCAGATCGAGGAGGCGCTCGCCGAGCTCGATCTCGAGCAGACGCGCTCCGTCATCTTCTTCGGAGCCAAAGCGCAGCAACAGCTCGCCCAGATCTCCGAACAGATGCTCGAGAAGGTGAAGGTGAAGGAGATCGGTCCGGCAGGCGATCTCTTGACCCAAATGGTCCAAAAACTCAAGGAATTTCAAGTCCCCGACGTGCAGCCGGGCGAAAGACCTGGCTTTCTCGCTCGGCTACTCGGGATCAAGAGTGACATCGAACGCTTTCTTTCCGAATACGACGACGTCAAAGTCAAGATCGAGCAAATCGCCGATGAGCTCGAGCGGCACAAGACCAAGCTACTCACCGATATCGTTTATCTCGACAAGCTCTATGAAGCCAATCTCGAATATCTCAAAGTAGTCGACGTTTACATCGCAGCCGGTCGCACCAAGCTGAAAGAGCTGGACGAGCGCATCATCCCCGCGCTCGCCCGCGCTGTGGAAGAGCGCGGCGATATGGTCGAGGCGCAAAAGCTGCGCGATCTGCGCAGCCTGCGCGACGATCTCGAGCGCCGGGTACACGATCTGTTGCTCACCCGCCAGGTCACCTTGCAGAGCCTACCCTCGATCAGACTCGTACAAGAGAATGACAAGGCGCTCGTCACCAAGATCAATTCCACGCTCGCCAATACAGTGCCGCTGTGGAAGCAACAACTCGCTCAGGCGATCACCATTTACCGATCCGGCAAAGCGGCAGAGGCGGTCAAAGCGGCGACCGACCTCACCAACGAACTCTTGCGCGCCAATGCCGAGAACTTGCGCAAGGTGAATGTGCAGGTGCGCGAGCAGTTCGAGCGCGGCGTCTTCGATCTCGAGGCGGTCAAGCAAGCGCATGCGACCTTGATCGCCACCATCGAGGACAGTCTGCGCATCGCCGACGAAGCCAAAAAGCGCCGCGCGCAGGCCGAGCAGGAACTGATCAAGCTCGAAGACGAACTCAAACACGCGCTTTCGGCGGCGGCGGCGCGCGCCCGCGCCATCACTCCGCCCGCAGGTTCCACCGCCTGAGCGCTGCTGCGACGGCCGGGAGGTCGGCTCCGTGGTGTTCAAAAAACTCTTCGGCGAATTCGTCGATGTCATCGAATGGCTCGACGACACGCCGGATACTATGGTCTGGCGCTTCCCGCGCTACGGCAACGAGATCAAATACGGCGCCAAGCTCGTCGTGCGCGAAGGTCAAATGGCGGTCTTCGTCAACGAAGGCGAGATCGCCGATGTCTTCGGCCCTGGAACTTACGAGCTCTACACCCGAAATCTCCCGATCCTGTCGACATTGCAGGGTTGGCCCTACGGTTTTCAGAGCCCCTTTAAAGCCGAAGTCTATTTCTGCAGCACGCGGGTGTTCACCAACCTCAAATGGGGCACCAAGAACCCGGTGATCCTGCGCGATCCCGAGTTCGGCCCCGTGCGTTTGCGCGCCTTCGGTTCTTATGCCATCCGCATCAAAGACCCGGCGGTGTTCTTGCGCGAGGTGGTCGGCACCGATGGCCACTTTACGGTGGACGAGATCAGCGACCAACTGCGCAACCTCATCGTCACCCGCTTCGGCATGGTGCTCGCCGGCTCCGGCATCCCGGTGCTCGATCTGGCCGCCAACAGCGAGCAGCTCGGCCGCTTCGTAGCCGGCCGGCTGGCGCCCGAATTCGCCAACTACGGGCTCGAGCTCGTGAGCCTTTTGGTCGAGAACGTCTCCTTGCCGCCCGAGGTCGAACAGGCGCTCGACCGCCGCATCGCCATGGGGCTGGTGGGCGATCTTGCGCGCTATGCCCAGTTCCAGGCGGCGGAAGCGCTGCGCCTGGCGGCGCAGAACCCGGGTGCGGCGGGCGCCGGCTTTGGCGTTGTGATGGGGCAGAACCTCGCCGGCACAGCCACCGGTCCCTGGGGTGCGCGGCCGCCCGAGCCGCCGCCTTCGCCGCCTCCGGCGCGCACTTGGCACATCGCCGAGCGGGGCAAAGCGCTCGGGCCCTTCGCGCAGGAGGAGCTCGCGCGTGCCGCCAATGAGGGGCGGCTGACCCCGGCCACGCTCGTGTGGGCGCCGGGGATGAGCGGTTGGCGGCCCGCTGGCGAGATCCCGGAACTCGCCCGCCTCTTCGCCGCGGTTCCGCCCCCTCCCCCACCCGAGAGCTGATCCGCACATGACCTCGCGGCTCGGTCCTTGGGGCGCCCGCGCGCAGGCCGCGGCGCGCGCCGAGCCCTCCTCCGCTCCTGCGCCCGCCACCTACGCCTGCGCGAGCTGTGGTGCCGTGCTCGCCTACGAGCCGGGGGTGCAACAGCTCGTCTGCCGCTATTGCGGGCAAAAGAACGAGATCCCGGCACCGGATGAGCGGGTGGTCGAAAACGATCTCGACCCGCGCCTGGCCCGCTTGCCGCGAGAGCCGGAACAGCCGCCGCCCATTTCTTGGCAGTGTGCGCAGTGTGCCTATGCCTTCATGCTGCCGGCCGGCCGCCACGCGGGTCTGTGTCCAGCGTGCGGCAGTCCGGCGGTGGCGGACCCGGGGGCGGTGCGCGCGGTTCCGCCCGATGGCGTGCTGCCCTTTCTTATCGCCGAGCCGGAAGCGCGCACCCTCGTGCGGCGCTGGCTGCACACCCTGTGGTTCGCGCCGTCCCGCCTTCTCGAAGAGACGCGCATGAGCAGCCGCCTCGAGGGGCTCTACGTGCCGCACTGGACCTTCGATGCTCGAAGCCGCAGCTACTACCGTGGCCGGCGCGGCGATGTCTATTACGAGACGCGCTGGGTCGAGCAGGTGATCAACGGCCGACGCGTGCGCAAGCCCGTGCGCGTGCCCAAGATCCGCTGGACCCCGGTGGAAGGCCGTCTTTCGCGTCAGTTTGACGACCTCCTCGTGATCGCGGGAAACGAACTGCCGGAAAAGCTCCTCCTGCGCTTGCAGCCCTGGGATCTTTCCGCCCTTAAGCCCTTTGCGACCGATTTTCTCGCCGGATTTGCGAGCGAACTCTACAAGCGCAGCCTCGCCGAAGCGCACGAGGAAGCCAAAGAACGGATGCGGGCGCAGATCGAACGCGATGTGCGGATCGCGATTGGCGGCGATCAGCAAATCATCGAGCGGCTCGACATCGCGCTCTTTGATGAGACCTACAAGCTCGTGTTGTTGCCCGTGTGGCTCGCGCGCTTTTCCTTTTTGGGCCGGGACTATCGGGTGCTCATCAACGGCCGCACCGGTGCGGTCGCGGGCGAGCGGCCGTGGAGCCCCTGGAAGATCGCTACTGCCCTGCTCCTCGCTGTGGCGGTGGCGGCGATTCTGATCCTGCTCGCGCGCGCCGCCTACGCCGGCCTCGCGGTGTAGACGTGCGAGGCTAAGGTGCCAAGGAAAAGGGATCGGCGGGTTCGGCAAGCAGGTCCCAGGCTAACCGCGCGCACACAGCGAGCACGAGCAGCGCGAAGAGCACGCGCAATTGTTCACCGCGCAGCGCACTGCCAGCGCGCGCACCGAGCTGAGCGCCCACCGCACCGCCGACGATGAGCAGCAATGCCAAGACGATATCGACGGTCTGGTTGTTGTAGGCGTGCAGAAAGGTGGTGAGGGCGGTGACGAACCCGACTTGCAGAAGCGAGGTGCCGACCACCACGCGGGTGGGCATCCCGATGAGGTAGATCATGGCCGGGATCATGACGAAGGCACCGCCGACACCGAGCACGGCGGCGAGCAACCCGACCACGGCCCCCACCGAAAGCGGTAACAGCGCGCTGATATAAAGGCGCGATTCGGTAAAGCGCATGCGCAACGGCAGCCGGTGGAGGAGGAAATGGCGACGCGCCCGCTGTGGTGGACGCGCGGCCGGCAGCCGCTGGCGCCAGAGCGCCCGGCTGCTCTCGATCAGCATGAGGGTGCCGACGATCGCCAAGAGCAGCACGAAGCCCAAGGCGATCGCCGTCTCGATGTGGCCGACGCTCGCGAGCCAGCGGAAGACCAGGACTCCCGCCGCCGAGCCCAAGAACCCTCCGGCGGTAAGCACGAGCCCCATCTTGATGTCGACCGCGCCGCGGCGCAGATGCGCGAGCACGCCTGAGACCGAGGAAGCGAGCACTTGGGATGCCGCCGTGCCGACTGCGACCGCCGGTGGAATGCCGACGAAGATGAGAAGCGGCGTGATGAGGAAGCCGCCGCCCACGCCGAAGACCCCGGAGAGGAAGCCGACAGCGGCTCCAAGCCCCAACAACAGCAGCAGGTTGACCGATAGCTCGGCAACCGGAAGGTAGAGATCCATGGAAGAGGCAGCCCGCGCCGGCAGGTTTCGGCTCTGACAAGCCCACGCTTAAAGCTTGTCAAGGTCGCCCAGCGCGTTCGGTGCCGTTCTGCGCAGCCACCGCCCGCTCGCCCGCGCCACGCCGCTTCTCAATCGAGGAAAAGCTCCGGCAAAGACCGAACCCGTGTCGGTTCGCGCAACCCGCGCGCGCAGGCGCGCTTTTGCGCGCATCGCGGTGGCAATGCCGGCTGCGAAGGCGCGATCGCCCGTTTTGCGCGCGTGGGACGGTCGGTTGCGCGGCGCATCGCGTCGTTGCTGCATAAGGGCTTTGAAAGCGCAGCCCGACCGCGCGCACCGAGCCGAAAGTGGGCTCTGTTGCGTTCCTTGCCGCAGGGCGATGGCACAGAGCGGCAGTTGTAGCGTTTCGGTGCCGCGCCGCGCGACCGCCGGCCGCATGCGGTGGCCGGAAACGCGCCGGGGCGCTATGAAGCGGCATCGTCGCTTTGTGGATCCGACGCGATGAACGAGTTCCGGTCGCAGCCGTCTTTCCTCGATAGCCGTGAGGCTTTGACCTTCGACGACGTCTTGCTGGTGCCGGCCTACAGCGAGGTGTTGCCGGCGGAAGCGGATGTGCGCACGCGTCTTACGCGCGAGATCGAGCTCGGCATTCCCATCATCTCGGCGGCGATGGACACGGTGACCGAAGCGCCGATGGCGATCGCCATGGCCCAACACGGCGGCATGGGAATTATTCATCGCAATCTCAGCATCGAGGAACAAGCAGCACAAGTCCAACAAGTGAAGAAATTCGAAGCCGGCATGGTGGTCAACCCGGTCACCGTGCAGCCGGATACTCCGCTCTCCGAAGCCCTCGATCTTATGGAAAAATACAAGATCTCGGGGCTGCCGGTGGTTGAGGGGCCATCGGGTAAGCTCGTGGGCATCCTCACCAACCGCGACGTCCGCTTCGCGCCGCGCAGCGACCGCCCCGTCAAGGAGCTCATGACGGCCGAAAATCTGATCACGGTGCGGGAAGGCGTGAGCCGGGCGGAGGCGATGGCTCTTTTGCACCGCCACCGCATCGAGAAGCTGCTCGTCGTCGACGAGCACTACCGCCTTAAGGGCCTCATCACCGTCAAGGACATCGAAAAAGCACAGCGCTTTCCCAACGCCTGCAAGGACGAGCAGGGGCGGCTGCGGGTCGGTGCCGCGACCGGCACCGGCAAGGCCGGCATCGAGCGAGCGGAAGCGCTCATTGCCGCCGGTTGCGATGTGATCGTGGTGGACACGGCCCACGGCCATTCCAAGGGCGTGCTCGATGCGGTGGCGGCGATCCGCAGGCTCTCCAATGCGGTGCAGATCATCGCCGGCAACGTGGCCACAGGCGAGGCCGCGGAAGCGCTCGTGGAGGCGGGCGCGGATGCGGTGAAGGTGGGGATCGGCCCGGGCTCGATCTGCACCACCCGCATCGTCGCCGGCGTCGGCGTGCCGCAGCTGAGCGCCATTTGGTACGCGGTCGAACGCTGCCGCCCGCGCGGCGTGCCGGTGATCGCCGACGGTGGCATCCGCGCTTCCGGTGATCTCGCCAAGGCGATCGCCGCCGGGGCGGACTGTGCGATGCTGGGCTCGATGCTCGCCGGCACCGACGAGGCGCCCGGTGAGGTGTTCCTCTATCAGGGCCGCTCGTACAAGGCCTACCGCGGCATGGGCTCGTTGGGTGCGATGGCGCGCGGCTCGGCCGACCGCTACTTCCAGGCGGAAGTGCGCGACAGCTTGAAGCTCGTGCCCGAAGGCGTGGAGGGCCGCGTGCCCTACCGCGGTCCGGTCGCCAACATTCTCCACCAGTTGGTGGGCGGGCTGCGCGCGGCGATGGGCTATACGGGTCAGCGCGACATCCGCTCGATGCAGACCAATTGCCGCTTCGTGCGGGTGACCCAAGCCGGGGTGCGGGAAAGCCACGTCCACGACGTGGTGATCACCCGCGAGGCGCCCAACTATCCGCAGTCGAACTGAGCCGCGGCCGGCCCCAAGATCTCCTTCTCATGGATCGCGAGCCAAGGCGGCACGGGGCGGCGCCTCGCGCTCCGGTTCTGCGACCGTGAGCAGGAGAAGAAAACCGCAGGCGAAGAGAACGAGGATCGTGCTCATCCCGATGCGCTGGCTCTGGGCGAGCGCGGTTAAGGTGCCGACCACCCACGGGCCGAGCGGTGCGGTGATCCTTCCGGTGAGCGCATAAAGACCGAAGAGTTCGGCGCGCGCGTGTTCCGGCGCGAGGCGGGCGAGCAGCGTGCGGCTCGCCGCCTGTACCGGCCCCACGAAGAGCCCGAGTGCGCCGCCCATCACCCACAAAAGCGCCTTGCTCTTCACGAGAAGAGCCGCCAATCCGAAGCCCAAGAGCCCGAACAGCGAGAGCAGAATGAGCCGCTTGGAGCCCAGCCGATCATCGAGCGGCGCCAACAGCCAAGCCCCGATCCCGGCCGTCAAGTTCAAGAGGATGCCAAAGAGCATCACCTCTTGGACATCCATCGCGAAGCTGCCAGCGGCATAGAGGCCACCGAAGGTGAAGAGCGTATTGAGCCCGTCGTTGTAGAGAAGACGCGCGAGCAAAAAGCGCAGGATTTCGGGACGCGCGCGCAACAAGGGCAAGGTGGCGGCGAGCCGCGCGCGCATCCCGCGTACGGTCTCGGCCAGGGAAGCGGTGGCGCGCGGTCGATCGGGAACGAAGAGGGCGAGCGGCACGGTGAAGAACAACAGGGCCGCCGCGGTCACGGGCCCGGCGATCCGCACCTGCTCGGCTGCCGCGCGATCGAGGCCCAAAGGCGGCTCGGCGGGTAAGACGAAGACGAAGAGGACGAAGAGAAGGGCGAGCAGCCCAGAGCCGTAGCCGATCGCCCAGGCCCGCCCCGACCACAGCCCCATTCGCTCGGGCGGCGCGAGATCGGGAAGAAGCGCGTTGTAAAAAACGGCACCGAGCTCGAGGGCGGTGTTGGCGACGAACACGCAGGCGAGCAACAAAAGAGCCGAATTCGGTTCGGGGGTCGCGAACCAGAGCCCCGCACAGGCGAGGAACGCGAGTGCGGAGGTGGCGAGGATCCAGGGTTTGCGCGGCCCGCCGGCGTCGGCGAAGGCGCCCGTGATGGGGGCGAGCAGGGCGAGCACAAGGCCCGAGAGGGCCATAGTGAGGCCCCAAAGCTCGGTGCCACGGACCTCGTCGCCCACCACCGCGCGGGCGAGATAAGCGGGGAAGACGAAGGTCACCACGATCGCCGCGAAGGGCGAGGTGGCACAGTCCCAAAGCGCCCAGGCGACGAGCGCGCGGGTCGGTGCCGGCCGGCTCAACGCGCCCACTCCGCGCTCATAAGGCGCGCTGTACCCTTGCGGGCATGCCCCTTCGCGCCATATGCGGCCTCGGATCCGAATCCGGCGCGGAGCGCATCCATGATCGCACTCCTCGGTCGGTTCTTCGCCAATCTGCGCAAGGGGAGAATGACGATGGCGGCGGTGGCACCGATCTGCAATTTCGGCGAGAAAGCCAAGCCCTTCGACCTGCCGGGCGTGGACGGCAAACGGTATCGGCTCGAAGACGTCATGGGGCCTAAGGGTCTTGTGATCGTCTTCATGTGCAACCATTGCCCCTATGTGAAAGCGATCATCGACAAGCTCATCCGTGATGCCAAGGATCTCGAGGCGATCGGCGTCAACACCGTGGCGATCTGCAGCAACGACGCCGAAGCCTATCCCGAAGACAGTTTCGAGAACATGAAGCGGTGGGCGGAAGAGAAGCAGTTCCCCTTCCCCTACCTGCACGACGAGACGCAAGAGGTGGCGCGCGCCTACGGGGCGGTGTGCACCCCGGATTTCTTCGGCTACAATGCAAATTTTGAGTTGCAGTATCGGGGCCGGCTGGATGCCTCCGGCAAGAGCCCGGTGGAAGGGGCGCGGCGCGAGCTGTTCGAGGCGATGAAACTCGTTGCCGAAACGGGTAGGGGTCCCACCGAGCAGTATCCGTCGATGGGCTGCTCGATCAAGTGGAAGCAGGCCGCCTGAGCACGTTTGGGGTTGCACGCGCGGGCCAGCGCTCGGCGGCTCGCACAACGCGCATCAGCGCTCTGCGGCCGGTCGGGGGGGCGAACCCGACCGGCTTTGCGTGCCGGTTGAGGGATCGACCATGTCGGCGCGTGCGTCCGTGGCGCGTGCGAACTCGTCTCGCGCGCCAACCATGCGAACGAGCCCAAGCGTGAGCGGTGCGTCTTGGGGCCAAGACGATGCGCGCGCCACGGTGGTGCACGCGCTGGGTTGGCTTCTCGTCGGGCTCGCGCTTGCGATGACGGCGCCGATGGCGGTCGATCTCACCGACGACAATCCCGATTGGCGCGGCTTTGCCGGCGCTGCGGCGGTCACCGGGTTCACGGGCGTCGCCTTGGCGCTCGCCAGCCGGCAGCCGACACCGAGGCTGGATCTGCGCGCCGCTTTTCTGCTCACCGCCGGCAGCTGGCTGTGCGTCTCCTTGTTCAGTGCTCTGCCCTTTATCTTCGGCGCGGCGCATCTGTCCTTGACCGATGCCGTATTCGAGACGGTCTCGGGGCTCACCACCACCGGTTCGACCGTGCTCACCGGCCTCGATACGGCGCCGCGCGGGCTTTTGTTGTGGCGGGCCCTGTTGCAGTGGCTGGGCGGGGTTGGGATCGTGGTGGTGGGTCTCGTCGTCCTGCCGTTTTTGCGCGTAGGCGGGATGCAGCTCTTCCGTACCGAGAGTTCCGACCGCTCGGAAAAGCTCCTCGCTTCGACTGCCGACCTCGCTGCGCGCATTCTCGCCGTTTACCTCATCCTTACCGTTGCGAGCGCGCTCGCACTCTACACCACCGGAATGAACCTGTTCGAAGCGCTCGTGCACGCCATGACGGCGGTCTCGACCGGCGGGTTCTCAACGCGCGATGCTTCCATCGGCGCTTTCGCCAACCCCGCCGTCGAATGGATCCTCATCGCCACCATGCTTTTGGGCGCGATTCCGTTCTCGCGCTACCTCGCCCTTGTCTACGGGCGGCATGATCTGTTTTTTCGCGATCCTCAGGCTCGCCTTTTGCTCGTCTTGGTGGGCTTGGGCGCTTTGGCGATTGCTTCGTGGCTCACACTCGCCTGCGCGCGCGAGCCCCTTGCGGCTTTGCGCGCCGCTCTCTTCGCGGTTGTCAGCGTGCTCACCACCACCGGCTTTGTGAGCGAAGACTGGCAGGACTGGGGTGCGCCCTTACTCGGGATCTTCCTCATGCTCACGGCGCTCGGTGGGTGTACCGGCTCGACCGCGGGCGGCATCAAGATGTTCCGTATTCAAATCCTGGCGTCAGCGAGCCTGAGCTATCTTATCGGACTCATTCAGCCCAATCGCGTGGTGGCCGTGCGCTGGGGTGATCGCGCTGTGGAGCCCAACCTCGTGTTCGCGGTCATGAGCTTCGTCTTCCTGTTCATCGGCAGCTGGGCGGCGTTCACCGTGGTCTTGTCTGCCTTGGGGCTCGATCTCGTTACCGCGATCTCGGGCGCGGCGACGGCCCTTGCCAATGTCGGGCCGGGGCTCGGCCCGACGATCGGTCCGTCGGGCAATTTCGCTGGGCTCTTAGATGCTGCCAAATGGGTCCTTACTGCGGCAATGTTCCTCGGTCGGCTGGAGTTCTTCACCCTTTTGGTGCTTCTGCATCCGGCGTTCTGGCGGCGCTAGGGCGGCTCGGCGGCGAGGGCGGCGGATCGGGGTGTCGCGGGCGCGGGTTGGCCGAGCAACAGCTCGACTGCGCGGTCGGCAGCGTCGTCGAAGGGGGCGAAGACCAGATCGGCGCCGAGCCGGGCGAGCTCGCCTTCCTCGTCCGGGCTGCGCGCGGTCACCGCAATGCGCCCGGTAAAGCCCAACGCGCGCAACGCTTGCAGGATTGCCTTGCGCGGGTCCTCGTGCGTGAGGCCCGGGGCAAGTCCGGGAACGGTGATCACCACCCATTGCGCGGTGGCAAGCGGGAGCTGCGCCAAGCGCTCGGGGTCGCTCGCATCGCCGAAGAGGATCGCGATCCTTTCTCGGCTGGGGAGTCGCACCACGCTCGGATCGAAGTCGAGGGCGAGGACGGTCAAGCCTCGCGCCGCCAAACGCGCTCCCAAAGCCGAACCGAAGCGGCCATAGCCGAGTAAGACGACATCGGCGCGCAGCAGCGCGCGCTCCTCGTCTTTCAGCGGCGGCTCGCGCACCGTCGTCCTGCGCTCGAACGGCCGCAACAACGGTTCCAAGAGTGCATAGAGCTCGTGCGACCAAATGATCATGTAGGTGGAGGCGGCGATCGTCACGAGCCCTACGAGCGTGGTGAGCCCGAGCGCTGCTTCGCTCACATGACCGAGGCTAACACCCATGGCGACGAAGACGAGCGAGAATTCGCTGATCTGAGCAACCGTCAAGCCGGCCAGAAAACCGGTGCGCTTACGGAAACCCATCGCCCCCATGATCGCGAGCACGATCAAGGGATTGCCGACGAGCACGAAGAGCGAAAAAACCATCGCTTGAAGAAAATCAGCGCGCATCTGTGCGAGATCGAGCCGGCTTCCGAGCGCGACGAAGAAGAAGAGGAGCAGAAAATCGCGCAACGGCGACAGCCGAGCCGAAAGCGCATCGCGATAGGGTGTGGAAGCGAGCGCGATACCGGCCAAAAGCCCGCCGAGTTCTTTGCCCAGCCCCAAGCCATCGGCGATCGCCGCACCCGATGCCGCAAGCGCAACTGCGAACAAGAGCAAGAGTTCGGGCGCGCGGGCGAGCCGTTCGGTCAACGGATCGGCGAGGAAGCGCACGAACAACAAGACCACGGCCAACAACAACGCGCCCGCTGCGATCACCGAGACCACAGCTTTTAGGGGATGCTCCGCTGCCGCCCCGACGCCAAACGCCGAGAGCACGATCATCGCAAGCACGACGACGATGTCTTGAACGATGAGGAAGCCGAGGGCGACCCGGCCGTGAAGCGAATCGATTTCGCGTTTGTCGGAGAGAAGCTTCACGATGATGATCGTGCTCGAAAAGGTGAGCGCCACCGCGACATAGAAGGCCTCAAGGGGCGGCATGGCGAAAGCGAGGCCGATGAGAAAGCCGAACAAGGCAGTAAAGAGCACTTGGCCGAGGCCGGTTGCGAGCGCCACGGTGCCGAGCGCGCGCACAAGCCCGAGATCGAGCTTGAGCCCGACGAGAAAGAGCAACAGCGCAACGCCGAGCTCGGCGAACACCTCAACTTCGTCGGTCGCGCGCACAAGGCCGATGCCCGCCGGACCCGCGAGGACGCCCACCACGATAAAGCTGACCACGAGCGGCTGGCGCAGTGCGAAGCCGACGAGGCCAACGAGCGCAGCGAGGCCCAAAAGGGCGGCGATTTCGGCGAACACCGAGCCCAAGGCGAGCGCGCTCACAGCGATGTTTCCAAGGGCGCTTGAGCTCCGCTCGGCGCTGCCTCCGGCGGCACGGCCAAAAGGTCGACTTCGGCGCGCCGTAAGAGTTCCTCGGCGACGCTTCCAAGCAGCACCTTGCCGAGCCCCACGCGGCCGCGGGTGGCAACGACGAGGAGATCGGCGCGCACCCGCGCCGCCGCCTCGAGCAACAGATCGACAACCGGTCGTTCGCCCGCGAGCACCAGCCGATGGGCGCGAACGAGCTGGACCTCTTTGAGGAACCGGGCGAGGCGCGCGGCAGCCTCGCGCCGCTCTTGGGCCCGCAAGGGCTCGATCGCGTCGGCTCCGAGGGGCGTTCGCACGAGCAGATTGGCAGCCGCGAAGGGAAAGACGTGGACGGCGAGGATCGCGCTCGCGCGCTCCAAATCGAGGCGGCGGATCGCCTCGGCAGCACTCGCCGCACCGGGCGAGAGGTCGGTTGTGAAGAGGATCCGCCGGTAGGGGCCGGCGGGCACGCCATTGGCGACCACGACCGGCCGGACGGCCGAGCGGATCACCCGCTCGACCGTGGTGCCGCGGATCACCCCGCGCAACAGCTGCCGGCGCGGCGGACCGAGCACCACGAGCTCGGCTCGACTTTCTTCAGCCGCGGCGAGGATGCCCTCGAAGGCTTCACCATAGCGCAGCACGTAACGACAGCCGATTTGATCGACCGCGCAGGCTGTTTCGGCGAGCTCTGCGAGCAGCGCCTCGGCTTCGCGCGCTTCGGCATCGACGAGCCGCCGCGGGCGATCGGGATCGACGACGTGGACGAGTACGAGCTCGGCGTTGAGCGTCCGCGCGAGCAGCACGGCGCGCCGCAGGGCGCGATCGGAACGGGTGGAGAAATCGGTACCGACCAGAATCGTGCGCATGCGCCCCATGGCTCCTGCGTCCCGGTCCATTTTTGGCGAGATCGGGGTGGGCAGGGCAACCCCAGGCGCGCGCGTCTCGCGGCTTTTTCCAGTTGTGCTCGAAGCCGCCGCGGCGGTCGCGATCGCGCACACCCTACGACACGAGCGTGCCCGTGGGGCGTGCGCCCGCAGCTAATGCGCTCGTCGTCTTACTCGCGCCTGAGCGCCTCGATCGGATCCAGCCGTGCCGCCCGGCGGGCGGGCAAAAAGCCGAAGAGCACGCCGATCACCGCCGAGAAGGCGAAGGCTCCCGCGAGTACCGCGGGATCGATGCGGAAGGGGACGGAAAGGGCTTCCGTCACCGCCCAGGCCACCGTAAGACCGAGGATCACCCCGATTACCCCGCCCACGGCCGAGAGCACCACCGCTTCGACGAGGAACTGCGCCATCACCTGGCCCTCGAGCGCGCCGATGGCGAGGCGAATGCCGATCTCGCGCGTGCGCTCGGTGACCGAGACCAACATGATGTTCATGATGCCGATCCCGCCCACGATGAGGCTCACGGCGGCAACGAAGCCGAGCACGGCGGTCAAGGCCGAGCTCGTCGCCTGCACGGTGCGCACGAGCTCGCGCATATCCCGCACCGAGAAATCGTCCTCTTCGCCCGGGCCGATCTTGCGCCGCTCGCGCAGCAGCCGCTCGAGCTCCGCTTGCACCCGCGCGGTGTCGGTTCCCTCTTTTGCCGCCACGTAGATGCGCGGGATCTCGGTATTGCCGGAAAGCCGCCGCTGGAAGACGCGCAACGGCATCACCACCGTGTCGTCGAGGTCTGTGCCGAAGCTCGACTGGCCTTTGGATTCGAGCACGCCTACGACCTCGCAGGGCACCTTTTTGACGCGGATGGTTTGACCGATCGGATCACGCTCGCCGAACAGCGCGTTTTTTACGGTCGTGCCCAAAATGCACACGCTGCGCCCGGCCCGGATCTCTCCTTCCAAGAAAAAGCGGCCGGCCTCGAGCGCCCAGTCCTGCACGGCGAAAAGCGCGTTGTCGGTTCCGGTGACCGTGGTGATGCGGCTGTGGCCGCCGTACGTCACGGTTGCCGGTAGCTGCGCGACCGGAGCCACGGCTTTCAGCCCCGTGAGCTGCTCGCGGATCGCGAGCACGTCGCGGTCGCTGAAGGGGCGCGCCGCGACGCTCGCGCGCCCCGGCCCGACCTGGCCGGGCAGGATGAACAGCACGTTGGTGCCGAGCCGCGCGAGATCGGCGGTAACGCGCGCCTGCGTACCGCGACCGATCGTGACCATGGCGATCACCGCCGCCACCCCGATCACGATCCCGAGCACGGTCAAAAACGAGCGCAGCGCGTTGCGGCGGATGGCGCGCAAGGCCAAGCGCAGCGCTTCGGCGAGCATCAGCCGCTCCCGCGCGCGAGATCGGCGACGATGCGGCCGTCCACAAAGCGCAGCTCGCGCTGGGCATAGGCGGCGATGTCGGCTTCGTGGGTAACCAGCACGATGGTAAGCCCGCTGCGGTTGAGGGTGCACAAAAGCGCCATGATCTCGTGGCTCGTCTTGCTGTCGAGGTTGCCCGTGGGTTCATCGGCCAGCAGCACAAGCGGTTCGCTTACGAGCGCGCGGGCGATCGCCACCCGTTGCTGCTGGCCGCCCGAGAGCTCCGACACCGTATGGCGGGCGCGATCGGCAAGGCCGACGCGGGCAAGGGCTGCTTGCGCCCGCGCCCGCCGCTCCGCTGCCGGCAGGCCCCGGTACACAAGGGGCAGCTCGACGTTCTCGAGCGCGCTCGTGCGGGGCAAGAGGTTGAAGCCCTGGAAGACGAAGCCGATGAAGTGCCGGCGTACGAGCGCCAGGACCTCGCGCGGGGCCTTCTCGAGCGGGCGGCCGGCGAAGCAGTAGCTGCCCGAGCTCGGCCGATCGAGGCAGCCCAAGATGTTCATCACGGTCGACTTCCCCGAGCCCGAAGGTCCGGTGATCGCCACGAATTCCCCGGCCCGCACGGCGAGATCGACGCCATCGAGGGCGCGCACGGCCGCCGCACCATGGCCGTAGACCCGGCTCACCGCGCGCAGTTCGAGAAGGGGGCTCAACGCTTCGGCCATCAGCTCATGCGGCGGGGCAAAAGAGCCTCGGTGATCACCCGCGCTCCCGGCTCGAGCCCGCTTCGGATCACCGTCTCGCGCCCGTCCGTGGGCCCGATCTCGACCCGTACCGGCTCCGGGCGATCGCCGCGCAAGACCCAAAGCGTGCGCGATGGTCCCGTCTCTTCCGGCCGGCTCGCTTGACGAAAGCGCGGCATCATGGGCATCAGCGCCCGCAACAGCCCCGGCCGTTGCTCGGAGGACTCGCTCACAGGCGGGGTAAAGCGCAGCGCGGCATTGGGCACGAGCACCGCCTCGTCGATCCGCTCGACCGCGATCTCAGCCGTCGCCGTCATGCCGGGGCGCAGCGCGAGATCGCGGTTGTCGACCTCCAAGATCGCCTTATAGGTCACGACACCGGCCTGGATCTCCGAGGCGAAGCGGACGTCGCGGATGATGGCGGGAAATTTGCGCTCGGGCCAGGCATCGACGGTGAAGGTCGCAGACTGACCCGGGCGAACGCGCCCGACATCCGCCTCATCGACGTCCACCTGCACTTCCATCTGCGTGAGATCCTCGGCGATCACGAACAGCCGCGGGGCTTGCAGTGTGGCGGCCACGGTCTGCCCCGGATCGACGTTCCGGTGCAGCACCACCCCGTCGATGGGGGAGACGATAGTGGCTTTTTCGAGGTCGACTTCCGCGAGGCGCAGTTCGGCTTCGGCCACCGCAACGTCGGCTTTGGCACTCTCGAGCGCCGCTTTGGCTCGCTCGTGCGCGGTCTCGGCGAGATCGAATTCGGAAGGCGGGGCGACGCGGCGCGCGACGAGCTCGCGCTTGCGGGCGAGCTCACGGGCGCGCTCGAAGAGCGTCGCCTCGGCTTCGAGCACGCGCGCGCGTGCCGCCTGCAGCCGCGCCCGTGCGCTCGCCAGGCGCGCTTCCATTCGCGCGGTATCCAGTCGGGCCAAGAGCTGACCCTTGCGCACCGGGCTGTTGAAGTCGACGAACACCTCCCGCACGATGCCTGAGAGTTCGCTTGAGACTTCCACGAGCCGACGCGGCTGCACCGTGCCGGTGGCGGTGACGACGACGGTGAGCGCGCCGAGGCGGGCCGGTGCGGTAACCCAGCGGATGTCTGCGCCGGTCGGCCGAGTGAGCCACCAAGCGGTCGCCGCGACGAGGCCGAGGGCGAAGAGGGTGAGCAACAGGCGCAGGAGCCATCGCCGCCGGCGCAGCCGAGCGAGCGCGCGCTCGCCCAACACCGCTTCGATCCGTTCTTCCAGTTGCGCGGCTGTACCGACTGCCATCACGTTCCTCGCCGCCGATCGGTCCCCGGCGACCGCCGAGCCTTGAATCTGGCCAGCTCCGTTGGCCCGTTGCGCCGAGCGTTAGCGCCACCTCTGCTCTTCGCATTAAAGAGCGAAGAACGAAACTGAGAAAGAAAGGCCGCGCCTTGAGACGCGGCCTGCGCGGATGGCTCGGGTCGCGCTTAGATGGCGCGCTTGAAGAGATCGAGCCAGGTGGGGTTCATCGCCACCTGGTGCAGGACCTCGACCGAGCGCTGGGCCGGCTCGGCGAAGCTCACCCGATGCACGAGCGCTTTGCCGTTCGGCGCATCCACCGTGACCGTGTAGATGTTCTGCTTCGAAGCGAGATATTTGCCGATCACGGGATCTTCAGCGGCGGCTTTTTCCGCGAACTTCGGCACCCAAACGCGCAGATGCAAAAACAGCGCGCCCTGATAGTTGACCTCGGCGAGGGCGCGGAGCGACGCTTTGGTGAGGGCATAGTTCTCTTCGGCGCTCACCTGGCCGCCGAAGATCAAGGCGATGGCATCGCGGTCCTTGATTGCCGAGACAGCGGTTGCAGCCTCTTCGGGCTTGGCGAGTGCCGCTACTGCGAAAGCATCGGCTGCCTTACTGGTGCTGACCACCTGGGCGCCGATCGCGCCCACGAGGCTCCCGCAGATCGAGGACGGGTTGGTGAGCACGCCGACCCGCTCGGCCTTGATGATGGCGGTGAGCACCTGGCCCATGGCGGCCCCGGTGTAGCCGCGCAGCGCGAACTGTTCGCCGAGCGTGAGCGGCTGGGCGGCCCCCGTGGCGGCAGTGGCAGCCAAGAGCGCGCTGGCGAGCGTCAGGGCGCGAAGGGTCGAAGAAAGGCCCATGGCAGTCCTCCCTTGGTCAGAACGGGTGGATCCGAAGACAGCAGGCGCGCTGATCCGGATATATCAGCGCGTACACATATAAGGGATCGCTGACGTATCGATGACGCGCACCGCGACCGACCGTCGCGGCGGCCGGCGCGCGCAGATGAAGAAGCTCAAGAGCTCGATAACGCGTACCGCGTCGTCTTCGAACCGGTGCGCGTCCCGCCATCCCCGGAGCACGCGTGCGGTTGTGGGTTTCGGTGCTCTCGCTCGAGCGTTGGGGAACACTCAAAGGGCTTTCCGCTTGCGCCGCCGCGGCCCCGATCATCTTCTCACGTGCTCGCGCCTGCCCGGCACGGGTGGCCACGAGCTCCGAGCGCGCCCCTTCTTCGAGCCATAGTGGTGCTATCGTGCCGGCGCGCGGTTCGTTGCGCCGAGCCCCTGTCCCTGTGCTCTGAACCCGTCCACGGGTGATGGGGCGTGCCGAGTGAGGCTCGGCTCAACCCTCGGCGCCGAAGAGGGCTGAGCGCCCACAGCTTCGAGTACTCGCCGGGCGCGGCGCTGCTGCAGTTCCTCGATGCGCGCCAGGATTTTGGAGAGCTCGCGTTCAGGGTTCTCGAACCAATCGGTCGACCAGACGCGATGGATTGTCCATCCGAGGCCTTCGAGGATCCGCTGGCGCAACCGGTCGCGCTCTCGCGCCGAAGCAGCGCTGTGAAAGCTCGCGCCATCGCATTCGATGCCCAAGAGGAAGCGGCCTGGCGCGGTGGGATCGCGCACGGCGATGTCGATCCGAAAACTGGCGGCGCGCAGCTGGCAGACACACTGCAACCCTCGTGCCTCGAGGGCGCGCTTGACTTCTTCTTCGAAGAAACTCTCCGCTTCGCCACCGACCGGAGGCGGAGATGCAGAAGACGGCAACCGCCCTTTCTCCGCATACAGCAAGAAATGGTACAGAGCCTGGCGACCGCGGGGAGCCCCCTCATAAACGATGTCGTCTGCGCGCATAGAGCTGAACACCTCGAGGCGCTGCCGGGCACGTGTCACGAGTACATTAAGCCTTCGCCACCCCTCTTCGTTGCCGACCGGGCCGAAGCGCTGCGGGACCGGACCGTTCGGCCGCTCCGGCCCGTAAGTCATGGACAGGAGGATTACGTCTCGCTCGTCGCCCTGAACGTTCTCGAGGTTCTTGATGAAGAAAGGCTCGTCTTGGACGCGCATATCCTCCAATCGGTCGATTATTCGCGGTTGATCGCGCAACCTTTGCGCTAAAAGTTCCTCGATCACTTCCGCCTGCTCGAGGTTCATCGCTACCACGCCTAGGGAGCGATCGGGGTCCTTGTTTAGATGCTCGAGGATTCGGGACACAATCGCATCCGCTTCGCGTTCGTTTTTGCGGCCGATGAAGGTCCCGCCTTCGATATAGTGCCAGGCCACGCCATAGCGTGGGTCTTTACCATGCGCGGATGGAAAGACCACCAGCTCCCCATTGTAAAACGCTACATTGGAGAACATGACTAAAGACTCATGTTGCGAGCGATAGTGCCACTTCAGCATCGGGCTCGGAACGTTCTGCTGCTTGATGCGCTCCATGATGCTGATGCCGGCACGCTCTTCTTGTTCGTCATCTGAATCGTCGCCGATCCTTTTGAAGAAGTAAGTGGGCGGTAGCTGTTTGCTGTCGCCGACGATCACCGCTTGGTTGGCACGCGCGAGCGCACCCACGGCTTCTTCTTGCGTCAGCTGGGAGGCCTCGTCGACTACCAGGATATCGAAAAGTCCGTGCCGCCGCGGAAGGAACTGAGCCACTGCAATCGGGCTCATCATGAAACAGGGCATGAGCGCGCTCAGCGCCCCAAAAGCCCGCTCGACCAGCTCGCGCACCTTGATGCGCGGCTGTTTTTGGGCGCACAGGGCCGTGAGCAGTGAGGCTTCGGTCCGCTGCACGGGATTTAAGCCGGTCTTTCCGATCGGTTCCGGAGTTTTGCGCACCGTATCGGCAATGAGCTCCGCGCGCTTTGCGATCGCACGTTGGTCGAGCTCTGCGAATCGTTCGCTCAGCCGCGCTACGCGTTGAACATCCTCGACGCACACGCCTTGGTCGCTGCGGGCGATCAATCGCGCATCCTCGAGAGCCAAAAGGTACTCGTAGGCGAGGGGAAGGTGCTCCGCCTTCAACGCACCGGCTTCCACCTTGGCGACCAGCGCGCGGGCGACCGGGCAGGAAATGGTGCGCCGGGCGCGGTCCCAGCTCAGCCAAGCGGCGAGCGTATCAGCAGCGGCGCACGCTTCCTCCACCCGCGCGATGCGCGCTCGGACATCGGTTCCCACGCCGGCGAACCATCGCTCCTGGTCGAGCCCCGTCTCGGCCACGAACTTCGCCCACAGCTGTTCCACGCGCTTATGTTGCTCCGTAGCATCGGCGAGCAGGTCGAGGAATTTGGTCAATCGGTCTCGCTCATCGATGCACCACGGCTGTAAGTCGGAAGGCAACTTGGCCCGTAGCAATGCGATGAGCTCACCGCTACTGTCTGCGAAGGGGGCGAAGGGTTCGAATGCAGCCGCAAGCTCGACGATCCGCTTGAGGTCCGCGGGCGTCGCCAAGAAGAGTCGACGCACGACGGTACCTAGCCGATACGGCTCGAGCTCTTCGCGGCTCTGAGCTATCCAATCGCGCAGCCGCAATAGCCCCTCGACATTGGTGTCCACCCCGCGAAAACCTTCCCGAAGGAGTGCGCGGGCCGGTGCGAAAGTATCGACCTCACTCTTCTTCTCGAGGGCGACGGCGAGCCGTTCGAGCGCCTCGGCCTGGACTTCGCGCATTCCGCGCAATCCCAAGCGCTCGGCCAATTTCCGCGCCTCCCGGTGACGAGGGCGGAGCAACCGCCCCCACCCGCCTGCGCGCAGTTCGCGTACTGCGGCACGCAGCGCTTGGACCGTGACCGGCTCGGCCGGAGGCCAAGGGATCAGCCCGTCGAGAGCCTCCTTGGCCGCGATGAAGGCCTCGATGCGTTGGGACAGCTCCTTGAGAACCGGAACACAATCGTCATCCAAAAGCGAAGGATGACGCAAATCGAGCGAAAGTCCAACGAGCAGCCCTGCCCGCGTGCCGATCGTGAGGATAGGCCGCACCGCTTCCGCCGAAAACGGCAAACTCACGCCAAGGAGCTTGCCGAGCTCGCTCGCCGCCGCGCGCGCTCTTGCGAGTTGCTCGAGTGACTCGTTCCATTTTTCGAGCGCCGTGCTCAGCCGAGCGAGATCCGGCAGTTGATGCCCACCTGCCCGGAGCAAGCGGTCCTTCAACCGCTCGAGCTCGAGAGCTGCGGTGCGCCATTCGTTGAGGCTCTGGATTAGGCGCTCGCGATCCACGGCGAGCACTTTGGTGCCGTCGACGCCGCGAAAGGGATGGATACTCGGCAGACAACCCAGCTCGGCGAAGGCGCGCACGATTTCTCTGAGCGCCGCGCGTCCCGCGATCTTCTGCGCTCCGCTCGTATCGACACTCAGCGTTTCGATGAACGCAGCTATACCAGCGCGCTCCGCACGGAGTTTGAGTGCACCCGCTTGCAGGAAGATCTGCCAAGCTCGTTGTTCGTGCCACGTGCGCAGGAGCGCTTTTCGGAACTCGCTCAGTTCATACCAAGTCGCCTTGCGATCATCTTGCGTATCACCTGTGCTGACATTGCGTTGTTCGCCTCGATCTTCGCGAGCACGCTTTACCTTCTCAAGTATGTGGGCGACGGTCGCGTTATCGCCGTGGAGATCGAGGCAGAAGACATCGAGCTTAACTTGTGCCAAACGGCGCAGAACGACATCCAGTGCCGGGCGTTTTGCCGAGACGAACAGTACCCGTTTGCCGGCCATGAGCGAAGCAGCGATCAAGTTGGCGATCGTCTGCGACTTTCCGGTTCCCGGCGGTCCTTCGATCACCATCGTCTGGCCGGCGAGCGCCAATGCGAGCGCACGGCCCTGCGAGCAGTCGGCATCGAGGACGAGCGGCAGCCACAGATCGACCGCCTCGGCGAGCGCATCGCCATCGCGCGGCACATCGTCACCTCGATCCGGGATGGGTTCTACGCCAAAGACTTGGCGGACGAGCGGGGCCGCCGCTGGCCCTTTGCTATCCTGCCAACGCGTCGGATCGAGATCAGCCCAGAGCGGATAGCCACCGAAGTGGAACAGTCCGAGGGTAAGGAAAGGCTGCAAACTCAATTGATCATGATCAGCGAGATCCTTTTGAATCTTGTAGAACCATGCAGTGAACTCGCTCTCATCGTTTAAGCTCTGTAATTTTAGACGAAAATCAACGTCGAGCTTACGCCACAATACAGGATTGGTCTCGATCTCCCCTCTCCCGCGGCGCAGACGAAAGATGCGGTACGCACCGCGCGACACCTCTTCCAGCTCGACCGGCACCAAGAGAAGCGGCGCGAGGAACGACCCAGCTGTACCTCCTCCCCTGGCTTCGATCCATTCGATGAAACCGAATGCGAGGAAGAGAAGGTGAGCCCCTATGTCGCGCTCGATCTGGCGCGCTCTATTCCGGATCCGACGCAAGAGCTTTTCTTGATCTGCTGCGTAATGGAGCGATCGAAGTTTCAATCGTTCGCGCTGATCAGGAGCGTCGATAGGAAGTTTATACTCAACATTCCATTGGATGAATTTAGCGTAATCTTCGGGATTTGGCAAATCGGTTCGCTCCGGCGCGCCCATGGCTCGCCAATATTCGGTGAGCGCCGGGCCACTCGGCGTCGGCACCGGTTCGAACTCGACGGCGTTCTCTAAGAGAATGGCATTAAACGCCGCCGTAAGCGAAACGTCGATGATACGCAGACTGTCTTTCGCCGTGTGTCGGAAATTGAGGATACGGTTGCGCGAGGTGAGGTCGAGCAGGCGCCCACGCAAGCGAAGCACCATGTCTTCGAGAGATTCCGGTTCCAACTCGGCCGCCATCGCGCGTCCTGCCTGCTCGCGATCTTAGCCTCAGCGATCAGCAGGTTGAAGATGTTCGCTTGGGGCGTGCAGCTCCTGTTGCCACCTGCCGCTCGTGGATTCGCGTCTGCCTTATGAGGCCCGATCGACTTCTTCCCCAGCCACCATCGTTAGCGTCCAGGGCGATGTCCGACTTGCGATGTTCGTCCGCCGCGGCGCGTAGGGTTGCCCTCCTGTGCCTTGACCCGCACTCGACCGGCGGCGATCTTGGCACTCGGGGGAGGCATAACCATGCGCGATCTTCTCACGATGGGCGAAATGCTCGCCGTACACGCGCGGCTGCGCCCCGATGCGCTCGGCGCACGCGACCTCACGCGCTCCTTGACCTTTTCCGCCTGGAACGCGCGCAGCCGCCGTCTGGCCAACGCGCTTATGGGCCTGGGGCTGCGCAAAGGTGACCGAGCGGCTGTCCTCGCCTGGAATTGTCTCGAATGGCTCGAGATCTATATGGCTGCTGCCAAGGCCGGCCTCGTTGTCACCACCCTCAACTTCCGTAGTCGGCCTGAAGAGCATCTCTTCATCTTGGACGATGCAGAGGCCGCAGTGCTCTTCTGCCAAGCCGGGCTCGAGCCGACCATCGAAGCCATCCGCGATCAGCTCGCCCTGCCGCCCGACCGCTTCGTACTCTTCGGAGGCCCGCCGCCCGTGGGCTGGAGGGCTTATGAAGAGCTGCTCGCCGCGGGCGCCGACCGCGAACCCGAGGCCGCGGTCGCGGGCACCGATCCCTGGACGCTCCTCTACACTTCCGGCACCACCGGCGAGCCCAAGGGCGTCGTGCGCAGCCACCGCGCGGCTGCGCTGCTCGCGCTTACGACCGAGGTCGAGCTCGGATTGCACCGCAAAGACGAGGCGCTTCTCGTCATGCCCCTCTGCCATGCCAATTCCGTGAACTTCTTTTGTGCGTTCACCTATTGTGGGGCAGCGGTGAGCGTCTATTCGCGCAAGAGCTTCGACCCGGCGCATTTCCTGAAGACGTTCGCAGACCTGGGGGCGAGCTTCACCTCCCTCGTACCCACCCAATACGTCATGCTCCTCGAGCTTCCACCCGCCGAAAAACGAACAACCAACCTCGACCGTGTGAAGACGTTGATGATCTCGTCGGCTCCGGCACGCGAAGAGACCAAGCGCGCGGTCATGGAAATGTTCCCGCACGCCGGGCTGTTCGAGCTCTACGGCTCGAGCGAAGCCGGCTGGGTGACGATGCTCCATCCGCACGAACAGCTCGAGCATCTTGGAACCGTGGGCCGCGAGTGCGTCGGCACCAAACCCGTCCGCTTCCTCGATGATGCCGGCAACGAAGTGCCCGATGGCACACCCGGCGAACTGTTCCACTGTACGCCCTACACCTTCGATTACTATTGGAAGCGGCCGGAGGCGACAGCGGAGGCCTTCCGCGGCGAATATTGCAGTGTCGGCGATGTCGGGCTGCGCGACGAACGGGGCTACATCCGCCTTCTCGATCGCAAGAAGAACTTGATCATCACCGGCGGCGAGAACGTCTATCCGGCCGAAGTCGAACAGGTGCTGGCGCAACATCCGGCGGTGCGGGAAGTGGCGGTGGTCGGTCTGCCCGATCCCTTGTGGGGCGAGCGCGTGCATGCGGTGGTCGCGCTCCACGCAGGCGCCAGCCTGAGCGAAGCCGAACTCCTCGAATGGGCGCGTGCGCGCCTTGCCGGCTTCAAGCGCCCGCGCTCCTGCTCCTTCATCCCCTTCGACGCCTTTCCGCGCACCGCCACCGGTAAGATCCAACACCGCGTTCTGCGCGATCGGCTGCTCGCCCGCGCGCAGTCGTAGAGCCGTTGTTCTCGCACGAGAGCGGAGATCCCTTTGCCCACCACCGACCTCAACACCGATCCCCACTCGGTTGCCGCCTGGATCGCGCGCTTTCTCAAAGCCCGCGGCGTCGACCGCATCTTCGGCCTGCAGGGCGGACACATCCAGCCGATCTGGGATTGGCTGTTCCGCACCGGCATCCGCATCGTCGATGTCCGCCACGAGGGTGCGGCGGTGCTCATGGCGCAGGCGCACGCAGAGCTCACGGGCACGGTCGGGGTCGCGCTTGTCACCGCCGGCCCCGGCGTGACCAACACGGTGACCGCGGTCGCCAATGCGGCGCTCGCGCGCACCCCGCTCCTCTTGCTCGGCGGTTGCGCCCCGCGCCCGCAGGCGAACATGGGCGCCCTCCAAGACGTACCCCACGTCGACATTTTGCGCCCTATTGCCCGGTTTGCGCGCACGCTTCGGATCCCCGAGCAGGTCATCCGCGAGCTCGATGAGGCCTGGTCGCGCGCCTTGGGCGATGCTGGCGAACCCGGACCGGTTTTCGTCGAAATCCCGACCGATGTGCTGCGCGCGCAGCTCGCCCAGAACCTGGTGCTCCCCGAATGGCTGCGCGCCAAACCGCGCCGCCGCCTGCCCCCGGATCCAAGTGACGTCGATCGCGCCGTCGATCTCTTGTGGTCGGCGCGCCGGCCGCTCGTCATCAGCGGCAAGGGAGCGCGAGGCGCCACGGCCGAGCTCCTGCGGTTGTTGGACGCCACCGGCGCGGTCTATCTCGACACCCAGGAAAGTCGTGGCCTCGTTCCCAAAGAGCACCCCGCGTTTGTGGGCGCGGTGCGCGCCCGTGCCATGGCAGAGGCCGATCTCGTCTTCGTCATTGGCCGCAAGCTCGACTATCAGCTGGGCTATGGCTCTCCCGCCGTTTTCCCGAACGCGCGGTTTATAAGACTTTCCGACAATGCCGGTGAGCTTTTCGACAACCGCCGAGGCGAGCTCGATATGCTCGCCACACCGGCCCTTGCGCTCACCGCGATGCTCGATGCGGCGGGGAACCGCGAACCCGCGACCGATCGCAACTGGACCTCGGACCTGCGCAAACGGCACAGCGAGCGGGTAAAAGCGAGCGCGACGCGCGCAGCCCCCGCGCTCGGTGCCGACGGCAAGATCCACCCGGCTTTTCTCCTCGCCCAGTTGCGGGGCCAGCTCGCACCCGAGCACATCGCCATTGCCGACGGCGGCGATCTTTTGAGTTTCGCGCGCATCGGCCTCGATTCGTCCTGCTATCTCGATTCCGGCGCCTTCGGCTGCCTCGGGGTGGGCGTCCCCTTCACCGTCGCTGCCGCCCTCGCCTTCCCCGACCGCCAGGTCGTGTGCGTGACCGGCGATGGCGCCTTCGGGCTGCATGCCATGGAGCTCGATACCGCCGTGCGCCACAACGCGAAGATCACCGTGGTCGTCTCCAACAACGCGGCGTGGAACATCGAACGGTTCGATCAGGAGACCAACTACGGTGGCCGCGTGGTCGGCACCCTCTTGCGGCACTGCGACTATGCCGGACTCGCGCGCGCATTGGGACTCTATGCGGAGCGGATCGAGCGAGCAGAAGAGCTCGCTTCGGCGATTTCCCGAGCCCTTGCCAATCCGCCCTCGCTCCTCGATGTCGTCACCTCCCAACGCGCGGTGTCCTCGGATGCCGAAAAGGGCCTCGGCTTCGTCCCCGACTTCCAGCCGCTTCTGGCTTGGGACGAGGCCGAGCGCAGGCGGCGCGGCGCGTAAATTGAACCATCCACCGCATCGCGCAGCCGGCTGAGCTGAGCACGCAAACCGGCTGGGCCGAAGCGTGAACAACCGTGCGCTGAGCGCCAACAACCGTGTGCAGTAACCCGACTTCTCGGCCTCGCTGGGGATCGGCGCGGATGCCCAAGGCTCCATCTTGGGCCCATCGCGCGCCTTACCCGCAGCCGGCTTGGGCTGTTCTTGGGGCTTGCCCATCTCTGCGCGCCGCATCCCGGCTCTGCGCCCGCGCCCACGCGGTGGGCTTGCCTCCCGGTACGCTCTGCCCGCGCTTCGATCCGATCAGGGTCCGGCGCGCTCGCTTCGATCGCTGCAGGGGCGACGATCGGAGGAGGCTACCTCCGAAGCTCGCAGCATAAGGCGACAGTGCGCAGCTCGGTACGCACACCCTGGGCGGTCTCTTGCACGACAAGTGCAACTCGAACACAGCTCGAGCCCAGCCGCGTGGTTCCAAATGCCGGCGGTTTCGACCGTCGATCGGGCGCGTGCGACTGCGCGTGGAGCTCCCCGATCTCCCCTTGGCCTCGGCTGGCGCGCCGAAAACACCGACGCCGTCTCGCCTCTGCCGCCTCGCCCGTCGATAATCGGCGCGCGCGCCGGCAGCACCGACCTCAGGCGCCACCGCCCGCAGCGCCGCGCGGCCCACGGCTCACACACCGAAGCAGGCTCGCAGTCCCTGCACGTCGGAATGGGGTACGGGCTCCGCCTTGCTCCTTGTAACCCTAACGCCCCCGCGCCTTCTCGTGCGCGCCGCTCGTAGCGTGGCGTTCCATGCTGCGCGCGGGCGTTCGGCGGCGCGGATCGAAAGGCGGGCCGCGGCCCAAGCCCGTTCGCGTGTTCCATCCCTTCTCGCAGCGCGGCTTCGCTCGCTCGCGCAACACCGGCTGCGCTCGTGGCGCCAGAGCGAGCGCCCTCGCCCGCAGTGCGGCGCGCAGCACAGAAGCCAACAGAGAGCCCAAGACGAGGATGAAGGCGGTCGGCTCGCTCATGCGCCAAACAGCTAGCGTGCGACGGTTAAGGAATCGTTAAAGCGCGATCCGACCGCTCGAGCGCTCGTCGCGCGAAAGGACGACCCCATCGCGCTGAGCGCCGCGCGACCCGGCTGTGCTCGGAGCTCAGCCCCGCGCGAGCCGGGTTTCGATGAGGATCTCGCTTGTGAGCGTGCGGTGCACCGGGCAGCGGTCGGCGATCTCGAGAAGCCGTGCTCGGGTCGCCTCATCGAGCGCCCCCTCCACCTCGATCACCCGCTCGAAGCGATCGATCTTGCCAACCCTGGTCTCACATTGGGCGCAGTCTTCGGCGTGGATCTTCTCGTGCCGTACGGCACAGCGGATGGCGCCGAGGGAAAGCCCTTTGTGCCGCGCGTACATGCGCAGGGTCATCACGGTACAGGCGGCGAGCGCCGCTGCCAGGAGCTCGTAAGGATTGGGTCCACTATCGGTGCCGCCGACTTCTCGAGGCTCGTCCGCGTGAAGCCGATGCCGCCCGGCGAAGAGCTCCAGGGCAAAGGGCCCGGGGCCATGCTCGCAGGCTACGACCGTGCCGTGCGGGGGATGGACGACGACGGGGTTCTCGTGCTGCATGTCGTTCCTCCTTCGGATCCTCTCTCAGGCGACCCGCGAGCGCCGCGAGGGCAGCCGTAAGAGCCGATGAGCCGTCCGCACGCGGCGCGGGCAAGCGGTTTGCGCATCGCGCCCGTTCGGCTGCGGGGGAAGGCGCCGGGCCTTCCAGCCGGCGGCGCGTCTTGATCCGCGGCGAGCGCTCGTCCCATGCTCGCGCGCAGGGCGGAAGCGAGGGGAGGCCCCACGATGGCGGCGCGCGCACGAGCCTGGGTCCCAAACGCGCTCGAGGAGGCGATTCAGGCGCGCATCCGGCACTATGCCGCCTGTTCGGCGGACGCGCTTGAAGCCGAACTGTCGGCGACGCTTGCCCGCCACGAGCAGTTCCACGATCGTGAAGTGCTGAACTTTTACGCCGGTACCAATCTCATGAACCCGCGCGCTGCAGCGCTTCTGGCGCGCAGTATCGGTACCCGTCCCTCCTTGGGTTATCCGGGTGACAAATACGAGACGGGGCTGGCTTTTGCCGAACAGATCGAGATCATGGCGCAGGCGCTCGTGTGCGAACTCTTCCATTGCGCCTTCTGCGAGTTCCGCGTTGCTTCCGGCTCCCTTGCCAATCTTTACGCGTTCATGGCCACCTGTCGGCCCGGAGACCGTATCATGGCCTTTCCGGCCGAAGCAGCGGGCCATGTCACCCACCATCGCGAGGGCGCAGCTGGCCTCTTCGGCCTCGAGGTGCACGCGGTCCCCATCGATGCGGCGGCGTTCACCGTCGACCTCGAGCGCTTACGCGCGCAAGCGCGGCGCATTCGCCCCAAGCTCATCGTCATCGCCGGCTCTTTGAACCTGGTGCCGCACCCGGTTCGCGAAGTGCGCGCTATTGCCGATGAAGTCGGCGCTTATGTGATGTACGACGCGGCCCACATGTCCGGCCTTATTGCGGGTGGCTTATTTCAGGATCCGCTCGCCGAAGGCGCGCATCTGGTCACCATGTCGACCTACAAGTCCTTGGGCGGCCCGCCGGGTGGGCTCGTGCTCACCAATGATCCCGAACTCGCCGAGCGCCTCGAGCGCATCGCCTACCCCGGCCTTACCGCCAATTTCGATCTCGCCCGCACCGCTGCGCTCGTCCTCGCGCTTCTCGATACCAAAGTCTTCGGTGCCGCGTACGCGCGGGCGATGATCGACAACGCCCGCGCCCTCGGCCTTGCTCTTGCCCGCGAAGGCGTTCCGGTGGTCGCCCCGGCCGAGGCCTTCCCGACCCGCTCCCATCATCTCGCGCTCGACGCCCGCCCCTTCGGCGGCGGCACGCGCGCCGCGCGCGCGATCGAGCCCGCGAACATCCTCGTCTCCGGCATCGGGCTGCCGATTGCGGCGATCGACGGCGATTACAACGGGATCCGCCTCGGCACCCAGGAGGTCACGCGGCTCGGCATGGGCCCGGCCGAGATGGAGCTCTGCGCCCGCCTGCTCGCCGATGCGCTCTTGGGCCGTCGGTCGCTTCCGTCCGTGCGCGCCGATGTCATCGCGCTGCGCGCGGCGTTTCAGCGCCTACACTTCCTGCGTTGAATATGGAGACAGTCCCCGAAGAGAGGCCCTTGGTGTACGACTAGCGAACCGAGATCGACATGCCCGAGCGGCCGAAAAAAATCGTAAAAGACGCTCGCGCCGCTTCCAATCGAAATGCCCTCGACTTTCTCGATCCGATGAAGGATCACATCCCTTAAGCTCGAGGACATTTCCACCCGACTGTCCGGCTCGCGCAGGGTGAGTCCATCGCGATGGATCGACGATTCTTGGCCTCCCGCGAAACTGCGCAAGCTAAAGGGCCCGACCCGCAGCGATCGGTCGCTTGGGCCAAGAGCCGCATCGGTGCACGACCACTTCACCTACGGCAGCCGGCAGACAGGCCGCTGCCGCCGCGACCGTTTGACGTCCTCAGAAGCGCCCCCGACCCCGTGAGCGCAACCAGAAAATGCCGCCTCATCGCCGTTCCTCCCCGCACCCAAGGCCCCGAGCTCGTTCGACCCGACGCACCCGCTTGTTCTTTGCCGCGCGCGCAACCGCCTCGCACGGGCGGGGATGGTCGCCGCCTTGTCCTGCCGTCATATAGGGGTCGATCCCGCCTTGCCGGAGAGTTCCATGCGCGCCGATTGCGCGTCCTCGGATAAGCCCTTGCCGGCCCACGACCTCGAGGTCATCACTCTGGTCGGGCTCGCGCACTTGGGCAGCCACTTCTTCCACCTCGTGCTGCCCCCCCTCTTTCCCTTCTTGCGCGAGTCCTTCGGCGTCAGCTGGACCGAACTGGGTCTTCTGCAGACGGTGTTCTTCGTTGCTTCCGGCCTCGCCCAGACCCCGGCCGGCTTTCTCGTCGATCGGATCGGGGCGGTGCGGGTGCTCGCAGGCGGCCTCGCCCTTTTGGGCGCAGGAGCGCTTTTGGCCGCCTTCGCGCCCTCCTTTGCCCTGCTCTTCCCGGCCGCAGCACTCATGGGCCTCGGCAACAGCGTCTTTCACCCCGCCGATTACGCCATTCTCGGCCATCGCGTGAGCCCCAACCGGCTGGCGCGCGCCTTTTCCGTGCACACCATCGGCGGAACCCTCGGTTGGGCGCTCGCGCCCGTGGTGATGGCCGCCGTCGCCACCGGCTGGGGCTGGCGGCCGGCCCTCCTCCTCGCCTCCTGCCTCGCGCTCGGCCTTTCGGCCTTGATCCTGGCCCGCAAAAGCGGCCTTGAGACCCCCTCCCACCGCGAGCGGGCGGCGAGCGGAGCCGAGCCCGGGCGCACCACCACGCTGGCCGTGCTCACCGCGCGCCCGGTCTTGCTCTGTTTCGTCTTTTTCGCCCTCCAGGCCATGGGGGTGATCGCCCTGCAAGGCTTCATGCCGCTCGCACTCGGCAAACTCTGGGGCACCGAGCTGGTGGTCGCTGCCACAGCCGTGACCGCGTTCATGATCGGCAGTGCGCTCGGTACGGCTGTGGGCGGCGTGCTCGCCGACCGCTGGCCGAACCGCCAGGCGATCATCGCTTGGGGGCTCGGCTTGGCCGCGCTGTGCGTGCTCGTCCCCGGCCATGTTGCCTTGCCGCTGCCGATCTTGTGGGTGATCGCGGCGCTTACAGGAGCGCTTCACGGCGCCACCACACCCTCGCGCGATCTTCTGGTGCGCGCTGCCGCTCCGCCCGGGGCGTCGGGCAAGGTCTTTGGCTTTGTCTATTCCGGCCTCGATCTCGGCGCCACGATCGCCCCCGCGATCGCCGGGCGGCTGTTGGACTTCGGTCTACCGCAGGGGCTGTTTTGGCTTGCCGCCGGTGTCACCCTGCTTTCGATCCTCGCTGCTCTTGCGGTGCACGCGTCGCCGCGACCGACCGCCCACCCGCTCGGCGCCGGGAGCCCACGATGAGCGGGCCGCGGGCGCTCACCTTGGCGCTTTCGCTTTTGGGCGCGCTCGCCTGCGCGGTAAGAGCAGCCGAGCTTCCCGGTGGCCATGTGCTCTTGCGCGATGCCGTCTCCGAGGACGGGCGGGTGGTCGCCGCCTTCGCCCCCGAACCCGGCGATCGCTGTTGGCTTCTGCGCCTGTTCGAGCGCGACCGCGGTCGCTGGACGCTCGCCGCCGAGGGCGCAGGTCCGCCGCGTCCGCGATCCGGAAGCTGTTCGCCCGTGGTCGGCGTGCTCGCCGGCAACGGACGGGTGGCGGCGGTCTACGCGCCCTGGGAGGCGCAGCTGGTCGTGCTCGAGCGTGACGGCCAATACCTGCGCGAGAGCGGCCGCATCACCCTGCCGGGCCAGATGGGCAAACCCTTTCCGCCTCCCGGCCAGACCCTCGCGCTCGCGCGCGACGCTTCCGCCCTGCTTGTGGGCGCCCCGCATCACGACTGCGTGCTCGCGGTCCCCGAAGATGCCTGCGGCGTCGCCTATCTCTTCCGCCGCAACGGCCGCGCCTGGCGGCTCGAGCTGCGCTTCCCGCGCCCGCCCGATGCGCGCGCGACCGATCGCTTCGCGCGCACCGTAGCGCTTTCCCGCAACGGCCAGGTGGCGATCGTGGGCGGCCCGGGGTCGTGGGAGCGCGCCGGGCGTCTTTGGGTCTACGCGCGCGCAGCCGACGGCGGTTGGGACCTGCTCGAGACCCTCGACCCGCTGGACCCGCGCGATCTCGAATTCGGCTCCGAGGTCGCAACCGACGCCGCAGGCGAGATCGTCGCGGTTGCGGCCGACCAACGGGTCCTCTTGTTCCGCCGCCGCGGCGATCTGTGGCCGCGGGTCGCCGCGCTTGCGAGCAACGAGCCTTCGCTTGGCACCTTTGGTGGGGCCCTCGCCCTGTCCAGCGCCGGCAATCTGTTGGTCGTAGGAGCGCCGCGCAGCGCCTGCCCAGAAGAAAAGATGGGCATCCGCTGTGGTGCGGTGCGGCTGTTCTCGCTTCGCCGCAGCGGAGGCGGTCTTGCGGTGGCCGAGGCGGGTGCGCTCGAGCCCGTCATGTGGGCCGCGCTTGCCGATTTCGGCTGGCGCGTGGCGAGCGATGCGGCCGGCCGCCTGATCGCCGTGCAGGGCAAACTCGCCCATCTTTTCGACCGCTAGTCTTTCGCGCGCGCTTGGCCTTCGGTTGCGATCACCGCCGTGGCCTCCTACCCTCGCGAGTCGCTCGGGGAGGAGGGAGCCAACGGATGATCGATCTTTATACCGCTGCTACGAGCAACGGCTATCGTGCCTCGATCATGCTCGAGGCTACCGGTCTGCCCTATCGCGTTCACAAGGTGGATCTCGCAGCGGGGGAGCAGCGCAGAGCCGAGTTCCTGCGCCTCAATCCCGCGGGCCAGATCCCGGTGATCGTCGATCACGGCGGTCCCGAGGGTCGCCCGCTCGTGGTTGCCCAATCCGGTGCGATCCTCGTCTATCTGGCCGAGCGCTCGGGACGCTTTTTGCCGACCGAGCCGCGCAAACGCGCCGCTGTGCTCGAAGCCTTCATGCAGGTGATGACCGACATCGCACCCGCAAGCGCCAATCTCTTTTACATGGCCCAGGCTACCCAGCCGCCGCACCCCGCGATCATGGACTTCTGCAAGAAACGCTTCCTCGCCATGTTAAGCCTCGCCGATCGGCGGCTCGCGCGCCATCCCTGGCTCGCAGGCGACGAGATCTCGATCGCGGATTTCGCCCTCTATCCCACCGTTGCGGCGCGCCAGGAGATCCTCAAAGAGGCCGAGGGGCTCTCGGATCTGCGCCGCTGGGCACAGACGATGGCGGCACGTCCGGATGTTGCCCGCGGCATGGCGGTGCCGCGGTGATCCCCGTTTTTCCGAGCTTGTGGACAAAGCCCGGCGGCGCGCTGAATTTTCGCGCTAGAACAGACATTCAGTGCCAGGAGCACAAGGCGCGTGTGGGCGGCGCGGGTGGATGAACTGTGGATCTATCCGGTCAAGGCGGGGCGCGGCATCCCGTGCGCGGAAGTCGAGCTCGGCCCGCTCGGCTTTGCGTTCGATCGCCGGTGGATGATCGTCCGCGAGGATGGTCGCTTTTTGACCCAGCGCGAGGAACCGCGCCTTGCCCGACTGGTCCCGCTGCTCACTCACGATCAGTTGTGCCTGTCCTTCGACGGCGAGGCGGTCGCCCTGCCGCTTAAGGAGGTGGGCGCCGCGGTCGAGGTCACGATCTGGGGCGATCGGCTTTGGGCGCACGCTCCCGACCCTGCTGCCGATCGCGCGCTTTCCCGCTGGCTGGGTCGCGCCGTGCGGATCGTGCGCATGCAAGAAGCCTCGGCCCGCGCCTGCGATCCCGCCTTCGCACCGCCGGAAAGCCGCACCGCCTTCAGCGATGGTTTTCCGCTGCTGGTGACCAACACCGCCTCGCTTGCGGCCCTCAATCGCGTCATCGTCGCCCGCGGCGGTATGCCCGTGCCGATGGAGCGCTTTCGTCCCAACCTCGTGCTCGGTGGCCTTCCCGCCTGGGCCGAGGACAGAGGTGGTCGGCTCGTGCTCGAAGACGATGCCGCGCTCCTGTTGGTCAAACCCTGCAGCCGCTGCATCGTCACCACCACCGACCAGCGCACGGGGGAACGGCTTGGCGCCGAGCCGATCGCCACCTTGCGCGCCCTTGGCCGCGACCGGGCAGGCGAAGGCCCGAGCTTCGGTCAGAACGCCGTGCCGCAGCTGCCGCACGGGCCGGTGCGGCTGCGCGTCGGCCAGGAGGTGAAGCTGCGATCGTGACACCGGCTCCTCTGCCGCGCGCGCGGGCGCGAACCTATCTTCGACGATGCGAGGAACTGCGGGAGCTGCACGATGCCGCTTTATACCTACACCTGTGCTACCCACGGCATCTTCGAGGCCTGGGGCACCATCGCCCAGTCGGATGCGCCCATGCCCTGCCCGATGTGCCAGGCGCTCTCCCCGCGCGCACTCGCCAAGCCGATGCTGGCCAAGGGGGCAAGCGAGAGCGCCGCAAACGGCGGCGAAGCGGGCGAGGGTTGCGGCTTCGAGGGCTGTGGGATGGGCGCCTGCGGCAGCGAGGGCTGCTTTGCGGACGGCGGACACGTCTGCGGCGAAGGCTGCGTGCACTGATGCCGCGGGTGCCACTCACACGCGCTCCATGACGCCGGCTACGAAGTCGTAAGTGGCTTCGATGGTGTGTTCCGCTCCCTCGGGGCGCAGAAGGCTCGAGTAGAGATTGAAGTGGGAGACGGGAAACGGGCGGGTGCGGAACAGCGACCGCCCGCGGATCCAGCTCCCCAGGCGATCGGCCGGCGGCGGAACGCGAAAGCGTGCGATCGTCACGTGCGGATGGAAGTTGCGCCGCTCGTCGGGAATGCCGAGCGAGCGCACGACGCGGTCGATCCGCCGCTTGAGCGCGAGCAAAGGCTCGGCGTCTTCTACCCCGACCCAAAGCGTGTGCGGCTCGCCGCGCGGCGGGAAGACGCCGAGGCCCTTAAGCGCCAGCTCGAAGGGCGGGGCCTGCACGGAGGTGAGCGCTTCGCCCAGCTCCTCGAAGGTCGGGTTGTCGACCTCGCCCACAAAGCGCAAGGTGAGGTGGAAATCGTCGGGATCCGTCCAGCGCGCACCGGGCAGACCGGTCGCCATGCGCTCGAGATCGATCGCTACTTCTTCCGGCATCGGGATGGCGATGAAGAGCCTTGGCATCGATGGCCCTCCTGGGCGAGTCACCCGTTCAAGCTAAGGGGGCGGGGCGCGCTTGCCAAACCCCCAAGGCTCTCGTAAACCGCCGGTGGCCGCTTCGAACCTCGACATCTGCGGCCGTTCGACCGCAAACTCCCCACATCCGAGGTCCCGCGCGTGAAATCCGACGAGTTCATCCGCGAGGTCGAGGAGGAGCTCAAGCAGGAAAAGCTGATCGAGCTCTGGAAGCGCTGGGGCAATTGGCTCATCGGCGGGGCAGTGGCGGTCGTCCTCGCCACCGCCGGCTGGGTAGCTTGGCAGAATTGGCGAGAATCGCAACGGCGCGAAGAGGCCGAGCGTTTTGCCGCCGTCGAGCGGCTCGTGGTGGAGGGACGCGACAGCGAGGCGGTGCCGGCGCTCGAGAACTTCGCGCGCGAGGCCTCGCACGGCTTCGCCACCGTCGCCCGTCTGCTCGCCGCCGCGGCGGCGGCGCGCACCAAAGACGCGGCCACGGCGGCGAGCCTGCTCGAGCGCGTAGCCGAGGACGCACACGCCGATCCGCTGTTGCGCGATGCGGCGCTCGTGCAGTTGCTCGCCCGCAGGATCGATAGCGACGAGCCGGGTAGCTTGCGCGAGCGCCTCAAGCCGCTCGCCGCCGACGGTAACCCCTGGCGGCACGCGGCGCGGCTGTTGCTCGCCGCGGTCGAGCTCAGAGCCGGACAGCGCGAGGCGGCGGCGACGACTCTCGAGCGGCTCCTTGAGGACACCGCGGCACCGGCGGGGCTGCGCGCCCGCGCCCAGGAGCTCCTGGACGCCCTCGGCGGCGCGAAGCGGGCGACATCGTGAAGCGGCGTGCTGTTCTTTCCGGCCTTGCGGTATCGCTCGCCGGCTGCGGCGAAGGAGGCTGGCTCGGCGAACGAGAGGCACCACCCTTACCCGGCACGCGCGTGCCGGTGCTGTTGATCGGCGAGGAACCGAAAGCCGATCCGCGGCTCGCCAATCTCAAGGTCGTCCTCCCGCCACCGGTCGCCAACCCAGAGTGGCCTCAATACGGCGGTGATCCCACCCACCGCATGGGTCATCTCGCTGCCGTCTCCGACAGCTTGGTACCGACATGGCGGGTCTCGATCGGGCGCGGCGCGCCCGGTTCGGCGCGGCTCTTCAGTCCGCCCGTGGCGGCAGGGGGGGTCCTCTTCGCGGTCGACGCATCGCCACAGCTGGTCGCCCTCGGCCTCGGCGACGGCCGCACGCTGTGGAGCTGGCGGCCGGAGAAGGCGCGCATCGACGACCGCGTGGCCGGCGGCGGCGCGGCGGTCGCCAATGGTCTCGTCTTCCTCACCCTCTCTTACGGGGAGGTGGTGGCCCTCAACGCGAGCTCGGGCGAAGTGGTGTGGAGCACGCGGCTGCTCGCTCCCTTGCGGGCGCCGCCTTCGGTAGCCGGCGGGCTCGTGTTGGTCCGCTCCGCCGACAGCCAGCTCTTCGCGCTCGACGCGCGCAGCGGCCAATTGCGCTGGCGCCATGCGAGCGCGCTCGAGCCGGCGGCGATCCAGGGCGGCGCCCCGCCCGCCGTTCAGGGTCGGGTGGTGGTCACTACCTACCCCTCGGGTGAGGTGGTGGCGCTCACCCTCGACGGCGGCCGCCCCTTGTGGAGCGACGTGGTGGCACGACCCAGGCGGACGCTCGCCTCGGGCGCCATCTTGGACATTTCGGGCGCTCCCGTGATCGACCGCGACCGGGTGATCGTGGCCGGCAATGGCGGCGAAGTGGCGGCACTCGACCTCGCAAACGGGCAGCGGCTGTGGGATGCGCCCGTGGGCTCGCTCGGCACGCCCTGGGTGGCGGGCGAGTTCATCTATCTCGTGACCGAGCGCGGCGAGCTCGTGTGTATGCTGCGCCAGGGCGGGCGCATCCGTTGGGTGAGCCCGTTGAACGAGCTCGCCCGCCCGGCCGCCCAGGGCGTGGTGTGGACCGGCCCGATCCTCGTCGGCGACCGCTTGCTCTTGGGCAATTCATCGGGGGAGCTTGCGAGCGTTTCGCCCTATACGGGCGAGGTGCTCGGAAAAGTGGCCCTCGGTGCGCGCATCAGCCAGCCGCCCATCGTCGCCGCGGGCGTCGTCTACCTGCTCACCGACTCGGCCGAAGTGGTCGCCTTCCGCTGACCGCTTGTCGATCCCACATCGGGGATATGCGCACGGTTGCCATCCTCGGCCGTCCCAACGTCGGCAAGTCCACCCTCTTTAACCGTCTGATCGGACGGCGGCGGGCGCTCGTCCACGATCTGCCGGGGGTCACCCGCGACCGCATCGAGGGCGAGGGTCGGCTCGACGGGCTGCGCTTTCGGGTGGTCGATACCGCCGGTCTCGAGCTCGGAGCCGACGAGCACAGCCTTGCAGCTCGGCTCGCGCGCCTCTCGCTCGAGGGCCTCAAAGAGGCCGACGTCGGCCTGTTCTTGATCGACGCCCGCGCCGGGGTGACCGCGCTCGACCGGGAGATCGCCGATCTCTTACGGCGTCAGTCCAAGCCCGTTCTTCTGGTCGCCAACAAGTGCGAGGGGCGGGCGGGAAGGGCCGGTTTGGTCGAAGCCTTCGAGCTCGGTCTGGGCGAGCCGGTTGCGATCTCGGCCGAACATGGCGAAGGCTTAGAGAAGCTCGCCGAGGCCCTGCGGCCCTATCTCGAGGAAGCGCAGGAAGCCCGAGCACCGCCTTCAGCCTCGATCACTCCAGGGGGAACTGAGGCAGCTGCGGAAGAGGCGTTTTCGGGTCCCCTTCGCCTCGCCGTGGTCGGCCGCCCCAATGTCGGCAAGTCCTCGCTCATCAACGCACTGTTGCGCAGCGAGCGGCTGTTGACCGGCCCCGAGCCGGGCCTCACCCGCGATGCGGTGCGTATCGCCTGGGAATGGCAGGGCCGCAAGGTCGAGCTCGTGGACACAGCCGGCCTTCGGCGCAAGGCGCGCATCGAAGCGCCGCTCGAGCGCTTGTCGGCCTCGGCGACCGTGCGCGCCATCCGCGAGGCGCATGTGGTCCTGCTTTTGCTCGACGCCGAACGCCCGCTCGAGCACCAAGACGCCACCATTGCCGATCTCGTCGTGCGCGAGGGCAAGGCGCTTGTCCTTGCGATCAACAAGTGGGATCTGGTCGAGAACCCGCAGCAATTGCTCGCCGGCTTGCGCGCGGAAATCACGCGCCGGCTCGATGAGGTGCGCGGTGTGCGCGTCCTGCCGATCTCGGCGCGCACCGGCTACAACCTCGACAAACTCTTGCCCGCGGTGGTGGAAGCGTTCGCGCGCTGGTCGAAGCGGGTGCCTACAGGCCAGCTCAATCGATGGTTTCATGAAGCACTCGAGGCACATCCCCCGCCCACTGTCGACAAAAAGCGGGTCAAGCTGCGCTATATGACGCAAGTGGGCGTGCGGCCGCCGACCTTCGTGATCTTCGGCAACCCGCCAGCAGCGCATCTGCCGGCGAGCTATCTGCGCTATCTCGCCAACGGACTGCGCAGCGCCTTCGACCTCGAGGGCACGGTGCTGCGCTTTCGCATCCGCACAAGCGAGAATCCCTACGCCGAGGAAGGCGCCGGCTGAAGGGCAAGGCGCACCCCGTGCGCGGTCGTGGCGGGTGCGAGCAGCGCGCAGATCGCCGGCGCGAAGACCTCGGGCGAGGGCCGAAGGTTCGGCGGCTCGCCCGGAAAGGCGCGCCGGCGCAAGCGCGTGGCCATGGGTCCCGGCTCGGCGACGACGACCCGGATCGGCGTCTGCTCGAGCTCTTGCGCCCAAGCGAGCGCCATCGCGCTCAGCGCCACCTTGGCCGCGGCATAAGGCGCCCAATAGGCTCTGGGTGCGGCTGCGATCGGATCTCCCACCACCACGCAGCGGCCGGCATCGGAAGCGCGCAACAGAGGCTCGAGGGTGCGCACCAAGCGCTGGAAAGCGAGCACGTTTATGGTGAACACCTCGGCCAGCTCGCGCGGATCCTGATGCGCCAAGGGCGCGAGGCTTCCGAGTTCGGCGGCGGTGAAGACGAAGCCGTCGAGACGGCGAAAGCGCGCGAACAGAGAAGGTCCCAGCCGATCGAGCGCGTCACCATCGCGCAGGTCGAGGGGGACGAGCGTGGCCGCCGCCCCTTCCGCCCTGATCCGATCATCGAGCTCTTCGAGCGCGCCTTGGGTGCGGGCGAGCAGCACGGGATGCGCCCCCTGCCGCGCCGCCTCGCGCGCCACCGCGGCGCCGAGGCCGCGGCTCGCCCCCACCACCAGCACCACCCGGCCGGAAAGCGCCGCCTCGCTCACCGCCCGGCTTCCTCGAGCAGAAGCGACATTTCGACGCCGGCCTCGCCCTGATCGTGGTCGACCAAGCGGGTGGGATAGTCGCCGGTAAAACAGGCATCGCAGAAGCTGCGCGCCTCCCCCATGCGGCCGGGCTCGCCCACCGCCCGATAAAGGCCCTCGATCGAAAGGAAGGCCAAACTGTCGACCCCGATGATGCGCGCCATCTCCTCCACGCTGTGGCGGGCGGCGAGCAGCTTGGCCCGCTCGGGCGTATCCACCCCGTAAAAACAGGAGTGGGTGGTGGGCGGCGAGGCGATGCGCATGTGGACTTCGCGCGCACCGGCGTTGCGGACCATCGCTACGATCTTGGTCGAAGTCGTGCCGCGCACGATGCTGTCATCGACGAGGACGACGCGTTTGCCGGCGAGCGTGGCGGCATTGGCGTTGTGCTTGAGCTTGACACCTAAGTGGCGGATCGAATCGGTGGGCTCGATGAAGGTACGCCCGACATAGTGGTTGCGGATGATCCCGAGCTCGAAGGGAAGGCCGGATACTTGGGCATAGCCGATCGCCGCCGGGACCCCGCTGTCGGGAACCGGGACCACGAGATCGGCCTGAGCCGGGGCTTCGCGGGCGAGCTCGGCACCGATCCGCTTGCGCACCTCATACACCCCGCGCCCCTCGACCAGACTGTCGGGGCGGGCGAAATAGACATATTCGAAAATGCAAAAGCGCCGCGGATGCGGGGGGAAGGGACGCAGGCTGCGGATACCCTCGGCGTCCACCACCACCATCTCGCCGGGGTCGACGTTGCGCACGAACGTCGCCCCCAAGATATCCAGCGCACAGGTCTCGGAGGCGAAGATGGTAGCCCCGTCCAGCTCGCCCATGACAAGCGGCCGAACGCCTAAGGGATCGCGCACCGCGATGATGCCGTCATCGAACAGACCGACCAGCGAATAGGCACCTTCGACCTGCTCGAGCGCGTCGATGAGGCGCTTGATCAGCGTCGTCTTCTTCGAGCGGGCGATAAGATGGACAAGGACCTCGGTATCGGTGGTGGATTGGAAGAGACTGCCCTGCTCGACCAGCCGGTGGCGCAGGCGCTGGGCATTGGTGAGATTGCCGTTGTGCGCGAGCGCGAAGCCGCCGAAGGCCATATCGGCAAAAAGCGGCTGCACGTTTCGAAGCGCTGTGGCCCCGGTGGTGGCATAGCGGGTATGGCCAATGGCGGCATGACCGGGAAGCGAATCCACCACCCAGCGCTTGGAGAAGGTATCGCCGATGAGGCCGAGCGCGCGGTGGCTGTGGAAGTGGCGGCCGTCGAAGGTGACCACGCCGGCTGCCTCCTGGCCGCGGTGCTGTAGGGCATGCAGGCCCAAGATGGTGTGCGCGGCGGCATCCGTGTGGCGATAGATCGCGAAGATGCCGCACTCCTCGCGGAAGCCGTCGGCGTCCCAGGGCAGGCGATCGACCATCGGGTTCCCTTCCTTCGCCTCAACCGCGCGGCAACAGCCGCTCGAGTTCGCGGCGTTGCTCGGGGCCGTAACCCTTGCCGGGATCGGGGCGGCTCACGTTTCCTGTGGCCGCCTTGACCTTGCTCTCGAGCTCGGCGGGCAAAAACGCTTCCACCCACACGGCGCCACTTTTGATCCAGGGCAAGGCGACCGCCCGCTTGACCCAATCGGGATGGCGCTCGGGCGGGAACAGCGTGCTCACGAGGATCCACGCCAAGACAACGAGAAAAGCACCGCGCACAAGGCCGAAGGCGAGCCCCAACAAGCGGTCGGCCAAGCCGGGGCCGGCGGTCGCATTCGCCACCGCGCTCGCAAGCAACTTGAGCGCTATGAGCGGGACGAGGAACACTACGCCCACGGTGGCGAGATCGGTGAGGAAGTCGTTGCCGATCGCCTCTTTGAGGATGCCGTGAGCAGGTGAAAAGCCGAACCAGGCCGAAGCCAAAGCGCCGATCCAGGCAACCAGACCCAAAAGCTCGCGCAGAGCACCGCGCGCGAGCGCCACCATCGCCGAAAGGCCGACGACCACGGCAACGACGAGGTCGAGGGCGGTAATCGGAAGCGTTTGCATCAGCCCGCCTTTCGCTCCCGCTTGCGGTCCAGACGCTCGACCAACTCGAGGAGCCGGCTCACCCCTTCGAGCTCCAACCCGAATCCCTCGCCGAGCGAGGCGGCGGGCAAAAGGGCGCGCGCAAAACCCAGCTTGCGCGCTTCCTTAAGCCGCGCTCCCACCTGCCCCACCGCCCGGATCTCACCCGCAAGCCCGACCTCGCCGAACACCACGGTGGAGGATGGAAGCGGCACCCCGAAGACCGCCGACACGATCGCTGCCGCAACCGCGAGATCGGCCGCCGGCTCGCCGATGCGCAAGCCGCCGGCAACGTTGAGATAGACGTCGCGCCCCCCCATCACAAGGCCGCAGCGGACCTCGAGCACGGCCAAGACCATGGCGAGGCGCGCCGGATCCCAGCCCACCACGGCGCGCCGAGCGGTACCGAAGGAAGCGGGCCCGACGAGGGCCTGGATCTCGATGAGCACCGGGCGCGAACCCTCGATCCCGGCGAAGACCACGCTGCCCGCCACACCCTCTTCGCGGCGGGAGAGGAAGAGTGCCGAGGCATCGGGAACGGGAAGGAGGCCCGCTTCCGCCATCTCGAACACCCCGATCTCGTTGGCCGGGCCGAAGCGGTTCTTGACCGCGCGCAAGATGCGGAACGCCTCGCCGCGCTCGCCCTCGAAGTAGAGCACGGCATCGACCATGTGCTCGAGCAGCTTGGGTCCGGCGATCGCCCCCTCCTTGGTGACATGGCCGATGAGCAGGACCGCGGTCCCGCGCTTTTTGGCCAGCCCGACGAGCGCTTGTGCACTCGCGCGCAGCTGCCCTACCGTGCCCGGTGCCGCCTCGAGCGTCTCGCTCCACATGGTCTGGATCGAATCGACGACGAGAAGCGCGGGAGCGCCCGGCCGATCGAGGGTGGCGAGCACGTCTTCGACCTTGGTGGCGGCGGCGAGCGCGACCGGTGCCGCGGCGAGACCGAGCCGCCGGGCGCGCAGCCGCACCTGCTCGATCGATTCTTCGCCCGTGAGATAGACGACCCGCTCTCCGCTCTGGGCGAGGGCAGCCGCCGCTTGCAGGGTGAGGGTGGATTTGCCGATGCCGGGATCGCCGCCCAAGAGCACAACCGAACCGGGCACGAGCCCGCCGCCCAAGACCCGATCGAGCTCGCCGATCGCGGTCGACAGCCGCGGCGGCGGAGCTTCGGAACCGGCGAGCGGTACGAGCTCGAGGCTCTTGCCGCGGCTGCTTCCGCCGGCCCGCGCGGGGCCCGCGCCCGGTGTCGGCTCCTCGACGATGGTGTTCCACGCCCCGCAGGCCTCGCAGCGCCCCGCCCAGCGCGCATAGACCGCACCACAGGCCTGACAGACGTAGGAGGTGCGGGCTCGGGTCACCGAAAAAGGCCGATGGAGGAATCGCACGCTGAAAAGCGGCGCGGAGGCAGCTCGCGCGCGCTCGGCCCCGATATAGGTCCCGCCGCACGGGCGCGCCAGAGCGAGCACGAGCTGCGGGTTGCACGGGCGCCGTTCGCCCGCCATGCTTTGGCCCATGCGCGCGGTTTTCCTCTGTGACGGCATCCGCACCCCCGTCGGCCGCTACGGTGGGGCGCTCGCGCCCGTGCGCAGCGACGATCTCGCCGCCCTTCCGATCAAGGCGTTGCTCGGCCGCAACCCCGGCCTCGATCCCGCGGCGGTCGATGAAGTGATCTTGGGCTGCGCCAACCAGGCCGGCGAAGACAACCGCAATGTTGCCCGCATGGCCGTGTTGCTCTCGGGCTTGCCCGTCTCGGTGCCGGGGGTGACGGTCAACCGGCTCTGTGCCTCGGGGCTCGAGGCCGTGGCGCAGGCGGCGCGGGCCATCGCGATCGGCGAGGCCGAAGTCGTGATCGCGGGCGGGGTCGAGAGCATGAGCCGGGCGCCCTTCGTGCTCCCCAAGGCCGAGACCGCCTTCTCGCGTCGGGCCGAGATCTACGACACCACGATCGGTTGGCGCTTCGTCAATCCGGTGATCGAAGCCCGCTTCGGCACCGACAGCATGCCCGAGACCGCCGACAATGTCGCCGAGCGGTTCGGGATCGCGCGCGAAGACCAGGACGCCTACGCCCTGCGCAGCCAACAGCGCTGGGCGCGCGCCTTCGCCGAAGGCTTTTTCGCCGGTGAGATCATCCCGGTCGAAGTGCCGCGGGCCAAGGGCCCGCCGCTTGTGGTCGCGCGCGACGAACATCCGCGCCCCGAGACCACGCTCGAGGCCTTAGCACGCCTTGCGCCCCTCAACGGCCCGGGCAAGACGGTGACCGCCGGCAACAGCTCGGGTGTGAACGACGGTGCGGCGGCGCTTTTGCTCACGAGCGAAACGGCAGCGGAGCGCTTCGGCCTGCGGCCGCTCGCGCGGGTGGTGGGCGCGGCGGCGGCGGGGGTGGAGCCCAAGATCATGGGCATCGGTCCCGTCCCGGCGACCGAGAAGCTGCTCGCACGGCTCGGCCTGTCGCTCGGCGCGGTCGACGTCGTCGAGCTGAACGAGGCCTTTGCCGCACAGGTGCTGGCCTGCCTTCGCCAGCTGGGCCTTCCCGATGACGCCGAGCACGTCAACCCCAACGGCGGGGCGATCGCGATCGGCCACCCCTTGGGCATGAGCGGGGCACGCCTCGTGCTCACCGCGGCCCGCGAGCTGGTTCGCCGCGGCGCAAAGCGAGCGCTGTGCACCGCCTGCGTGGGCGTGGGCCAGGGCGTGGCGCTGTTGCTCGAGCGGGTTTGAGCCCAAGCGCACTCATGCGGCGACACGCGTGTCGGGCGGCGGCGTTGCAGCCAGCGACGGCTCGTCGGCGAAGAGGAACCGAAACAGTCGGGCGAGCCCGTCCTCACCGCGCGCACGCAGAGCCGGGCGCGCGCCAGTTGCTTTGGGACCATCGAGGCAGGGCGGAGGGGGGGCGGCTTTTTCGCCTGTTTTCTGCCTTGTCGGGCTCGGATCCGCACCTGGCGCGGCGTTCGACGGTGGAGAAGCGTCGCCGTCCCGGCGCGGGGCTTCTTCAGCGGGCCGTGCCGGAGCGAGAATGGCGCCCTCGCGCAGCTTGGCTGCCAACCACTCCAGGCGCGCCGGTGCGAGCCAGGGGCTCGGGATCGGTTTGGGTCGGTTCTCGCGCAACCAGACGAGATCGCGCTCGGCGCGCTCGCGCTCGGCACAGAGGGCGCGGCGCAGGCGCGCGAGCGTCGCGAGCCCGGGCAGACGCGGATCGCGCGCCCCAGCGCGCAAAGCGGCGAGGACGCGTGCTTCCACCGCCGCCAGGGCCTCCAGCCGCCAGAGCACGGCGACCACGGCTTCGACCGCGAGCCGCTCGGCACGGTCGATGGGCTTGTGACGCGCCAGCCAATCGCGCCGGAGTTCGAGGATCTGCGCGCGCTCTTCGCTGCTCGCAACCGCGAGCAGTGCCGCGAGCGCCGGGCCCGGCTCGCGGTCGTCGTGGGCGCGCAGCCGTGGCCGCGCTTGCTCCGGCTCGCCCGGCGGGCTCGTTTGCGGCTGGGCGGAGGGCGCGGCGGGGGCGGCCGGCGCGGGGGTGGGGTCGAGGGCGGGGGCTGCGCTCATGGCTAGCTCCGTGGCGGGCGGGGGGCGGGTGCGGGCTGATTCTGTGTCGCG
>JAUQQO010000046.1 GCA_030549795.1 Pseudomonadota bacterium | reverse complement strand
CCGCGGCCCACCCTCGGGTGGCCGGGCGCCATGGAGCTCTTGCAGGCAAAGGACATCGGCGTTCAACCGCAACAGTTGCGGTCGCAAGACCGCCAGGCGCTGCTTGAGGGTCATCTCGCCCGGACGCCCCCCGAAATTCTCGAGGTTGAAGCTCGCGAGCCGCAGCTGCACTGCCGTTAGTCCTCCCTGCCCGTGACCACGCGAAGGGTCAGTGCGAAAGAGCGGGTGTAAATGGAAAAAGCGCTCGCCGCGCACTGTGCAGCGCGAGAATGTGGTTCGTTTCTCGGCTCCCTCGATCCGCGCGGGCGTCCAAAGGGCGAGGGCCGCGTTTTGTTCCATCTGAGCATGGGCTCACCCAGCAGCGCCAGACGGCGCGTGCGAGCGTGTCCGCGCGGCATCGACAGCTCCAGCACGGAGTGCACTCGGCAAGGCCCTGTTGTTGCAGGGGGCGCGCTTGCGCGAGCCGTCGGCGCGGTCGCGCGCGTGGCATTGCTGGTGCACCGAAGCGAGCGGTTTTAGCTCGCGATCGAAGAGGACGGCGGGCGCTGGTCGTGCTGTTATCGATCGCAACGAGCTGAGGCTTCCCGTACACCGTGTACTCCGCCTGCGCTTCGATAAACCAAAGCTAGATCCTTAAAAGAGCTACGCAAGGCGCGCTTTGCGGCTCCCTTCCGATCCCACACTGAGCAGTGTATAAGAAGGCAAAAGTCCAATTGGGAGGGAAGCGTGAGCGAACCGCGGACATTGGCAGAAAAGATTGCTGCGATTTTGCGCGACGAGCCGGGTCGCCGGTTCACGGCGCGCGCGATCGCGTAGGCGCTCGTGCGACGTTGGCCCGAATGGGCAGAACAGAAGCGCCGAGAATCGAAACAAAAACTTGATCATAAGGGCTTGATAGAACAGCTCATGGGAGAAATCGACGTCAATCACAAAGCATTACATAAATTTTCAATCCATTGTGACGACAGAAGATCGTCCGAGACTCTATTATTGGAGCGTAGAGACAACTACTCGGACATCGGCAGAGAGTGGCACTCCGTCTCTGGCCGCAACGTTTAAGTCTCAGGAAGTGAGCGAGAACGAACTCTACTCGGTTCTCGGACGCTACCTGCAAGACGAACTCGGGCTGTGGCCGAAGCGGATCGATCAGCGGGCGGCGTTTCGGAAAACTGCCGGTGCCAATGTTTGGCTGTTCCCCGACCTCGTAGCGATGGAGCTCTTGACCGGTGCCGATTGGCCGTCACAGGTTCAGGAGCTGTGGCGAAAAATGACCGTGACTCGGGCGCGGCTCTGGTCCTTCGAGGTCAAGATCCAGCTCGATCGGTCGAACGCGCGAGATGCTTTCTTTCAGGCGGTCGCGAACTCCTCCTGGGCTAACTTTGGCTATCTGGTGGCGCCCGAGATCAAGGCCGATGACACGCTCGACGAGTTGCGCGTGCTCGGCGACCTTCACGGGATCGGCGTTATCCGGCTCGATGTTAGCGCCCCGAGCGAAAGCGAAATCCTCGTCCCCGCCCGCGCGCGAGCCGAGGTGGACTGGGCCAGTCTTGCTCGGCTCGCGGCCGACAGTGCCGACATGCGTGCCTTCGTCGAAGCAGTGAGCAGTAGTGTCGCTGCCGGCCAGCCGCTCAAGCACGCATTCGACTACGTCGGCAACTGAGCGTCTGTCGCTTATTCCGCCCCTTTTCGAAGCGCGGCCTCATCAGCAGCTGAGGCCGGAGGGAAGAGATCGGCCAGCCGCTCGGCGATGCAGCGATAGGATTCATCGGTCATATGGAGTCCATCGGGACCGATGAGGGCGTTGGGCGGAAGCGTCCCGGTCTCGGCCCAGGCCTCCATAAGCTCGTGGCGGGGAAAGATCGCCACGCCTTCTTCGAAGGCCACCCCGGCCAACACAGCACTCATCCGCTCGACGCGCTCATCGCGCGCAGGGTCCGGCAGCCACTGCGAATCCATAAGTATCACCTCGATACCGAGTGCCCGCAGTCTGCGGATACCTTCGCGAACGCGCGCTGCGACTTCCTCGGGTTCGAGCCCTTTGAGAGCATCGTTGGTTCCGACTTGCCAGATCACGAGATCGGGCGCGAGCGCGATCACGTCGCGCTCCAAGCGCGCGAGGTTCTCGGCCGCCGTCTCGCCGCCTTTGCCGCGATTAATGATCTCGATCTCATCGTTAGGAAAGCGCGCGTCGAGGATAGCCTCGAGACGGGCCGGCCAGGCGAACTCGGGGCGGCTCGCTCCGGTCCCCTCGGTGCTCGAGGAACCGAGCGCCACGATACGAAGCCGATGCGCTTCGCGCAGAGCGCGCACGATCGCTGCGGCAAGCGGCGGCGGGTCGAGCAGCGCGGGCGGCCGCGGACAAGGCACGGCGGAAGGCGCCGCCGCTAGCGGAGCCGCGATGAGGCCTGTCGCCACCGTCCCAACGAGAACGCAAATAGCCACCCGAAGATCATGAAAAAAAGTTGAGCTCACGGTCGTGACTCGGCCATAAGAACCTACCACTTTTTTTAATGTCGATCGTCCAGCTGTCGAGTCCGGGGGTGAGCGGGCATGTCGCAGCGCGTCGTGGTGCTCGACGGTCTACGTGGTTTTCTCATCGTGTTCATGGCCTGGAACCATATCTGGTTCCAAGAAGGCTTCGTGCTCGGCTGGCTGCATTTCGGCGAGCTCGGCTTCGTCACCTCGGCGCAAGGCTTCATCTTCATGGCCGGTCTCATGGTCGGTCTGATCTACGGCCGTCAACAACTCGAACGCGGTCCGCGGCCGGTCCGCGAGCGGCTGTGGCGGCGGACCGCCGTCGTCTACGCCTGGCACCTGGCCTTGCTCACTGTGATCGTGCTCGCCATCCGCCTGCTCGACGACACGCGGCCGGCCTGGGGCCCCTTCCTCGGCTCGCTCTACGACGACGGTTGGGCCTACGCGCTCGCGAGCGCCGCTCTCCTCTACCAACCCACCTATCTCGACATCTTGCCGCAATACGTCCTCTACCTCGCGTTCTCCCCCTTCCTCCTCCACCTGGCCCTGAGCGGCCGGCTCTGGCTCGTCGCCGCCGGCAGCCTCGCGCTCTGGCTTTTCGTTCAGATGGGCGGCCATCTGCCGATCGTCGCCACGATCGAGCCGCTCCTCCGCTATGGCGAAACCGACCTCGTCCTGCGCAGCCACTTCAACCCGCTCGCCTGGCAGCTCCTGTTCGTCACCGGACTCTTGCTCGGTGCCGCCACCGCGAGCGGCCGGCTCGAGCCCGAGCGGCTCCTGCGGCCCGAGCGCACCGAGCTCGTGAAGGGGGCCCTCTTCGTGCTCGCCGTGCTCGCCCTCTGGCGGATCGCGATCAGCGCCGGCCTGCCGAGCCCCGAGATGTTCGCCCGCATCCAGGCCTTCGAGCGACGCGGCGAGCTCGGCCCCGTCTTCCCGATCGCTTTCGCCGCCACGCTTTACGTCGTGGCCTGGCTCCTGGTCGCCGGCCCACGCGCGGCGAGCCCGCTCGCCCGCCGCACCGCTGGCTTCCTGCAAGCACTCTGGAGCCATCCGCTGCTCGTGCTCATGGGTCGCCACGCGCTCCTCGTCTTCGTCTGGCACGTTCTTTTGGTCTACGCCCAGGTCCTGCTCGAGCAGCGGTTGGGACCGATCTCCGATCCATGGAGCTCGCTTGTGGCGCTTGCGGTCGTGGCGCTCCTACCGCTGCCGGCGCTGCTGGCCGAGGCGCGTCGTGGCCTGCCGGCCCCCGGGCCGGCACCCCGGCCCGCCCGGGAATAGCGCTCCTAGCGAGCCGTTCCTCTCTCGGCCGCTCACAGCGGCCTCGACCCGAGGGAGGATCGGATGCGCATCGATCGTCGACCGCTCGAGCCCGCGCGTCTCGCGCGGGCCAAGCGCGCCTTTACCACTCGCCGCGTCGCCCTCGACCGGGCCTGACTGTTGCTCACGGGAAAAGTCCGGCCGGTTGCGGGCGATCTGCTCTTGTGCAGAGTGGTCGAACTCGGCCAGCACAAGAGCTTACAGCTTGCGAGCGGCCGGTCTTCGACCCTGTTCCCGGGCGATGAAGTCTTGCTTGCTGCCGGCAATCGCTACGCCCCTGACCAGTTCGAGGCCTATCTCCCCGAGGGACCCGGCCCCTGCCACCTGGTGGCCGCGGGCGGCCTGTGCGGGCGCGTCGAGAGCCGATCCGAGCGGATGGGCGAGCCGACCCGCCTCGAGGCGCTCGGGCTCGTAGCGGACGCGAGCGGCCGGCCCCTCAACCTCGCCGATTTCCGAATCCATCCGCCTCGGGCGCTGCGCCGCATCCCGACGATCGCCGTGCTCGGCGCGAGCATGAACGCCGGGAAGACCACCGCTGCCGCCCATCTCGTGCGCGGTCTCGTCCTCACCGGCCTCGCCGTGGGTACCGCCAAGGTCACTGGCACGGGCGCCCCGGGCGACCTCGCCCTCATGCTCGATGCCGGTGCCACCACCGCCCTCGACTTCACCGACGTGGGCCACGCCAGCACCTTCCTGCTCGACGGGCCCGCCCTCGAGGAGGCTTTCACGACCCTTCTCGACGCCCTCATCGCAGCTGACGCCGAGGTCGCCGTGCTCGAGGTGGCGGACGGACTCTTCCAGCGGGAGACCGCCATGCTCGTCGCTTCCAAGACCTTTGCCGAGCGCGTCGACGCCATCCTGTTCGCAGCCAGCGACGCGATGGGGGCAGCTATGGGCGTACGCGAGCTCGAAGCACTCGGCCTGCCGATCGCCGCGGTGACCGGCCTGTTGACCCGCTCGCCCCTCGCCCGCCGAGAGGCCGCTGGTGCGACCGCTCTGCCCGTCCTCGGCCCACAAGAGCTCGCCCGCCCCGGAATCCTCGAGCACTTGCTTTCCAGCCCGGCTCGTCTTGAGAGAGCGGCATGAGCCTGCCGCCCCTTCTCGCCGAGAAGCGGCACCGGCTGTTCGGCGGCCTCCTCGCCCTCGGGCTCGCCCGCGCGGCCGCTACCGTATCAGGCGTGCTCCTTTTGCGCCGCGCGGTCGACCGCGGGCTTTCCGGTGCCGCCACCGCCGAGGTCCTGCTCCTCGCGAGTCTCCTCGTGCTCGCCGCCGCCGCCACGGCTCTGGTCAAGATCGCCGAGCGCGGCCGAGCCGAGCAGCTCGGTATGCTCTACGCCGCCGCCGTCCGCGGCCGTCTCCTCGAGCATCTCCTCACGCGGCCCGGAGAGGGCGGCGCCGACCGGCTCGGTCGCCTGCTCGCCCGCCTTTCGAGCGAGCTCCAGGCCCTACGTGCCTGGCCCGGACGGGGCTTGCCGCGGCTGATCTCGGAAGGCCTCCTGGTCGTGGCCTGCCTCGCCGCGGCCTTCCTGGTCGATGGGCGGATCAGGGTCCTCTTGGCCGCACTTCTTTTCCTCGTGGCGGCTGCCGCCGCGGCCCTGCGCCCGGGTTTGCTCGCCGCGGTCGCGGCACTCCGCCGGGCCCGCGGGCAGACCGCCGCGCGCACGGGCCGGCTCTTAGCGGGCCGCCTCGCCGGCGAGCCTCTCCCCGAAGCGGCGGCAGAGACTCTGGCCCGCGAAGAGGCGCGGGCCGCGCGGCTCGCCGCCCGCCGAGGCCGTATCGCAGCCTGTCTGCTCGCTCTACCTGATCTTCTGCGCGGGCTTGTGGTCGCCGCCCTGGTCCTGTTCGCTGCGGGTGTACCGCCTGGACCCCCAGCCTCGCCCGGCACCGTGGCCGCTACACTCGCCCTCCTCGCAGCGCTGGTTCCAGCGCTGCGCGAGCTCGCTCGCGTGCTCGACCGCCACGCCGCGTTCCGGGTCGCCCGAGACCGGCTCGAGCAGCTGCTCGCCGAGCCGGCGCGGGCATCGCTGCCGGCCGGACAGTCGGCTCAACCTGCTCAGGAGCGGCAGCCCACCGCCTGAACCAGCCCGTGGCCGAAGACCGGGTCGCGGCCCGGCGCACCGAGGTCGCGGGCCTTGGCGGTAAGAAGCGGGAGGGCCGCGCGCGGGTCGCCGCGGCCCGTCGCCGCGGCCAAGGCTGCAGTGACGAAGGGCGCGGCGAAGGAAGTCCCGCTCGCGGCTCGCAGTCCGCCGCCCGATGCGGCTACGGGCACGTCCACTCCCGGCGCGGCGAAAGCGATGTAGGAACCTCGATTCGCCTTGCGCCAAGGCTCCAAGCGTTGGTCTACGGCCGTCACGGCGATCACTCCCTCAAGGGCGGCGGGAAACGCCGGCGGAGCCGCGGGCCCACCGTTGCCGGCCGCCGCTACGAGCGCTGCGCCTCGCCTTCGAGCCAAAAAGACGGCGAGCTCCACCAATCGGTTACTCGGTCCGGCGAACGAGGCGTTAACGATGCGCACGCCATTTTGCAAAAGCCAGTCGAGCCCAGAAGCGATCGCGAGCGCATCGGCTTCCGCCCCGCCTACGCCGCGGCCGAAAACCTCTGCCACAAGGAGCTCCGCCTCGGGCAAAAGTCCAATAGGCGTGCCCACCAAAAGTGAGGCCACAGCTGTGCCGTGATCAGGAGCAGCCGCCGCGATTCCGCTGGGCACAAAGCTGCGGCTGTGTATGCGAGCCCGGGCCAACGTCGGGTGAGTCGTGTCAACTGCCGTATCGAGCAGACCCAACCGCGTCCGCACCCGACAACCTTGAGGCTTGAGCCCGAGTGTCGCTGCCGCACTCGTCCAGCACCCCTCGCACAAGAGCCCGCGATAGAGATGGTTGAGGTCGAAGACCGTCGCGGGATCGGTCGCTCGCGCGAGCTCTAAAGCTTCGATGAGCGGCCGACCGCTCGGCGGGGCGAGTCGGGTGACCGTGATGCCGAGTGCGCCGAGCCGGCGTTGGTCCAGAACCTCGAAACCCAGCGCCACGAGCCGACCGCGCGCTTCGCTCGAAAGATCGACCGCGAGGATCTCCCCCGGCCGGAAGCGATCGTCGCGATCGGCCGGTGGTTCCGTGCGCCCGAACAAGAGGTCGCGCAACCGCGCAAGGCCCGACCGCCCGTCTCTGTCGCGATCGCCTCGGTCACGGTCATCGCGGTCGTCCCGCCCGCCGCTTCGACCACCGTCGTCCTCCCCCTTGTCGTCATCATCCTGGTCGTCGTCCCGGTCGTCTCCATCGTCGTCGGGACTTGCGCCACCACCCCCGGTGCTTCCTCCACCGGCGCCACCACCAGCGGTACCGCCCCCGCCGCCACTGCCACCCCCCGTCGAGCCACCGCCCGAGCCGCCCCCGCCGCCGCTCCCGCCTCCTGAACTACCGCCGCCCGACGTTCCGCCGCCCGATGAACCGTCGTCATCGTCATCGTCGTCATCCGCCCAGACGACGGCTGGGCTCCAAGGCGAGGGCGAGGCAAGCGGGGCGAGCAGCACGATGGTCGCTAAGAGCGCGACCAAGACGGCACGAAGCTCGATCGTTAATCGCGACACGGGCGAGCTCCCCCTTGCTGCGGGCACGGTCCGCGGTCGACAACGCTCGGCGGGCGCATTTTATGCCTACTCTCCTCTCCCGTAGCGAGGTCGGTATCCGTCGGGAATAGCAAGAGTGCCCGACCGTTTTGACGGCGTGGGGCGAAACGAGCGGAGGCAGTCTTGGAGCCGAACTTCACGAACGAGCTCGTGGCGATGCTGCCGCGCCTGCGTCGCTTTGCGCGTGCGCTCACCCGTTCGGTCGAAGAGGCCGACGATCTGGTCCAGGACACCTGCGAGCGGGCACTCGCCAACGCTGCCCGCTACACCCCCGGAACCCGGCTCGACAGCTGGCTGTTCCGGATCCTTCAAAACCGCTGGCTCGACCGCTGCCGGCAAAGCGCGACGCGCGGCCAAGAGGTACCGGTGGAAGAAGCCTATGAGGTCGTCGGCGCCGACGGGCGTCGTGACGGCCTCAATCTCATCGTGATGAACCGGCTGCGTTCGGCTCTCGATACGCTACCTCCTGAGCAACGACTTGTGCTCGTAGCCGTCTGCGTCGACGGTCTTTCCTACAAAGAGACTGCCGAGCTTCTCGACATTCCCATCGGCACCGTGATGAGCCGCCTCGCCCGCGCCCGCGCGCAGCTACACGAGCTCGTGCTCGCCACAGAGGAAGACCAACGCGAGGAACGTCCCGCCCATGTCGCACAATCCTGAGACGAAACCCGTAAAGCCCGAAGACCGGGAGCCCGACGACACCATGCTCATGGCCTTTGCCGACGAAGCCTTGCCACCCGAGACGGCGGCCGCGCTCGCCCCTCGGATCGCTGCGGACCCACAGCTCTCCACCAAGGTAGCGCGGTTTAAGGCCGATCGGGCGCTCCTACGGGCCGCCTTTGATCCCGTTCTTGAGGAGCCGGTGCCCGATCGGCTCGTCGCAGCGATCCGTGCCCGTGCCGCCGCCGAGCCCGCTTCGCCGGCTCCGGCGCGCCGTCCGGCGCTGCGGGCGATTGAAGGTGGCGAGGGGCCCGGCTCGGCGCCGCCTGCACCCGTGGCCACGACTCGGCCCATCGCGTTGCGCCGCCGTGGGCTTTCCTTCGCGCTCGCCGCCTCACTGGCTCTCCTCTTGGGCTTTACCGTCGGGCGTTTGGTGCCGAGCAGCGAGCCCCCGGCTCCCACCCTGTCGCTCGCCGCTCTGGTCGAGAGCGAGCCCGTCCGCGCTCTCGCCGAGCAGGGCACGAGCGGCGAGAGCGTGGCGCTCGCCGGCGGAGCGACTGTGCTCCTTTTGGGCACACTCGAGCGCGGTCCGGGCCGCTACTGCCGCGAGCTCGAGGTCTCGGGCGGGCCGCAGCCGGGTCTTGCGATCCTGTGCCGGAGCGCGGAGGGCACGTGGCCGGTCACGGCCCTCGTCGCGCTCGTGCCCGCCGAGGCGCCGAGCGGCTTCGCTCCGGCCGGCGGGGAGATCGAGCACGACCCGGCCGAGGCCCTGCGTGAGGCGGTCGGCTCGCTGCGCCTGCTCGACCGCGAGGCCGAGGCGGCCGCCCGCGCCCGTGGCTGGCGCTGATCCCGGACAGCCGGGTCGGCTCTCGGAGCGACGCACCAGCGCGAGCCTCTGGTCTTGACGACACGCCCTGGTTAGAAGCCCGCGGCTGCGTCGCGAAGCGGCGGGAGAAGAGCCATGGCCAACGTGGCGGTCGTCGGCGCCCAATGGGGAGACGAGGGCAAAGGCAAGATCGTCGACTGGCTCTCCGAGAGAGCCGATGTCGTCGTCCGCTTTCAAGGGGGACACAATGCCGGTCACACGCTCGTCGTGGATGGCGTAACTTACAAGCTGTCGCTGCTCCCTTCGGGAGTTGTGCGAGGTAAACTGTCTTTGATCGGCAACGGTGTGGTCATCGACCCCTGGGCGTTTCTCGCTGAAATTGAGCAAATCCGTGCGCTCGGCGTCATGATTTCTGCCGAGACCTTGAGGATTTCCGAGAGCTGTGCGCTGATCTTACCCTTACATGGCGAGCTCGACCGGGCGCGGGAGGCGGCGCGCGAGAAGAGCCCACACGGGCTCGGCAAACTCGGGACCACGGGCCGCGGCATCGGGCCGGCTTACGAGGACAAAGTGGCGCGTCGGGCCATCCGCGTATGCGACCTCGCCGACGGGCCCACACTCGAGGCCAAGGTGCACGAACTCCTCCTCCATCACAATGCGCTTCGCCGCGGCTTCGGGATCGCGGAGGTGGACGGCGCGCAGCTCTTAGCCGAGCTCAAAGCGCTCGCGCCCAAGCTTTTGCCCTATGCCGAGCCGGTCTGGCTGCGGCTCGCCGAACTCAAGCGCGCCGGCCGCCGAATCTTGTTCGAAGGCGCCCAGGGTGCCATGCTGGATGTCGACCACGGCACTTACCCCTTCGTGACGAGCTCCAATACCCTTGCCGCGCAAGCTGCGCTCGGCTCCGGGGTCGGCCCCGACGCGGTGGGCTATGTCCTCGGTATCTGCAAGGCCTACACGACGCGTGTCGGTGCCGGACCGTTTCCCACCGAGCTCACCGACGAGACGGGCAAACTCATTGGCGAGCGCGGCAGGGAGTTCGGTACCGTCACCGGCCGCCCGCGGCGCTGCGGTTGGTTCGACGCTGTGCTCGTGCGCCAAGCGGTGAAGCTGTCGGGGATCAACGGCCTCGCGCTTACCAAACTCGACGTGCTCGACGGGTTGCCCAAACTCAAGGTCTGCACGGCCTACGCGTTGCGTGGTCAGCTCCTGCACCATTTACCAGCGGGAATGGGGGCGCAGGCGGCGGCCGAACCGGTCTACGAAGAGCTCGAGGGTTGGCAGGAGAGCACGCGGGGAGCGCGGAGCTTCGCCGACCTGCCGGCAGCGGCAGTAAAATACATTAAGCGGCTGGAAGAGCTCGTCGAATGTCCGGTAGCGCTCCTTTCGACCAGCCCCGCGCGCGAGGACACCATTCTCTTGCGTGACCCCTTCGCGGATTAAGGGATCGTGTTGACCCGCGCGGGGCTTGAACAGCGCTGAGAGGCCGGAGCCGAACAACGATGCAAGCGCAAGGTGCAATGCTACGCACCTCGGGCTGGATCAACCCTTGGCTTTAAAGAGAGCCAGGACCGACCTGCTCTCGGACGCTCGAAACACGTGGGAGAATAAATTTCTCCATGCCGTCAGTATTCGATTGGTCGATAGAACCTCCACCTTGCTGCGCGCGCGATAGGAAACCGTCGAGAGTATTGGCTGCGATCCCTCTCGGCTTTTGTTCGCGCTGAGGCAGCTGGAAGCAGAGATCTGCCGCTATCAGCTTCGTCCCTCGCCAGCGGTCCGTTCACTTGGATCGAGGGCGAAGCGGGCGTCGCGCCGGCGGGCGATTAGCCGCCGCACGAGCGGCGCACCCTTCTCATCGAAAGCCGCCACGCGACGCTCCACTTCCCGATCGGCCTCGGTCGTCCGGCGCGCCATACGCAAATGTTCGACCCAGTCGGCCACCACATAGGTTTCGATCCAATGTTCGGGATCGTCAGCGTCCTGAAAAAGACGCCAGCGCAAGGCGCCGTTGCGCTTGCGGATGTGTCCCAGCTCGTCCATGGCGGCGACGAAGGCCCGTGCTCGTGCCGCATCGACGCGGTACTCGATCTGCACGAGCACGGGCCCCTCATCGGGCTCGAACGCGAGGGTCGGTGAGGGCTCGGGCAGCGGCCGCGCCGGGCCGAGCGCGCGCCCGCTCACCGCGGGCAAGGGCCATCGGCGGCCCAGAAGCGGCTGCAAGGCGAGAAGAAGCGCAGCCAGAGCCAACGCCGCAGCGAGATCCAGCCGTGCCGCCAGCACACCCCACACCCAGGACCCCACGGCCATCGCGCCGAACATCACCGTCTGGTACAGTGCGAAGGTGCGAGACTGGACCCAAAAGGCCGAACTCGTCTGAACAGCGATGTTGAAGGAGGCGAAGGAGCCGATCCAGCTCGTCCCCGATAAGATCAGACCGATCGCGATCGGCAACCAATTCGATCCGAAGGCAAGAAGAGCAAGACCCGATGCGAAAATCAGAGCGAGCGCGCGTGTTAGTGTTTCGGGGCCGCGTCGCTCACGAAGGGGATGAACAACGAAGGCACCCGCCATCGCTCCCGCCCCGAACAGAGCCAACAGCACCCCGTATTCGACCGGTCCGCCCGCCAGACGGTCGCGAGCGAGGAGTGGCAACAAGGGCAGCGCCGCGGCAGCGGCAAAGGCAAAGGAGGCCGAGCGGAGGAGAACAGCGCGGATCGCCGGGGTCTCGGCCGCGTAGCGGATCCCTCCCAAGACCGCACCGCGGATCCGCTCGCGGGGAAGATCATCGGCCACCCTTGGCCGCCGCCAGAACAACAGCGCGAGCACAAGCGGCAGGTAGGAGAGCGCGTTGAAGAGAAAAGCGGCTTGCGCTCCGGCCCAGGCGACCAGCGCTCCCCCGAACGCGGGGCCTACTGCGCGCGCGAAGTTGAAGGAAACGCCGTTTAAGACGACCGCCGCACCGAGAGCCCTGATCGGTACGATCTCGCGGACCAGCGTTTGGAATGCCGGGCCCTGCAGGGCGACGCCGGAGCCCAACAAAAAGGTCAACGCGAGCAACGACCAAGGAGCAACAGCTCCGGTTGCGGTTGCAGCTGCCAGCAGAAGCGAAATGGCGAACATGACAAGCTGCGCGGCGAGCAGCACACGCCGCCGGTCGAAGAGATCGGCAAGCACCCCGGCGAGGATCGAAAAGCACAGGATCGGAGCCTGCATCGCCGCTTGCACGAGCGCCACCATGTCGGCGGTTCCGACAAGGGCGGTCATGAGCCAAGCGGCGCCTACCGTCTGCACGAGCCAGCCGAGGTTGGAGACCAGCATCGCCAACCAGAGAGCGCGATAGCGCGGCACGCGCAGGGGCTCGAGCATCCCAACCCCACGCGCGCCCGTGCGAGCCTGCTTCGCCGCCATGGATGGTCCCTAGGCGGCGCTGCCGGCGCGGACAAGCCGCATCGGCCGCTGCCCGCGCTCTAATTGGCGATGCGGCCGAGCTCGAGTTCCGGTACGTTGTCCACGGGACCGACGATCGCGAGGGTGGTCGCGGTTCCAGATGCGAAGAGCCGCTCACCAGCGCGGCGCAATGCCTCGCGATCCACGGCCTCGATCTTGGCGAGCATTTCTTCGACCGGCACGCGCCGACCGAAGATCAAGAGCTGCCGCGCAATCGAATCGGCGACGCCCGCACAACTTTCGAGCGACATGACGAGCCCCGCCTTGAGTTGAGCCTTGGCGCGTTCGATCTCTTCCGGCTGCGGATCGAGAACGAGGGCGCGGGTCTCGCGCGCCGTCACATCGACGAGCTCCGAAAGACTCTCGGGCGCGGTGCCGGTGTAGATCGCGAACAGACCCGTATCAGAAAAGGATGAAGAGAAGACCTCGATCTCGTAACAAAGGCCTCGATTCTCACGCACTTCTTGGAAGAGGCGGGAAGACATGCCACCGCCCAAGGCAGTCGCGAGAACCTGTACGGCCCAGTAATCAGGATCTCGATAAGAGACGCCTTCAAGACCCAAACAGAGATGCACTTGTTCGAGGTCGCGGCCGTCGCTTTTGCGCCCCCCGACATAGCGGGCAGGTTCGAAGGCAGGCGCAAGCCGTGGCTCGCGATCCTGGAACCAGCGCTGGGCCAACTCGACCAGTTGCGCGTGATCGATCGCCCCGGCAGCGGCGAGCACCATGCGCTCGGGCGCATAGTGGGTAGCCATGAACTCGACGAGCGCTTCGCGCCGCATCGCTCGGATCGTGTCTACGGTGCCAAGAATGGAGCGACCCAGCGGTTGATCGGGATACGCCTGCTCTTGAAAGAGATCGAAGACGAGATCATCGGGCGTATCTTCGACCTGGCCGATCTCTTGCACGACGACTTCGCACTCCTTGACGAGCTCGCGTTCGTCGAAAAGGGGATTGGTGAGGATGTCACTGATCAATTCCACCGCCAGCGGCACGTCCTCGGCTAACACGCGCGCGTGGAACGCCGTATGTTCGCGCGAGGTCCAGGCGTTCAAGGAGCCGCCGACCGCTTCGATGGCACAAGCGATCTCTTTGGCGCTGCGGGTCGTGGTTCCTTTAAACACCATGTGCTCGAGCAGATGCGCGACACCGTTGAGCGGCGCCGGCTCATGGCGCGTACCCACATCCACCCACACGCCGACCGCAGCGCTGCGCACCCCCGGAAGCCGTTCGCTGATCACCCGAAAACCATTCGGGAGAACGGTGAGCTGTGTGTCGACAGTCATGGGTTCGGGTGCCAGGTGCGCAAAAAGGTAGCAACAGCGGTCGCATCAGCCGCAAGCACGGTAAAGCGCTCTTCACGCGCAAAGAGATCGCGCAAATGTACCGGCAATTCGGGTCGGCGACCGGTTGCTGCTGCGACCGCATCGGGAAATTTGGCAGGGTGGGCAGTGGCGAGTACGACCATGGGGCGTGCCGATCCTCGGTCGAAGCGCTCGGCCACCGCGAGGCCCACCGCTGTGTGGGGATCGACGAGGACCGCACCCGCCGTGCGCTCGTACCAGCGCGCGATCGTCGCCTTTGTCTCTTCTTCGCGTGCCGACCCGGCTGCGAAGAGCGCACAAGCGCGCGCGTGCACCGCCGATGGTACGCGAAAGGCTCCCTCGCGGCTAAGGCGTCCCATGAGCTCGGCTACCGCTGGCCCATCTCCGTCGAGGAGTTCGAACAAGAGGCGCTCGAAATTGGAGGCGAGCTGGATGTCCATAGACGGGCTTATGGTGGGTACGACGTCCCCGATGCGATACTCGCCGCTTGCGAAGAACCGTGCGAGGATATCGTTGCGGTTGGTGGCAATGATCAGCCTGTCGATCGGGAGGCCCAACCGCCGCGCCACGTGGCCCGCATAGACATCGCCGAAGTTGCCGGTTGGCACACAGAAGCCGACCGGTCGTGCAAGACAACCCAAGCGCAATCCCGCATACACATAATAGGCAGCTTGCGCTGCGATACGCGCCCAGTTGATCGAGTTAACAGCGGCAAGATTGAGTTCCTTGCGCAATTGTGGATCGTTGAAGAGTGTCTTGACGATGTTCTGACAGTCGTCGAATGTCCCTCGAATGGCGATATTGGCCACATTTGGCGCATCGACGGTGGTCATCTGCCGGCGCTGGACCGGCGATATGCGCTCGTGCGGATGGAGGATGACGATGCGCATCCGCGCGCGACCCGCCACCGCCGCGATGGCCGCCGAGCCGGTGTCGCCCGAGGTCGCGCCTATGATCGTGATTTCCGAGCTGCGGCGGGCGAGCACGCGTTCGAACATGCGGCCGAGCAGCTGGAGCGCAAAGTCCTTAAAGGCGAGCGTGGGCCCGAAAAAGAGCTCAAGAAGCCAAAGGCGCGGATCGAGTTGGCGTAATGGTGCAACCGCCGGATGCGCGAACCCGGCATAAGCCTCTCGCGCCATCGCTTCGAGCTCGGCCTCAGAGAAACACCCTTCTGTGAACGGCGCGAGCACAGCTGCCGCGGTCGCAGGGTAATCGGCACCATCGAGTGCCGCCAGCCGATCGCGTCCGAGTTCCGGCCACCGCTCGGGCAGGAAGAGCCCCCCGTCTTCGGCCAATCCGGCGAGAAGAACGTCTTCGAAACTGCGCCGGCCGGCACGCCCGCGCGTGCTCACGAACATCATGGACGCGCTCCGATTGGGAACATAGCAGGACGTGTCGTGCTCAATGGTCCGCGCAGCTGTTCTGGTGCGCGTTCGCGTGCGGTCTTACAAGATGAACCGAGAGAGGTCGGTCGCACTGACCAGTTCGCCGATCTGCCGGCGCACGTATTCGCGATCAATCACGATGCGTTCGCCGCTGCGATCGGAAGCTGTGAAGCTGATGTCCTCGAGCAGGCGCTCCATGACCGTCTGCAGCCGTCGGGCGCCGATGTTCTCGACTCGCTGATTGATCTCGTGCGCGAGCGCAGCGATCTCATCAAGGGCTTCAGGTGTGAACTCCAAGCGCACTCCTTCCGTTGCCATGAGCGCGGTGTATTGGCGCACCAGGCTCGCCTCGGGTTCAACGAGAATGCGACGCAAATCCTCTCGGCCCAAGGGCTGCAGCTCCACCCGGATGGGTAGCCGTCCTTGCAGCTCCGGCAGGAGATCCGAAGGCTTGCTCAGATGGAAAGCCCCCGAGGCGATGAACAGCACGTGATCGCTGCGCACTGGACCATACTTGGTCGTTACCGTTGTTCCTTCAACGAGCGGTAAAAGGTCTCGTTGAACCCCTTCACGACTGACGTCGGCGCCGATCCGACCCTCACGCGCGGTGATCTTGTCGATTTCGTCAATGAACACGATACCCGACTGTTCGGCCGCCTGGATGCCGTCGCGGATGACCTTGTCTTGGTCGAGGAGCTTGTCCGATTCTTCCGCCATCAAGACGCGGTAGGATTCGGCAACCGTCATCTTGCGGCGGCGGGTGCGGCCACCGAACATCCGCCCGAGCATCTCGCCGAGATTGATGACGCCCATGTGGGCGCCTGGCATCCCCGGCAGCTCGAAGGTGGGCATACCAGTTGCGGTTTCTTGAACCTCGATCTCGATCTCGCGATCGGCGAGAACACCGGCGCGCAGCATACGGCGGAACTTTTCTCGCGTCTCGGATCCGGCGGCCGGCCCGACGAGAGCGTCCAAAACCCGCTCTTCAGCGTTGCGCTCGGCCTGGGCCGCCACCTCGCGGCGCATGCGCTCGCGGGTCATCTTGATCGCGACCTCGACGAGATCGCGCATAATGCTCTCGACGTCGCGGCCAACGTAGCCGACCTCGGTGAACTTGGTGGCCTCGACCTTTAAAAACGGAGCTTGGGCGAGGCGCGCGAGACGGCGCGCGATCTCGGTTTTGCCGCAGCCCGTGGGGCCGATCATCAAAATGTTTTTCGGCAGCACCTCTTCACGCAAGCTCTCGTCGAGCTGTTGACGACGCCAGCGGTTGCGCAGCGCGATGGCCACCGCTTTCTTGGCCGCCTCTTGGCCCACGATGAAGCGATCGAGCTCGGAGACGATCTCGCGTGGCGTAAGTGCGGTCACGGTAGGTCGAGTACCTCGATGGTGACTTCGGTGTTGGTGTAGACACAGATTCCGGCTGCGATGCGCATCGCGCGCCGCGCGATCTCTTCTGCTCCGAGCTCAGTCGCTTCAAGAAGCGCGCGCGCAGCCGCAAGCGCATAAGGCCCGCCCGAGCCGATGCCGATGAGGCCGCCCTCGGGTTCGAGAACGTCACCCGCTCCGGTGATGACAAGTGAGGTCTCGGCGTCGGCGACCGCCATCATCGCTTCCAACCGCCTGAGATAGCGATCGGTGCGCCAATCCTTAGCGAGCTCGACGCAGGCACGCACGAGCTGACCCGGATGGCGCTCGAGCTTGGCTTCCAAGCGCTCGAGCAGGGTAAGCGCGTCGGCAGTCGACCCCGCGAAGCCGGCGAGGATGCGCCCCTGCCCCAAACGTCGGACCTTGCGCGCGTTGGCTTTGACGATGGTCTGGCCGAGGCTGACCTGGCCGTCGCCCGCCATCACCACCTGCCGGCCCCGGCGGACCGAGAGGATCGTCGTACCGTGCCAACCGCCTTGCTCCAAGCGCCCGCCCCCGCTCGCGCGCAGCGGACAGCGCTCGTGGTTCGCCTTATGGCCGAACCGAGCCGCCAGTCCTGCCGCTATGATACGCGCGGAGGATGTGGCGCTTGGACCGGCGCGTTCAAGGCCGAAAAGCGGCGCTTAGCCGGGGCGTCGCTGTCGCTCGAGGGTATCGACCGCGCCTGCGAGGACCCGAAGAGCGGCGACGAGCCCAGCTTCATCGCGCATCCGGAAGGCCACGGTGACGAGCGTTGCCGCCGAGACCACCGGCTCGAGTTCGCGCAGCTCGGCGCGCAATTGCGCGCAAAGGGTGCTCGGATCGGCTTCGCAGCTCTCGAATGTGGGATCCTGCCAATCGAGGTCGAGCGAGCTGGTCGGGCTGACGGTCATGATGGTTCCTTCCTGTTCTCGTTCGCGGCCCGTCGTTTCAGGCTCCCCAAAAAAGCGCCCCCGCGTGGCTGGGCCGGCGGGGGCCAGGGAGGGAGGGAGGCACCGTCTGACTGACGGCCACAACCATACGTTGAGAACATCGCGATGACAAGAGGGAAAACAAACATCCAGTGATCAATCGTGTACGATACGAGGATATCATTGCGATATATCCAATGAATTTTTCATCAATTTTACGCGATTGAGGTTCCCACAAGCATGCCGCGAGTCGGGAGCGGATGCGCCGGAGGTTCCGGAACCGCCTCTTCGCCTCTTAGTTGCGCACCGCAGCAAGTCGGGCCGAAGCTCGTGCCGCGACAGCTGCGCGGTCGCCGCCGCCCCAGCCTTGCGCGGGCGATCGAATGGGTGGCGAAGGCGGGCGATCTTGACTACATCGACGGCGGCGTCGAACCAGCGTCGAAAGCGAGCATGGCCGGTCATTCCCAGTTCAAGAACATCATGCACCGCAAGAGCCGCCAGGACGCGGCTCGCGCGCGCAAGTTCACCCGCCTTCTGCGCGAAGTGCAGGTAGCGGCCCGCCAAGGCCTGCCCGACCCGGCGCACAACCCTCGGCTGCGCGCCGCCATCCAAGCCTGTAAGTCGGAAAATGTGCCCAAAGAAAACATCGAGCGGGCCATCCGCGGCAGCGCCGGCGGAGAGGACTATGAGGAAGTGCGCTATGAAGGCTACGGCCCCGGTGGTGTGGCGATCATCGTCGAGGCCTTGACCGACAACCGCAACCGGACGGCTAGCGAGATCCGCGCCACCTTCAGCCGCTTCGGCGGCAGCCTGGGCGAGACCAACAGCGTGAGCTTCCAGTTCGACCGTGTGGGCATCGTACACTACCGACCAGAGGTGGCGAGCGCTGAGGAAATGCTCGAGGCGGCGATCGAAGCCGGGGCTACGGATTGCTCGAGCAGCGAGCAGGGGCACGAGATCACCTGCGCTCCAGATGAGCTCGCAAACGTACGCGATTTCCTTGAACGTCGCTTCGGTCCGCCGGATCAGGCCTATCTCGGCTGGCGTCCTCTGGTCACCGTGCCGGTCGACGACGAGCGCGCGGAAAGTCTCTTCAAGCTTCTCGAAGCGCTCGACGAGAATGACGACGTGCAGCGGGTAACGGCGAATTTCGAAGTCTCGGAACGAGCGCTGCAACGGCTTTCTGCTTAAGGGATCGAGCCGGTGCGGATCCTTGGCCTCGATCCGGGCCTTGGCGTGACGGGTTGGGGGATCATCGAGGCCCGGCCCGAGGGATTGCGCCTTGTCGATTGCGGTGTCGTGCGCACCCGCCGCGACGATCCGCTGCCGGTTCGGCTGGTTGTGCTGTTCGAGGCGCTCTCGGCGATTATCGGCGCGCACGCGCCTGTCCGCGCGGCGGTTGAGGAAACGGTCGTCAACACCAACCCCGCCTCATCGCTCAAGCTCGGACAGGCCCGCGGCGTCGTGCTGCTTTCAGCCGCGCGCGCCGGGCTCGAGGTGACAGAATATGCGGCGCGCACGGTCAAGCGCGCCGTCACCGGCACCGGAGCGGCGGGCAAGGAACAGGTCGCCATGATGGTCCGTCACCTGCTCGCGCATGCGCGCGAGGCGCCGCTCGATGCCACCGATGCTCTCGCGGTGGCGATTTGCGATGCGCATCACCAGTCGACCGCCTTGCGCCTCGCCGCCTGCGGGCTCGCCCCGTGATCGCTTTTTTGCGCGGTCGGATCGCCGCGCTCGGCGAGGATCATGTGGTGCTCGACGTGGGCGGCGTTGGTTACCTCGTGTACATCGCCACCCGGACCCTGCAACAGCTACCGCGCACCGGCGAAACGGTCGAATTGTGGATCGAGACGGTGGTGCGCGAAGACACGATCGCCCTTTTCGGTTTTCTCGAGGCGCGCGAGCGGATCTGGTTCCGGCTGCTGCAGCGGGTGCAGGGGGTGGGAGCTAAGCTCGCGTTGCAGCTTTTGGGTTGTTTTTCGCCGGACGAGCTCGCAGCGGCGATCGTCGCGCGGGATCGCGCAGCCTTAGCCCGTGCACCCGGTGTCGGTCAGCGACTTGCCGGGCGACTGATCGCCGAGCTCGCCGAGCGTGTGAGAGAGCTGCCCGGCCCGTCCCCGATGCGCGAGCAGCCAGCTGAGGTCACCGCTCAAGGAGTTGCCGCAGAGGCCTTGGCCGCTCTCGTGCGGCTCGGATTTCCGCGCGCTGAAGCAGCCTCCGCCCTTGCGCGAGCGCGCGCGCGGCTTTCCGAGAGGGCCCCGCTTGAGGCTCTGTTGCGCGAGAGCTTGAAGGAGTTGGCACCGCCGTGAGTGACCGCATCGTCAGTCCCGAGGCGCGCGCCGACGACCTCGATCAGAGCCTTAGGCCCAAAAGGCTCGCCGAGTTCATCGGCCAAACGCGGCTTAAAGCCAATCTCGCCGTGTTCGTCGAAGCCGCCCGCGCACGGCAAGAAGCCCTCGACCACCTGTTGCTCGCCGGTCCCCCCGGGCTGGGTAAGACCACCCTCGCACAGATCGTCGCTGCCGAACTCGGCGTCGGCTTTCGGATGACGAGTGGACCGATCATCGCGCGACCCGGTGATCTCGCGGCGCTTCTTACGAACCTCCAGCCGCGCGATGTTCTCTTTATCGACGAGATCCACCGCTTACAGCCTCAGGTCGAAGAGATCCTCTATCCGGCGATGGAGGATCGCGCGCTCGATCTCATGATCGGCGAAGGGCCGGCCGCGCGCTCGGTACGCATCGCGCTGGTCCCGTTCACCCTTATCGGCGCGACGACGCGAACTGGTCTTCTCACCACCCCTCTGCGCGACCGTTTCGGCATCCACTGCCGTCTCGAGTTTTACAGTTTGGAGGAGCTGGAGGCGATCGTACGCCGCGGTGCGGCGCTCTTGCACCTCGACCTTACGGCTGATGGTGCGCGCGAGATCGCGCGGCGAGCGCGCGGCACCCCGCGCGTGGCGACCCGGTTGCTCCGCCGGGTGCGCGACTTCGCCACGGTCGAGGGCGTCCATAAGATCGACCGTGCGATGGCGGACCGGGCTCTGCGGCGGCTCGAGGTGGACGAACGCGGACTGGATGCCCTCGACCGACGCTATCTACGGTTAATCGCCGAAGCGTTCGGAGGTGGGCCCGTAGGTCTCGACACGCTCGCCGCAGCACTGTCCGAGCAGCGCGACACGCTGGAAGAGGTGGTCGAGCCGTTTCTCTTGCAGCAGGGTCTATTGCGGCGAACCCCGCGCGGGCGGATGCTCACCCTCGCGGCTTGGCGGCATCTCGATCTCATCCCTCCGGCGACCGTCGAGCAGCCGACATTGTTCGAGGATTCCACCGATTGATCGACGTCCCACACCGTTTGTCGGTTCGCGTCTATTTCGAAGATACCGATGCTGGTGGTGTCGTGTACCACGCATCCTACTTTCGTTTTGCTGAAAGAGCGCGGACAGAATTCTTGCGGTCTCTCGGTTATGACCATCGCACACTTTTAGAGAACCACGATGGTCATGTCCTCGTGCGGCGCGCCACCGCCGACTTCTTGGCCCCGGCTCGGCTTGACGATCTCCTTGAGGTGCAAACCGAGATCCGTGCGTTGGGCGCAGCGACCGCCGTCTTCCACCAGACCGTGCGGCGGGGGGAGCTACTCGTCGCGATCGTGGAGACACGGGTTGCGTTCGTTGATCGCAGCGGCCGCCCGCGGCGCTGGCCGGCGGCGCTGCGCGCCCGCCTCGTAGGAACGCTGTCCGCAGATGACGGCTGCGCTTGAGAGGAGAAGGCCGATCGACTAAAGTGATAAACGAAGGTCCTGCGGAAGCTCTTTCGGTTTCTGGCCTGGGGCGACCGGGCGGTGCCGGGAGCGAGCGCAGCGGGTGCGCCAAACGAACCGCAACAGAATAGCCGTCGGCGATCCGCTCTTGCCCACGGGTCGCGCTGCGGCATCGAGAGCATACTTGCTATGGGAGCAGAAGCGGTTACAGCCGTCACAGTCGGCGCCGCAAGTTCGGGGCCGAGCCTTTGGTCCCTGGTCGCGCAGGCCGACGCTGTGGTCAAGACGGTCATGCTCGTGCTCTTCTTGGCCTCAGTGTGGTGTTGGGCCGTCATTCTCGACAAGAGCACCCGGATCTTCCGCCTTAAGCGGAAAGCGAGCCAGTTTGAGCGCGCTTTTTGGTCCGGGGCACCCTTGGACGATCTCTACGGGCGATTGGCGCGACGTCCGGACCATCCCATGGCTCTTATGTTCGCTACCGCCATGGAAGAGTGGCGGGAAAGTCCGCATCCGGTCGACCGCGCCCGCCAGGAAAGCCTTTTAGACCGTATCGGCCGGGTCATGCGGCTTACCCTAGATCGCGAGGTGCAGCAGCTGGAACGCCATCTGCCCTCTCTTGCGACGATCGGCTCGACCGCGCCGTTCATCGGCCTGTTCGGAACGGTTTGGGGGATCATGAACAGCTTCCAGGCCATCGCTGCCACCAAGAACACCTCGCTTGCGGTCGTCGCCCCCGGCATCGCCGAGGCACTGCTTGCCACCGCCTTGGGTCTTCTCGCGGCGGTGCCCGCCGTTGTCGCCTACAATAAGCTCAGCCAGGAACTCGACGCGTACGCCGAGCGTCTTGAGAGCTTCGCGGAGGAGTTCGGGGTCGTCGTCGCGCGCGAACTCGACGCGCGCGCTGGGACGTAACGGTGGCGCCCGTAACGCTCGGCCGGGAACGGGGCCGACGCCGCCGCCGTCGCCCTATGGCCGAAATCAACGTCACGCCCTTCGTCGACGTGATGCTCGTGTTGTTGATCGTGTTCATGGTCACAGCGCCCTTGCTCACGTCGGGGGTCACGGTCGATCTTCCGGAAACCCGCGCAGCACCGCTTTCGGGGCAAGACGAGCCGCTTGCGGTCACGATCAAAGCTGATTCGTCGATCTGGCTCCAAGACAGCCCGATCGCGCTCGAGGATCTGGGTCCGCGCCTTTCGGCGATCCGCGAGCGCAACCCGGAGCTTAGAGTGTTCGTGCGCGGCGATCGGCACGTCGATTATGGCCGCGTGATGGCGGTCGTCGGCGCCATCAACCAGGCCGGCATCGCCAAGATCGCGCTCGTCACCGAAGCCCCGCGGCGCACCGCCGAGCTCGAGCGGGGGCCCGGGCGATGACCCCTCGCCGCGGCCGACCGGGGCGGAGGGCGGTACGGTGCGACGCGCGCTGATCCTCTCCTTGGCCTTTCACGTCGGCCTTTTGGGCGCGATCGCGTTGGGTTCGCTGCGAGCGCGCCGGATTCCCGAGCCGATGACGGTGGCGGTCGAGCTCGTCCCGGCACCCGAGACAGGCGCGAACCAGCGGACCGCGGCAGCCCCGGCAGCAGCAGCTCCCCTTCCGCCGCGCGAGGCCGCGAGCCCGAACCCGGCTCCCCGTTCCGAGCCGGAGGCAGGCGCCCCCCCACCGCCGCCGGAACCAGCACCGCGCCCCCCGATGCGCCCGCAAGCGGAACCGGAGCCGGCGCGGGCCGCACCGCCACCTCCTCCCGAGCCGGCCCCGCGCCCGGAACCGCCTAAAGAGCCGCCGCGGCCAGCGGAGAAACCGCGTCCGAACGAGGCCAAGCCGGTGGACACAAAGCTCGCCGAGGCGGAGCGGAAGCCGCCCGCAAAACTCGAACCGCCGCGGCCAGCGCCGAGGGTTGAGCCGGCCAAACCCGAGGCGGTCAAACCCGAGCCAGCCAAGCCGGAACCGCCCAAGCCGGCTGCGAAAGTGGAGCCGGCGAAACCGGCTCCGCCGCGCCCCTCGGCTGAGGCCGAAGACTCCTTCGCTGCGCTTCTTAAGAGCGTCGAACGGCTCGAGCGTCGCGTGCGGGCGGAGCAGACAACTCCCGGTCAGGGACGAAGCGAAGTACGCCTTCCCGAAGCCCGCGGGACGACCCCTCGGGCAGCTGAAGAGGGCCTCAGCCAGAGCGAGATCGACGCGATCCGGCGACAGATCGAACGGTGTTGGAACGTCCCGGTGGGGGTGCGCGGCATCGAGACCATGCAGGTTCGCTTGCGGATTGTGCTCAACCGCGACGGCTCGGTCGCGCGGGTGGGCATCGAAGATCAGGCGCGCATGGCGGTCGATCCGGCGTTTCGGGTCGTGGCCGAGAGTGCCCAGCGGGCCGTACTCAGCTGCCACCTCACGCTGCCGCCGGAGAAATACGAGTTATGGCGCGAGATGGTGATGACCTTCTATCCCGGGGACGCGCTGCGCGGATGAACGGGACGAGCTTCTTCAACCGCCGCCATGTCCTGGCAACCGCCGTTGCCGCTGCCGGCAACGCGCTCGCGCTGCGCTGTGCGTTCGGCCAACTCTACCTCGACATCACGCGCGGCTTCGTCGAGCCGATGCCAATTGCCATCAGTCCCTTTGCCGGGGACACGCCGCAGGCGCGCGAGCAAGGCGAAGCCATCGCGCAGGTGGTAAGCGCGGATCTCGATTCTTCGGGTCTCTTCCGCACCATCGACCGCCGCGCTTACATCCAAAGTCCTGACGAGCTACGGGGAATACCGCGCTTTGCAGATTGGCGGCAGATCAACGCCCAAGCGCTTGTCACGGGACTGGTACGCGCGCACGAGCCGCTAACGGTGGAATTTCGTCTTTGGGACGTCTTTGGCGGCACTCAGCTTCGCGGTCTTCGGTTGGATGCACCCTCGGCTTCCTGGCGCCGCGTAGCGCACAAGATTGCCGATGCCGTCTATGAGCGCCTGACTGGAGAAAGCGGCTATTTTGATACCAAGATCGCCTATATTTCCGAAAGCGGGCCGCCCACCCGGCGCATCAAGCGCGTTGCGGTGATGGACCAAGACGGCGCCAATCACATCTTCTTGACCGACGGTAGTCAGCTCGTCCTTACCCCGCGCCTGTCGCCCGATGTCAGCCGTATCGCCTATCTCGTCTTCCGACCGCCGGCGCCGCGTGTGGTAATGCGCGAGCTCGCAAGCGGCCGCGAAATTGTGCTCGGAGAATTTCCTGGTATGAGCTTCGCGCCCCGCTTCTCTCCGGATGGGCGCTCACTGCTCGTGAGCATCGCCCAAGGGGGGAATACCGATCTCTACCGCTTCGACCTCGCCACGCGCCAGTTGCGGCGTCTCACCGAGGGGGCGGCGATCGACACGTCACCGTCCTATTCGCCGGACGGCACCAAGATCGTCTTCAACTCCGATCGTGGCGGCTCGCCGCAGCTCTATGTGATGAACGCCGACGGCTCGGGCGTGCGGCGGATCAGCTTCGGGTCGGGACGATACGGCGAACCCGAATGGTCGCCGCGCGGCGATCTCATCGCATTTTCAAAACTCGAGAAGGGGTTCTTTCACATCGGCGTGATGAAGCCGGACGGCAGCGACGAGCGGCTGCTTACCCGCGCCTATCAGGACGAGAGCCCGACCTGGTCGCCCAACGGGCGGGTCATACTCTTCTGCCGTCAGGATCGCGCGAGCGGACGAACGCGTCTGTTCAGCATCGACATCACCGGCTACAACCAGCGCGAGATTCCGACCCCCCTCGATGCCTCCGACCCCAATTGGTCCGCCCTTCTGCCGTGAACCGTTGCCGCCAAAAACGCTTGCGCGTCCGTCCTAAGACGGCGCGAGGGCGAGAGTACACCACCCAAGAGGATGCCTGCCGATGATCCGCAGAACCGTGCTGAGCTTGCTGTCGCTCTTGCCGCTTGCCGCATGCAGCTCCAATTCCGATTCGGCCTCTGGAAGTGCCACCGGCGCCGCGGGTGGCGCGGGAATGCCCGGTGGCACGGTATCGAGTGCCGAACTCGGCGGTCCGCGGGGCACGATCGTCCCCGGCAGCCAGCAGGACCTCGAGATCAACGTGGGCGATCGGGTGTTCTTTGCTTTCGACAGTGCAGCCCTCGATGACGCGGCGCGCCAGACTCTCGAGCGGCAAGCGGCGTGGCTCAAGCAATACCCCGCTGTGAGCGTGACCATCGAGGGTCATTGCGACGAGCGCGGCACCCGCGAATACAATCTGGCTCTGGGCGAGCGCCGAGCCCAGGCGGTCAAGAACTATCTCGTGGCGCTCGGGATCTCACCCGATCGCATCCGGACGATCTCCTACGGTAAGGAGCGGCCGGCGGATCCCGGCCACGACGAGACTGCCTGGGCCCTCAATCGCCGTGCCGTCACTGTCGTGAACGTCTCCGGTTGAGCCTCGTGAGCGGCCCTTCCGTGCGCCTTCGATCCGCCTTAAGCTTCGCCGCGTTGCTCGTAGCCGCGCTCGCACTCATCCCCACAACCGTGGCGCGCGCCCAGACGAGCGAAGCGCAGCGTACCGCTGCGCTCGCGGCGCGCGTGCTCGAACTCGAAGAAGAACTGCGGCGCCTGCGCGGGCGCATCGAGGCGCTCGAGGCGGACCATGAGCGGCTGACGACACGGCTCGACGAACTTTCGCGTGCGCTCGAGGCTTCCCGTGAGGTTAGGAACTTAGCGGGGCAAGAACCTCCGCGCCCGGCGCCACCCGTTGTCGCGCGAGGGGGAGGACCGGCTGTGTCTCCGCCAGCGGCCGCGCCGCGTCCGACCTCTCCGCAACCGCCCGCTTCGCCGGGCCGCGCGCCGCTCGCCGGCGTGGAAGAGGATCCGGCGGCACGCCGCGGCTATGTCCTGGGGACGATCCCTCGCGAGGCGATCCTCGGTGGCGATCCGGCTCCCTCTTGGGGCGGAGCGCCTTCGACCGCGGCGCCGCCGAGCCGCTCGGGTGCGCCAATCGCGACACCTGGGCACGAGGCGCAGACGGTCGCACGCGCCGTCCCCGGAGGAACGGATCCGAACCAGCGCTTCGCTGCTGCTCGCGAACTGTTGCGCAAAGGCGAATGGTCGAGTGCCGAGGAAGCTTTGCGACGCTTTCTCAGCGACTTTCCCAACGATCCCAACGCGCCGCTAGCGGCCTATTGGCTCGGCGAAACCTATCTTGTGCGCGAGGACTGGGAAAACGCGGCCGCAACGTTCGCCCGTAACTATCGCGTTTATGGTCCCGACGCGCCGCGTGCCGCCGACAATCTGCTCAAACTCGGCGAGGCGCTCGCGCGGTTGGGAGACAAGGCCAAGGCCTGCCAGACCTTCGCCGAGCTCGAGCGGCGGCACCCCGACGCTTCCTCGGCGATCCGACAAGCCCTTCAACGTGAGCGCGCAGCTGCCGGTTGCAGCTGACCTACCGCCGCTTACGGCGGAGGAATTCGCCGCTCGCCTAGCGGCGCTCGGCCCGTTCGAGCGTCCGCCCCGGCTGGCGGTGGCGGTATCGGGTGGCCCCGACAGCATGGCCCTCGCATTGCTCGCACGCGAATGGGTGTCAGCGCGGGGCGGCACCATTCGAGCCCTGGTCGTCGACCATGGGCTTCGAAGCGAGTCGGTATGCGAATCGGCACGGGTCTTAGGCCGCCTCGCCCAACTCGGCGTGCCGGCGCGCCTTCTCATCTGGAGCGGCCGTAAACCCGAGGCGCGGCTTCAGGAACGGGCGCGTCGCATGCGCCTTGTGATGCTCGAGCAGGCCTGTGCTGAAGCGGGAATTCTGCACTTGCTCCTCGCCCACCACGCCGACGACCAGGCCGAGACGGTCGCCATGCGCAGCGCGCGCAACTCAGGGATCGAGGGACTGGCCGGCATGGGTGCGGTGCGCGAGACCGCGCGCGTGCGGATCCTTCGGCCGCTTTTGGATGTGCCGAAGGCGCGCCTGATCGCCACGGTGCGCGCGTACGGGGTGGCATGGGAGGAAGATCCGAGCAACCGAGACCCGCGCTTTGAGCGCGCTCGATTGCGCGCGGCATCCCTGCCGGCCGAGCCTTTTCTTGCCACGGCGCGCGCAGCCGCTCGGCTGCGCTCGGCGCAGGAGGAAGCCTCCCTTCGCCTTGCTGTGCGCGCCATTCGCGCCGATCCCGAGCGAGGGTCCGTGTGGATCGCAACCGAAGCGCTGCTCGAGGTGGCACCGGAGCTCGCGGCTGCACTCCTGCGCCGGGCGCTGGCCACCGTCGGCGGCACCGACTATCCGCCTGAGCGATCGGCGATCGATCGCCTCCTCGCGCAAGTCCGGCAGCCGCACTTCCGGCGAACGACCCTTTGCCGATGCTTGATCGCGCACCGCGGATCGCAGCTCGTGATCACGCCGGAACCAGCGCGGCGTCGAATCTGCGGCGGCGGCTTTCGGTCCTTGACGAGTGCGCCATTCTGGCCGCTGTTGCTTGAGCAGCCCGGCGGCCTATGTATGATGCAGGAAGTGCGCCGAGGCGGGGTCCCGCCGCCCGGTGTGCTTGCGGTGCAGGCGGTCGGTACTGCGAGCGAAGGACGAGGCTCTTGAACAACTTCTCAAAAAACTTGGCTCTTTGGGTCATCATCGGGCTCTTGCTGATCGCTCTCTTCAATCTGTTCCAGAGCCCAGCCTCCCGAGGGCCGCAGACCAGTTTAGCGTTCTCTGAATTCCTCAACGAGGTCCAGGCCGGCAAGGTTTTGGATGTCGTCATTCAAGGCAACGCAATCACCGGCCATTTCACCGACGGACGGCTGTTCACGACTTATGCTCCCAACGATCCCAATCTCGTCGATCGGCTCACCAGTGCCGGCGTGCGTATTGCTGCCGTACCGGTCGACGACAATATGCCGTCGCTCATCGGGGTGCTTGTTTCTTGGTTCCCGATGCTGCTCTTGATCGGCGTGTGGATCTTCTTCATGCGCCAGATGCAGTCGGGCGGCGGCAAGGCGATGGGGTTCGGCAAGAGCCGCGCCCGATTGCTCACCGAGAAGCATGGACGGGTGACCTTTGCCGACGTTGCCGGGATCGACGAGGCGAAAGAGGAACTGCGCGAGATCGTCGAATTCCTCAAAAATCCGCAGAAGTTCCAAGCAGTCGGCGGGCGAATTCCGAAGGGATGTCTCCTCGTTGGACCGCCGGGAACCGGCAAGACCTTGCTCGCGCGGGCAATTGCCGGGGAGGCGAATGTTCCCTTCTTCACAATCTCCGGCTCCGACTTCGTCGAGATGTTCGTAGGTGTCGGCGCCTCGCGCGTGCGCGACATGTTCGAACAGGCCAAAAAACACGCGCCCTGTATCGTGTTCATCGACGAGATCGACGCGGTTGGACGGCATCGCGGTGCGGGGCTCGGCGGCGGCAACGACGAGCGCGAGCAGACGCTCAATCAGCTCCTGGTCGAGATGGACGGCTTCGAATCCAACGAAGGCGTCATCTTGATCGCGGCGACCAACCGTCCCGACGTTCTCGATCCGGCTCTGCTGCGTCCGGGCCGGTTCGACCGGCAGATCGTCGTACCGAACCCGGACGTGCTCGGTCGCGAGCAGATCTTGAACGTCCACATCAAGAAGATCCGCGCCGCCAAAGATGTGGACACGCGGGTCATCGCGCGTGGCACCCCCGGCTTTTCGGGAGCTGATCTCGCCAATCTCGTCAACGAAGCGGCGCTGCTCGCTGCCCGCCAAGGCAAGCGCGAAGTTACCATGGCCGATTTCGAGGCGGCCAAGGACAAAGTGATGATGGGCGTCGAGCGCCGCTCGATGGTCATGACCGAAGAGGAAAAGCGCCTTACTGCCTATCATGAGGCCGGCCATGCGGTCGTGAGCTATTTCACCCCCGCTTCCGATCCGATCCACAAGGCAACGATCATTCCACGCGGACGCGCGCTCGGCATGGTCGTGCGCTTGCCGGAAGGAGATCGGATCTCGGTCAGCCGCGAGAAGCTTATGGCTGACATCGCCGTGGCGATGGGCGGGCGCGTCGCCGAGGAGCTCATCTTCGGCTACGACAAGGTCACCGCTGGTGCCGCCTCCGACATCCAGCAGGCGACGAAGATCGCCCGCTACATGGTTACTCAGTGGGGGATGAGCGACAAGTTGGGTCCGGTCGGCTACGCCGAGAATCAGCAAGAAGTCTTCCTCGGCGCACAATTGACTCAAATTAAAAACGTCTCGGAAGCTACCGCCCAACAAATCGATGCCGAGATACGGCGGTTCATCGAGATCGGCTATGCCCGAGCGCGCGAGATCCTGGTCGAGAAAATCGACCTTCTCCATGCGTTGGCTCGCGCTCTGCTCGAATACGAGACCCTGACCGGCGAGGAAGTCGCTGCCGTCATGCGGGGTGAGCCGCTGCCGCTTCCCGCGCGTAACGCCCAGACCGCGAATGCGAGCAGTGGCGCCAGCAACGTGCGGCGCGGCTCCGTCCCGAGCTCAGGCTCCGGCACGCGGCCGGACAGTGAGAGTGGAGCTCCTGGTATCGCGCCCTCGCCTCAGCCAGGGATGTAACGGTCCGGCGTTGGGGATCGGGAGCTTACTTTCGTTCGAGGCGCTTTCGAACCAATCGGAAGGCTAGCGGGGCGAGGAAAACGACGAGGGTGATGCGCAGGATGTGGACGGCCGCGACGAGAGCCGGATCATCGGTGAGCGCGTAAGCCAATAGGCTCATTTCGGCGAGCCCGCCCGGTGCGAGAGCGAGGAGAAGAAGCAGCATCGGCACCCCGGTTGCGCTCGCAAGTGCCCAGCCGACAAGAGCAGCAAGCCCGAGCATCAGTGTGGTAAGCCCGAGACCGACAGCGACCGTCGCGATGACGCGCTCGATCGGATAACCGCAAAAGCGCGCGCCGACTTGCGCGCCGATGACGAGCTGGGCAGCAGCAACGAGCGGGGTCGGAGGCGCGCCCTGCACCACTCCTAAAAGATGCGCGAGCGCACTGGCGAGCATGGGCCCCAACAGCGCAGGCGCAGGCAGTCGGATCAGGACGCCCGTCGCAAATCCCACGACCGCACAGCCTACCATAGCAAGAAAGTCGAGCGTTCCCGCGACGGTCCGATTGGCCCCAGGAAGCGCAGGGATCTCGAACCCAATCGCCTGCAGCGCGAAGGGGATCGCAAGGACGACGAGGAGAATGCGCGTACTGTGCACGAGCGCGATCGTGCGCATGTCGCCTCCAGCGCGGTCGCCGAGGACCACCATCTCACCGAGCCCACCGGGGGTCGCGGCGAACCACGCAGTGCGCGGGTCGAGCCGGGCGACGCGGCGCAGGTAGATGAACGCAAGCGCAACCGCTGCCGCGACATAGACCGGCAATGAGGCGACGATCGGTGCCCAACGCACGAGCCGGGCCATGCTCTCTTGATCGAAGCCGCTGCCGAGCAAGACGCCCAAGACCGCGACGGTAGGTTCTCTCAAGACCGCGGGGACCGCAACCGGCGCCCCGAACAGAGCTGCCAGCATCGTCGCCAGCATGGGGCCCAGCATCCACGCAAGCGGCAAATCCGCATAGAGAAACAGGAGCGCACCGCACGCACCTATCAACAAAGCAAGAAACAAACGCGAAAGATCTGTGGCTTTCAATCGCACAATCCTCTAAGGTGACGCGTGTGAGAGAACCCTAGGGATGTTGAGCGGCAGCACGCGGCACTTCGCTGCGCAATGTTCGCTCGAGAAGCCTGATTAAGACCAATCCGGGTACCGCCGCGGCGGTGGTCAAGAGGATGAACCCGGGCCATCCGAGCGCAGTTTGCAAGATCCCCGCGAAGCCAGCAAGAAAGGTTCGGGCCTGCGCCATGAGCGACGATAAAAGCGCGTATTGTGTGGCGGTGAATTGAACATTGCAGAGCGAACTCAAATAGGCCACGAAGGCTGTCGTCCCCATACCGCCGGTCACGTTTTCCGCGGTGATGGTAAGCGCAAGGACGAATTGATCGCGACCGCTCCAATACAATGCGAGGAACGCCAAATTCGACAGCATCTGGGCAAGCCCGCAAAGCCAGAGCGCGGGCAAAAGGCCCAAGCGGCGTACCAAGACACCGCCGAGCACACCTCCTGCAAGCACGGCCAAAAGGCCCCAGCTCTTCACGATCGCAGCGATCTCGGTCTTCGCAAAACCCAAACCCACGTAGAGCGGGCTCGTGACCGCACCCAAAAGCGCATCGCCGAGCTTGTAGAAGACGATGAAGGAGAGGATGAGAGCCGTCACCAGCGGCGCTTGACGCCCGAAGAATTCAGAAAAAGGTGCCACGACCGCCTGTTTGAGCCGCTTTTTCCATCGCGATGGCTTGGCACCGTCGCCCGGATCAACGACCGGCTGGGGCTCCGGGAGTAGGAGCGTGACGGAGATGGCGGTCGCTAAGAGAGCTGCCATGGTCGCGTATGCGACCGTCCAGCCATACCATTCGGCAATCGCGAGGGCTCCCGCTCCCGAGGCGAACATCGCGAGCCGGTAGCCGATGACCGCCATCGCTGCGGCCGCCCCCTGACGCTCGACGCTCACGAGCTCCACCCGGAAAGCATCGATGACGATGTCCTGGGTAGCGGAAAGAAAAGCAACGAGAACCGCTAGCGCAGCAACCCAAAAAAGGCCTGCTTCCGGGCTGATTGCTCCAAGCGCGGCAATCGCGATCGCGAGAGCTAACTGGACAAGGAGGAGCCAGCCCCGCCGCCGCCCGAGACGGCGCGTGAGAAGGGGCAGCCGCATTTGATCGACGAGCGGAGACCACAGGAACTTCCAACCATAGGCCAGGCCTACCCAGGCGAAAAAGCCGATCGCCGCGATCTCTACGCCCGCCTCCGCGAGGCGGAGCGTGAGCGTGCTCCCAGTCAACGCGAGGGGCAGGCCGGAGGCGAAGCCGAGAACGAGGATGCCCAGGATCCGCGGCTCGCAATAGATCCGCGCGCTGTCCCACCAGCTCGCCGCGGCCGCGGACACCGGCGATCCTATCCGCTTGCTCTAATGGTGCTCAGAAAAAGCGCTCTTGGACTTCAATGATGTCACCGGGCAAGATCGGTTGCGTCGGGGGGACCAGGACTGCCTGTGCGTTGGCCCCTCCGCGCTTGAGGATCAACGCGTCTTGCTTAGCACGATAGGTATAGCCACCGGCGATGGTAACCGCTTGGAGCGCGGTCATTCCGTTCACATACTCATATTGCCCGGGTCTATTGACCTCGCCGAGGATGTAGAACGGACGATAGTTCGTCACCTCGACACTGACCTGCGGATCGACGAGGTACCCGTCTTTGAGCATTGCCGTGATGCGTTGCTCGAGCTCGCGGGTGGTAAGGCCGTTCGCCTTCACCTCACCGATCAGCGGCATCGAGAAGTTGCCCGCTCCATCGAGGGTGAACTCGCCAGACAGATCCTCGTGACGGAAAACCGTTACTTTGACCTTGTCCCCAGAGGCCAAGGTGTAGGGGGGCGTGCTCACCTCGACCGGGCCGCCTCGCGGGCCTGCCGCCGGCGCTCCGACGATCTGCGGCGGCGGCGAGCTCCCGCATGCGACGAGCAGCAGCACGAGCCCCCACAGCGTCAGCCGAACGAGCATCTCTCCCGCACGCCCAACCATCCGCCGATCCTCGCTTTTCGCTCAATCGGATCGCACTCACTGGTCCGCACAACGCGCCGCAAACCTACGAAGGACCCGGCGCGCGGGCAAGCCGTTCGACCGAGACTGTTGCAGCCTTATAGCCGCCCAGTGAGGCCGACGCGTACCAGGTGGCGATCGTAGTCGGCGCCGCGAACGTCCGAGTCGCGGGTCGCGAACTCGTAGCCGACATCGAGGCTCAAATTACGGTTGAGCAGATAGCGTGCGGTAGCGCGCGCGCGCACCGTGTTGTCGGTGCGGTCGATGCCCTGGAAATCATCCCGCTGATAGCCCAACCGCCCGATCAGAATCAGATTGCGCAACAGCTCGTGCTGGACCTCAACACCCGCCGTGCTCTGGAAGTTGCCGGAGGCGCCGAACTGCGTGGTCTCGACGATCGCTGTCGAGGCATCGAAGACAAGACTTGTAAGCGTTGTGATGTTCCAGGTGAGGTTAACGTAAGCTCCCGGACCTTGGATGTCGTCCAAATCCCCGTCGTCGTAATCCCGCCGAATGTAACCGACACGCGCCTCGCCGAACAAGAGCCCGGTGAAGTCGATCCCGGTTCCGACCGTAATCGACCAACCCCTCGAGTTCTGCTCGAAACCACCGAGATTGCGGTTTCTGTCGTAATCGACGATCGTGTAGTCTCCCTCCACGAAGACGTCGAATCGAGGCGATACCTTGTAACCCAATCGCAAATCCAAACCATATTGGTAGCGATCGCGCACGTCCTCGCGCGTGTCCTCTTCGATATAATCGTAGCGGATTACCTGCGCTCCGATCACACCAAAGAGTAAGTTGAAATCCTTCCGATACGATAAGCGGGCCGACCCCGTCACATATTTGACCACATCGCCCACCCCCACGTCTTCGGGATCGTCTCGCGTCTGGTGCAGACGCGCAATGCTCAGACTGCCGTTGACCACGTCGTTGCGGGTGATGTCGAGACGGCCGCTCACCGACCCACCGAAATCGCTATAGTTGTTTTCATCAAATTCGTCGTAAAGACCGAATTCGCCGAAAGCGCTGACGTTGAGCGCATGCCGCGACCACTGACTCGCAACATTTATTTGAGGACGAATGATCAAACCGAGATCGTCTTCCTCGTTCTTCTCGCGCGCGAATACATTGCTGTCATATTGACCAGTCACGGTAAGAGACGGGAAGATCAAAAACCCGCCTGCCCGGATCCCCAGAGGATCGAACTGAGGCCGGGCGCGTTGCAGGACCGTGACGTTGGGAGAAGGCGTCGGCCCGGCCTGTTGCGCGACCGCGATCGACGATCCGACCATCGCGCACGCCCATGTCGCCAGTCCGATCCTCGACAACCGCGCCATCACGTCCCTCCAGCCATTTCCGACGATCGCGGCCCTAAGCTCGCAACCTGCTGTGGCAAGTGATAGACGAGCAGCAATAGCGCGCAAACCCATCGACGCCGTCGCAACGAAAGCGCGCACCATCTCTGTGCAGCTCACGCACCGCTTGTCGCACCGCCGCCACAGGCGACAGACTGAGCATCGCGCGCAGCCCGAAGCGACTTCATCGTCGCCCCCTCGGGATTGCGTCAAGCTGCGCCTGCAGACGGAGCGTGTCTCGTGTTGCGCTGGTTTTTGCGCCGACGAGAAGGTGAGTTGGGGAGCCAGCCCTCGCTTGGGGGACGCACGCCCGCGGTCCCGAGCGGAACCCGTCTGTACGTGATCGGCGACGTGCACGGAAGCATCAGTTTGTTGCAGGAACTCGAACAAATTATCCTCGAAGACGTCGCCCGCTCTGCCAAAATAGTCAGACTAGTGGCTGTCTACCTCGGAGACTATATCGACCGCGGTCCGTCCAGTCGTGCCGTTATCGATCATCTCATCCGCAATCCACTACCCGACTTCAACCGGGTCTTCTTGATGGGCAATCACGATCTGTGGTTTCGCGACTTTTTGGAGGGCTTTCCAGTCGGCGAGGTCTGGCTCGACAACGGAGGTGAGGCAACGCTTGCAAGTTACGGGGTCGAACTCGATCCGTTCCTCTCCCCCGAGGATCGCTTGGACCACGCCCGACGCCAGCTCCTCGCCCAAATCCCACAGCATCACCAAACGTTCCTGGAGCGGCTCGAACTCGCCTTCGGTATGGGCGACTATTTCTTCTGCCACGCCGGTGTTCGCCCCGGCATCCCGCTCGAGGCTCAAAATCCGGTCGACCTCTTGTGGATCCGCGAGCCGTTCTTGAGTTACCCAGGCGAGTTCGGCAAGATCGTCGTGCACGGCCATACTCCCCAAAACGAACCGGTCGTTCGCCACAACCGCATCGGTATCGACACAGGCGCCTGCTGGACCGGGCGGCTTACCTGTCTCGTGCTCGAGGGGACCGAACACCGCTTCCTCGCCACGGGGGCAAACACGGGAGGTTGAAGCCCGCGCTCGGTAGGGCGTTGCGGGCGCTCTCTCGGACCTCTACCAGCTGTAACCATGATCGAGTTCTGGCGTGCACTCGTAGCAGCCGCCGTCCTGGCCTGGTTCTGGACGACGCCCAGCGCCGCGGCCGCCGAAGCTGGCCCAACGGCAACACCCGCCCAGTCGATCGCTGCCGGTCTTAAGCCAGATGACGTCGACCGCCTTCTCCGCCTGCTCGAGGATCCAACCGAGCGCAGCGAATTCATCACCCGTCTGCGCTTGTTGCGGCAGGCCCTCGAGACCGGAACCTCGCCGGCGCCCAGCGAAGCCGATCCACTTGACCTCGCCGGTCGCCTTTTCCTCGAGCGAGTGGACGTGTTCGCGCGCGCGCTCGTTACCATTGGTGAACTCCTCAGCGAGCTTCCGGCGCTCGGCGAATGGTTGTCGTTCCAGCTCGAGAACGAATATCGACGAGCCCTGTGGCGAAGCGTGTTCTTTGGTCTCCTACAAGCCATCGCGGCGGGCGCGCTGGTTGCCTGGCTCGTCGTTCGGTGGCTCGGCCGCACGCTCAAAGGAGCAACTGAGCGCCCATCCCGCGTACGGGCCGTGCTGCGCGATCTTCTTCCCACGGTGGCCTTTGCTGCGACGGCCGGTATGATCCTCGACCTTGGCGGTTTCTTGCCCGCAACGGCGCGGATCGGCCGCGTCTTGATCGCAGCGATTTTCATCGAACGCGTCCTTACGGTCGTGGCCGATCATTTGACCACCGCCCTCGGGGAAGCCGAGGGTCTCGCAAGCAAGGGCCCGGCGGGTTCGACGCTGCGGTCGTTGCTCAATAGCGTTCGACTGGCGGTCTTGGGTTACGCCTCCGTGCTCGTTGCCGGTCGCCTGGGTTTACCGCCCGATCTTTACGACGTTGGTGTGAGCGCTCTCACTTTGTTGGTCGCCACGACCTTGAGCGTGACGATCTGGGTTCGACGCCCTGTGCTCCAGCATGCGATGCGCGCCCTTGCAGGCTGGATCGAAACCGATTTCCTGCAACGGCTGTTTCTTCTCGATCGCCTGGCCGGCACGGTGCATCTGTGGCTTATCGGCCTTGTATGGTTGAACGCGACATTGCTCGTCCTGGGCTTCGGCTGGGGCCCTGCGCGCGCAACGGTGATTACGTTGGCCATTCTTCTTTCGGCACACCTTCTCTTGACCTGGGTCGAGCGTCCCCGCACCCACCCGAGCGAAGCGGCCGAACGCGAGGAGCCACAAGAGACACTCCCTTCCGAAACGCCAGGGACCCGGCGCCTCGCTAAGATCGCGATCAAGCTCGTTGCCGCACTCGCGATTCTAGAAGCCTGGGGCATCGGTCTTGTGAGCTGGCTGTCGACCCGCGACGGTTGGACGGCTCTAGAAAAAATCGTGCGGATCGGTCTCGTCTTGGGGGTATCGTGGGGGATATGGCGGCTGGCCGCACGGTGGATCGATGGTTACGTAGCCGCTCGCGACGCCAAGGGCGACCTCATCTACAGCAACAGGGTACGCACCTTGGCAACGATCGGCCGGAGCGCGATCTTGGTGGTGGTCGCGCTGTTTGCGCTCGCCACCATCCTCGCCGAACTCGGCGTGCAAACCGCACCTCTTCTCGCCGGCGCCGGCGTCATCGGTCTCGCCATCGGCTTTGGGTCCCAAAAACTCGTGCAAGACGTTATCAACGGCCTTTTCATCCTCTTCGGCGACACTATCCGTGTCGGCGACGTTGTCGAGCTCGGAGGTAAAACCGGTGTCGTCGAAGCTATGACTATCCGCACCGTCACATTGAGATCCTATAACGGGGACGTGCACACCATACCCTTTGGAACGATTGACCGCGTGACCAATATGACACGTGACTTTTCGTACTGGGTGCTCGATCTCCAGGTCGCGTATCACGAAGACATCGACCGCGTCGTGTCAACACTCTTCGAGCTCGAAGCGCAAATGCGCCGTGAATGGCCGTGGCGACGACTCATTCTGGCGCCGCTCGAAGTCTCTGGTGTCGATCAGTTCGGCGAGAACGGGGTGATCATTCGCGCGCGCCTCAAGACGCGCCCCGGAGAACAGTGGAGGGTCGGCCGCGAGCTCAACCGGCGGATCAAACGGCGCTTCGACGAGCTCGGTATCGAAATCCCCTTTCCGCAACGCAAAATCCACCTCGTCGCCGCGTCCCCAACGCCCGCAGGTGCCGTCCCGCCCGCGCAAGCGCACACGCTCGCAGCTGGCGCCGGCGCAGAGCCCCGTGGGTGAACCGCTCCCGACTAAAAAACGCCTCCGCGCTCGGCGGATCGCCGGCGCGCTCTGGCTTGCGTTGTTGCTCGCGAGCTGCACGCGACCGCAGAACAACGGGCTCGGCCCCCTAGGGGACGACGAGACCGCACTGCCGGGCATCCGGTACGAAGTCGTCCTGCAAGGGCCGCTCGATAACGAATTGCGCGAGGCGCTCGAAGCGGCGTCCTCGACCATCCAAAGGCTCGACCAACCGCCTCCCGACGAGCTCGCACTCAGGCAACGGGCCGAGCGTGATCTACCGGCTTTGGACGCGGCGCTGCGGGGGCTCGGCTATTACAAGGGCAGCATCCGAGTGCGCTTGGAGACCATCGAGCGCGCGCCGGCTGGGATAGGTGCTGATCTCGAGGACATCCTCACGCTCCCGGGATCGACGCTGCGGGTCGTGTTCGAAGTCGAGCCGGGCCCGCGCTACCGCCTACGCGAGCGACGGATCGAGATCATCGGTGCACCTTATGGCTTCGCGCCGCCGCGCCCAGCACAGCTCGGCCTTCAGGGCGATGCGCCGGCGATCGCCGCGACCGTACTCGAAGCCGAAACGCGCTTGATCCGTCTCGCGCAGGAGCGAGGTCACGCGTTTGCGCGGGCGGGTCCGCGCGCCGTGATCGTCGATCACGACCGCGAGATCATGGACGTCACCTTGCGCATCGAGCCGGGCCCCTTGGTCCGCTATGGCGCGATCCGTTTCGAAGGGGCTTCAGGGATCTCCGAGCGCTATCTGCGCCGGCTTGTACCGGCTCGCGAGGGTTCGCGCTTCGATCTGCGCGAGCTCGAGCGCGGCCGCGACGCTTTAGTGCGCAGTGGCTTGTTTTCGGTCGTCCGGCTGCGCCTGCCCGCGGCACCCGAGCCGGATGACCGCGTCTCACCGGTCTTCGAGCTCGTTCAGCGCAAACATCGCTCGATCGGTGGAGGAGTCGGTTACGCTTCGGATGAAGGAGCCAATCTGCGCGCCTACTGGGAACATCGCAACCTCTTCAGCGCCGGGGAGCGTTTGCGCAGCGAGCTTCTGCTCTCCCCCATTCGCCAGAACGCACAGGCGAATTTCCGCAAGCCCGAAGTCGGTGCTCGCGGTCAAGCCTTGCTCGCAAGCGCACTCGCCCAAAACGAGAGCCTCGAAGCCTTCGATAGTCGCTCGCTCAAACTCGCTTCCGGCATCGAGCGAACGCTCGCCCAGGGGCTTGAGGGAACGCTGGGTCTTAGCTGGCGCTTCGCCGACATCGAGGACCGCAAGGGCCGCCGGCGCTTCGCCCTCTTCTCTGTTCCCGCCCGCCTGGCCTGGGACGGCTCCGACAGTCTCTTCGACCCCAGCCGTGGCGCACGGCTCACCTTCGAACTCGCTCCCAACTTCGACACCCTCGGCTCTGGCGCGCGGTTCCTCAAGAGTCGGGTGGTCGCAAGCGGTTACTACCCGATTTGGAACCGACCGCGGCTGGTTCTGGCAGGGCGCGCCGCAACCGGCACGATTGTGGGTGCAGAACGAACCGCGATACCGGCCGACGAGCGCTGGTACGCCGGCGGTGGTGGCTCCGTTCGGGGTGTCCCCTATCAAAAAGCTGGTCCTTTGGACCGGCGAGGTGATCCGGAAGGCGGACGCTCGTTCATTGAGCTCTCGGGGGAATTCCGCCTTGGGCTATCCGAGACGCTCGGCCTTGTCGTCTTCGTCGACGGGGGAAGCGCCTTCGACGCCCCATTGCCGGGACAGGGCGGCCTGCGCTGGGGAACTGGGCTCGGATTGCGCTATGCGACCCCGGTAGGACCGCTCAGGCTCGACGTCGCCGTGCCGATCGACCGCAAACCTGCGGTCGACGAGCTCTTTCAGCTCTACATCTCGCTCGGCCAAGCTTTCTGATCGATTGCACGAGCAAACCTCCGATCGGACCGCTCGGCCAGGTTCTTCTCCCGTTCGACCTTTCGACGCGGTACACTCGGTGCAGACCGTCGAGCGGAACGCCATCGATGCTCAAACACCTCCTTCGGATCTTCGTGGCTTCCTTGCTAGCCTTGGCTGTGCTCTTCGCTGCCGCCTTCGGCTTTGTGCAGACCGGGTTCGCGCGGCAGCAGATCGAAAGCGCGCTCGAGCGTTCGCTCTCGAGCGACACAGTGAAGGCCGAGGTGAGCGGTCTCGGCGGCCTTCTGCCGTTCAGCGTGCGGCTCGAAAAGCTGCGTTTATCGGACGAGCGCGGCACCTGGCTCGAGGTGGAGGAGGCGCGCGCAGATCTTTCCCCGACCGCGCTCCTCGCTGGAAGTGTTGCGATTCGCGAGCTCAGCGCCAAGCGCGTCGCGATTGCGCGCCTGCCCGAACGCCAGCCGCCGAGCGAGCCGTCGCCTAAAGCCGTACCCGAGTTGCCCGCGCTCCCCGAGAGTCTGCCGGCGGTGCGTGTTGACCGCCTCGCTCTGCCACACCTTGAGCTGGGCGCGCCGCTTCTTGGAGAACCGGCCGTCTTCGCGCTCACCGGTGGTGCCGCGGTCTCCTCAGACGGTCGCCAGCTCGATGCCCGCTTCGCCCTCGAACGCATCGACCAACCGACCGCGCACATGACGATGGGGCTTTTTCTCGATCTCGACGCCCAAAGCCTCGATTTGAACCTTAAAGCAGAGGAACGCGGCCGGCTCTTCGCGATCCTCACGGGCCTCGAGCGCGCTCAAGGGGCGCGCCTTGAGCTGGAAGGAAAAGGACCTCTTGCTCAATGGCACGGGTCCCTTTCAGCTGTGGTCGAACGGGTGGGAGCTCTTGAGGGTCGGTTGGCGCTCGATGTTGCGGGATTACCCGGGGTCGAAGCCACCCTCGTTGGAGCCATCGAACCGGAAGGAATACCCGAACCCTACCGTCAACTACTGGGCGAGCGACCCGAAGCCACGCTCGCACTCCTTCCCGAGGGCCCAAGTCGCCTGCGCTTGGCCCAGCTTCGCCTCGCGCTCGCGGCGCTCTCACTCGAGGGATCAGGCACCCTCGATCTCGAAGCCGACCGCATCGAGGCCCGGATCGCGGGGAGCGTTCCGGATCTCGCGCCCTTTCAAACTCTGATTGGTGAACCGCTTCTCGGTAGGTTGCATCTCGATGCGACCGCTGAGGGAACGCTCTCCGCTCCGACCGCGACCGCACGTCTTGCGGGAGAATCGCTGCGCGTGGGGAGGGTGGCGGCGCAATCCTTGACCCTTGAGTTCACCACCAATCCGACACCAGCAGAGCTAGAACCGCGCGGGCTCCTCATCGCGCTCGAGGGACAGATCGAGGGAACCACCGTCGATGGAGCGCCGCTCGAACCCGAGGGCCGGATCTTGCTCGACGGCGAGGCGATCCTGCCGCCAGAGGGCCCCTTGAGCCTCGCAGCTCTGCGATTTCGCGGTGCTGGGCTCGAAGCTTGGCTCGCCGGGCAGATCGATCCGCGGGAGCTTGTGGGCGAACTCGGCTATGGCGTTCGCGTACCCGAACTTGAAACCCTCGCTCTCCTTCTCGGGCCGCCCGGGCTTCGGGGAGCACTCGAAGTCCAAGGCGTGGCACGCCTTGCTGGACTTGCCAAGATCGAAGGGGAAATCGCAGCCCTCGCCTTCGACCTCGCCGAGGGGCCTGTGGGTCTTAGAGAGCTTATCGGACGAGGCGCGCGCCTCGATGGTCGTTTCACATTCGCCGGCGACCAGCTGCACGTGGACGACTTGCTTTTGCGCGCCGAGCACAGCGAGGTCCGAGGTGCGGTGAGCCTCAGGCTCGCCGACCAAAGGCTTGCCGGAACGGTCCGCGTGGCTGTTCCTCAACTGGAGACACTTGCTCAGCTCGTCGGAACGATCCTTTCGGGTTCTGCAGTTGTCGAGACGCGCTTAGCCGGCACTCTTTACGCGCCTGAATTGACGCTCTCTGCCCGTTTCGAGCGGCCCGCCGTGGCGGCCTTGCGGTTCGACCGGCTGCAGCTGGACGGCACGCTTTTGCCGGGGCCCAAGCGGACCGCCCTCCGCCTGGAAGGCGCAGGGCAGCGCGACGGCGCGCCGGTCCGCATCGCGTTGCAGGGTGATGCTCGCGGCGAGCAGCTGAACCTCGAGCGCTTCGAACTCTTAGGTCTTGGGACAATCGTAAGCGGCAACGCCAGTGTCGATCTCAGCCGACCGCTCGTCAGCGGCCGCATCCGCGCGCGCAGCGAAGATCTCGCACAGCTCAGCGCCTTGGGCCTTGTGGGCCTATCCGGTACGCTCGAACTCGACATCGAAGCGACTCCGGAAGCCGGAGCGCAAAGCGGACGCTTGCACCTCTCAGCTGCGCAGCTCGGCGCCCCTTTTGGACAGCTGGCCTCGGCTCGGCTCGAAATCTTCGGACGCGATCTGTTCCGTCGCGGTACTCTCGCCGGCGAAGCGACCGTGGAGGGGTTCCGCTCGGCAGAGATCGGAATCGATCGCGGGCGCGTGAGCCTCGATGGCTCGATCGCCGATGTGGGTTTCGCGCTCGAAGTGCAAGGCGCGCGGGGCGGGCAGGCGATGGCGTTGCAAGCGAGCGGACGGCTCGCAGCATTGAGCGATCCGCGTCGGCTCGAGCTCGCCAAGCTCACTGGCCAAATCGGCGGACAGACGATCGAACTCAGGCAACCGGCGCGGATCGTACTGGACAAAGGCGTTCTCGATCTTGGGACCTTGGACCTAAAGATCGGTGAAGCTTCAGCGCGAACTCGAGCCAGCCTCGGAGCCGGCCAAATCCGTGCGGAAGCCGTCATCGAGGGGGTCTCCGCTGCCACGCTTCGGCTTTTGAATCTTCCCGAGATCCCTGGTCGCGGTCGCGCGAACCTCACACTCATGGGGCCGATGCGCGGCCCCGAGGCGCGCGTTGACTTCTTCCTCGACGTTCTGCGGCCATCCGAAGACGGGGTGTCTCAGGGTAAGGTCGAAGGGCACGGTGCGCTTCGGGGAGGACGCGAATTCTCGTTTATAGCGAGCGGGACGGGATTAGGGCCGCAGCCTATAGTCGTGGAGCTGCGTCTGCCCGTGCGTATCGATCTCGAAGCGATGAATTTTCATGTAGACAGCGAACGCGAGCTCTTCGGCAGCGCGCGGGGCTCGCTCGATTTGGGTCTCCTGGATACGCTCTTGCGGCTCGACGGCCAGAGCCTTGGCGGACGTCTCGACATCGATCTGCAAGTGGATGGCCGCATCGGCGCTCCCACTGCGACCGGCACTATTCAGCTTGCTCAAGGCCAGTTCCGTGACGCAGAGAGCGGTCTTCGTCTGCGCGGCCTTAAAGGCTCAGCGACCGCGCGGCGCGACCGTCTCGTGCTCGAGACTCTCGAAGCGCGCGATCGCGGCGAGGGGCGGCTCTTCGGGTCGGGCGCCTTCTCCTTGAGCGACCTTGCCTGGCAACTTCGCCTCGAAGCCAAGAGCTTTCGTGCTTTCGCCAACGAATGGGGAACCGCGGTCGTCTCGGGCGCGCTCGATGCGCGCGGTATTGCCGCAACTGGTCGGATCGCAGGCAACCTCGTCGTGGAACGCGCAGAGTTACGCCTGCCCGCTGCTGCCCCTTCTGTGCCGCCCACGATCCCGGTTCACGAGGTCGGTCGCGGCGCCCGCAGTGATAGCGAATCAAGACAACCGCCGGCACGACCCATCGCGTTCAACGTTACGATCGACGCGCCGCAGCGGTTTTTTTTGCGCGGCCGCGGACTCGATTCCGAGTGGGGTGGAAGCGTGCGGGTCCGCGGCGATCTCTTCGAGCCCGACATCGTTGGCCGGCTCGAGGTCAAGCGAGGCCACCTCGATCTTCTCGGGATCCGATTTCGCCTCGCCGAAGGTGGCATCGAATTCGATGGAGCGCGCCCGCCGTGGCCCACTTTAAGCGTTCGCGGTGAAGTGCGCCGCGCTGATATCACCGCCCGCGTCGGCATCACTGGCCGGCTGCCGAAGATCGCCGTTGGGCTCGAGAGCGATCCCCCGCTGCCGCAGGAGGAGGTTCTCGCTCGTCTCTTCTACAATCGCGATCTGTCGCGTCTTGCGCCTTTGCAGGCAGCCGCACTTGCCAACTCGCTCGCGACTTTGCAGGGGGGCGGGCTGGACGCGCTGAGCCCGGTGCGCGCGGCGGTCGGGCTCGATACGCTCGATGTTGGTGGCACAGAGGATGGCGGCGCTGCGCTGCGAGCCGGGAAGTATGTGAGCGAACGGATCTACGTCGAGGTGCAGCGCGGCCTTACGCCCGAGACCAGCCGCGCGCGCGTGGAGGTCGATCTCGGCTACAATCTGCGCGGTACCACCGAAGTGCGCGAAACCGGCACCACGGGCTTCGGTCTCGAATGGCGCTACGACTATTGAAGGGGTTGTGCGCCCCTCGCCGGCCGCTCTCGGATTGGGTCGCGTAGGAGGCGCCGGCTCGAAAAACGGGCCTTGCGCGCCTGCGCGCTGCCGGCCAGGTTCGCGTTCTCGCGCAAGAGCCCCGTTATGCTCTCCGCGCCTCGAGGAACGTGACCATGCGGAATGCCGCCATACCGAGCTTACTTCCAGTCTACAATCGCATCGACATCTGTTTCGCGCGCGGCCAAGGCAGCTGGCTGTACGACACCCAGGGTCGGCGATACCTCGATTTCGGAAGCGGGATCGCGGTCACCGGGCTCGGCCACGCCCATCCCCATCTCGTCCGCGCGCTCCAAGATCAGGCGGCGCGCCTTTGGCACGTCTCCAATCTCTACCGCATTCCCGAGCAGGAGCGGCTCGCCGATCGTCTCGTCGCCAACAGCTTCGCCGAGACCGTGTTCTTCTGCAATTCTGGGGCCGAGGCGATCGAGGGATGCATCAAGCTCGTCCGCCGCTACTGGTGGGCGAAGGGCCAACCCGAGCGGGTCAAGATCGTCACCTTCGAGGGCGCGTTCCACGGGCGCACGATGGCCGCTATCTCGGCTGCCGGCTCGAAGAAGCTCACCGAGGGTTGCGGCCCGCTCCTTCCGGGCTTCGAGATCCTGCCGTTCGGCGATCACGCCGCCATTGAGCGAGCGATTGGGCCCGATACCGCAGCTGTGCTCGTCGAGCCGATCCAGGGAGAAGGCGGGATTCGCCCGATCCCTTCGTCCTGTTTGAAAGCCTTGCGCGAACTGTGCGACCGTTTCGGCGTCCTTTTGGTGTTCGATGAAGTGCAGTGCGGGATGGGTCGCACCGGCCGCCTGTTCGCGCACGAGACCATGGGCGTCCGTCCTGACGTGGTGGCGATCGCCAAAGGATTGGGCGGAGGCTTTCCGATCGGCGCTTTCCTCGCGACCGCCGAAGCCGCTTCGGGAATGACCGCGGGCGCGCACGGGTCGACCTTCGGAGGCAATCCCCTCGCCTGCGCCGTGGCCAATGCCGTGCTTGACGTGCTCTTGGCCGAGGGCTTTCTCGACCGCGTGCGGGCGATCGGGGCCTATTTCGAGCGTCGGATGCGCGAGGTGGCAGCCGCTCTGCCCACCGAGATCGCGGAAGTGCGCGGCATGGGCCTCATGCTCGGGATCAAGACCATCAGGCCCAACACTGATGTTGCAGCCGAACTGCGCGCCGCGGGTCTCCTTACCGTGCCGGCGGCGGACAATGTCTTGCGTCTTTTGCCTCCGCTTACCGTAAGCGAGGCGGAGATCGATCTCGGATGCGCCATCATTCGGGACAGGTTGGGAGCGAGGCCCGCATGACTCGACACTTTCTCGACCTCGATACGCTTAGCGGAGCTGAGCTGCGGGCGATCCTCGAGCGCGCCAAGGCCTTTAAAGCCGGCGATCCGAGCAAGCCCATGGCGGGAAAAATCCTTGCCATGATCTTCGACAAGCCGAGCACCCGTACTCGCGTGTCGTTCGAGGTCGCAGCCCTGCAACTCGGCGGGCACGCAGTCGTTCTGTCCTCGCGCGACATGCAGCTCGGTCGCGGTGAGACGATTGCCGATACGGCACGGGTGCTCTCGCGCTACGTCGATGCGATCATGATTCGCACCGATGCGCACGCCAAGCTGCTCGAGATGGCCCACTATGCGAGCGTGCCCGTGATCAACGGGCTCACCGACAGCTCGCACCCCTGCCAGATCGTCGCCGATGTAATGACCATCGAAGAACGCAAGGGCCCGATCCGTGATCTCGTGCTCGCTTGGTCGGGTGATGCCAACAACGTCGCTACCTCCCTGATCCATGCTGCTGTCCGCTTGGGCTTCGAGCTGCGACTTGCGTGTCCCGCCGCGATGGCGCCGCGTCCCGAACTCATGGCCTGGGTGGCGGAGCATCAAGGTCGCGTGCACCTCACGCACGACCCCAAAGAAGCGGTGCGGGGAGCCGACGTCGTGCTCACCGACACCTGGGTCTCGATGGGCGCCGTCGAAGTCGAACAGCGGCACAGGCTGCTCGAACCGTACCGTATCGACAGCGCGCTCATGAGCCTGGCCAAACCAGATGCCATCTTTTTGCATTGCCTTCCCGCACACCGCGGCGAAGAGGTGACAGCCGAAGTGATCGACGGCCCTCAGTCGGTAGTGTTCGACGAGGCGGAAAACCGCTTGCACGCGCAAAAGGCGATCCTCGCCTGGTGTCTAGATGGTTGAACCCGTCCTTTGGAGGCTGCAGCCGTTGGAACCGTCGCACGAGACCTTCACGCGCGGCGCTTGATCGGCCATGGTGCCCTTGCTGAGTTCTCGTGATGTCGAGCCTGCGCATGGACACCCCCCTCGCCTTCCAGACGGGTAATGACCTTTTGCGTCCGTTCCAGCTCGAGCGTTCGGGTCTGAGGGGACGCTTCGTCCGCCTCGCCCGAACCCTCGACCACGTACTTGAAACCCACAACTATCCCGAGCCGGTAAGCCATCTTTTGGGCGAACTCTTAGTACTTGCTGGTGGGCTCGCAGGTGGCCTTAAGTTCGATGGGACCTTCAGTTTACAAGTGCGCAGCGACGGGCCGGTCAGCTTCATGGTGGCTGACTGCACCAATCAAGGGCGAATGCGGGGCTATGCCAGCTTCGATCGAGAAGCGATCGAAAGCGCGCACAACGATCGAAAACTTCTCGGTGAAGGGCTCGTCGCTTTGACCGTCGATCAACGTTCGGTAGGAGGCGAGGTATACCAAGGTCTGGTCTCGCTCGAAGGCCGCACCCTCACCGATGCCATGCTCAGTTATTTTCGCCGCTCTGAGCAGATCCGCACTGCCATCAAGCTGGCCGTCACGCGTGATCGCGAACGCGGGGGTTGGCACGGCGGCGCGATCATCATCCAGGCTTTGCCCCCGCAGCCCGGGATGGAATCGGAAGCTCAGCGGGAGGCCTGGATCGAAGCCATGCTGTTGCTCGAAACCGCGACGCCCGAAGAGATCAGCGGTCCGGACCCGGATGCGGACAGCGTGCTCTTTCGCCTGTTCCACGAGACGGGTGTGCGCGTGTACACCCCTTTGCCCCTGATCGCCGGCTGTTCCTGTTCGGAAGGGCGGGTGCGTGCCATGCTCGCGAGCTTTCCCGCCGGCACCCTGGCCGAGATGCGGCTTGCCGACGGGCGGATCGAAGTCACCTGTCAGTTCTGCAACCGCATTTACGCGTTCGATCGCGATACCGTCGACGCGTTACTCGCGGAGCGGCGACGGTGAGCGACGTCGCAATTACCCGCAGGGCGTTGTTAGCCTGCCTGTTCCTCGCCGCTTGTGCGAGTCCCCCAGCGCGTCGCGAACCCACAATCGACCACAGTCCTCTCAACTTGGCGGTTGGAGCGGTGGTTGCGGGCGAGGGTCCGCCACCGCTGCCGCTCGCCAATTTCATCGACGAAAGGCGATCGCGGGAGCTGGCCGACGCGTTGCGCGGACGCCTCGTGCAGCGGCTGATCGCCGCGGGCGGGCCATCCACGCTCCGCTTCGACCTCGAGCAGGTGGCGCTCACCGAACGGCTGGTCGAAAGTCGAGTGGGCGGCATAGGCGGCCTTATGAGCCGCGAGCCAACTTACGCCTTTGAGGGTGCGATCGCGGTGCGGCTGCGGCTCATCGACGCAACTGGCCGTGAAGCCGCAAATGTACGGGCAGCGGTCGAGCGCACGCGTTCTATGCCCGCTGGCTCGTCAGTCGCCGCCCGAGAAAAGGCGGCACGAGAACTCGCTGCCGACCTCCTCGAGCAATTCGAACGGGCACTCGAGACAGCCGTTCGCGAACAGCTAGCGCCCTGGGTTCTGTAATCCGCTTCCATCGCGCATCAAAGGATCGACCGCAGTGCCGCAGCCGGGCGGGTCCACTCGACCCCTCAGCTCTGCCCTGCCAACACGGCTGCGACTTCGGCTTCAGGAACATCGGCTACGACCTGGGCGCGTCCGATTCCGCAGGAGAGCACGAAGGTAAGTCGCCCATCGAAGGCTTTTTTGTCTCGACGCATGAGCGCGAGCACCTCTTCTGGAGTGAAAGGTCGGGCGCGCACTTGGTGCGGGTGCGTGGGCAGTCCTACGCGCGCGAGGTGCCCGGTCGCGCGCGCTGCGTCTATCTGCGAACAGCAACCGAGACGAACGGAGAGCGCGAAGGCCTGGGCCATCCCAAGCCCGACCGCTTCGCCGTGGAGGAGCTCCGGCCCGTAGCCGGTGAGCGTTTCGTAAGCATGCGCGAAGGTATGTCCGAAATTCAACAAGGCGCGCTCACCGCGCGTCTCGCGCTCGTCGGCAGCGACGACCGCGGCTTTGATCGCCACCGATCGCGCGACCGCCGCACAGCGTACCTCGGGATCGCCGGCTAAAATCGCGTCAGCGTGCCCCTCTAGCCAGTCGAAGAACTCGGCGTCCTTGATGAAAGCATGCTTGACGAGTTCAGCATAGCCTGCGAGGAGCTCGCGTCGAGGTAAGCTCTCGAGGACGTCGACATCGATTAAAACGCGGCGAGGTTGGTAAAAAGCGCCGATGAGGTTCTTGCCGAATCGGCTATTTACGCCGGTTTTTCCTCCGACAGAGCTGTCTACTTGAGCCAGAAGCGTCGTCGGAACCTGAATGAAGGGCACACCGCGCAACAGGAGGGCTGCCGCGAGTCCCGCGAGATCACCGATCATCCCACCACCCAGGGCAATAACAGCGAGCCGCCGATCGGCGCCGCCCTCGAGGATCGCATCGAGCAGATAAGCGAGCTGCTCCATGCTCTTGCTCGCTTCCCCGGCGGGAACCACGATAGTGCGGACGGCAATCCCTGCTGCCTCGAGTCCGCGCGCGAGCCGTACCGGAAGCTGGGTCGCTTGGAGGTTGCTGTCGGTGACGATCACCGCGCGCGCGCTCTCAAGTACGGGCTTCAGGAGTTCGCCTGCCCGCGAAAGAAGATCTCTACCGACGATAATGTCATAGGCGCACTCTTTTAACGGGACCCGAACCAGTCTTTCGTGGGCCATAGGGTATCCTTCAAGATCTCGAGGATCTTCCGAGCAACCTCTTCAGGAGGTTGGTTGCCGCTTTCGACGCGATGGTCGGCTTGCGCGTAGAAAGGGCGACGTTCGGCCATTAAGCGCTCGAGTTTTTCCTTGATGTCGCCGTCCTTAAGCAGGGGGCGGGTTGCGCGCTTGCGGCTGGTTCGCTCGACCAGCGTATCGAGGTCGGCATCGAGCCAGATGGAGATGGCTCGCTCTTTGACCTTGGCGCGCGTGCCCGGATCGACGAACGCACCGCCGCCCAAAGCCAACACGCCCGGCGGCCCATCGAGCAGACGGGCGATTACCCGCCGCTCGAGATCCCGGAAAACCGGCTCGCCATAGGTCTCGAAGATGTCGGCGATGCTCATGCCGGCGGCATTTACGATCTCTTCGTCAGCATCGACAAACGGCGCGCCCAAGAGCTGGGCAAGCCTTCGCCCCACACAGGTCTTGCCGGCGCCCATGAGCCCCACCAGCACGATCCGGCGATCGATCCCGATCCTCGGACGCAGTTCGCCCGACGGCCGATCGGCGCCACCCGCTCCCGTTGAATCCCGCGTTGCCACCCGATATAACCTCGGTTCGCCGCGACGCGGCTCGTTGTTGTGCCTCCGTCCCGTTCCGCGAACGCGGTCGCGCACCGGTGTGGTCTAGACATGCGGCCGGGTCGGCGGCGATGCAAGGCATCGCGATGCTCCGCCGTCTGTTGCTCTTCGTCCCCCTGGTGCTGATCCTCGCTGGTCTGCTCGTCCTGTTGACTTTGGACATCCGACCACCCACGCGGTCGGTCGAGATCGTCATTCCTGATGAGCGGCTCCCCCGCTGAGGGTGCGAGCGCAAGCGGCATGCTCGAATCTTTCCTCGAGATGCTCGCAGTGGAGCGCGGTGCGTCGGAACACACGCTCGCCGCGTACCGCAACGATCTCTCGCGCGCCGCTGAATTCCTCAAAAGCCGGGGCATCGCGCTTGAAGGTGCGCGCGAAGAGGATCTGCGGGCTTTTTTGCGCGCTGAGAGCGCAGCCGGACGCTCGCAAGCGACCCTGGCCCGGCGCGTTGCTGCACTGCGGCATTTTTTCCGCTTCCTTTATCTCGAGAACCGACGCGCGGACGATCCAGCCAGTCGTCTCGAAACACCGCGGCGCGCCCCGCCCTTGCCGCGCGCACTCTCAGAAACCGAAATCCTCGCGCTCATCGAGGCGGCGCGCATGGACCCCAGCCCGCGCGGGCTTCGGCTTTTGACCCTACTCGAGCTCGGCTATGGTACCGGGCTTAGAGTGTCCGAGCTCGTCGGGCTGCCGCTTTCGGCTCTCGCCGCCGACCGCAGTCATCTCATGGTGCGCGGCAAGGGCGGCCGCGAACGCATCGCTCCCTTGAGCGGGCCGGCACGAGCCTGCCTCGAGCGATGGCTCGCGGTGCGCGGTCTTTTCGTCGCCGGACCGCGCAGCGCCGGCTTTCTGTTCCCCTCAAAAAGCCGCAGCGGGCATCTGACGCGCCAGCGCGTCCTGCAGATGCTCAAGAGCCTCGCGAACTCGGCCGGGATCGATCCGGCGCGGATCTCGCCCCACGTCCTTCGCCACGCGTTTGCGACCCATCTCCTCGAGCGCGGGGCGGATCTGCGCGCCGTCCAGACGCTTTTGGGCCACGCGGATATCGCCAGCACACAGGTCTACACGCACGTCCAGAGCCGACATCTGGCTGCGGTGGTCGAGCGCCATCACCCCCTCGCGCGCCGTCGCGCGCGCGGGCGCATGGTGCCGAAAGTGGAGGAAGGCACGTGAGCTTCACGCAAGTCCCCATTCGTCCTGCTCGCCTCAATCGTTCCGAACTGGCAGTCCCTGGTTCCTCACCGCATTTCTTCGAAAAAGCGGCGAGAAGTGAAGCTGATATCGTTTTCCTCGACCTCGAAGACTCGGTGGCACCGGATCAGAAAGAGCAAGCGCGTAAAAATGTCATCGCCGCGATCAACGACATCGACTGGGGTGACAAGACCCTCTCGGTGCGCATCAACGGGCTCGATACGCCTTGGATGTATCGCGATCTGGTCGAGGTTCTCGAGCAAGCGGGCGAGCGGCTCGATCTGATCATGATCCCTAAAGTCGGTACCGCTGCCGACGTCTACGCGGTCGACATGCTCGTGACCCAGATCGAGCAGGCCAAGGGCCGCAAGAAGCGGGTCGGCTTCGAGCTCATCATCGAAACCGCGCTCGGCATGATGAATGTCGAGGCGATCGCCGCCGCGTCACCGCGCAACGAGTCGCTCCATTTCGGCGTCGCCGATTACGCTGCGAGCACACGCGCGCGCACCACCGGGATCGGCGGAGCCAACCCCGACTACGCCATGCTCACGGACGCCTCCCCGGAAGGACAGCGCGCGCGACACTGGTGCGATCCCTGGCACTACCCCCTTTCACGAATGATCGTGGCCGCGCGCGCCCACGGTCTCCGTCCGATCGACGGCCCGTTCGGCGACTTCAAGGACGCAGAAGGCTTTCAAGCGCAGGCACGGCGCGCGGTGGCACTGGGTTGCGAAGGCAAGTGGGCCATCCACCCGTCGCAAATCGCGCTCGCCAACGCCGTGTTCACCCCACCTGCCCACGAAGTCGAGCGGGCGCGGCGGATCCTCGCGGCTATGGAAGAAGCCGAGCGCGCCGGCCGCGGAGCCGTGCAACTGGATGGACGGTTGATCGACATCGCCTCGATCCGTCAGGCAAAAGCGATCGTGGCCATGGCCGAGCGGATCGCCAAGGCGAGCGCTTAGGACTCGCGAGCCGAAAGCGGAGTTAAGGGGCCGGGAGCTTAGCCCGAGCTGCGGGCGAGCGATCCGCCGTTTTGACCTACCGGTGATTCCTGGCCCCGGTTCGCGACGGGAAGCGAAAGCGAAAACGCGCGCTTGCTCGCCACAGGGCGACGCCGCTTTTTGAACACGCTTGCGTTTTTGCGGACGGTCATAGGATCTCACACCGTCAGATGCCGGCGGGCGGCGTCGAGGTCCAGCGTCGCCCGATCGCCCTCAAGCACGATTCGCCCGCGATCCATAATCAAGATCCGATCGGCGAGAGAAAGCGCGAAGTCTAAATATTGTTCGACCAAGAGGATCGCCATCGTTTCGCTGCGCGCAAGGTCTTTGATCACCCTGCCGATCTCGGTGACGATATTGGGTTGGATGCCCTCCGTCGGCTCATCGAGGAGCAGAACTTTGGGGCGTGTGACAAGTGCGCGCCCGATCGCGAGCTGCTGTTGTTGACCACCCGAGAGATCGCCGCCCCGTCGCCGCGCCATCTGGCGCAGAACCGGGAAGCGGGCGTAGATCTCCTCAAGCGGCAATGGCTCCTCGCTACGCCCCCGAAGCGCCGCGTGACCGGTCAAGAGGTTTTCCTCGACTGTCAGGCGCGGAAAGATCTCGCGCCCCTGCGGTACCGCGGCGAGACCGAGGCGTGCCCGCTTCCACGCCGGCAGACCATCGAGGGGAACACCGTCGAGGCGAATTGTCCCAGCGCTGACCCGCTCGTGGCCAAGGATTGCCTTTAAGAGCGTCGTCTTGCCGACGCCGTTGCGGCCGAGAAGGCAGGTAATCGTGCCGCGCTTGAGCGAGAGCGATATGCCCCTGAGCGTGTGCGAGGCACCGTAGTGGAGATGGAGATCCTCGACCTCGAGCATAATTTACGAGCGCCCCAAATAGACCTCGATCACGGCTGGGTCGGACTGGACCGCTTCGACCGGTCCTTCGGCGAGTACGCGGCCCTCGTGCAAGACGGTGACCTTGGCGCCGAGCTCGCGCACGAAATGCATGTCGTGCTCGACCACGACGATCGTGTGCGCACCTTTGAGCCGCAGGATCAACTCAGCCGTCTTGGCGGTTTCCGCATCACTCATCCCGGCTACCGGTTCGTCGAGAAGGATGAGGCGCGGATTTTGAACAAGCAGCATCCCGATCTCGAGCCACTGGCGCTGCCCGTGCGATAGGCGTCCAGCCAGTTCGTGGCGAAGCGCACTAAGGCCCACGATCTCAAGCGTCCGTTCGACCTGTTCGCGGCCCTCGACATCGAGGCGGCCGGCTATGAGCCGCGTGAGGCTCCAGCCGCCCTGCATCGCAAGCTCCAAGTTTTCCGCCACCGTAAGCCGGTCGAACACGGTCGGTCTTTGGAACTTGCGGCCGATCCCAAGTCGCGCAATGGCGGTCTCATCGAGTCTTAAGAGGTCGATCCCGCCCTTGAAGAGCACGGTTCCGGCATCCGGTCGGGTCTTGCCGGTGATGACGTCCATCATCGTCGTCTTACCGGCCCCATTGGGCCCGATGATCGTGCGCAGCTCCCCCTCTTCCAGAACGAGGGAAAGCGAGTTCAACGCCTTAAATCCGTCGAAGCTGACGGTGACCCCATCGAGATAGAGGAGGATGTGCGGCTCGAGGATCGTGCCGCCTGAAACCGTACGCGCAGCTTCAGCCACGAGCGGCCTCCATCGGTCCGGGGCCCGCCTCAATCGGAGCTGCGGACGAGCCGGTTTTGAAGCGTCGTGCGAGCGCCCGGCCGATGCCGACCAGGCCATCGGGTAAGACGAGCGTGACGAGGACGAAGAGGCCTCCCAAGACGAACAGCCACAGCTCGGGAGCGGCCCCGGTGAGCCAGGTTTTCATGCCGTTGACGAGGAGTGAACCGACAACAGGGCCGAGAATGGTGTCGCGGCCACCGACTGCGACCCAGATCGCGATCTCAATCGAAGCCGCGGGGCTGAACTCAGACGGATTGATGATGCCGACCTGGGGCACATAGAGCGCCCCCGCTAAACCAGCCAAGACGGCTGAAAGCGTCCATACGAAGAGCTTCGCCTTAAGCGTGTCGTGACCGAGGAAGCGCGCGCGAGCCTCCCCGTCTCGTATCGCGACCAAGAGCCGGCCAAGCGGTGAGCGGCGCAAATGGATGGCGACGACGAGCGCGAGCAGAAGCAAGAGGCCGGTTGCGAGATAGAGCGCGAGGCGAGTGTCGGGGGCCGTGATGGGGAAGCCCAAAATGTCTTTAAAGTCGGTAAGTCCGTTGTTCCCGCCGAAACCCATCTCGTTTCTGAAGAAGGCGAGCATGAGAGCGAAAGTGAGCGCCTGGGTGATGATCGAAAAATAGACCCCGCTCACCCGCGAGCGGAAAGCGAACCAGCCGAATAGAAATGCGAGGGTGCCCGGAACGAGCACGACCATGATCATCGCGAACCAGAAGCGGTCGAAACCGTACCAGTACCAGGGAAGTTCCTGCCAGTTGAGGAAAACCATGAAGTCCGGAAGGACCGGGTGGGCGTAGACCCCGCGCGGGCCGATCTGGCGCATGAGATACATACCCATGGCGTAGCCGCCGAGGGCGAAAAAGGCGCCGTGGCCGAGCGAGAGGATACCGGCGCGACCCCAGATGAGATCGAGCGAGACGGCCAGGACCGCGTAGGCCAGATATTTCCCGAAGAGCGGTACGAACCGGTCCTCGAGGTGTAAGGCAGAACCCTCCGGGACCAGCCGATTGAGGATCGGCACGAGCAGGATCGCGCAGCCGACGAGCGAGAGCATAAGCGCTGGGCGAAGCGGCGAGCGGGGGGCTGCAGTCATCTCACGCCTCCGCAGCTCGGCCGCGCAGGGCAAAGAGCCCCTGAGGTCGGCGCTGGATGAAGAGGATAAGAGCCAACAGAACGATAATCTTACCGAGTACAGCACCGGCAACAGGCTCGAGCAGCTTGTTGACGAGACCGAGCGTCATCGCGCCCAAAAAAGTTCCCCAAAGATTGCCGACCCCGCCGAAGACGACGACGATGAAGCTGTCGACGATGTAGGCTTGGCCGAGGTTCGGGCTCACATTGTCGATCTGCGCGAGCGCCACACCGCCGATGCCGGCGATACCGGAGCCGAGCGCGAAGGTCAGGGCGTCCACCCGCGGCGTGCGAATGCCCATGGTTTCGGCCATCCGTCGGTTCTGGGTGACGGCGCGGATCTCGAGGCCGAGGCGGGTACCCCGCACGAGCGCTACGAGGAGCAAGAAGACGGCGATCGCGAAAAGGACAATGACGATGCGGTTGGTGGTGAGCGCCAAGCCCGGAACAGGTTCCCAAAGACCGCTCATCCAAGACGGTGTCACGACCTCGCGGTTGGTCGCTCCAATACCCAGGCGCACGGCCTGCTGCAGGACGAGCGAGATGCCGAACGTGGCAAGGAGCGTCTCGAGCGGACGGCCATAGAGCCGGCTGATCACGCCGCGCTCGATCGCCCAGCCCGCTGCCGCGGCAAGGATGAACGCGGCTGGCACAGCGAAAATCAGCGACCAGTCGAGCGCTCCGGGAAGAAGAGCGCGCATAGCCTGTTGCACGGCCCAGGTCGCATAGGCGCCGAGCATGACCATTTCGCCGTGCGCCATGTTGATCACCCCCATGACCCCGAAGGTCACGGCCAGGCCAATCGCGGCCAAGAGGAGAACCGAACCGAGGCTCATTCCCTGGAATAGGGTCTGGGCGAGCTCGAGGAGCCGCAGCCGGCGCTCGACCTTGGCGATGGCCTCCTCGAGCGCGGCTACGATTTCGGGGGCGGCATCCGCCGGCAGTGCCCGACGTGCCGCCTGAAGCTTGCCGAGCACCGCCGGAGAGGGGCTGGCGGCGAGAGCAAGCGCCGCTTCAGCGCGCGCCGGAGGTGGGCCGTGTTCGAGGAGGATCGCTGCTCGGGCGCGGGCGAAGGCCTCGCGCACCCGCGGCTCGGTCTCGCGAACGAGCGCCGCCTCGAGCGAATCGAGCGCACTCGGATCAGGCCGCGCGAAGAGTTTTTCCGCCGCGGTAAGGCGTACGGCTGGGTCACCATGGCCGAGCGTAAGAGCCCCCAAAGCTCCCTCGAGGGTGCGGCGAAGACGGTTGTTGATCCGGATCGGCCGCAGCGACTTGGCATCGACCGAAGTCGGCGCGCCGCTTTCGGCCTCGAGAAGAACGCCATCGGGAGTGCGCAAAAAGACGGCGCGGTCCGAGGGGCGGACGAGCAGGCGACCCTCGAGCAGGGCACCCAGCACCGGCTCGGCCCAGGGCACGCCGCTGCGGGCAATCGTGCCAATCGCCGGCTCCATCGCATCGAGATTGCCGCCCGCTAGGATCGCGAGCGCCTCGCGTGCCGCGGTCGCATCAGCGGTGGCCGACCTTGGAAGGAGCGTCGCGAAAAGCGCGAGCAAGAACAAAAGCAAGCGCATGCGAGCGAGCCCGAGCTTGAGGTTGCCCCGCACCGAAGATGGCTTCGCGAGAGACCTCGGCCGGCGGCGAACCCGGGGAGCGAGGCCGCCGCCGGCGCGAGGAACCCTTTTCAGTGGTCAGTTACCGCCGCATTTTCCGGTTTTGACGTTGAAGTTGCCGCAGCGCATCGGAGCGCGCCAATCAGCTATGAGATCTTTCGAGCCCTCCAGATAGTCGGACCACTCATCTCCAACGATGAGACCTGGGCTCTGCCAGACGATGTTGAATTGACCATCGGCCTGGATTTCACCGATGAGGACCGGCTTGGTGATGTGATGGTTGGGCATCATTGCCGAATAGCCACCCGAGAGGTTGGGTACCGCGACGCCGATCATGGCGTCGATCACGGCATCGGGATCGGTCGTCCCCGCCTTCTCGACCGCCTTTACCCACATGTTAAACCCGATGTAGTGGGCCTCCATGGGGTCGTTGGTGACGCGCTTGGGGTCCTTGATGAAGGCGTGCCACTTTTGGATGAATTCCTTGTTCTCGGGTGTGTCGACGCTCATAAAGTAGTTCCACGCCGCAAGGTGACCGACGAGCGGCCCGGTGTCGAGACCTGCGAGCTCCTCCTCACCGACCGAGAACGCGATGACAGGAATGTCGGTCGCCTTGATGCCCTGATTTGCGAGCTCCTTGTAGAAGGGAACGTTAGCATCACCGTTGATTGTCGAGATGACCGCCGTTTTCTTGCCAGCCGAACCGAATTTCTTGATCTCAGCAACGATGGTTTGCCAGTCGCTGTGCCCGAAAGGCGTGTAATTAATCATGATGTCTTCAGACTTGACGCCCTTGGACTTAAGATAAGCCTCAAGGATCTTGTTGGTCGTGCGCGGGTAGACGTAGTCGGTACCGATCAGGGCCCAGCGTTCGACCTTTTCCTGTTGCATCAGATATTCGACCGCCGGAATAGCCTGCTGGTTTGGTGCCGCCCCAGTATAAAAGACGTTGCGGCTGGATTCTTCGCCCTCGTACTGGACGGGGTAAAAGAGGATACCATTCAGTTCCTCAAATACCGGTAAGACAGACTTGCGGCTCACAGAAGTCCAACAGCCGAACACGACAGCGACCTTGTGCTTGGTGAGCAGCTCACGCGCCTTTTCGGCGAAAAGCGGCCAGTTGGATGCCGGGTCGACGACCACGGGTTCGAGCTTCTTTCCAAGAAGCCCACCTTTCTTGTTCTGCTCCTCGATCAGCATCAGCATGACGTCTTTAAGGGTCGTCTCGCTGATTGCCATCGTTCCCGAAAGCGAGTGCAGGATACCGACCTTGATGGTATCGGCGGCGAGGGCGGCGTGGCTCGCAAGCGCGAGGGCCGCGACCCCGCCCAGGAGCCAGCGGCGAGAGAGCGGGAAGTGGCTCATGTCTCGATGCCTCCTTTGCGATGTTGCAGCGCAGCGACCGCGGCGAGTCTTGCAACGGGCGTGCCAGCCGCGACGTCGCGCTGTTGCGGAGCGCGAGGTGCGACCAAAGGGCTAGATTTTGTGCATTGTCGGTCGCCATGATGAGGTTTTAACCAGAACCCGATCTTGACCCGAAACCTTCACTCGCTCAGGAAAGTTCTATGCCGACCATCGCTGACGCTTTGGCGGAACGGATCGCCGGCGGTCGGGTCCGCGTTGGTGTGATCGGGCTCGGCTACGTCGGTTTGCCGCTCGCGCTCGCAGCAGCGCGATCCGGGCTCGACGTCCTCGGCTTCGACATCGACGGGCCCAAAGTTGAAGGGCTCAATGCCGGCCTAAGCCCGCTCGCTCACATCGGCAACGAAGCGGTGCGCGCAGCAGTATCGAGTGGTCGCTTCATGGCCACAGCCGATTTCACGCGCCTTGGCGAGCCGGATGCGATCGCCATCTGCGTACCCACCCCGCTCGGGCGCCACCGCGAGCCAGATCTATCTTATGTCGAAGCGACCGCGCGCCAGATCGCCAAAAGCTTGCGCGCGGGCCAGCTCGTTATTCTCGAATCGACTACTTGGCCCGGGACGACGCGCGAAGTGGTCAAGCCGATCCTCGAAACAACGGGTCTACGCTCGGGCGTCGATTTCTTCCTCGCCTACAGTCCCGAGCGCGAGGATCCCGGCAACCCGGACTATACGACTGCCCGCATCCCCAAGCTTGTCGGCGGCGACGGCGATCAGGCGCGAGACCTTGCAGTCCAACTCTACAGCCGCTTCGTCGAGAAGGTCGTACCCGTTGAGTCCTGCGAGGTCGCAGAAGCTGCCAAACTCACCGAGAACATCTTC